>NZ_JAMYVG010000022.1:0-112029 GCF_040323855.1 Mesorhizobium sp. M0028
CTCTTTGTGCCCTTGTTGTTCCCGTGCACGAATATGTGTTGTCTTGCGTGCGGCGCGTCTGGCTGGGTTGCTTTTATAACAAAACCTTCCCTTTTTTTTAATTATCAATCCCGCGGTGTTTTCGCCGCGCGGTTCTTCGTCGTTACCGTCCTTCGCCGTTTGCCGTCTTGGCGCGCGGGAGAAAATTTGCCCCATCGCAGAATTGACGTTTACGCAAACGTCAATATTTGTTATCTCGACCGCAACGTTGGTCCGTCTGCCATCCTCATATGCTGAGGCTGATTTCGGGGCCAAGACCGCATGGTGGAGGAAACGCATGCCGATCTACAGAGCGCCGATCCGGGACACGCTGTTCGTGCTGAACGAGGTGCTGGGCTATCAGCGCTATTCCAATCTTCCCGGATTTTCCGACGCGACGCCGGATGTGCTCGAGGCCATCCTTGCCGAGGGCGCGAAGCTCGCCGAAAACGTCATGCAGCCGCTCAACCGTGTCGGCGACGTGGAAGGTTGTGTGCGCCATGTCGACGGGTCGGTGACGACGCCAAAAGGCTTCAAGGAAGCCTTCGACCAGTATCGCGAAGGTGGCTGGATGGGGCTCGCCGCACCTGTCGAGTTTGGCGGGCAAGGCTTGCCCTATGCAGTGCATACTGCGGTTGCCGAATATATGGTGTCGGCCAATATGTCGCTGATGATGTATGCCGGACTGACGCAAGGTGCGATCGCTGCGATCATCACCCATGGCACCAAAGAGCAGAAGGCGACATGGTTGCCGAAGCTGGTCGAGGGCGCCTGGACCGGCACCATGAACCTGACCGAGCCGCACTGCGGAACCGATCTCGGCTTGCTGCGCACCAAGGCCGTTCCAAATGGCGACGGCACCTATAGGATCTCCGGCCAGAAGATATTCATCTCGGCCGGCGAGCATGACATGTCGGGAAACATCGTCCACCTCGTGCTGGCCCGTATCGAGGGCGCGCCGGATGGCGTGAAGGGCATCTCGCTGTTCATCGTGCCGAAGCTCAAGCTCGATGCATCAGGCAATCCGGGCGAGAAGAACACCGTCTCCTGTGGCTCGATCGAGGAGAAGATGGGTATCCATGGCAATTCGACCTGCGTCATGAATTACGACGACGCTGAAGGCACACTGCTCGGCGAGGCCAATGGCGGGCTGAAAGCCATGTTCACCATGATGAATGAGGCGCGGCTTGGCGTCGGCCTGCAGGGGCTCTCGCTGTCGGAAGTTGCCTACCAGAATGCGGTTTCCTACGCCAAGGATCGCCTGCAGGGCCGCTCGCTGTCGGGGCCGAAAGAACCGGACAGGAAGGCCGATCCGATCATCGTCCATCCGGACATCCGCCGCAGCCTGATGACCATGAAAGCTTTCAACGAGGCCGGTCGGGCGCTGGCGCTGTGGACGGCGATCAAGTCCGACATCGCTCACCGCTCCGGTGACGACAAGGACCGCCAGGCCGCCGACGACTACACCGGGCTGATGACGCCGGTGGTCAAGGGCGTGCTCACCGACAAGGGTTTCGATCATGCGGTAATGGCGCAGCAGGTGTTCGGAGGCCACGGCTATATAGAAGAGCACGGCATGAGCCAGTTCGTCCGCGATGCCCGCATCGCCATGATCTATGAGGGTGCCAACGGCATCCAGGCACTCGACCTCGTCGGCCGCAAGCTGGCCTTGAATGGCGGTCGCGCGGTGCAGGCGTTCTTTAGGGAAGTCGGCGAGTTCTGCGAGGAGAACCGCACCGACGAGAAGATGGCGCCCTTCACCAAGGCGCTGAAGAAGAGCCTCAACGATCTGCAGGCGGCGACGATGTGGCTGATGCAGAACGGCATGGCCAAGCCCGACAATGCCGGTGCCGCCTCGACCGACTACATGCATCTCTTCGGCCTGGTGGCGCTGGGCTATATGTGGGCGCAGATGGCCAGGGTGGCCGCAGCGAAATTGGCGAATGGCGCCGACGGCGCTTCGTCTTTCTACGACAACAAGCTGGTGACGGCGCGCTTCTTCGTGGAGCGGATCATGCCGGAGACGGCGGCGCACCTTGCCCGCATCTCCAGCGGCGCCGACACATTGATGGCGCTGCCGGCCGAAGCGTTCTAGGCTCCCCTCTTCCTCGCGAGGAGGGTGGCCGCGAAGCGGCCGGGAGAGGGCGCCACGGCAGCGCGCCAGCCTCAATTCTGGCGGCGTGCTTGGAAGGAGGATCAGAGAATAAACATGACCAGTCCCGCCGAAATCCTTGGCCTTCCAAAACCCGCCTGGGCGGCGGACGAGGTCGGCATGCTTTATGACATGGCGCACCGCTTCATGTCGGAAGAGATCGCGCCGCGTTACGACGAGTTCGAGAAGAACGAGATGGTCGACCGCGAAAGCTGGCTGAAGGCGGGTGCGGCCGGCCTGCTCTGCGCCTCGATGCCGGAGGAATATGGCGGCTCGGGCGGCAGCTTCGCGCATGAGAGCGCCATCATCGAGGCGATCGCCCATGTCGGCGTCGACGGGTTCGGCATTGGCCTGCACAATTCGATCGTCGCCCCCTACATCCTCCATTACGGCTCGGACGAGCAGAAGAAGAAATGGCTGCCGAGGCTGGCGACCGGCGAACTGATCGGCGCCATCGCCATGACCGAGCCGGGTGCGGGCTCCGACCTGCAGGGCGTCAAGACGCGCGCCGAAAAGGACGGCAACCAGTACAAGCTCAACGGCTCGAAGACCTTTATCACCAACGGCCAGCTCGCTAACTTCATCATCGTCGTCACCAAGACCGATCCGCAGAAGGGTGCCAAGGGCATCTCGCTGATCGTCGTCGAGACCGACGAGGTGGAGGGCTTCGAGCGCGGCCGCAACCTCGACAAGATCGGCCTCAAGGCCAACGACACGTCGGAACTGTTCTTCAACGACGTGCGTGTGCCGACCTCGAACCTGCTTGGCAACGAGGAAGGCCAGGGCTTCGTCCAGCTGATGCAGCAATTGCCGCAGGAGCGGCTGCAGATCGGCACCACTGCTATCGCCATGGTCGAGCGGGCGCTGGCTCTTACCATCGACTACGTCAAGGAGCGCAAGGCCTTCGGCAAGGCCATCATCGAATTCCAGAACACCCAGTTCAAGCTGGCCGAATTGAAGACCGAGGCGACCATTGGGCGCGTCTTCTATAATGACTGCGTTGCCCGCCACATTAACGGCGGCCTCGACCCGGTGACGGCCTCGATGGCCAAATACTGGCTGTCAGACCTGCAGGGAAAAGTCGTCGACGAATGCCTTCAATTGCATGGCGGCTATGGCTACATGAATGAATATCCGATTGCGCGCATGTTCCGCGACGCCCGCGTCCAGCGCATCTACGGCGGAACCAACGAGATCATGAAATTGCTGATCGGGCGCTCTCTCTGAGCGACTTTCAGCAAAGCCAAGGAGCAGGAAAATGGCCGAAGCTTACGTCTATGATGCCGTGCGCACGCCGCGCGGCAGGGGCAAGAAGGATGGCTCGCTGCACGAAGTGCCGGCGGTGCGGCTCGGCGCCAAGGTGCTCGAGGCGATCCGCGACCGCAACGGGCTGGACACCGGCACCGTCGACGACATCATCTTCGGCTGTGTCGATCCGGTTGGCGAGGCGGGTGCAGTCATTCCACGTGCCGCTGCTTTCGAGGCCGGCTACGACACCAAGGCGCCTGGCATGCAGATATCGCGCTTCTGCGCCTCGGGCCTCGACGCCATCAATTTCGGCGCCGCCAAGATCGCGCAAGGCGCCGACGAGATCGTGATTGCCGGTGGCGTCGAATCGATGTCGCGGGTCGGCATGGGCGCCTCCGGCGGCGCCTGGTTCATGGATCCTTCGGTCGGCCTGCCCGGCTGGTTCGTGCCGCAAGGCATATCGGCCGACCTGATCGCCACCAAATACGGGTTTTCGCGCGACGACGTCGATGCCTACGCGGTCGAAAGCCAGAAGCGTGCCGCCAAGGCGTGGGGCGAGGGCCGCTTCAAGAATTCGGTGATCTCGGTCAAGGACCAGAACGGCCTGACCATTCTCGATCACGACGAGCACATGCGGCCTTCGACCGACATGCAGTCGCTGGCCGCGCTCAACCCGTCCTTCGTCATGCCCGGCGAAATGGGCGGCTTCGACGCCGTCGCGGTGCAGAAGCATCCCGAGGTGGAAGAGGTCAACCACGTCCACCATGCCGGAAATTCGTCCGGCATCGTCGATGGCGCGGCGGCCGTGCTGCTCGGCTCGAAAAAGGCGGGAAAGACGCTCGACCTCAAGCCGCGCGCGCGTATCCGCGCCTTTGCCAACATCGGCTCCGAACCGGTGCTGATGCTGACCGGTCCGGTCGACGTCACCGAAAAGCTGTTGAGGCGGGCGAAGATGAAGCTGTCGGACATCGACCTGTTCGAGCTTAACGAGGCCTTCGCTTCGGTGGTGCTGCGCTACATGCAGGCTTTCGACATTCCTCATGACCGGATCAACGTCAATGGCGGCGCCATCGCCATGGGCCATCCGCTGGGCGCCACCGGTGCGATGATCTTCGGTACGGTGCTGGACGAATTGGAACGCCGCGACCTGAACACCGCGCTGGTGACGCTTTGCATCGGCGCCGGCATGGGCACCGCAACGATCATCGAACGCGTCTGACGGAGAGAGATGATGAGCTATACCAATTTCACCCTCGACACCGACGCCGACGGCATTGCTTTGGTCACCTGGGACATGCCGGACCGTTCGATGAACGTCTTCACCCAAGAGGTGATGCTCGAGCTGAACGTCATCGTCGACAAGGTGGCGACCGATGCAGCGATCAAGGCGGCGGTCATTACCTCCGGCAAGGATACGTTCTCGGGCGGCGCCGACATCACCATGCTGCAGAAGATGCTGGCGACCTTCGCCGCCGACAAGGCAAAGGACCCAGAGAAGGCGACCAAGGCGCTGTTCGACAATGCGGGCTATATGAACGGCCTGTTCCGTAAGCTGGAAACCTCGGGTAAGCCGTGGGTGTCGGCGATCAACGGCACCTGCATGGGCGGCGCGTTCGAATTGTCGCTCGCCTGCCATGGCCGTGTCGCGGCCGATTCCGACAAAGTGAGGATGGCACTTCCCGAAGTGAAGATCGGCATTTTCCCCGGCGCCGGCGGAACCCAGCGCGTGCCGCGGCTGACCGACCAGCAGCAGGCGCTGCAAATGCTGACCTCCGGCCAGACGCTGTCGCCGCAGAAGGCCAAGTCGATGGGCCTGATCCATGAGATTGCCGAGCCGGACAAGCTGGTCGAAACCGCCAAGGCGATGATCAGGAACGGCTTGAAACCGGTGGCGCCCTGGGACGAAAAAGGCTTCAAGCTGCCCGGCGCTCCGATCTATTCGGTGGCCGGTGCCAATCTGTGGCCGCCGGCCATCGCCATCCTGCGCCGCGAGACCTATGGCAACTATCCCGCCGCTGCCGCCATCCTGAAATGCGTTTACGAGGGCTTGCTGGTGCCGTTCGACACCGCCTTGCGGATCGAGCAGCGCTATTTCACCGAGATCATGCAGACCAGGGAAGCGGCAGCGATGATCCGCTCGTTGTTCGTGTCGCTCCAGGAACTGAACAAGGGCGCGCGCCGCCCGGCCGGTGTGCCGGAAATGAGGTTCAAGAAGATCGGCGTGCTCGGCGCCGGCTTCATGGGCGCCGGCATTGCCTATGTGACGGCTAAGGCCGGCATTCCGGTGGTGCTGCTCGACCGTGACATGGAGTCTGCCGCCAAGGGCAAGGCGCATTCCGACAACCTTATCTCGGATCAGGTGAAGAAGGGCCGTGCCAAGCCACAGGACAAGGACCAGTTGCTGACGCTGATCACGCCGACGGCCGATTACGCCGATCTCGCCGGCTCCGATCTTGTCGTCGAGGCGGTATTCGAGGATTCGGCCGTAAAGAAGGGCGCCACCGAACAGGCCGAGGCTGTGCTCAAGCCTTCGGCGACCTTCGCCTCGAATACGTCCACCATACCGATTACATCGCTGGCCAGGAATTCGGCGCGGCCAAAGAATTTCATCGGCATCCACTTCTTCTCGCCGGTCGACAAGATGATGCTGGTCGAGATCATCCTCGGCAAGAAGACCGGCGACAAAGCGCTGGCCACCGCGATCGACTTTGTCCGCGCCATCAAGAAAACCCCGATTGTCGTCAACGATACGCGCGGTTTCTATGTCAATCGCTGCGTACTGCGCTACATGTCGGAAGCCTACAAGATGCTGATCGAAGGTGTTCCGGCGCCGATGATCGAGAATGCGGCGAAAGCCGCCGGCATGCCGGTCGGTCCTCTGGCGTTGACCGACGAGACCGCGATCGACCTTGCCCAGAAGATCATGAAGCAGACGATGCGCGATCTCGGCGACAAGGCGGTCGACCCGAAGCAGATGGCGCTGATCAGCACGATGGTCGACACACACGGTCGCTTGGGTCGCAAGAACAGCAAGGGCTTCTACGACTATCCGGCAAAACCTGCCAAGAAGAAGCTGTGGCCAGGCCTCAGGGACCTCTACCCGCAACTGGCGCCGGAGAGGGTCGATTATGAGGAGCTGAAGCAGCGGCTGCTGGTCACCATCGCGCTTGAGGCGGCACGGGTGATGGAGGAGGGCATCGTTACCGATCCACGCGAGGCCGATGTCGGCTCGATCCTGGCCTTCGGCTTCGCGCCCTACACAGGCGGTGCACTGTCCTACATCGACGGCATCGGCGCGAAGAAATTCGTCAAGATCGCCAAGCGCCTGCAGAAGAAATACGGCGCCGAGTTCAGGGCGCCGAAGCTGCTGCTCGACATGGCCGAGAAGGGCGAGACCTTCTATGAGCGTTTCGATCCCTATGACAGGAACGAGGCCAAGGAGGCAGCGTGACGCCGTCTTCGGCGGTGGACAAGATGGCGGCCAAGAGGTAGAACAGGGAAGGTATTTTTTCCTGTTTCGAAGGAGAGCAAGGTGCTCTCGCATGACCGCGTTTGGGCCGCCATCGACGCTCTCGCCGAGCGTTATTCGCTTTCGGCCTCCGGGCTGGCCAGGCGCGCTGGCCTCGACTCGACGGCCTTCAACAAATCGAAGCGGCTGTCCTCGGATGGGCGGCCGCGCTGGCCGTCGACCGAATCGCTGGCCAAGATCATCGAGGCGACCGGCGCCTCGCTGGATGAATTTGCGGGGCTGGTCGAAGGCCGGGGTAATTCCGGCGCACTGCCCGTGCAGAAATCGTCGGTGCCGCTGCTCGGCTTCGCCCAGGCGGGCGCCGGTGGCTTCTTCGACGACGCCGGATTTCCGGCGGGGCAGGGATGGGACCTGATCGAGCTGCCGGCACGGGCAACCGAAACCTCCTATGCGTTGAAGGTCCAGGGCGATTCCATGCTGCCGCTTTACCGCAATGGCGATGTCCTGATCGTCGAGCCGGGGGCTATCATACGAAAGGGCGATCGCGTCGTCGTCAAGACCAATGCCGGCGAGGTGATGGCCAAGGTGCTCGACCGCCAGACACCGAAGTCGATCGCGCTGGTCTCCCTCAATCCCGATCATCCGGACCGCGACATCCCCATGCGTGATGTCGAATGGGTGGCGCGGATTGTCTGGGCAAGCCAGTAGGCGCGGGGCCGGTGCGTCTGCCTCACCTTGCCTTGGCCGTTCTGGCGATTCCGGCGATGGCCACGGCAATTGTCGCTGGCGGCCGCGCCGTCCAGAACCAAAGCGGCGGCCCTGGCGAGCAAATTCAGGTCAGCGCTGAACCCCAGCCCGCCGCGCCGGCTACGTCGGCCATCTCGAAACCAGAGGCGGCCAAGCAGGCTACGCATTCAAGGGCAATCGATCCGGAAATCGTGGTGCCGCCGCAGCTCGGTTCCGACGAGCTTGAACGGATTGAGCCGCGCGCACCGTTGAGCGATCTGGCATTGGCCGGACTGCCCAGGCCGCCAAAAACGAAAATGCCTGACGACTGGAAAGGCACGAAACTGTTCCAGCCGGTCGCGCCGGCCGCCGGGGTCATCGAGGCAAAGGGCTATTCGATTGCGGTTTCCGGCATCGACATCGTCAAGCAGGACGAGACTTGCACCGACGGCGGCAAGTCTTGGAGTTGCGGCATCCGGGCGCGAACTGCCTTCCGCGCTTTTCTGCGCGGTCGTGCGGTGGTCTGTGCCGTGCCGCCCGAAGGCGGCCGTGACCTGATCGCCGCCGAGTGCCGGATCGGCAATCAGGATATCGGCCAATGGTTGGTCGAAAACGGCTGGGCGCGCGCCGCCAAGGGCGGCGCTTACATAGAAGCCGGCGAGAAGGCGCGTGCAGCGAAAAAGGGCGTCTTCGGGCCGGCGCCGAGCGTCTCAGGCCTGCCGCCGCTCCCGGCTGCGTCGCGATCCGCGCCTGTGGCGCCGGGCTCGATCCTGGAGGAGCAGGACGGCGTCCTCAAGCCGCCAGCTGACCAGCAAGCGCCCGTCGAATGAGCTCACGCGTTTCGGCAATGCCGTAGAGTGCGGCGAAGGAACCGAAGCGCGGCCCGCGTTCCTGACCTATCAGCACCTGATAAATCATCTGGAAGAAGGCGACGGAGACGCCGGGTCCACCCTCAGGGCTCTGCTTGGAACGATCCTGGTAGCGCTCGATCTTGCGCGCGACATTGAGGGCGGCGTTCTGGATCGCCTCGCCGGCGGCGTCAGCGGGCAGCGCGGCGAGCGCTTCCGAAAGTTTGGTCAGCGCCTCGCGCTCGACCGCGTCGGCGGCACGGTACACCTTAGCCGGCTTCACGAAATCGTCGAAATAGCGGATCGCATATTCGGTCAGCCGGTCGAGTTCGGGGTGAGTTGCCGGCGTCACACCCGGTGCGTGGCGCGAAATGAAGCCCCACAGCACGTCCCTGTTCTGCGCATTCGAGGCGCTGACCAGGTTGAGCAGCAGCGCGAACGACACCGGCAGGTCGATGATAGGCGGATTGCCGTCATGCATGTGCCAGACCGGATTGCCCAGCCGTTCTTTCCAATCCTGCTTCTGATAAGCAGAGAGGAACGTGTAATATTCGTCTACCGCCTTCGGGATGACGTCGAAATAAAGCTTCTTCGCGGTTCGCGGGCGCTGGAACATATAAAGGCTAAGGCTCTCGGTCGGCGCATAAGTCAGCCACTCGTCGATGGTTAGCCCATTGCCCTTCGACTTCGAGATCTTCTGGCCGTGCTCGTCGAGGAACAGCTCATAATTGAAGCCCTCCGGCGCTGGAGCATCGAGCGCACGGCAAATCTGCCCGGCGAGCTTGACGGAATCGATCAGATCCTTGCCGGACATCTCGTAATCGACGCCGAGTGCTGCCCAGCGCATCGCCCAGTCTGGCTTCCATTGCAGCTTGGCATGACCGCCGGTCACCGGCGTCTCGAAGCGCTCGCCGGTGTCCGGGTCGCGCCACACGATGGTGCCGGCGTCGAGCTTGCGCTCATCGATCGCGACTTGCATGACGATGCCGGTCTTGGGATGGATCGGCAGGAAGGGCGAATAGCTCTGCGCCCGCTCTTCACGCAGCGACGGCAGCATAATTGCCATCACCTTATCGAAGCGCTCGAGCATCTTGAGCAGCGTCGCGTCGAAGCGGCCGGAAGTATAATAGTCGGTCGAGGAAGCGAATTCGTAATCGAAGCCGAAACGGTCGAGGAAGGCGCGCAACCGTGCGTTATTGGCGGCGCCGAAGGACGGATACTCATTGGAGAAAGGGTCCGGTATCCTGGTCAGCGGCTTGCCGAGATACGCGCGCAGCATGTCCTTGTTAGGCACATTGTCCGGCACCTTGCGCAATCCGTCCATGTCATCGGAGAAGCACAGCAGCCGCGTCTTGACCTTGTCTTCGGTCAGCACGCGGAAGGCGTGGCACACCATAGATGTGCGCGCCACCTCGCCGAAAGTGCCGATATGCGGCAGCCCCGACGGGCCGTAGCCGGTCTCGAACAGCACCGTTTCCGGGTAGCCGCTGCTCGCGTAGCGGGCGACGATCTTTTTCGCTTCCTCGAACGGCCACGCCTTGCTTTCGGCGGCCGCGGTGAGGACTTCCGGGCTGAGATCGATCGGCTGTTGTCCGGCCATGATGCTATTTCCTGCAGCTTTGCCGGCATCCGTGCCGGCAGCCGCATGCTCTAGACTATGATCCCGAAAAGTGGAACCCGGTTTCCGGGCAGGACCGTGATCAGGCAAGAAGATATGAGCCCCGTCCCATTTAATCGGTATGGATCAGGCTTCAGGGCCTGACCGGAGCGTCAACGATCGCGGCTCTTTTTCCTTGCGGCGCCGGTCCCTCGTTCCTAACTTCGGGACCCGTCTCAAGGAGTTGTAAATGCCATTGTCGCCACACGAAGCCATGATCTACCTGATGGTCATCACCTCGGCGTCAGACCGCGACATGACCGATGTCGAACTGGCGCGGATCGGCGACGTCGTTCGATCCTGGCCGGTGTTTGAGGATTTCAATCAGGAGCGGCTGGTCGAGGTCGCCCAGGCCTGCCAGAAAATGCTGCAACAAAAGGACGGGCTGGAGGGCGTCCTGGCGCGCGTCGCCGAGGCGCTGCCCGACCGCCTGCGTGACACCGCCTATGCCGCTGCCTTCGAGGTCGCGGCCGTCGATCTCGAAATGCGACTGGAGGAGGTGCGCGTGCTGCAGCTCGTCCGCCGGGAACTCGACCTCGATGCGCTGACGGTCGCCGCCATCGCGCGAGCCGCCAAGGCCCGCCTTCGCACGCTGACCTGAGCCAGCAGCCAAGCTCAGAAAAAGCTGACCGGAAAATAGCGCAGATAGAACTCGGCGAACGTGCCTTTCACCGAAATTTCCTGCAGCGCATAGTCGAAAGCGGCGGCCAGGGCCGGATCGTCGGCCCTGGTGGCGATCGCCATGCCCGAGCCGAGATATTCGGGCGCCAGATAGGGGCCGCCGGCAAAGCGGCAGCAGCCCGCCGCATCCGAACCGCCGAGCCAGAACGCAAAACGCATGCCATCGCCGAAGGCGGCGTCGATCTTGCCGGCTTTCAGCTCGCCATAAAGCTCCTCCGGCTTTGCGAAGGGGACGATTTGGACGTCGCCGAAATAATCGCGCAGCATCCGCTCATGCCCGGAGCCGGCGATCACGCCGACACGCTTGCTGCGCAGCTTGTCGAACATTGGTTCCGTCAGCGCCAGTGTCTTCGGCACGACGAAGCGTGCCGGAAATTGCAGGTAGGAGCGTGAAAACGCGTATTTCGACCGCGATTCCGGCGTGGCGGCGATTCCGGCAATGATCGCTTCGCCTTCGCCTTTCCGCAGCGCGCCTTCGAGCTCGGCCCAGGGCAGCGCCTGGATCTGGCATTTTTCGGCAATGCCGAGCTCGGCGCAGATGGCGCGCGCCAGGTCCACATGGAAGCCGGACAGTCGGCCTGCCCCGTCGAGAAAGTTGAAGGGCGGGAAATCGGTGGTGGTCAGGAATCGCAGCCGCGGCAGCATCGAAAGGTCCGGCTTTGGCAGCCGCACCTTGGCGTCCCAAAACACCGGCACCTGCGGCTCCGCAGCGCGCGCAGCACCCGCAAGCGATTGCACTCCGATCAGCATCGAGATCAATGAAATGGATATGCACCGAAACGCCACGCGACGACTCCGTCCAGTCTTGCCCCGGCTTTCGTACGAAATAACACAGGTTCTTGTACGAAAATAACTCAGGCACAACGGTTTTTGGTTTCATCATGGCAATTTAGGGATATTGTTTAGTGAGTTTGCAAGTGACTGTATGATGCCGGCTCAAGAGGAGCGGTGGGGCGTACAGAGGGAGCAGCTTTGCAGTCCGGGGTTGATGGCGTAGTGCGGGTTGATCACTGCCATTGGTCTCAAGTGCGGAAGGCAACATGGGGTAGATGTTGCGATGGGTCATTTCGATCGTACCCTGGAGTTGATAGATCAGTTGCAGCACGCCGGCACAGCGGCCGCCGTCTGCGAAAAGCTGCTGGGGGTAACAAGCGGGTTCGGGCTGACGGCGCTGATGGCCGGGACGGTTCCGCAACCTGGAACGCCGAAAAATCAGCAAAAGAACCATGTGCTGCTTTGCGACTGGCCGGCTGAATGGCTTGAGCGCTACGTCGCACGCAACTACGTCGATCACGATCCCGTCGTCAGCCACATGAAGCAGCTTCAGGCGCCGTTCCAGTGGCGGGAAGCGTCTCAGGGCATCCGCATCGGCAAGAGCGGCGGCGAGGTGATGGGCGACGCCGGTGAATTCAAGCTGCGCGACGGGTTGGCCTTCCCGCTGATCACGCTCGATGGCCAGATCGTCATGGTGTCGCTGGGCGGCGAGGCTGTCGAATTGTCGGGCGCCGAGTTCGGGTTGGTCTCGTTGGTCTCGACTTATGCGATTGGCCGCGCCATGCAGCTCCACACCATGGCGGGCAAAACCATCGACCATGTCGAATTGACGCCGCGTGAGCGCGAATGCCTGCAATGGGCCGCCGTTGGCAAGTCCGAATGGGAGATTTCCCAAATTCTCGGCATTTCGGAACACACGTCAGAGAAACACCTTCTTAACGCCAAAAGCAAACTCGGTGCCGTCAACCGGGTCCAAGCCGTCGCGGAAGCGATAAGGCGCGGCTATATTAACTAGGTCGGCCGCGCCGGCCTAGAAATTCTTGCCTACGTGATCGCGTAATTTTCTCGGGGGAGCACGGCCGTATTTTCCTATTGAACCTAGGAGACGGCAAATGCTTTTTTCCCTCACCACCCAGGAATTGATGGAACGCCCAGGCCTTTGGGAGGCAGTTCATCGGTTGCGTTACAAGATTTTCGTCGAGGAGATGGGATGGACCGATCTGCAGCGCCCCGATGGCCTCGAGATCGATCAATTCGACCACGACGAGGCAGTGCACCAGATCGTCATCCGCAATGGCGAGCTCGCCGGTTACCAGCGTATGTTGCCGACGACCCGGGCACATCTTCTAACCGATGTGCTGGCGGACCTTTATGAGGGAACCCCACCGTCGGGGCCGAATGTCTATGAACTGACCCGCTATGCGGTTGCGCCGGGATTCCGCGACGGCCGGCGCGGCGTGTCGACGGTGGGCACCGAACTGATCGCCGGCTTCGTCGAGTGGGGTCTGAAGCGCAACGTCAACCAGGTGATCATCGAATTCGAGCCGATGTGGGTGCTTCGCGCGCTGCAACTGCATTTCCTGGCAACGCCGCTCGGCTATCAGCGGACCTATGGCAACCAGCAGGTCGTTGCCACACTGCTCACCTTCAACGAGCACACGCTCGACGTGGTGCGATCGCGCCGCAATCACTTTGCGCCGGTGCTGGCCAGAGGGTACCCGGACATGCTCGGACAGAGACGCGCCTCGTAAGATTGGAGAGGGCCATGAACGTTCACTCAAAAACAGAATTCCGCAATCACACGCTGATCGTCACCGTATCGTCGGGTGACGGCCGCCCGGTGCTGGACAGGCGGGCCTACGAAAGCCTGGCCAGGACATTCCATGAAGCCGCTGTCGATGACGACGTCCGCGTCGTGGTCCTGCGCGGCCTGGCCGGGTGCTTTTGCCTCGGTGCTGATTTCTCCGAATTTCTCGATGCCACCAAACATCGGCGATTGATCGCCGCCGTCACCGATATGTTCCGCACGCTGGCGACGTTCCCGAAACCGGTGCTTGCCTGTGTCGACGGCGACGCCGTCGGCGTCGGCTGCACCATCCTGTTCCACTGCGACATGGTGATCGCCTCGAGCAAGAGCACGTTCCGGGTGCCGTTCGTCGATTTCGGCCTGGTGCCGGACGCGGCGACCAGCATCCTGGCGCCGCAGAAGCTCGGCTATGCCGGTGCGTTCCGCTTCTTCTGCCTCGGCGACACGCTCGCCGCCGAAGATGCCAGGCAGCTCGGCCTTGTCGGCGAGATCGTGACGGACGTCAGTGTCGAGGAAGCCACGTTGGCCAGAGCCAGGCAGCTCGCCAAGAAGCCAGTCGCGGCACTGCTGCAGACGCGCGACCTGCTTAGGGGGGACACCGGCGCGCTCTGCGACCGCATCGATCAGGAGATCTCGCTTTTCCAGCAGGCGCTGCAGGACGACACCACGCTGAAGCGGCTGCAGCGGATTGCCCGGATGGCGGCATGAGAGCCGTGAATCGATGAGGTGAGCTTATTTTTCGAGGAAAGTCGGCCCTTCGCCGATGATCTTCTTGTCCTCCTTGCCGATGACGTCGAGGTCGCGGCCGTCATAGGGAAGTGACAGGAGAATGCGCTGCATGACCGCCAGCCGTGCGCGCCGTTTGTCGTTCGCCCGCACAATGATCCAGGGCGCGAACTCCTTGTGCGTGCGTTCGACCATCAGGTCGCGCGCCTTGGTGTAGTCGTCCCATTTGGTGATGCCGGCGATGTCGATCGGCGAAAACTTCCAGCTCTTCAGCGGGCTCCAGCGACGGTCATGGAATCGCTCAAGCTGCGTTTCCCTGCCGATGTTCAGCCAGAATTTGAAGAAATAGATGCCCTCGTTGCGGATCATCCGCTCGAAATGCGGAACCTCGTCCAGAAATTGCTCGTGCTGCGCGGGCGTGCAGAATCCCATCACCGGTTCAACGCCGGCGCGGTTGTACCAGGAGCGGTCAAAGGTGACGAATTCGCCCGACGTCGGGAAGTGGTCGACGTAGCGCTGGAAGTACCATTGTCCAAGCTCAGTGGGTGTTGGCTTGGTCAGCGCCACGTTGCGCGCCGTCCGAGGGTTCAGATACTGGCGCAAAACGAAGATCGTGCCGCCCTTGCCGGCGGCGTCGCGTCCCTCGAACAGCGACATCACCCGCTTGCCCGTCGACTGTAGCCACGCCTGCGCCTTGACCAGCTCGATCTGCAGCTGCTCGAGCCTCTCGTCATACCCCTCGCTCTTCATCTTCTTGTCGTAGGGATAGCCGCCGGCGGTCAGCTTGCGGTCCTCGACCCAGTCCGGAAGAGTGGGGGCCTCGATGTCGAACTCCCGCTCCTTGCCGTCGATCATGATCTTCAACGGCCCCGACGAACCTGTAGCGGGGCCTTCCTTGGCGTTTTTCATCGAGACGAACCTTTCCAGCTTCCGGACTCATGCTATTGGGAGCCTCCATGCCGGTCCAGCAGGAAGTTCTTGAGGTGGCCGCAGACGGAGCGCAGGCGACGGAGCGCAAATGGCCGACATCGGCACAGAGCGGAAAGGCAGGGCGCAAGCCGTCGCCATGCGGCTGTGGAACAGCCGCTGGCTGCTGGCGGCCGGCTTCGTTGCAGTTCTGATGGTCTATGGTTTTGCCGGCATATCCGGCTATGTGGTGCTGCTGGCAGGCGCCGTGCTGGTTGCCGCTGCGATGCTGCCGGCCGGCGTCGCGCATCAATCGACCGAAAATGCCGCGGCCATCGAGGCGAGCGGCCTGCAACGGCTTTCCGGCGAATATCTCGCGGCGGCGGTTGCCGATCCGCTGGTCATTTTCGATCGCTCCGCCGCCATCGTCCATGCCAACGCCGCCGCCTTTGCAGCCTTTGGTGGGATTGCCCCCGGCGTATCGCTGTCGCTGAAATTCCGCGCGCCGGAAATGCAGGCCTTGCTGGATAATATCTTGTCGGGCAACGTCGCTTCGGACAGCGTCGACTACATCGAGAAGCTGCCGGTCGAACGAGCTTATCGGGTGAGCGCGTCTTCTGTCGGCCACGCCACGGATCTCTACGTGCTGGTGTTCAAGGACCAGAGCGAGGCGCGCCGGATCGACAGAATGCGCGCCGACTTCATTGCCAATGCCAGCCACGAGTTGCGCACGCCTCTCGCCTCGATCGCTGGCTTCATCGAGACGCTGCGCGGGCCGGCCCGCAACGACCCCGCGGCACGCGAGCAGTTCCTGCAGATCATGCAGAACCAGACCAGCCGCATGGCGCGCCTCATCGACGACCTTCTGTCGCTGTCACGCCTGGAGATGAAGCCCTATCTCAAGCCGGGAACCGAGGTCGATCTGCGCCAGGCCATCGACAGCGTCATCGATTCGCTTGGGCCGCTGGCCAAGGAAAGCGGCGTCGTCATCGAGCGGGATTTCGCGCAAGGGCCGCTCGACGTGCCCGGCGATCGCGACGAGCTTTTCCAGGTTTTTGAAAACCTGCTAGAAAACGCCTGCAAATACGGTCAGTCCGGTGGACGCGTCGTGGTGTCGATCACGCGCGGCGACAGCGATCCCGAGCCGGGCATCGACGTCACCATCAGGGATTTCGGCCCCGGCATCCCCGAAGAACATATCCCGCGCATCACCGAGCGCTTCTACCGCGTCGATGTCGAGAACAGCCGGACCCAAAAGGGCACCGGCCTTGGCCTGTCCATCGTCAAGCATATCCTAACCCGCCACAACGCCAGACTCTCCATCAGGTCGGAGGTCGGCAAGGGCGCGGCGTTCACGGTCCATTTGCCGGCTCGCTGACGCCGTACTATCTACCACATGATGGGCCGTTTCTTTTTTCTGTCATCCGGCTAGCGTATCAGCGGGGATTCGAGCGAACGACTCAACCAGAAGATCCGGGAAGGCATTCGTCCATGCAGTCCGTGCACATCGTCAGCGCCTATGACGAGGAGCTGAAATATCTGTCGAAGCGCATCGCGGCGATGGGCGGGCATGCCGAGCGCATGGTCGAGCAGGCAGTAGCGGCGCTGGTCAATGCGAATCCGGGGCTCGCCCAGAAAGTCATTCGAGACGACCTGGTTCTGGATGAGGGGCAGCGTGAGATCGACGACAAGGCGATCATCATCATCGCCAAGCGCCAGCCGATGGCGACGGATCTGCGCGAGATCGTCGGCGCGATCCGCATCTCGGCGGACCTCGAACGGGTGGGCGACCTCGGCAAGAACATCGCCAAGCGGGTGGTTGCCGTCGCCGACGGGCGCCAGCCGAACAGCCTGTTCCGCGGCCTCGAGGCTTTGGCCAATCTGGCACTGACCCAGCTCAAGGAAGTGCTCGACGTCTACGCGTCGCGGTCGGTGGAGAAAATCGGTTTCGTGCGCGACCGCGACGACCAGATCGATGCCATGTACACCTCGCTGTTTCGCGAGTTGTTGACCTACATGATGGAAGACCCACGCAACATCACGCCCTGCACGCATCTCCTGTTTTGCGCCAAGAACATCGAGCGCATCGGCGACCACGCCACCAACATCGCCGAGACGATCTACTATATCGTCACCGGCGATCAGATGCCGGCCGATCGCCCGAAGGGCGACAAGACGGATAAGATAATTCTTCCCGCAACGCTGCCTGCGAAGTGAGTTCTCGAAACAAAACGTGGTGGCCGCTAGAGTTGCCACTTGGTGGAGTGGCTCTCAAATCCGAAAAGCAGCTCCCCTGCTGCTCGACACTAATGCGAATTTCGGATTCGCCACCTGAGAGCAAATTGCGCTAAGCTTTCGACGCGCCGACTTCTCAGTTCCGCGATGAAAGCCTGCCTTCAGGAGGCTGGGATGGAATATGTCCGCGAGTTTGCTCCCGCGCCGCCGATGTCGGGCATAATCGCTTGCGGCGTCTATACGGCTGGGCGGCGCATCGCCGACATACCGATCGAGGAAGCCGGCGAATGGGCCGGGAAGCCGGGCCATGTCGTCTGGATCGGACTGCTGGAGCCCGACCGCAATTTATTGCTGCGCGTCCAGGCGCAATTCCATCTGCACGAGTTGGCGATCGAGGACGCCGAGCATCCGCACCAACGGCCGAAGATCGAGCAATATGGTGATGCCCTGTTCATCGTTGCCCGCACGGCGCAGCTGATCGACAGCCGTGTCACCTTCGGCGAGACGCATCTGTTCGTCGGCGCTGGCTACATTGTCAGCGTCAGGCATGGCCCGTCGACCTCCTACGCCGCCGTTCGCCAGCACTGGGAAAGC
The DNA here is from genome assembly GCF_040323855.1 of Mesorhizobium sp. M0028. NCBI lineage: Bacteria > Pseudomonadati > Pseudomonadota > Alphaproteobacteria > Hyphomicrobiales > Phyllobacteriaceae > Mesorhizobium > Mesorhizobium sp. M0028. The sequence continues at coordinate 17,842 of NZ_JAMYVG010000022.1, forward strand.
TGTCCGCATTCCCTCGCCAAGGGCGAGGATTTCGTCCTCTACGCCATTCTCGATTTCATCGTCGACAACTACATGCCGGTGCTCGAGCAGATCGAAAACGAGGTCGAGGCGATCGAGGACAAGGTTCTGCTGAAGCCGATGACCGGCTCCGACATCGAGCGGCTTTACATGCTGCGCCGCGATCTCTTGCGCCTGCGTAATGCGGCCCTGCCGCTGGTGGAGGTCTGCCGGCGGCTGACCAGCGCCGATCTGCCGCAAATCCATACAGCCATGCACCCGCTGTTTCGCGACGTCACCGACCACATCCGCACGGTCCAGGAAAAGATCGACAGCCTGCGTGAGGTTCTCGCCTTCGCCTTCGAGGCGAGCCTTCTGGTCGGCCAGAGTCAGGAGACGGCGATCTCCAAGAAGCTTGCCTCATGGGCCGCCATCTTGGCCGTGCCGACAGCATTCGCCGGCATCTACGGCATGAATTTCAGCGACATGCCGGAACTGAGGATGGAATATGGCTACCCGGCCGTACTGGCGGCAATCGCCCTGATCTGCACGTTTCTTTACTGGCGGTTTCGCAAGAATGGGTGGCTTTGAAGAGAGGTGAATAGTGAATAGGGCTAAATGGGAGCCTTGCTTCTTACGCCAGGCTCAAGCCGCCACCATTCACCTGCTCCGCCGCCGCTCCGACGCCGGCTGGAACGCCACCCGGGCGTGGTACTTGCAGTAGGGTCCGGTTTCGGCGGCGTCGTTGCCGCAGAAATGGAAGTCTTCCGAAAGCGGATCGCCATTCGGCCACTTGCAGGTGCGCTCGTTCAGCTCGACGAGTTGCAGATGCCGGGAGATCGGCACGACGACGTTTTCGACCGGGCGGATATAGTGGCGCGACACCGGTTCGGCATCGAACTGCGCCTTGAGCGCGGTCGCACCGATCGACATCGACGTGGTGGCATGGCGCGTGGCGCTTGCTGCCCGCGACACCGATTTCTGGATCGTCGATCCCTGTACCGTCTTCTTCTGGCGTGCCGGTGATGCGGTTGTGCGTCCGCGGCCGGACAGTTTCAGCCGGTGCACTTTGCCGATGACCGCATTGCGGCTGACCCCACCAAGCTGTGCGGCGATCTGGCTGGCGCTGAGACCCTCCGACCACAATTTTCTGAGAAGTTCGACTCGCTCGTCAGTCCAGTTCATGAGACCGCGCTCCTGCTGAAAAGTGCGGCAATCGGAATCCATTCCCGACCCGGCTTCTGCCGGGCAGACACCACATATATCGGGTGATTAGGTCCGCCGCACGAAATCTAGTTATTTCTCTACTACAATTACCTTATGCGCTGACTCGGTGACAAGAGTCCCAAGGCCAACACGAATCGGTTTTTTCGGTTTTCCCCAACTTGCCCGGTCGCTTATGAGCCGGCATTGTGCTGGGGGGCTTGCCGCACGTCCTTGCGCGACCTTTTCGTTGACTTCACGGCCGAAAAACACGATAAGCCACAAGGGCCGCCGCTTTGGCGGCTTTTTGATTTTCCGGTTCCGGAGACGCATATAATGAGCGGTTCGGCGCTTTTCGAGACCTTTGTTCGCGCACCCCTGGCTTTCGACCACGGTGAAGGCACCTGGCTGGTCACCGACAAGGGCGAGCGATATCTCGATTTCGCAGGCGGCATCGCCGTGAATTCATTGGGCTACAGCCATCCGCATCTGGTCGCGGCCCTCACTGAACAGGCCGCCAAGCTCTGGCACGTCTCCAATCTGTACGAGATTCCGGGACAGAGCCGGCTCGGCGAGCGGCTGGCCGACGCCAGCTTCGCCGACAAGGTGTTCTTCACCAATTCCGGCGCAGAGGCGCTTGAATGCGCCATCAAGACGGCGCGGCGCTATCACTTCGTCAAGGGCCATCCCGAGCGCTTCCGCACCATCAGCTTCGAAGGCGCCTTCCATGGCCGCACCCTGGCGACCATCGCCGCCGGCGGCCAGTACAAATATCTGGAAGGTTTCGGCCCCAAGGTCGACGGCTTCGACCAAGTCGGCTTCGACGACATCGACGCCGCCGAAAAGGCGATCACGCCTGAAACCGCGGCGATCCTGATCGAGCCGGTGCAAGGTGAGGGCGGCATCAGGCAAGTGCCGTCGCAATCGCTGAAGCGGCTCAGGCAGCTCTGCGATCAGCACGGACTGCTCTTGATTTTCGACGAGGTCCAATGCGGCGTCGGCCGCACCGGAAAGCTGTTCGCGCATGAGTGGGCGGGTGTCACACCCGACCTCATGGCGGTGGCCAAGGGCATCGGCGGCGGCTTCCCGATGGGCGCCTGCCTCGCCACCGACGAGGCAGCGGCCGGCATGACCGCCGGCGTGCACGGCACCACCTTCGGCGGCAATCCGCTGGCCATGGCGGTCGGCAACGCCGTGCTCGACGTGGTGCTGGAAGACGGCTTTCTCGATGACGTCCGGCGCAAGGCGCTGCTCTTGAAACAGGGGCTGGCCGGTGTCGCCGACGAATTTCCGGACGTTATCGAAAGCATCAGGGGCACCGGCCTGATGCTCGGCCTTAAATGCGCGATGCCCAACACCAAGGTTACGGTGGCACTGCGCGACCAGCATCTCTTGACGGTTCCGGCCGGCGACAACGTTATCCGTCTGTTGCCGCCTCTCACCGTCACCGATGCCGAGATCCACGAGGGGCTCGAGCGCATTCGTGCCGGCGCCAAGAGCCTGGCGGATGCCATCGTCGCTGCCGCCGCGAAGTAATCCTGGAATTCCTGATGTCCCTTCGCCACTTCACCGATCTTTCCGCCGTTTCCGAAGGCGATCTGCGCTTCATGCTCGACGACGCAGCTGTGCGAAAGGCGAGGCTCAAGGCCGGCGAACGCACCAAGCCGCTCGAAGGCAAGGTGCTGGCGATGATCTTCGACAAGCCCTCGACGCGCACGCGCGTGTCGTTCGACGTCGGCATGCGGCAGTTGGGTGGCGAGACGATCATGCTGACTGGCACCGAGATGCAACTTGGCCGTTCCGAGACTATTGCAGACACGGCCAAGGTGCTGTCGCGCTATGTCGATGCCATCATGATCCGCACCACCTCGCATGACCGGCTGCTGGAACTGACGGAAAACGCTACGGTGCCCGTCATCAACGGGCTGACCGACGAAACCCATCCCTGCCAGTTGATGGCCGACATCATGACCTTCGAAGAGCACCGCGGTCCGGTGGCCGGCAAGACGATCGCCTGGACCGGCGACGGCAATAATGTCCTGCATTCTTTACTGGAGGCCTCTGCGCGGTTCCGCTTCAAGCTGAACGTCGCCGTGCCCGAAGGCAGCGAACCGGCTCAGAGGCATGTCGACTGGTCGAAGGCCAATGGCGGCAAGCTGAAATTCACTCGTTCGCCCGAGGAGGCCGTTCACGAGGCCGACTGCATCGTCACCGACTGCTGGGTCTCGATGGGTCAGGAGCACCGTGCGCGCGGCCACAATGTCTTCTTGCCCTATCAGGTCAACGCGGCCCTGATGGCGAAAGCCAAGCCGGACGCGCTGTTCATGCACTGTCTGCCGGCGCATCGCGGTGAGGAGGTTACCGACGAGGTCATGGATGGGCCGCATTCGGTGGTGTTCGACGAGGCCGAGAACCGGCTCCACGCCCAGAAGGCGGTTTTGGCCTGGTGCCTGGGCGCTTGATCCGGGCCGCCTTGATCCGGGAGTTCGTGGTGCCTATCTCAGGCGCATCACGCAAATCGAGCGCGTCTCGTCGCATGCGCCCCGGAGGGCGGCATCGCCGCGCCCCGGAGCTTTGTCATGTTGGAAACTCGTCAATTGGCTGAACATCAACCCAAGCTCGGCGAGTTCGGCTACGCCGGCGACGACCATGTCGTGCCGTTTGAGGTCGGCCCGCTCGACGTGCGCGGCCGTACCGTCCAGCTCGGGCCGATGCTCGACGCTATTCTCAGCCGCCACGAGTATCCCGAGCCGGTGGCACGACTACTGGCCGAAGCCTGTGTGCTGACCGTCCTGCTCGGAACTTCGTTGAAGTTCGAGGGCAAGTTCATTCTGCAGACCCGCACCGACGGGCCGGTCGATATGCTGGTCGCGGATTTCTCCACGCCGCACGCGCTGCGCGCCTATGCCCGCTTCGATGCCGACCGGCTGGAGGCTTTGACGGCTGCCGGCGAGACGTCGCCGCAGACGCTGCTCGGCAGCGGCGTCCTGGCGCTGACAATCGACCAGGGCGCCCACACGCAACGCTACCAGGGCATCGTCCAGCTCGACGGCGTCACGCTGGAAGAAGCCGCACGCACCTATTTCCGCCAATCGGAGCAGATTCCGACCGACCTACGGCTTTCGGTGGCCAAGCTTCTGACGCCCGGCGTCGGCGGTGCCCGCGAGCAATGGCGCGCCGGTGGCCTGCTGGCACAATTCCTGCCGCAGTCGCCGGAACGCATGCGCGTACCCGACCTTCCCGGGGGCGACGGCGATCCGCGTGAGGAAATCCACGACCCGACCGACAATTCCTGGCAGGAACTGCTGGCGCTGCTTGGTACTATTGAACCGACCGAGCTGATCGATCCGACTATCGGCGCCGAGCGGCTGCTTTACCGGCTGTTCCACGAGCATGGTGTCCGCGTCTTCGGCGGCGTGCCGGTCGCCGACCAGTGCTCATGCTCGAGGGAGAAGATCCGCGGCATCCTCGAGGGTTTTTCCGCCGAGGAGATCAGAGACAGCACCGAGGATGGTAGCATTCACGTCGCCTGCGAATTCTGCTCGAAGCAATATGACTTCGACCCGGCGGAATTTGCAGCGGCTCAATAACGAGCGTCAGTGCGGCTGCCTTCGCAGAACTTGGGTTCCTCGCCCCGCAAGGCGGGAAGAGGAATCAAAGTGAACGTCAATTGACGGTGCGCCGCGTGCCTGGCAAATCGAGTGAGAAGGCGGGGATGGCGACGTCGAAGGTCTCGCCCCGCTTGTTGCGCATTGTGTAGTGCCCGACCATGATGCCGGACGGGGTCGAGAGCGGGCATCCAGACGTATACTGATAGCTGTCGCCGGGGTTGAGTCCGGGTTGCTCGCCGACGACCCCGGGGCCGCGCACTTCCTCGACCTTGCCGGTGCCGTCGGTAATGTGCCAGTAGCGCGACAGAAGCTGCACGAACTCGTCCGACCGATTGTCGATGGTCACCTGGTAGCCCCAGACATAGCGGTTTTGCGGCGGGTCGGAATGATCCTCCAGATAGAACGGCCTGACCTGCACTTCGATGTTGCGGGTGACGGCGCTGTACATGAACTGCTCCAAAGCAATGTAGACGGAACTTTCGACGCTCAGCGCAGTTTGATCAACGATGCGCGTCATCTCCTTGCCCGACTCAAGCGCAGGTGCCGAAAAACAATGTCATTTAAGTGACACATGACAATGATGGTGTGCAGGCTTGTGCCGGGCGACTCGGTGTTCTGTCGAATTGTTGAAAACGGCCGTCATGCGGCCAGCATTTCTGGAGTGACCAGATCTCGATGGAACCGACATTCGCAGCCGCCCTCTTTTCCATAGCTCTCCTTCTTTCAAATCTCGCCAGCATCCTGTTAGCTTCGCTGAAGCTGAAGCGAGCAGCTAGGATCGCATCGCCGGCCGCCACCGTGCCACCGGTATCGATCGTCGTCCCGGCGCGCGGCGTCGAGCCGTTTACCGAGGAGACGCTGGAGCGCGCCTTCTCACTCGACTGGCCGCGCTACGAACTCATCTTCTGCGTCGCCCATGCCGACGACCCCGTGGTCAAGTCGATCACCACTGCAATGGCGCGTTTTCCGGCTATACGCGCCCGGCTGCTCGTCGGCGACGACCGCATCAGCGGCAATCCGAAACTCAACAATTGCGTGAAGGGTTGGGAAGCGGCGCTTTATCGCTGGGTCATCCTTGCCGATTCCAACGTGCTTATGCCGAGCGATTATGTCCAGCAGCTGATGGCGGCATGGCGGCCCGACACCGGCCTCGTCTGCTCGACGCCGATCGGCTCGCGGCCTGAAGGGTTTTGGGGGGAGGTCGAATGCGCCTTTCTCAACACACTGCAGGCACGCTGGCAGTACGCTGGAGAGGCGCTCGGCCTTGGCTTCGCCCAGGGCAAGAGCATGTTGTGGAACAAGCCGATGCTTGACGCCAATGGCGGCATCCGCGCACTGGCCGCCGAGATCGCCGAGGACGCCGCCGCGACCAAGCTGGTCAACCGGCTCGGACTTCGCGTCAATCTTGTCGCTTCGCCCTTCGAACAGCCGCTCGGCCGGCGCACGCTTGGCGAGATCTGGTCTCGGCAGGCGCGTTGGGCGCGGCTGCGCCGCGTCACCTTCGCGCTGTTCTTCGCCCCCGAGATCCTGATCGGCGCGGCGCCGCCGCTGCTGCTTGCGCTGATCGCGGCGGCTGACGCCGGCGTCAGCCTGCCGGCAACCGCCATCGCCGTGCTGGTCGCGGCCTACCTGCCGGAATGTGCCTTGGCCTGGGTCAAAGGATGGCACCTGTCGCTGCGCACCATCCTGGCGATGATGGTTCGCGACTGCATGCTGCCGGCGATATGGGCGCGCGGCTGGCTGAGCGGCGCCGTCGACTGGCGCGGCAACGTTATGACCATCCAGACCAAGGCCGTCGCGGAGCTGGAAGAGACCCCGTCCGGCGCCTGATCGGCGCCCCCCGCTCACCTCTGTTCGGTCAGCCCTATCCGGCGGCTCTCAGCGCTTGCTCGATATCTTCGAGCAGATCGTCGGTATCTTCCAGGCCGACGGAAAGCCTGAGCGTGCCCGGCCCGATGCCGAGCTCGGCGCGGGCCTCATCGGTCAAGTTCTTGTGTGTGGTCGTCGCCGGATGGGTGATCAGGCTCTTGGCGTCGCCGAGATTGTTGGAAATCAGCACGATGTCGAGCGCGTTCTGGAAAGCAAAGGCCGCCTGCTTGCCGCCCTTCACATCCAGGCAGATCAGCGTTGAGCCGCCCGACATCTGCTTCTTGACCACGGCCGCTTGCGGGTGGTCGGCACGGCCGGGATAGATGACACGGGCGATTTGCGGGCGCTCGGCGAGGAAATCCGCTATGCGGCCGGCACTTTCCGTCTGCTGGCGGACGCGTAGCGGCAGCGTCTCCAGGCCTTTCAGCAGGGTCCAGGCATTGAAGGGCGAGAGGCTGGGGCCGGTGTGGCGGAAATAGTCATGCAGGTTCTCGTCGATCCATTTTTTGTCCGACAAGATAACGCCTCCAAGGCAGCGCCCTTGGCCGTCAATATGCTTCGTTGCCGAATAGACGACGATGTGGGCGCCGAGCTGCAAGGGTTTTTGCTGCAAGGGCGTGGCGAAGACATTGTCAACGATCAGCCTGGCGCCGATCGAGTTGGCAAGTGCCGCGACGGCGGCGATGTCTACCACCTCCAGCGTCGGATTGGTCGGGCTTTCCAGGAAGAACAGTTTGGTGTTCGGCTTGACCGCCTGTTCCCAGTTGGCGACGTCGGTGCCGTCGACCAGCGTTGCCCCGATGCCGTATTTCGGCGCCAGCGTCTCGACCACCCAGCGGCAGGAGCCGAACAGTGCGCGCGCCGCCACGATATGGTCGCCCGCCCTGGCGCTGCACAGCAGCGCTGCCGTCACCGCCGCCATGCCGGACGCCGTAGCGCGCGCGTCCTCGGCGCCTTCCAGCGCGCACATACGCTTTTCGAACATGTCGACCGTCGGATTGGCATAGCGCGAATAGATGAAGCCCGGCTCCTCCCCCTTGAAGCGGGCTTCCGCCGCTTGCGCCGTCTCGTAGACATAGCCTTGGGTGAGATACATCGCCTCGGAGGTCTCGCCGAAGCCGGAACGCAGCGTCCCGGCATGCACGAGTGCGGTCTGAGGCTTCCAGTCGCGCTTCTTGGTCATCATTCTATCCAAACACCAAAAATGGTCCAAACAACAAAAAACCGGTCGCGAAAGTCGCAACCGGTCCATATGGCCTTGCGGCCCGACGGTCCTTTAGCGACTTGTTTAACGTGGCTGCAAGCCGACCGGCCAAATCACCACGGGATAACGAGCTTTAGACCCGCACCACGCTTGCGTCAATTGCCGGCATGATTAAGACGGTTGTACCAAGCAGGTGCCAAAGGCGTCCACGGTTTGTGGCAAGGACCTGTGACGAAACAAGACCTCGCCCGGTGTTCGAACGGAGCCAGACCCTTGCGGCAGACAGGCATTCTTCCCGATCGGGATATTTCCGCGCTGTTCCAGACGGGCGCGCTGAAATCGCCGCGCGCGCTCGATGCCGACCAGATCCAGCCGGCCAGCCTTGACCTCAGGCTCGGCGACAAGGCCTGGCGCGTGCGTGCTTCCTTCTTGCCCGGCCCCGACCACAGAGTTGTCGACAAGCTCGACCGGCTGAAGTTGCACGAGATCAACCTCGCCGAAGGTGCCGTGCTCGAAACCGGCTGCGTCTACATCGTGCCACTGCTCGAAAGCCTGGCGCTGCCCGCGCATATTTCGGCTTCGGCCAACCCGAAGAGCTCGACCGGGCGGCTCGACATCTTCACTCGGGTAATGACCGACCGCGGCCACGAGTTCGACAAGATCGCCGCCGGCTATGAAGGCCCGCTCTATCTGGAGGTCAGCCCGCGCACCTTCCCGATCGTCGTGCGCACCGGCTCGCGGCTGTCGCAGATCAGGTTCCGCACCGGCAATGCGCTTTTGTCGGAAAGCGAACTGCACGACCTGCATCGCGCCGAGATGCTGGTCGCCACCGAGCCGCCCAACATCTCAGGCGGCGGCATCGCGTTGTCGATCGACCTCGACGGTGACAAGGACGGGCTGGTCGGCTATCGCGGCAAGCACCACACCGGCCTGGTCGACGTCGACAAGCGCGCCGCGCAGGATGTCGTCGATTTCTGGGAGCCGCTCTACAAGAGCGGTGCCGGCGAGCTGGTGCTCGATCCGGACGAATTCTATATCCTGGTGTCACGCGAGGCGGTGCATGTGCCGCCGCTCTACGCCGCCGAAATGACGCCCTTCGATCCGTTGGTCGGCGAGTTTCGCGTCCATTATGCCGGTTTCTTCGACCCCGGTTTCGGCCATTCGGCGTCGGGCGGCACCGGCAGCCGGGCGGTGCTCGAGGTGCGTAGCCACGAAGTGCCGTTCATTCTCGACCATGGCCAGATCGTCGGGCGGCTGGTCTACGAGCACATGCTGAAACGGCCGCAGGCACTCTACGGCACCGATCTCGGCTCCAACTATCAGGCGCAGGGCCTAAAACTGTCCAAGCATTTCCGCGCGGCGCGCTGAGCTTCCCCTTACTTGCGGCTATGCCGGCTCAAAGCGCCTTCACCGCCACCTTCACCGGCTGCTCGATTTCGAGCGGGTTGCGCAGCGGCAGGCCGAAATCCTGCGCCTCGATTTCGAACACGTCGCCGGCCTCCGTCCTGATGCCGTCGGCGAAGGACAGCGTCGCCGTGCCGAACATGTGCACATGCACGTCGCCCGGCTGGCGGAAGGCCGAGTATTTGAAGTGGTGATGCTCGAGATTGCCAATGGTGTGCGACATGTTCGCCTCGCCCGACAGGAACGGCTTTTCCCAAAGCAGCTTGCCGTGGCGCAGGATGCGTGAAGCGCCGCGAATGTCGGACGGCAGGTCGCCGATCAGGATCTCCGGCCCGAACGAGGCGTTGCGCAGTTTCGAATGGGCGAGGAAGAGATAATTCACGCGCTCGGTGACGTGGTCGGAAAACTCGTTCGACAGCGTGAAGCCGACGCGGAACGGGGCGCCGTCGTCGCCGATCACATAGATTCCGGCGATTTCCGGCTCCTCGCCGGCATCCTGGGCGAAGGCGGGCGACATGAGCGCCGCGCCGGGCGCCACTGCCATGGTACCGTTGCCCTTGTAGAACCATTCGGGCTGCACGCCGATCTGGCCCTTCGCCGGCTTGCCGCCCTCCAGCCCCATGCGGAACATCTTCATGGAATCGGTCAGCTGTTCCTCGCCGCCATCGCTGAGCTTCTTGTGCATGGAATCGCGGGTCGCGGCGGAGCCGAGATGCGTCAGCCCGGTGCCGGTGAGATGGAGATGCGCCGGATCGGGATGGTTGATCGGCGACAGCAGCCGTCCCTTCTTGTAGGCTGCGTCGAGATCGACGGTTTCGCCGAAGCCCTTGCGCTCGATCAGGGCGACAAGCCCGGTGCCGGTGCGCGCGGCTTCCATCGCCAGCGAATAGACGCTGCGAGCGCCGTTGATGACGCGGGTCTTGCCGCCGTTGCGGGCAACGACGCGGATCGTCTCGGCGTCGTCGAGGATCTGTGAGATCAGCATGGTAACCCTCTCTGAATTGCGGCCTGCCTTCTTGGCAAACCCTACCCGGCGCGGCTCGGACCCTGTCCACGCCGCGGTTGAAATTCTTCGTCCGGATTGCGCTCGCGGGTCAGGTCCCTCGGGGGACTTCTTCGCGCCGCCCGGCAGCGCCGCGATGTGACCCGTATGCCTCCTGGTTGCCTCTCAAGCCTTGTTCTTGTTGTAGACGTCGAAGACGACGGCGCCGAGCAGCACCAGGCCTTTGACCACCTGCTGCCAGTCGACATTGACGCCCATGATCGACATGCCGTTGTTCATGACGCCCATAATGAAACCGCCGACTACCGCGCCGATGACCTGGCCGACGCCGCCCATCGCCGAAGCGCCACCAATGAACACCGCGGCGATGACGTCGAGTTCGCTGCCGAGGCCCGCCGCCGGCACCGCCTGCCCCAGGCGCGCCGCGATAATCAGGCCGCCGAGTGCCGACAGCACGCCCATGTTGATGAACACCATCAACGTCAGCCGTTCGGTCTTGATGCCCGATAGCTGGGCTGCCTTGGCATTGCCGCCCATCGCATAGATGCGGCGTCCGATCGTCATGCGTTTGGTAACGAAGACGAACAACGCGATCAGCACGCCCATCACCATGAGAACGATGGGCAGGCCCCTATAGGTGGCGAATTGGTAGACCAGAAACAGTGCCAGCGCGCTGATCACCAGGGTCTTGACGACGAACAGCGAGAAAGGCTCGGCTTCGTAGCCATGCCGCTCGCGGGTGCGCCGCGCCCTGAGCCCGAAATAGGCATAGGCGAGCACGGCGGCGAGGCCGATCACGATAGTCGTCAGGTGCAGCGTCAGGCCGCTGCCGACAATGGTTTTGCCGGCGGCGTTCACGGTCGGTGGTATCAGCGTCAATGGGCCGATCAGGTCCGGAATGAAGCCGGAACTCAGCGCCTTGAAGCCGACTGGAAGCGGCCCCACGGAAGACCCGCCACCCAGCAGCGCCTGACAGATGCCGCGGAAGATCAGCATGCCCGCCAACGTGACGATAAAGCTCGGTATTCGGTGATAGGCAATCCAGTAGCCTTGTGCCGCGCCGATCGCGCCACCCACGATCAGGCAGATGATCGACACCACCAGCGGATTGCTCAATGGGCCAAGCGGCCAGATAACCATCATCATCGCCGCCAGTGCGCCGATGAAGCCGGCGACTGAGCCGACGCTGAGATCGATATGGCCCGAAACGATCACCAGAAGCATGCCCAGCGCCATCACGATGATGAAGCTGTTCTGCTGCACGAGATTGCTGAGGTTCACCGGCTTGAACAGCGTTCCGGACGTGGTGAACTGGAAGAACACCATGATTGCGATCAACGCCAGCACCAACCCGTATTCGCGCAGATTGGTGACCAGCGCCGAGACGGCAATGCGAGGTGCCTGTTGTATATCCTGGGCGACGCCGGTTTGCGGCCCGGGAGCGCTTTCGGTGCTCATGATGCTTTCCCTTCTCCACGGACGATGGCGCGCATGATCTTTTCCTGGCTGGCGTCGCTCGCCGCCATTTCGCCGACGATGCGTCCTTCGTTCATGACGTAGATGCGGTCGGTGATGCCGAGCAGTTCGGGCATTTCCGACGAGATGACGATGATTGCCTTACCCTCGGAGGCGAGACGCGCGATGATCGTATAGATTTCATATTTGGCGCCGACATCGATACCGCGTGTCGGCTCGTCGAGGATCAGCACTTCCGGATTGGCGAACAGCCATTTCGACAGCACCACCTTCTGCTGATTGCCGCCAGAAAGGTTGCCGGTCATCTGGTAGACGCTTGAGGCGCGGATATTGGTCCTGCCGCGATAATCGTTGGCGACGGAAAGCTCGCGCAAATCGTCGATAACGCCATGGCGCGAGACGCCGGGCAGGTTGGCCAGCGTGATGTTATGCTTGATATGGTCGATCAAGTTGAGACCGTAGGTCTTGCGGTCCTCCGTAACATAGGCGATGCCGTGTTCCACCGCCTTGCTCACCGAAGAGACATCGATCGGCTTGCCGTTAAGGAACACCTCGCCCGTGATGCGACGGCCATAGGACCGGCCGAACAGGCTCATGGCAAACTCGGTCCGGCCGGCGCCCATCAGCCCGGCAATGCCGACCACCTCGCCCTTGCGGGCGTTGAGGTTGATGCCCTTGATGACCTGCCGCTCGGCATGGATGGGATGGTAGACCGACCAGTTTTTCACTTCGAGAACGGTCTCACCGATCTTCGGCTCTCGCGGCGGGTAGCGGTCGTCGAGCGAACGGCCGACCATCGAGGTGATGATGCGGTCCTCCGAGATGTCCTTCTTGGCCAACGTCTCGATGGTCCGGCCGTCACGGATGATCGTGACCTTGTCGGCGACCCGGTTCACCTCGTTGAGCTTGTGGGAGATCAGGATCGAAGTGATGCCCTGCCGCTTGAATTCGAGCAGCAGATCGAGCAGCGCCTGGCTGTCCTTTTCGGACAGGCTCGCCGTCGGCTCGTCCAGAATGAGCAGCTTCACTTCTTTGCTGAGCGCCTTGGCGATCTCGACCAGCTGCTGCTTGCCGACGCCGATATTGGTGATCAGCGTGTTGGGGTCTTCCTTGAGGCCGACCTTCTTGAGCAGGGCGCTGGTGCGCGTCTCGTTGGCATTCCAGTCGATGACGCCGTATTTGGCCTGCTCGTTGCCGAGAAATATGTTTTCGGCGATAGACAGCATCGGCACCAGCGCAAGCTCCTGGTGGATGATGACGATGCCCTTGCGCTCGCTGTCATGGATGCCTTTGAAATGGCACTCATCGCCGCGATAGATGATCTGGCCGTCATAGGTGCCGGACGGATACACACCCGACAGCACCTTCATCAGCGTCGACTTGCCGGCGCCGTTCTCGCCGACCACGGCATGGATCTCGCCTTCCTCGACCATGAGCTTGACGTTCGACAGCGCCTTGACGCCGGGAAACGTCTTGGTGATGTCGCGCATCTCCAAAATCGTCGATGCCATTGAGAATACCACTCCTGCGAGGTCCGCAAACAATACCGGGCTGGCTCGCCAACGAAAAGGGGCCCTGCCTGCGCAGGACCCCAGGCTTTGTAACCGCGATTACTTCAGTTCTTCGGCCTTGATGTAGCCGGAGTCGACCACCAGCGCCTGGTAGTTCGACTTGTCGACGTCATGCGGCGTCAACAGGATCGAGGGAACGACCTTGACGTCGTTGTTGTAGGTCGTGGTGTCGAGGCCTTCCGGCTTGCCGCCCGAGAGCACCTTGTCGACGAGTTCGACCGTCGCCTTGGCGAGTTCGCGGGTGTCCTTGAACACGGTCGAATACTGCTCGCCGGCGATGATCGCCTTGACCGAAGCGGTCTCGGCGTCCTGTCCGGTGACGATCGGCCATGGCTGATCGGCAGTGCCGTAGCCTACGGCGCGCAGCGAAGCGATGATGCCGCGCGACAGGCCGTCATAGGGCGAGAGCACGCCATCGACGCGGCTGCCGTCCGAGTAGTTGGCGGAGAGCAGATTGTCCATGCGGGCCTGGGCGGTTGCCGCCAGCCAGCGCAGCGTGCCGACCTTGTCCATGCCCATCTGGCCGGACTTCACGACGAGGGTCTTGTCGTCGATCAGCGGCTGAAGAACCGACATGGCGCCGTTATAGAAGAAGAACGCATTGTTGTCGTCCGGCGAACCGCCGAACAGCTCGATGTTGAACGGGCCTTTCTTCTCGGGATAGCCGAGGCCCTTGAGCAGCGATTTGGCCTGGATGACGCCGACGCCGAAATTGTCGAAGGTGGTGTAGTAGTCGACATTTGGCGTCTTCTTGATCAGGCGGTCGTAAGCGACGACGACGACGCCGGCGTCATTCGCCTTCTGCAGCGCATCCCCCATCGTGGTGCCGTCGATCGAAGCGATGATCAGCGCCTTCGGGCCTTTGGTGATTTCGTTTTCCAGCTGGCTGAGCTGGTTCGGAATGTCGTCCTGCGCGTATTGCAGGTCGACAGTGTAGCCCAGAGCCTCGAGCTGGGACTTGACGGCGTCGCCGTCGTTGATCCAGCGCTGCGAGGTCTTGGTGGGCATCAGCACGCCGACCAGGCCTTCGCCCGCTTGCGCCGGCAGCGTCATAGCCGCGATGCCTAGGGCCGCGACGGCGGCCAGTGTCTTGATAATCTTCACATTAACTCTCCCTGGTTGATGGACGCGTACCCTTGGGTTTCGTGGGCCGCGCAATCGTGCAGGAGCGCCAAACGCGCCGCTGCCGTCAATCGATCTCCGGTATCCTCCCAATCGGCCCCGAAACTCTGGTTCAATCGATACGAGTTTTCCCTCGTCACCGACCGTCAAGTCTCAGGACGCGCGAAGGGTGTGTCGCTTTGCCATAACTGTCAAATGCGATCTTTGATGGTTGCTATATCGAGACTGATATGGCTTAGGCTAGTGACGACGCTGCCGGATCCAGCTGGCGCGCCGGGCGTAGGAGTAGGGAAAAATCATGGCGGCGCTGCGAAATCCTGGTGGAATATCAGCCGGTTACGATGAGATTCCGCGCGATGGCGGAACCCTGCTGCGCAGCGGCTTGAGCCTGCGTCACATGCGTATGATCGCAGCCCTCGACGAGCACGGCCGGGTGAGTGCCGCGGCCCAGGTCATGAACATCTCGCAGCCGGCGGCTTCGCGCATGATCGCCGAGATGGAGGCGGTGCTCGACGTCAAGCTCTGCGAAAGGCTGCCGCGTGGCATCACGCTGACGCCCTATGGCAAGGCGTTGGCACGGCGCGCGCGGTCGATCCTGCTCGAGATGCGCGAGGTCGACCGCGAGATCTTCGAGCTCAAGGCGGGCAAGGGCGGCTCGGTGTTCCTGGGCGCGGTCACGGCACCGGCGATCGAGCTGGCGGTGCCGGCGATCCGCGAGATCCGGCGCCTCTATCCGCGCATCGAGATCACCATGCAGGTCGAGACCTCGAACGTGCTGGCGCGCGAGCTGATCGCCTCTCGGCACGATTTCATCATCGCCCGCATCCCCGACGACCTCAATCCGCGGCTGTTCGAGGCCCGCGTCATCGGCGTCGAGAAGGCCTGCCTGATCGTGCGCCGCGGCCACCCGCTGACCAAGGGCAAGGCAGTGCGGTTGGAAGACACCGCCGCCTATGACTGGGTTTTCCAGTCGGGCGGCTCGCCGCTGCGCCAAGCCATGGAAAGCAACTTTTTGAACCGCAACATCGCGCTGCCGGATCGCATCCTCAACACCAGCTCGCTGTTACTGACTCTGGTCATGGTCGCGCAATCCGACGCGATCGCGCCGGTGTCGATCCAGGTCGCGAAGTTCATTCAGAACCCCGAAGGGCTCGACGGCGCCATCGACGTCGTCCAGACCGAGTTCGACATCGAGGTCAGGCCCTACAGCCTGATCACGGTAAAGAACCGCGCGCTGTCGCCGGCGGCCAAGATGCTGCACGATTTTATTTTGCGGGAGGTGGGCTGAGGATTGGAGCGGGTAGCGGGGCGCATCCCGTGGCCGGCCAGACGACCAGACAGGCCCACCAGCAGCGGCGCCGATGCACGTCGGCCACAACTGCTGCGTGATGCTCAAAAAAAGCCCGCCAGCAGAAGCCAGCGGGCCAAGGGTAGACATTCCGGTTGGGGTCATTCGAGGCCCCGCCGACCCTCAATGTGAGATATTCGACGAACTGGCACATCGGCCAAACAGATGAAGGACGGCCAGCCGAGCTGTAAAACTGCCTGTAAAGCCGCAAGTTTTCAACATCGCCAACTCAGGCGCAACCCGTGTGGCAAAAGCTGGAGCGGGTAGCGGGAATCGAACCCGCGCGTTCAGCTTGGGAAGCTGACAAGCTACCATTACATCATACCCGCGCTGGTTCCTCCGATATCATGGCCCGGCGCCGATGCGCAATCCGGTTTGAGGGCTCGGCTTGATGCCGGGCGGTCAACTGCGTATTTCTGGGCATGTGCCCGAATCGCGGCACCCGACTGTGGAGACAGGCCTTGTCCGCACTGAACCGCTTTCTCGGCGATACGCCGCTCCGGGTGATCTTGAAGCTGCTTGTGGTGTCGTTCCTCGTCGGCCTGGTCATGAACGCCTTCGGCTGGTCGCCGATGGACGTGCTCTACGGCATCCGCAAATTCTTCATCGACCTGTGGAATTTGGGCTTCCACGCCATCGACCGCTTCCTCGGCTACATCCTGCTCGGTGCCGCGATCGTCGTGCCGGCCTTCATCCTGCTCAGGATCGCCAATTTCAGGAAGTAGAGCATGATCCCAAAAAGTGGGAACCGGCTTTCGGAAAAGATCATGCTCAAACAAACAGCCTTTCACGCGTAGCCCGCAGCCACCTCGAACAGGATGGCGTGGCGTGCGGCAAGTGCTGCGACATCCGTCGAATAGCCGCCGCCGATAACGCCGCACATCGGGACGCCTAGCGTGCGGAAATGGCGGATCACCATATCGTCGCGGGCGCGCAGCCCGTCATTCGACAGCGCCAGCCTGCCGAGCCGGTCCTCGGCATGGACATCGACGCCGGCATTGTAGAAGACGAGATCCCAGCGCTTTCGCGCCGACAGCTCCGGCAGGATGGCGCCCAGCCGCTCCAGATAGGCTGCATCGCCGGTGCCGTCGGGCAGGGCGACGTCGAGGTTGGAGGCGATCTTGCGCGCGGGGTAGTTGCGGTCGCCATGCATGGAGAAGGTAAACACGCGCGGCTCGTCGTTCAGGATATCCGCCGTGCCGTCGCCCTGATGCACGTCGAGGTCGACGACCAGGATGTTTTGGGCGGCACCTTCGGCGAGCAGCACCAGCGCGGCAACGGCCACGTCGTTGAAGGTGCAGAAGCCGGCGCCTTGCGCGCGCCGCGCGTGATGACTGCCGCCGGCCGTGTTGCAAGCGATTCCGTTCAGCAAAGCCAGCCGCGCCGCCATCACCGTGCCGGCCGTTGCGAGCTGCGCCCTCAGCGAAACCCGCGGTCCCACGGGAAAGCCGATCTCGCGCTCGATCCTCACCGGCACGTCGCAGGCAAGCACCTGGTCGACATAGTCTGCCGCGTGGGCAAGCTTCAGCCATGATGGCCGTGCCACCGCTGGTGTGTTGAGCGCTTCGGGCCGCGCCAGGCCGCGTGCCCGCAAGGCGTCCATCAGCAGCGGATATTTGCTCATCGGGAAGCGGTGGTTGACGGCGAAACCGGCGTCGTAATCGGGATGATGAACGATCTGCAAGGACATGGGACGGCCGGTGCGCCAGAGGCGGGTTTCGGTTGACCATGCCGGGATGGATGGTTGCGCGAGGTCCGCAAACTGGGGCACATCGGCTAGCCGATCAAGCCGCAACAGGAAGCAACACACGTTTGGAGCAGGCTGTACCCACCGAAGCCCACGTCACCGAAGCCAGGGCTTTCGTCGTCACCAACCGTTCGGTGCTCGCCATCGCCGTGCCGATGACGCTTGCCTATCTGACGACGCCGTTGCTCGGAATTGTCGACACGGCGGTGGTCGGACAGTTCGGCGACGCCGCCCTTCTCGGCGGCCTGGCGGCCGGCGCCCTGATCTTCGACGTCGTTTTCACCACCTTCAACTTCCTGCGCTCCGGCACCACCGGCCTCGTCGCCCAGGCCTTCGGGCGCGGCGATGCACTGGAGGAGCAGGCGGTGTTCTGGCGCGCCGTGCTGATCGCGGTCGTCGCCGGCATCGTGTTTGCCGCACTTGCGCCCCTGGTTTCGGCTGCCGGGCAATGGTTCATCGGCGCCGAGCCGCGCGTCGGCGCGGCGATGGACGTCTATATCCGCATCAGGATGCTCGCAGCACCGTTCTCGCTTATCAATTACGCCATCCTTGGTTATGTGCTGGGGCGCGGCGAGGGCGGGCTAGGGCTGATGCTGCAATTGATACTGAACGGCATTAACATCGCCCTCTGCTTCCTGCTTGGCCTGGAGCTTGGCTGGGGTGTTGCCGGCGTCGCCTGGGCGACGCTCACCGGCGAATTCGTCGCCATGCTGCTTGGTCTCGCCATCGTCGGCCGGCGCTTCTGGGCCGCACCCAGGCTGCCACGCCATCGCGTGCTCGATCTGGCGGCATTCCTGCGCATGATGTCGCTCAATCGCGATATCATGATCCGCTCCTTCTCACTGCTCGCCGCCTTCGCGCTGTTCACCCGCCAGGGCGCGCAGTTCGGCACTCTGACGCTGGCCGCCAATGCCGTGCTGATGAACCTCTTCCTGGTTGCCGGCTATTTCCTCGATGGATTCGCCACCGCCGCCGAACAGCTCGCCGGGCGCGCCATCGGCGCCCGTGCCGCCACGGCGTTTGACCAGGCGGTGCGGCTGACGCTGTTCTGGGGGCTCGGTCTGGCCGGCGCTGCGACGCTCTTCTTGTTGCTGGAGGGCACGGATCTGATCGCCCTGATCACGACCTCGACAGACGTCCGCGCCATTGCCGACATCTACCTGCCGTGGGCGGCGTTCACTGCGCTCAGCGGCGCGCTGGCCTTCGAGATGGACGGGGTGTTCATCGGCGCGACATGGTCGCGCGACATGCGCAACATGATGCTGTTGTCGTTCCTGGCGTTCAGCGCCGCGTTGCTGATCCTGGCACCGGCGTTCGGCAATCACGGCCTGTGGGCCGCGCTGCACGTGTTCCTGCTGGTGCGCGGCTTTAGCCTGCTCGCTACATTGCGGCTGCGGGTGCGCACGGCCTTTAACTGATCGCTAAAGCGGTTTCGTCGCCCAGTGATCGAGGCGGCTGTCGCGAAGCTCGCGCAGCGATTTCAGCCCTTGACTGTCCATGAAACGGACCATGCCGGAAAGAATGCGCCCCGGCAGCGCCGGCCCGGCATAGATCATGCCGGTATAGAGCTGGACGAGATCGGCGCCGGCACGGATCTTTTCCAGCGCCGTCTCGGCGGAATCGACGCCACCGACGCCGATGATGGCGGAATCCGGGCCAAGCAGTTTTCGCATCCTTGCCAGCACGATGGTCGAGCGCTCGAACAAGGGTTTTCCCGAAAGCCCGCCGGTCTCGCCGGCAATGCCGGCGTTGCGCAGGCCGGGTCGCGCGATCGTGGTGTTGGAGATGATGACGCCGTCTATTTGCTTGTCGGTGATCTCGGCGGCGATGTCCTCCAGTTCGGCCTCGACCAGGTCCGGCGCGATCTTGAGGAAGACGGGCGGCTTTGCCGGTGCCGCCGCACGCGCGGCCATGACCCGCGACAGGAGTTCACCAAGCTGTTCGCGCGCCTGCATGTTGCGCAGGCCCGGCGTGTTTGGCGAGGAGATGTTGATCGTCAGATAGCCGGCGTATCGCGCAAACCTGATCACGCCGCGCTCATAGTCGCCGACGCGGTCGGCGCTGTCCTTGTTGGCCCCGACGTTGACGCCGACGACGCCGGCGCGGCCCTTGCGGGCAGCAAGACGTTTTTCCGCGGCGGCGTGGCCTTCATTGTTGAAGCCCAGCCGGTTGATCACTGCCCCGTCCGAAGGCAGCCGGAAGATGCGCGGCTTCGGATTGCCCGTCTGCGGCAGCGGCGTGATCGTGCCGACCTCGGCGAAGCCGAAGCCGAGGCCGAGCAGTGCGTCCGGCACTTCGGCATTCTTGTCGTAGCCGGCCGCCATGCCGAGCGGGTTCGGGAAATCGAGCCCGCAAAGGCTGACCTTTAGCTTGTCGTCTCGCAAAGGGCGCCCGGCGACCGGCAGGCCGCATCTCAGCGCGGCAATCGACAGCCCATGCGCGGTTTCCGGATCGAGCGTGAACAGCAGTTTCTGGCCGATCCGGTCGAACGCGCTCATTCGGCCTCCAGCGCCGGGAATTCGTGCCGGCCGTCGGCACCGAGCGGCAATGCCTGCACCGAGACGACCGCATCGAGGCCGAGCCCGCCATAAAGATGCGGGAACAAGGCGCCGCCGCGCGAGACCTCGTATTTCAGCGCATCGCCGAGGTGCGCGCCGTCGACGGCGACCAGCAGCAACCCGCTCTGGCCGGCGAAATGCTTGGCTGCCGTTTCCCGAACCTGCCCGGCGGTGGAAAAATGGATGAAGCCATCGGCGACGTCGATCGGCGCGCCGGTGAAGCGGCCTTCTCGTTCAGCCTCGCGCCACAGCGCCTCGGGAACTATCTTGTAGATGATCTCGGACATCGTTGCGCTATAGTCCGAACCGACGACGCGGGGAAGGGCAGGCCCGCGTTCTTCCCCATTTCAGGTTCTTCCCCAATTCCGGCGCAAACTGTGATAGATTGCGCCGACTGGCTCATGGAGGAAAACATGCGTCTGAAACACGTCTTGATCCCCGCAGCACTGGTCTCGCTTGTCGCAGCTTCGGCCTTTTCCGAGGAAGCCGATCGCTACCGGCTGGAAAAATCGGCCAATGGCTATGTGCGCATGGATACGCAGACCGGCGCCATGTCGCTCTGCGAGGAGCGTTCCGGTCAGCTCGTCTGCAAGACAGCGGCCGACGAACGTGCCGCCTTCCAGGATCAGATCGACCGGCTGCAAAATTCGGTGAAGGCGCTCGACGAACGCGTCGCCAAGCTCGAAAATTCGCTTGCCGCGCGTTTCGAATCGACTTTGCCCAGCGAGGAGGATTTCAACAAGACGATGGGCTACATGGAGCGCTTCCTGCGCAGCTTCATGGATATCGTCAAGGACATGGACAAGGACGAAGACGGCGCCAAGCCCAATTCGCAAAAGACCTAGGCAATTCGCAAAAAGACCTAGGGCGGGAATAGCAAGCCGGCCACGCCGAACAGCGGCGTAGCGTTATGATCGTTCAGATCCTGCAAGGCGGAAAATCGCCAACGGGATTCGGGGAGGGATATCACCGTTGGGCTACACATTCGTCATCGCCGACGATCATCCGCTTTTTCGCGGTGCATTGAGGGAGGCACTCGCCGGCATCGGAGATGTTGCCGCCATTCACGAGGCCGGCGATTTCGAAAGCGCCAAGGCGCTGGTCCTGGCCAATGAGGATGTCGATCTGGTCCTGCTCGACCTCTCGATGCCGGGCGCAAGCGGCCTTTCCGGCCTGATCTCGTTGCGCGGCATCCATCCGGCGGCGCCGATGATGGTGGTCTCGGCGCATGACGATCCGGTGACGATCCGGCGCGCGCTCGACCTGGGCGCCTCGGGGTTCATCTCCAAATCGGCCAGCATGGAAGAGATCCGCAATGCGGTGCAGTCGGTGCTCGCAGGTGATATCGCGGCACCCGCCGGGGTCGATCTCGGCGTCGAGCGCGATCCCGAGATTTCCGACCTGATCAAGCGGCTGCAGGCGCTGACGCCACAGCAGACGCGCGTGCTCGGCATGCTGGCGGAGGGACTGCTCAACAAGCAGATAGCCTATGAGCTCGGCGTCTCCGAAGCGACGATCAAGGCGCATGTCTCGGCCATCCTGCAGAAGCTCGGCGTCGACAGTCGCACCCAGGCGGTCATCCTTTTGTCCAAGATCGGCAGCGACCCGGTTCAGGCGGCTGGCTGATTCTCATTCGGCCGCCGGCGCCAGCGGCCTGACCCTGGCCATCATCGAGCGCAGCATCGCCGGTTTCAGCGGTTTACTGATCACCGGCACGTCGAGCCTGCCAGCAGCGGCGCGAACCTCGCTGGAGCGGTCGGCGGTGACCAGCACGGCCGGCAGGTCCTCGCCATGGATCGCACGCAACTGGGCGATCAATTCGAGGCCGGTCTTGTCGTCGAGATGATAGTCGGCAAGCACAATGTCCGGCCGATGCATGGCGGACCTGTCGAGATCCTCCGCGCCGGAAAGCGTGTCGACGCTGCAGCCCCAGCCCTCGAGCAGCAGCCGCATGCCGTCGAGGATGCGGCCGTCATTGTCGATGCAGAGCACATGCAGCCCGGCAAGCGAGGTCGTAGCGCGGGCAGGCGGCTTCGCCTCGGCCTCGCGCCGCGGTGCCTGCACGGCCGCCACCGGCAGCAGCACGGAAAAGCGCGTGCCCTTGCCGGGATTGGAGAAGATCCGGATTTCAAGGCGCAGGACGCGGGCGATGCGGTCGACGATGGAGAGCCCCAAGCCGAGGCCTTCCGCCTCGCGCATGCCCTCGTCGAGCCGGGTGAATTCGCGGAACACGGTGTTGAGCTTGTCGCCGGCAATGCCGATGCCGGTGTCGATAACCTGGATCTCGGCCAGTTCGCCGCGCCGCCGCACGCCGACCAGGATGCGGCCATGGCGCGTATATTTGATGGCGTTGGAGACCAGGTTCTGGATCAGCCGGCGCAGCAGATTTCGATCCGTCATGACGCTGAGCGACGACGGCATGATCGAGAGTTCGAGCTTCTTTTCGGCGGCAAGCGGCCGGAAGTCGTTGCCGATCTGGCGCAGCAGCCCGTCGAGGCCGAAGCTCGTATCGTCCGGCTTCATCGCGCCGGCATCGAGGCGCGAAATGTCGAGCACCGCGCCGAGGATGGTCTCGACCGATTCCAGTGACGATTCGATATTCATCGCCGCCTTGCCGGCAGGCCCCTTGCCGGTCTTCTCGATCAGCGACGAGCAATAGAGGCGGGCGGCGTTCAGCGGCTGCAGGATGTCGTGGCCGGCGGCAGCGAGGAAGCGCGTCTTGCCGAGATTGGCCTCTTCGGCCAGCATCTGCGCCTGCGCCAGCTCCTCGTTGACGCGGGTGAGCTCGGCGGTGCGGCTCTTCACGCGCTGTTCCAGCGATTCATTGGCGCGCTTCAGCGCCAGATCCTGCTCGACGCGCCCTGAGATGTCGGCATAGGTGGCGACGATGCCGCCGTCCGGCATCGGATTGGAGCGCAATTCCAGGATACGCCCGCTGGTCTTCAGCTCCATCTGCCATGGGCTGACGAAGCTGGTCAGGCGGTTCAGCATGGTGACGCGCTGGTCTGGCGGTATATCGCCGCGCTCGGCAAGGTGGCGCAGGATACGATCGAGCGAGACGCCGACCTGGCCCATCTCGTCGGGCAGGTCGAACAGCGCCCGGTACTGGCGGTTCCAGCAGATCAACCGGAAATCGCGGTCGAAGACGGTGATGCCCTGTTCCATCTGGTCGAGTGCGATCTGCAGCAGGTCGCGATTGTGCTGTAGCGCCTCGGTGGCGTCGTCGAGCAGGCGGAAGGCGTCCTTGGATTCGCGGTCGTTGCGGCGCAGCAGCAGCGACAGGATCAGCCGCGCCGAGGAGGAGCCGACGGCACTGGCCAGAAGCTGCTCGGAGAAGCGGATGACATCCATGCTGGCCTGTTCGTTGCCGTGCAGTGAAGTGCCGCTGCTCTTCTCGAATGACTGGAAGGAGCGCTCGGTGCGTTCGACACCGAGATAGCGCGCGATCGTGTCCTTGAGGTCGTTGACGGTGATCGTGGTGCGGAAGCGGCGCAGGCTCGGCAGCGGCCCCGCCTCGCGCGGCACGAAGATCGACGCCTGGATGCGTTCCAGCGGCACCGACGCGCGCGACAGTGAGCCGAAC
Source organism: Mesorhizobium sp. M0028 (assembly GCF_040323855.1). NCBI lineage: Bacteria > Pseudomonadati > Pseudomonadota > Alphaproteobacteria > Hyphomicrobiales > Phyllobacteriaceae > Mesorhizobium > Mesorhizobium sp. M0028. The sequence goes on from NZ_JAMYVG010000022.1 coordinate 41,538, forward strand.
ACAAAAAACAACGTGTTGATCGACAGGCTCCACAGCACGCCATGGTTCAGCGGCTCGGCGACGGTGCCGAAAAGGGCTTGCGGCCGCAATGCATCGAAGCCGAACAGGCCGTGGACGAGGATGCCGGTCTCGGGCGCGGCGAGCGAGGGAAGCAGTAGCGTGTAGCTCCAGACGACGATGCCGGCCACCATGCCGAGTGCCGCACCCCTTCCGTTGGCGCCGCGCCAGACCAGGCCGCCGATCATTGCCGGCGCGAACTGCGCGATCGCGGCGAACGACATCAGGCCGATCGAGGATAGCCGCGCGCTGTTTGTGCTCTCGCGGTAGTAGAGGAAGGCGATGAACAGCATGATGAAGATCGCCGCCCGCCGCACATTGAGGATGAGCGTCGACCAGTCCTCGCTCTCTGAGGTCGTGGTCCGCAGCAGCCGGCGCACGAACAGCGGAATGATCAGGTCGTTGGAGATCATGATCGACAGCGCGACGCTTTCGACGATCACCATTGCCGTCGCCGCCGACAGGCCGCCGATAAAGGCGGCCATGGCCAGAACGTCGTGGCCGCTGAACAGCGGCAGTGACAGCACGTAGAGGTCGCTGCTGGTCCTGGGGCCGACCAGTTCCAGGCCGGCCAGCGCGATCGGCAGCACGAACAGATTGATTGCCACGAGATAGAGCGGAAACACCCATGTCGCCGTGCGCAGCTCAGCCTCGCTGCGGTTCTCGACGATGGTGACGTAGAACTGGCGCGGCAGCATGAGGATGGCAAAGCCGCTCAGGCATGTCAGTACCAGCCAGGTCGCGAGCGAGGTGTTGTAGCCCATCGCCTGGCGCACCTGCGTGTTTTCGGCGAGCCGGTCGAACATATCGCCTGGCCCGCCGAAGATCAGAAACGTGACCATCAGGCCTATCGCCAGGAAGGCGGCGAGCTTGACCACGGTCTCGACCGCCACCGCCAGCACCAGACCGTCCTGGTGTTCGGTGGCGTCGGCATGGCGCGTGCCGAACAGCACGGCAAACAGCGCCAGCAGCATGGCAACGACAAGCGAGATGTCGCTGACGAACGGATCGAACGACGGCGGCGAGCCGGTATAGTGCTCGACCATCAGGCTGACCGAGCCGGAGATCGCCTTCAATTGCAGCGCCATGTAAGGCACCGCGCCTATGGTTGCGATCAGCGTGGCGATCGCCGCGACAGCGAAGCTCTTGCCGTAGCGGGCGCCGAGAAAGTCGGCGATCGAGGTGATCTTCTCGGTCTTTGCCAGCCTGACGATGCGCTGCAGCAGCGGAAAGCCGAACACGAACACCAGAACCGGTCCGATATAGATGCCGAGGAATTCGAGGCCGCGCTCGGAGGAGAGCCCGACCGAGCCGAAGAAGGTCCAGGAGGTGCAGTAGATGGCGAGGCTGAGCGCATAGATAAAGGGCCGGGCGCGGCCAGGCCCGGATGAAGTCGAGCGCCGGTCGCCCAGGCTGGCGATAGCAAACAGCAACGTCACATAGGCGATCGCGATGATGACGATGAACCAGCCCTGCACGCCTCGAACTTCCTCCCTGCGCCGGCTTTTTCATCCGGCCTTGCAGACGCAATCACAGCTTGGCCACCGAGTCCATCGCGGCTTTCGGCGCATTATGGCCGCGGCTTCGCGCAATCCAGGCCGGGGAAACACGTCTTTGCTCCTGTCGCAACCGCAGGTTTTTGCTATTCTGCCTGCCGGTCGATGCCGAGGGCGTGGACGGCAGCACGGCCGGTCAGGAAAAGGAGGGTCGAATGCTGAAAGAGTTTCAGGAATTCATTTCCAGGGGCAATGTGGTGGACCTGGCCGTCGCCGTCATCATCGGCGCTGCCTTCGGCAAGATCGTCACCTCGCTGGTCGACGACATCATCATGCCGGTCATCGGGGCGATTTTGGGCGGATTAGACTTCAACAACTACTTTCTGCCCTTGTCCTCGGCCGTTAACGCCACATCGCTGGCGGATGCCAAGAAACAGGGCGCGGTCTTCGCCTATGGCAGCTTCATCACCGTGGCGTTGAACTTCCTTATCCTCGCCTTCATTATCTTCCTGATGGTCAAGGCGGTGAACAATCTGCGCCAGCGGCTGGAGCGCGAGAAACCGGCTACCCCGGCCGCTCCGCCACCAGCCGACGTCGCGCTGCTCACCGAAATTCGCGATCTCCTCGCCAGAAAGTAGCGCCTGCGGCAACTTTCTGGACCAAAACCCCGGTCGCTTGCGGCCGGGGTTTTCTGTTTTCGTCCGCCCTGAAACACGCTAGCAGTCGAGCAAACGAAAACGGACCCATCCATGACCCTGATCGATACTCTGCGCGCCGAAGCGCGGGCGGCGCCCGAAAGCGGCATTGTCGCCGTCATGAATCGTGGCCGCGGCCGCGACGGTATGATCCCGCTTTGGGCCGGCGAGGGCGACCTGCCGACGCCTGCCTTCATCACCGATGCCGCCGCCAAGGCGCTGGCCGCCGGCGAGACCTTCTACACCTGGCAGCGGGGCATTCCCGAACTCAGGCAGGCGCTCGCCCGCTACTACACCAGGCATTTCGGCAAGACTTTCGCCAACGAAGAATTCATCGTCACCGGCTCCGGCATGCATGCCATCCAGATGGCCATCGACGCGGTGGCCGGCAAGGGCGACGAACTTGTCTACCTGTCGCCGGCATGGCCGAATTTCGCCGCCGCCGCCGGCGTGGCCGGCGCCGTTCCGGTTGCAGTCACCCTTGATCAGTCCGGCAATGGCTGGTCCTGCGATGTCGACAAGATCGCAGCGGCGATCACGCCACGGACCAAGGCGCTGTTCGTCAACACGCCGTCCAACCCGACCGGCTGGACCGCCGACAAGGAGACGCTGCAGGCAATCCTCGATCTCGCCCGCGAAAGGGGCCTGTGGATCATTGCCGACGAGATCTATTCGCTGTTCCACTACGGCCATGGCCGCGCGGCGTCGTTCATCGACATCATGGCCGATGAGGACCGCATCCTGTTCGTCAATTCCTTTTCCAAGAACTGGGCGATGACCGGCTGGCGCATCGGCTGGATCAAGATCCATCCCGCCTTGCAGCAGGTGTTCGAGAACCTGGTCCAGTATTCGACTTCCGGCGTTGCGCAGTTCATGCAGCGCGGCGCCGTCGTCGCCCTCGACGAGGGCGATGCCTTCATCGTCGAACAGGTGGAGCGGGCGAGGGCGGCGCGCGACCTCGTCTGCGGCATTCTCGCCGAAACCGGCAGGGCGCGGTTCACCGTGCCGCAGGGCGCGTTCTATCTGTTCTTCGCCGTCGACGGCATCACCGATTCCCGCGCTGCCGCTTTCGACATGGTCGACCGCGCCAATGTCGGCCTGGCCCCCGGCACCGCCTTCGGCCCCGGTGGCGAAGCTTTCCTCAGGCTATGCTTCCACCGCCGCCTCGACCAGCTCGAAGAAGCCGCGCACCGGCTGGCGAAATGGATGAAGACTGTGTGAGGTGTGTTGAGCTTCGCGCCAGGCATCGCAGCACTGAAAAATGAGGCGGCACCGATAGGCGGCTTCCGCAATGGTGCCCGTAGCGGCGGAGGTTACCCGCCCGACTTCGGCACCAGCAACGGAATGACGCGGTCGCTCTTGGCCACTGAAGGCCGGCCGGCCGAACCGTAGGGAATCCCCAACGCATCCCATGTCTCGACTAGCGCGTCCTGTAAGGAGGCAATCAGCGCGTCAGAATGGAACGGTGTCGGCGTGATGCGCAGCCGTTCGGTGCCGCGCGGCACTGTCGGGTAATTGATCGGCTGGATATAGATGCCGTGCACGCCGAGCAGGCGGTCGCTGGCCATCTTGCAGAGCTCGGGATCGCCGACCAGCAGCGGCACGATGTGGGTAGGTGACTCCATTACCGGCAGGCCGGCCGCGGCAAGCACTTCCTTGGTCCGCGTCGCCTGACGCAGCTGCGCGTCGCGCTCGGCCTGCGAGCGCTTGAGATGGCGGATCGAGGTGGTTGCCGCGGCAGCGATCGCCGGCGGCAGCGCCGTGGTGAAGATGAAGCCCGGCGCATAGGAGCGCACGGCGTCGATCACGGCGCTGGTGCCGGTGATGTAGCCGCCAAGCGTGCCGAACGCCTTGGCCAGTGTGCCCTCGATGATGTCGATGCGGTCGGCCAGCCCTTCGCGCTCGGTGATGCCGCCGCCGCGCGGCCCGTACATGCCAACGGCATGGACCTCGTCTATATAAGTCATCGCATTGTAACGCTCGGCGAGGTCGACGATCTGCTTGATCGGCGCGATGTCGCCATCCATCGAATAGACGCTCTCGAAGACGATCAGCTTGGCACGCTCGCGGCCGGCCGCCTGCAGCAGGCTTTCGAGATGCGCGACGTCGTTATGGCGGAAGATCTTCTTCTCGGCGCCCGAGCGCCGCACACCCTCGATCATCGAAGCGTGGTTAAGCTCGTCCGAGATGATCAGGCAATTGGGAAGCAGCTTTGCAATGGTCGAGATCGACGCTTCGTTTGAAACGAAGCCGGAGGTGAAAACCAGTGCCGCTTCCTTGTCGTGCAGGTCGGCAAGCTCCAGTTCGAGCTCGACCAGCGGGTTGCTGGTGCCCGAAATGTTGCGGGTGCCGCCGGCCCCCGATCCCATTTTGCCTGCCGCCTTCTGGAACGCGGCGATGACGTCGGGATGCTGGCCCATGCCGAGATAATCGTTGGAGCACCAGACGGTGATTTCCTCGGCGCGGCCATTGGCACGCCAGATGGCGCGCGGGAATTTTCCCACGATACGCTCAAGGTCGGCGAAGACGCGATAGCGACGCTCTGCATGGAGCTGGTCGATCGCTTCCTCGAAGAACCGCTGGTAATTCATGTCGCCTTCCCAATTTTGCGCGGGATCATAGTCATTGGCCTATTCGCCGTCCACCGCACCGTTTTGGTCAAAATGCCACGCCCCAGGCCTGTTCCTAACGACCACGGAACGTGGCCTATTCCCTTGATGTGGATCAATCTTGTTTCAGGACAATGCCACCCGCCGATGAGACTGGTTACCGCAGATTGTAATGGCCTGGCGGCAGGTTTTCCAGTACGGCGACGATTGAGACAGTTCCGATAAATCATGAATAGCGAGGATGCGGATGACGGTTTTGGTGACAGGCGGTGCCGGCTATATCGGCAGCCATATGGTCTGGGAGTTGCTGGACACGGGCGACAGCGTCGTCGTCCTCGACCGGCTTTCGACCGGCTTTGAATGGGCGGTGGCTCCGGAAGCAAAGCTCGTCGTCGGCGATGTCGCCGACAAGGAATTGGTCGCCTCGATCATCCGCGACAACAAGGTCGACGCGATCATCCATTTCGCCGGCTCGATTGTCGTGCCCGAATCGGTGGCCGACCCGCTTGCCTATTACGAGAATAACACCTGCAAGACACGCACCCTGATCGAGACCGCGGTGCGCGAAGGCGTGCCCAATTTCATCTTTTCCTCGACCGCCGCCGTCTATGGCGGCGCCGGCCTGGAGCCGGTACGCGAGGACGCCAGGCTTGCGCCGGAATCGCCCTACGGCCTGTCCAAGCTGATGAGCGAATGGATGCTCCGCGACGCGGCTATTGCCTATGGGCTGCGCTATACGGCGCTGCGCTATTTCAACGTCGCCGGCGCCGACCCGAAGGGCCGCACCGGCCAGTCGACGCCCGGCGCCACGCATCTGATCAAGGTCGCCTGCGAGACGGCGCTCGGCAAGCGCCCCTTCATGCAGGTGTTCGGCACCGACTATCCGACGCCGGACGGCACCTGCATGCGCGACTATATCCATGTCAGCGACCTGGCGGCGGCGCATCGGCTGGCCCTGCAGCGGCTGCGTGCCGGCGGATCGAGCCTGGTCGCCAATTGCGGCTACAGCCACGGCTATTCGGTGCTCGAGGTCATCGACAGCGTACGCCGCGTCTTCGGCCATGATTTCGAGGTGCGGATGGGCGAGCGCCGCCCCGGTGACGCCGCCGCGGTTGTCGCCAATTCGGAGCTGGCCCGCGGCGAACTCGGCTGGACCCCGCAGCGTGACAACCTCGACCAGATCGTCTCCGATGCGCTTGCCTGGGAGCGCATCCTGACCAGCAAGAATTCGGCTCTGGGCTAAGCGCGGGCTCTCCGTAAGGGCTCGTCGGCAGGAGGCAGAGGCGCTATTGAAGGGCCTCACGGCTGAGCGTGCAGGCGTTCGGCTGTGTTCGAGTTGGGGGCGGCATGAAAATATCGGTGCTTGGAGCCGGCGTCGTTGGCACGGCGGCGGCCTATTGTCTGGCCAGCGACGGCCATGAAGTCACGGTGATCGAGCGCCATCCGGCGGCGGCGCGCGGCACCAGCCAGTCGAATGCCGGCCTGGTATCTCCCGGCGATGCCACCGCCTGGGCTTCGCCCGCCGCGCTTAAAACGTTCCTGCGAGCCCTCTACAACCACGATCTCGGCATCAAGGTGCGGCTGCGCTTCGATCCGTATTTTGTCGCCTGGAGCCTGCGCTTCCTGCGCCAGTGCACGCATAAGCGCATGCGCGCCAACACCGAGATCAAGCTGCGCCTGGCGCTCTATTCGCGCAACTGCATCAACGCCATCTCCGCCGACACCGGCATCCACTATGACGAGCGCAAGAAAGGCATTCTGTATTTCTTCCGCTCGCAGCAGAGCTTTGATACCGGCACCGACAATTACCGCTATCTCGCCGAACATGGCCTGCCGATCGAGATCGTCGGCCGCGACCGGCTGGTCGAGCTCGAGCCCGGCCTTGCCGGAGCCAAGGACAAAATTGCCGGCGGCGTCTATTCGCCGATCGACCAGACCGGCGATTCCAGTCAATTCACGCAGCGCCTCGCTGCCTATGCCGCCGAAAAACTCGGTGTCCAATTCCTCTACGGCACGACGGTCGAAGGCCTCGACATCGACGGCGACCGGGTGCGCGCGGTGATGACCTCGGCCGGCCCGGTGGCCGGCGACGCCGTGGTCATTTCCATGGGGCCGGAGAGCGGTCTGCTCGGCCGCCGCTACGGCATCGACCTGCCCGTCTATCCCGTGAAGGGCTATACCGTGACCGTTCCGCTGGAAGATGAAAGCAACGGGCCGATCATGGGCGGCGCCGACGAGGACCGGCTGATCGGCTATTCCAGGCTGGGAAATCGGCTGCGGATGTCCTCGACGGCGGAGTTCACCGGTTTCGACCGCACGTTCAAGCCGCGCGATTTCAACTCGATCCTGAACACCGGCAAGGACCTGTTCCCCGGCGCCTTCGACGAGAGCAAGGCCGAGCTCTGGGCTGGACTTCGCCCGATGATGCCGAACTCCGTGCCGGTCATCGGCCGGGCGCGGTATGACAATCTATATCTCGATACCGGCCACGGCCATCTCGGCTGGACCATGGCCTGCGGTTCGGGAAAATTCCTTGCCGACGTGGTCGCCGGCCGCAAGCCGGAGATCGATCCACAAGGATTGCTCTACGCGGGCTAGCAACGGCCTGACCGCAGGGCGCCATGAGCTCGGCGGTCAGGCTCGTTCGTCGACTGCCGAACGCCAGGAGCGCACGTAACTTGTCCAGAGTGGATCGGCCGACGGTTCGGTCCTTTCGCCTCTGCCTTGCGGTGTCCCCTGGTCCGACGCCAGCAAGGCGGCGCCGATGCTGGTGCCTGTCGCAGCCGCGGAGGCAATGACGGCGCGCGCCGTCGCCGCAGCCAGCATGCGGGTGAACAGCCGGTTGCGGGCGAAGGGTCCTTCGACGATGGTTGACCCCCCGCCGCCGATCAGATCGAGGCAGGTCGCGGTCATCAGCGCCAGGTAGAACGAGATGGCGACAAAGCGCTGGCCGGCCGTCATACCTTCGGCGCTGAGCCACGCCGCGGCATAGTGCGGAAACGGCCCCGAATCCTGTTGGGTCGAAGGCAACAGGGACGTCTTGCGCGCGAGCACCGCGGCGACATCGTCTTCGGTCCAGTCTTCCGATTGGCCTTCCGTCAGCACGGAGAACTCGCGGCCACCCATGAAGCGCGCCGAGGGCACGGCATCGCCGAACGCGTTGACATTGACCAGCGTGTCGCGCGCCGGATCGAGCGTGACCTTGCTGCCGCCAACCGCCATCGACACCACCCAGGTGCCGGTCGAGACGACGGAGAAAGGCGGCTTGTCGGACAGGAGATGCGGCAGCAGCGAGGCGTTGGAATCGTGCAGGCCGCAATACACCGGCGTTTGCGGATCGAGGCCGGTTTGCCGCGCCAGAGCGGGCAGGATCGGGCCCAAGCGGTCCTTGGCCTGCCGCACCGGCGCCATTAGCCGGCGCCATTCCAGCCGGTCGACCAGTGAGGAAAAATCCGCTTTCCACGGGTTCCACAGATCGGTGTGGCAGCCGAGCGAAGTCACCTCGCTGGCGGCGACGCCGGTCAGGCGCAAGGCCCAGTATTGCGGATACATCAGCATCGCGGCGGCCCTGGCGAAATCCGCTGGAAAGCGCTTCTGCTGCCAGAACAACTGCGCGCCGAGATTGAGGCCGGCCGGCAGGCGCGGCGTGCCGGTCTCGGTGAAAGGCGGGCGGATCGCGTCGTAGTCCTTGGCGAAGGCATCCGGACCGTCGAACTCGTAATCGAGCACCGGCAGCGCCAGTTCGCCTGATGCGTCGGCCAGCACCGCCGTTGCGCCATGGGTGGTGATCGATATCGCGTCGATGCGCTGCTCGCGATCGATCTCGGCCAGGCTGCCGAGGATGAACGCCCATAACCGCTCGACGTCGTGGTGCGGATACGGGCGTTGCCGAACCGGCTCGTTGACCATCCTGCGCAGCGCCACTTCGCTTGCTGCGGCGAGATCGACCAGCGCCACCTTGGCGTTGGTCTTGCCGATATCGATGACGGCGACGTGGCGGGTCATTCCATATGGAACATTGTTTCCAGCGGCACCGCCACCGGCTCGTTGTTCGGCTTGGTTTCCATGATGTCTGCCATCTCGGCCCACCAGCGCTGCATCGCCGGATGCTTAGGCAATTCGTCCATGCCATGGTCGTTACGGCGCCACAGCACGCCGAACAAGGTGTTGGTCTCCTCGTCGAGATGGATCGAGTAATCGGAGATACCAGCCTGTTTTAGCAACGCGACGAGTGACGGCCAGATGTCGTCGTGGCGCCTCTTGTATTCGGCCTTCATGCCGGGATTGAGCTTCATCTTGAACGCATATTTTTCGGGCATCAGGCAAAGCGCTCCCGCCGCACGCGCTGCCACAGGATCGGCAGCGCGATGACGATGATCAGCAGCAGGCCGATGAAGATCGACATGACGATCCCCGGCACGTTGAGCAGGCCAAGACCGAAGGTCACCAGCCCCATGATGAAGGCCGCCAGCACGACGCCCAGAATGCTGCCGGCGCCGCCGAGAATGCTGACGCCGCCGAGCACCACCATGGTGATGACTTCGAGTTCGTAGCCCTGCGCGATCGACGGCCGGGTCGAGCCGAGCCGTGACGTAATCAGCACCGAGGCGATGCCCGCCATCAGGCCGGTCAGGCAAAACAGGATGAACTTGATGCGGCCGACACGCACGCCGGAAAACTGCGCCGCAACCGGGTTGTTGCCGATGGCAAAGACCCGGCGGCCGAAGCTCGTCCGGTGCAGAAGGAACCAGTAGACGACGGCCGCGACCAGGAAAAGCGTCAGTTCGAACGACACCACCCACCAGACATAACCTTGGCCGAAGAAGGCGAAGCTCGCGGGATAGCCCTTGTAGGCCTGGTCGCCGAGGATGATGAAGGCAACGCCGCGAAACAGGCTCATCGTGCCGATGGTGACGACGATCGACGGCAGCCCCAGCCTGGTGACGAGCAGCCCGTTGAAGGCGCCGCAGCCGAGCCCGACGACGATGCCGATTGCCACCAGGACAGGCGTGCCGGCGCCGGCCTGCACCGCCATGCCCATCATCGTCGAGGCGAGTGCGATGATAGCGGCGACCGACAGGTCGATTTCGCCGGAGATGATCAGCAGTGCCATGGCCAGCGCGATCAGCGCCTTTTCGGTGAAGTTGAAAGTCAGGTCCGACAGCGACCACGCGTCGAGGAAATAGGGCGAGGCAAAACTGTTGACGGCAAAGATGGCGACCGCCACGACGACCAGCAGCGCCTCCCATGAGAAGATCGCCGCAGTGAACGGCTTGTCGAGTCGGTTCGGAACATGGCGCGGGGCAGGGGTATCGGTCATGCCACTTCCGCCTTTTTGAGGATGATGCGGCCTTGCCGGCGTTCGCCGCGCGCGTTGAGCACCACGGCCAGGATGATGGCGCTGCCCGAAATCGCCATTTGCCAGAAGGGCGAGATATTGATCACCGGCAGCGCGTTGGAGATGATACCGAGGAACAGCGCGCCGAGCACCGCGCCGCCGACCGAGCCGATGCCGCCGGCGATGGAGATGCCGCCGATGACGCAGGCGGCGATGATGTTGAGCTCATAGCCGTTGGCGACCTCGACCGAGGCGATGACGTAGCGCGAGATCCAGAGATAGCCGCAGAGGCCGCCGATCATCCCCGAAATGCAGAAGACGATGAATTTCGTCCGGCCGACGTCGATGCCGGCATAGACCGATGCGGTCGGGTTGACACCGATGGCGTAGATCGAGCGGCCGAGCGCCGTGCGCGTCATCACAAGGAAGAACAAGGCGATGACCAGCAGGGCAATCCATGACAGCACCGGTATGCCGAGGAACGTCGCGCGCTGCAGGCCGATGAAATCGGGGCTCATCTGGTCGGCGTTGACCCAGGCGCCGCCTGAAATAACGAAGGTGGCGCCGCGGTAGATGGTGAGAGTGCCGAGCGTTACCACGATCGAGGGAATGTTCAGCCGCCACACCAACAGGCCATTGATGGCGCCGAGCACCAGGCCGACCAGAAGTGCGATGACGATCAGCAGCGGGATCGGGATTGCCGGATGCGCGGCGTTCAGCATCGCCACCACCATGCCGGTGAAGCAGAGATTGGCTGCCATCGACAGGTCGATCGAGCGGGTCAGGATAACCACCATCTGGCCGAGCGCCAGGATCATCAGGATCGACGTGTCGTTGAACACCTGGCGCACATTGCCGGGAGCGGCAAAGCCCGGAAAACGCATCGAGATCAGCCCGATCAGCACGGCGATTGCCGCCAGCAGCCAGACTTCGCGGTATTTGAGAAGAGCCTTCATGCCGCGATCCCCGCTGCCGTCCTGACCAGCGTTTCGGCGTCGAGCCCCTTATTGTCGTAGACCGCGGCAATGCGGCCCTCGCGCATAACGACGACACGGTCGGACATGCCGAGAATTTCCGGCAGTTCGGACGACACCATGATAACCGACAGGCCTTGCGCGACGAGCTCGGCCATGAAGCCGTGCACGGCGGCCTTCGAGCCGATGTCGATGCCCTTGGTCGGCTCGTCCAGTATGATCACCTTGGGCGCGGTCGCCAGCCATTTGGCGATGACGATCTTCTGCTGGTTGCCGCCCGACAGCGTGCCGACGTCCTGGCTGAGCGAGGAGGCGCGCAGGTCGAGCCGCTCTGTGTAGGAGCGGGCTAGCGCAAACTCTTCCGCCAGCCGCAATATGCCGGATTTGGAGGTTCGCTTGAGCGACGGCAGCGAGACATTCTGGAAGATCGGCAGGCCGATCACCACACCTTGCTTGCCGCGCTCCTCCGGCACATAGACGATACCGGCATCGATCGAATCCGCCGCCGATTTCGGCGCGATCGCCTTGCCTTCCAGCGTGATCGTGCCGCCGCTGGTGTGGGTGATGCCTGATATCGCCTGCATCACCTCGCTGCGCCCGGCGCCGACAAGACCGTAGAAGCCGAGGATCTCGCCCCTGTGCAGCTCGAAGCCGATATCATCGAACTCGGTCGGATGCGACAGGCCGGAGACGGCCAGCACCGGCGCGCCGATCTCGGCCTTGCGCTGCGGAAAGATGTGGTCGACCGCGCGGCCGACCATCATGCGCACGATCTGGCTCTGGCCGGCGTCCTTGATCAGGCCTTCGCCGACCATCTCGCCGTCGCGGAACACGGTATAGCGGTCGGCGATGCGGTAGATCTCATCGAATTTGTGGCTGATGAACAGGATCGCCTTGCCGTCGCTCTTGAGGAATTCGATCAGCAGGAAAAGCTCTTCGATCTCCTTCATCGAAAGCGCCGCCGTCGGCTCGTCCATGATGACGATCCGCGCGTCGATCGACATGGCGCGGGCAACGGCGACGAGATGCTTGTTGGCGATGCCGAGATCCTTCAGCCTGGCATCGGCGTCGATATGGCCGGCACCCATCGTGTCCAGCACTTCGCGGGCGTTCTTGCGCATCGTGCGCCAGTCGATGGTCTTGAAGCGGGTGCGCGGCGCATGGCCGAGGAAGATGTTTTCGGCCACCGTCAGGTCGTCGAACAGCACGGTTTCCTGATGGATGGCGGTGATGCCATGCCCGAAGGCGGCATGGGCGCTGGGCAAGGCGACGGGCTGGCCGTCGATGCTGATCGTGCCCGCATCCGGCTGATAGATGCCGGTCATGATCTTGACCAGCGTCGACTTGCCGGCGCCGTTCTCGCCGATCAGCGCGGTCACCTGGCCGGGATAGAGCGACAGGCTGACATCGTGCAGCGCGCGCACGCCGGGAAAGCTTTTCGAGATGCCGGACAGCGTCAGCCGCGGCCCGGGAGACAAAGGCGCTTCCTTCGCCACTTCGTGTTGGGCTGTCGTGTCCATAATCGTATCAAGCCCTGAAACTAGGTCCGGTTGAGGCCGCGGCGGGGCCAAGGTCCCGCCGCACCAGTTCGAAGGCTCCAGGATCAATAGATCTTGGAGAACTTTTCGATGTTCGACTTGTCGAACTGGAAGGGCGGAGCCATCGCAGCCGAGTTGGTGTCGTCGAGCGTGACCTTGCCGACGCGGCCGATCGACAGCGTAGCACCGGGCTTCGCCTCTTCCTTCTTCACCGCCAGGTCGTGGGCGAGGTAGACGGCCGAATAGCCGAGGTCGATCGGGTTCCACAGCGCAACCGCTTGGCTGGCGCCATTGTCGATGAACTTCTTGAACTCCGATGGCAGCGCCAGGCCGGTGACGTTGACCTTGCCGATCAGGCCTTCATCGGTCACCACCTGCGCGGCGGCAACGACGCCGACCGTGGTCGGTGCGATGATCGCCTTGAGGTTCGGGTAGGACTTCAGCAAGCCCTTGGCCTCGTCCGTGCTCTTGGCCGAGTCGTCGTCGCCATAGACGGTGGCGACGAGCTTGATCTTGGGGAACTTCTCCGGCAGCACCTTCTTGGCCGCGTCGATCCAGGCGTTCTGGTTGGTCGCGGTGGACGAAGCCGACAGGATGGCGACATCGCCGCCTTCCGGCAGGTAGTCGGCGGCAAGCTTGATGATGGTCTCGCCGATCAGGTTGGTGTCGGAAGGGTTGAGGTGAAGCTGGCGGCCTTCCGGCGCGACGCCTGAATCCCACGAGATGACGGTGATGCCGCGTTCCATCGCCTTCTTCAGCGCCGGAACCAGCGCGTCGGCGTCATTGGCCGAAATGGCGATGGCGTTGACCTTCTGGGCGATCAGCGAATTGACCACTTCGATCTGCGCTTCGGCGGTCGCCTTGGTCGGGCCGGTGTAGATGATCTCGACGTCGCCGAGTTCCTTGGCCGCCTCTTCGGCGCCCTTGTTGGCGGCGTCGAAGAAGCCGTTGCCGAGCGACTTCACCACCAGCGCGATCTTGACGTTTTCGGCATAGGCGGCATTCACGAACATGGCGGCGGAAAACGCCGCCGTAACCATCAGTTTCTTCAGAAAGCTCATCGAATATCCTCCCTTGAGCGTTGCATTCCATCGCCGCTGCGGGCGTGAGTTTTCTCAGGCCTGCAGCGAAGATTCTTCCTTGTTGCTTGCCGTTGTGCGGGCGACGATCAACGTCACGCCGGCGGTCTCCAGCATCTTGGCTTCGCGATCCTCGATGCCGTCGTCGGTGATCACCGTGGCGATGCGCGACAGGCCGCACAGGATCAGGCTCGAGCGCTTGCGGAATTTCGAGGAGTCGACCAGCACCACCAATTCGTCCGCCTGGTCGATAAGCTTCTGCTCGGCCTGGATCAGCAGCGGGTCGCCTTCCATAAGACCCAGCGGCCCCAGTCCCTGCGCGCCCATGAACATGCGGCGCGCGTAGAAATTGCGCGTCACGTCATTGTCGAAGGGCGACAGGATGATGTTCTGCTCGCGGTAGATGGTGCCGCCCGACAGCATCACCGTGTTCTTGGAATGCCTGAGCAGGTGCTCGGCGATCGGAAAGGAATTGGTGAAGATCGGCATGCGGCGGCCGCTCAGGAAATGCACCATCTGGAACGTGGTGGTGCCGCCATTGATGATGATCGGCTCGCCGTCCTTGCAGAGTTCCACGGCCTCTCGTGCGATCGCCCGCTTCTGCGAAGCGTTGATCGTCTCGTTGACGGAAAACGGCCGGCCGGCAAGGCCGATGAACTGCGGAGGCGAGAGCGCCTCGGCGCCGCCGCGCACCCGGCGCAGGCGCTTTTGCACATGCAATGCCGCGATGTCGCGCCGGATCGTCGCCTCCGACGACTCCGTCAGGTCGACCATCTCCTGCACCGTCACCACAGGCTTTTCCTGGACGGCGGACAGAATGATCCTGTGGCGCTCTTTCTCGTGCATGGTTCCTCCCTGCTTGAGCATCTAGGCACCCCAAGCGCGCAGTGTCAATCATTTCCGATCAGATAATTTCATTGTGCAGTGCAATATGATTGGTATTGATCGTTTGTGATTGACAAGACGGCCGCTTGCGTAGAAATTCGGACAAAAGGGACCCGCGCCGTTTGCGTGTCCCAAAGGGAGGATTACCTATGCTCGACAAGCGCTCCGGCACGCGCCTCGCCAATCTTTGGGATGACGCAAAAGCGCAAGCGATGAGCGAGCCCGAACGTCTGGTCTATCGCTCGAATGTTCTTGGCTCCGACAAGCGCGTCACCAATTATGGCGGCGGCAACACCTCCTCCAAGATCTGGCAAAACGATCCGCTCACTGGGCAGAGCGTGGAAGTGCTGTGGGTCAAGGGCTCGGGCGGCGACAGCGCCTCGATCAAACTCGACGGCTTCGCCACGCTCTACATGGACAAATTGCGCGCGCTGAAAGGTCTCTATCGCGGCCTCGAACATGAAGACGAGATGGTCGGCTATTTGCCCCACTGCACCTTCAACCTCAACCCGCGCGCGGCCTCGATCGACACACCGCTGCATGCCTTCGTGCCGAAGCCTTATGTCGACCACATGCACCCCGACGCCATCATCGCCATTGCCGCCGCCAAGGATTCGCAGGCGCTGACCAAGGAGATCTTCGGCGACACGATCGGCTGGCTGCCATGGAAGCGCCCGGGCTTCGAACTCGGCCTGTGGCTGGAGAAATTCTGCCTCGAGAACCCCGAGGCCAAGGGTGTCGTGCTGGCAAGCCATGGCCTGTTCAGCTGGGGCGACACGCCGAAGGAATGCTACGAGACGACGATTTCGGTGATCAACCAGGCGATCGACTGGTTCGAGCGCAAGAGCCAGGGCAAGCCGATCTTCGGCGGCGAAATCGTCAAATCGCTCGATGCACCGGCGCGTCGCGCTGTGGCTGCAAAACTGATGCCGAGGATCCGCGGCCTGATCTCGGAGAAAAGCCACAAGCTCGGCCATTTCGACGATTCTCCTGCGGTGCTCGAATTCGTCAATTCCAGGGATTTGCGGCCGTTGGCGGCACTCGGCACATCCTGCCCGGACCACTTCCTGCGCACCAAGATCCGGCCGCTGGTCATCGAGTTCGATCCCAGGAATCCCGATGTCGATGCCGTCATTGCCCGTCTTGTCGACGATGTGGCGGAGTATCGCGTCGGCTATCAGGCCTATTATGACCGCTGCAAGCACGCGGATTCGCCACCGGTGCGCGATCCGAACGCCGTGGTCTATCTGATGCCCGGTGTCGGCATGTTCACCTTCGCTGGCGACAAGGCGACGGCGCGTATATCGGGCGAATTCTACGTCAACGCCATCAACGTCATGCGCGGCGCCTCGACGGTGTCGACCTATGTCGGGCTGCCCGACCAGGAAGCCTTCGATATCGAATACTGGCTGCTCGAAGAGGCAAAGCTGCAGCGCCTGCCGAAACCGAAAGCTCTTGCCGGCCAAATCGCGCTGGTCACCGGCGGCGCCGGCGGCATTGGCCGCGCCACCGCCAACCGGCTGCTGCGCGAAGGCGCCTGCGTCGTGCTGGCCGATATCGACGAGGCAGCCCTTGCCAGCGCCAATGACGAGCTTGCCAAGGCCTACGGCAAGGATTTCGTGCGGCCCGTCGTCATCAACGTCACGTCCGAGGATCAGGTGATCTCCGGCTTTGCCGAGACAGCGGTCGAGTTCGGCGGCATCGACATCCTGGTGTCCAACGCTGGCCTGGCCTCCTCGGCGCCGATCGAGGACACCACGCTGGCGCTGTGGAACAAGAACATGGACATCTTGTCGACGGGATATTTCCTGGTTTCGCGGGAGGCGTTCCGGCTGTTTCGGACGCAAAAGATCGGCGGCAACGTCGTCTTCGTCGCCTCCAAGAACGGCCTTGCCGCATCGCCAAACGCCGCCGCCTACTGCACGGCCAAGGCTGCCGAGATCCATCTGGCGCGCTGCCTGGCGCTGGAAGGCGCGGAAGCCCAGATCAGGGTCAATGTCGTCAATCCCGACGCCGTGCTGCGCGGCTCGAAGATCTGGACCGGCGAATGGAAGGAACAGCGCGCCGCCGCTTACAAGATGTCGACCGACGATCTCGAAGAGCATTACCGCTCGCGCTCGATGCTGAAGCGGTCGGTGTTCCCCGAAGACATCGCCGAAGCGATCTATTTCTTCGCCTCCGACATGTCGGCAAAATCGACCGGCAACATCATCAATGTCGACGCCGGCAACGCGCAGAGTTTTACGCGATAAGCGACCGTCTTTGAGGATTGCGCTGCCCCTCATCCGCCTGCCGGCACCTTCTCCCCGTAATAGTGACGCCGAGAAGGGAAGCGCTCCAACGCCGGTGATCTCCCCGTTCTTTACGGGGAGAGGGGTAAGGGTGAGGGGCAGCGCGACCAACGCAAATTGGGAGGAAACCACCATGTCCGAAACCATCATCTCCGCCGACCTCGTCGACAGGCACAATGCCGCGCGCAATGCCGACCTCAAGCGCGACTACGAGTCCCTCGGCGAGCGCCTCGGCCGCCGCGGCATCGCCATCGATGCCATCCGCGACAAGGTCGAGAAATTCGCCGTCGCCATCCCGTCCTGGGGCGTCGGCACCGGCGGCACCCGCTTTGCCCGCTTTCCCGGCGCTGGCGAGCCGCGCGACATTTTCGACAAGATCGAGGACTGCGCCGTCATCCGCCAGCTGACGCAGGCGACGCCGACCGTCTCGCTGCATATTCCGTGGGACAAGGCCGATCCGAACCGGCTGAAGCAGGCGGCATCCCGCTTCGGCCTCGGCTTCGACGCCATCAACTCCAATACCTTCTCCGACGCCAGGGACCAAAAACTTTCGTATAAGTTCGGCTCGTTGTCGCATGCCGATGCCGCAACACGCCGGCAGGCGGTCGAGCATAATCTCGAATGCATCGAGATCGGCAGGACGCTGGGCTCGAAAGCGCTGACGGTGTGGATCGGCGACGGCTCGAATTTTCCCGGCCAGGTTAATTTCGCCAAGGCGTTCGAGCGTTATCTCGACGCGATGAAGGAGATTTATGCCGGACTGCCGGACGACTGGAAGCTGTTCACCGAGCACAAGATGTACGAGCCGGCCTTTTATTCGACCGTCGTGCAGGATTGGGGCACCAACTACATCATCGCCAAAGAGCTTGGCGATAAGGCGTTCTGCCTGGTCGACCTCGGCCATCACGCCCCCAACGTCAACATCGAGATGATCGTGTCGCGGCTGATCCAGTTCAAGAAGCTCGGCGGCTTCCATTTCAACGATTCGAAATATGGCGACGACGACCTCGACGCCGGCTCGATCGATCCCTACCGGCTGTTCCTGGTCTTCAACGAACTGGTCGATGCCGAGCTTTCCGGTGCCGAAGGGTTCGATCCGGCCCACATGCTCGACCAGAGCCACAACGTCACCGATCCGATCGAAAGCCTGATGCTGTCGGCGGTTGAAGTGCAGCGCGCCTATGCCCAGGCGCTGCTGGTCGATCGCAAGGCGCTCGAAGGCTTCCAGGACGCCAATGATGCGCTGATGGCAACGCAGACGCTGAAGATAGCCTATCGCACCGATGTCGAGCCGATCCTCGCCATGGCACGACTAAAGACCGGCGGCGCCATCGATCCGGTCGCAGCCTACCGCGCCGCCGGCTACCGGGCGAAGGTCGCAGCCGAACGGCCGGCGGTGGCGAGCGTCGGCGGCGGGATTGTTTGATGTCGGGGTGAAAAAGAAAAACCCGCCACGTAGGCGGGTCGTTGGAGCCAATTAGCACCACACCCAGATTAGTAGCATAGCTGCCGGCACAAAGCAAGAACAAAGTTGCTCGCCAGCGTTGAATCGCGCCTTCATTTCAGCTTGGATTCCTCGCCCCCACGAAAGTGGGGGAGAGGTGGCTCGGCGAAGCCGAGACGGAGAGGGGGAGCCGCGCTCTACGAAGGCCCCCTCTCCGGCCGCTTCGCGGCGAGGAACCTCAGGTGTTGATAGAAGGTGCAAGCCTCGCCGATCCCATTATTGTCAGTAGACTCAACCGCTCCAAGCGCGTTTCCTAGGCTCACCCCAAGCCACGGAGAACGGCCATGCACCGCCGAACCCTAATCGCCGTCAGCCTTTCCCTCACCCTGACCTTCGTGCCGTTCCTCGCCTTCGCCGCTTCGCCGCAGCCGGCGAAGGGCGAGCACGGCATGGTGGTGACCGCCCAGCATCTTGCGTCTGAAGTCGGCGTCGAGGTGCTGAAGAAGGGCGGCAATGCCGTCGATGCCGCGGTCGCCGTCGGCTATGCGCTGGCCGTGGTCTATCCGACCGCCGGCAATATCGGCGGTGGCGGCTTCATGACCATCCGCTTCAAGGACGGCCGCTCGACCTTCCTCGATTTCCGCGAGCGCGCGCCGCTCGCCGCAACCAAAACCATGTATCTCGACAAGGACGGCAAGCCGGTAAAGGGCGCCAGTCTCGACGGCTATCTGGCCGTCGGCGTGCCGGGTTCGGTCGCCGGCTTCGAGATGGCGCGGGAGAAATACGGCACGCTGACGCGGCAGGACTTGCTGGCGCCGGCCATCCGCTTTGCCAGGGAAGGCTTCGTACTGGAGCAGGGCGATGCGGCCTCGCTCCAGGGCGGCGCGGAGCGGTTGGCGAGGGACCCGGCGGCGGCGGCCGTTTTCCTCAAGCCGGACGGCAAGCCTTACGCCGTCGGCGAGCGCCTCGTTCAGCCCGATCTCGCGGCTTCGCTTGCCGCCATTTCCGAACGCGGTGCGGATGCCTTCTACAAAGGCGCGATCGCGGACGCCATCGTCAAGGCGAGCGGCGAGAAGGGCGGCATTCTGGCCAAGGCGGATTTCGAAAACTACGCGGTGCGCGAGCTCAAGCCGGCGACCTGCAATTATCGCGGCTACGAGATCACGTCCTCGCCGCCGCCGAGCTCCGGCGGCGTCATCATCTGCGAGATCCTCAACGTGCTTGAGTTCTATCCGCTGTCCTATCTCGGCTCTGGTTCGGCCGAGACGGTTCACGTCATGGTCGAGGCGATGCGCCACGCCTATGTCGACCGGAATTCGGCGCTCGGCGATCCCGGCTTCGTCGACAATCCGGTCGCAAAACTGCTCGACAAGAATTACGCCAGGGAAATCCGCGAAAAGATCGATCCGTTCCGGGCCGGCGTGTCGCAGGAATTGATGCCGAAGGGCTTTGGCGAGAGCAACGAGACGACGCATTATTCGATCATCGACAATGACGGCAACGCCGTCGCGGTAACCTACACGCTGAACGGCTCTTTCGGCGCCGGCGTCGTCGCCGACGGCACGGGCATCCTGCTCAACAACGAGATGGACGACTTCACCCAGAAACCCGGCGTGCCCAATCTCTACGGCCTCGTCCAGGGCGAGGCGAATGCGATCGCGCCGAAAAAGACGCCGCTGTCGTCGATGAGCCCGACCATCCTCGCCAAAGACGGCAAGCCGTTCATGGTCATCGGCAGCCCTGGCGGTTCACGCATCATCACCATCACGCTGGAGGCGATCGTCAACGTCATCGATCACGGCATGAACATCCAGGAAGCGATCGACGCGCCGCGCACCCACCACCAATGGTTACCCGACACGGTCTATATCGAACCCTTCGGCCTGTCGCCGGATACCGAAAAGCTGCTTACCGGCATGGGCTACCATCTCGATCTCGCCGAGGCGAATTGGGGCCAGGCGGCCGGCATCCTGGTCGGCGGCAAGAGCCTGGCGGAAATCGAGAAGGGCGGCGGCGCCCGCTACAACGGCGCCATCGACAGCCGCGCCGCATCCGGTGAGGCTATCGGGTATTAGACCATGGTCTCAAAAGGCGGAACCGGTTTTCGGATAAGGTCACGGTCAATAGGAAGATTCGCCTTGCTTCAGGTGACCAGCGCGATGGTCGACGCAATCAGCATCAACGCCGCGACGCCGACGAACAGGGCGTAGATGCGCGGCCGATCGAGCAGGAGCGCGTTGCCGGATATCCATGCCGCGGTGGCGCCGCCAAGCGCGAAAAAGAAGGTGCTGCGGCGCCCGAAGCTCAAGCCGGCGGCCATCAGGCCGCCGATGATCAGGGCGCCGAATACGATGATCACGGCTACCGCGTATTTTTCGAAATCGTTGCTGCCGGCGCTCGGGCCGATCGCGTTCAACCTCGACAGATCGTCCGGATCGAACGGGCTGGTCGACCCATATTCGTCTTGACCGACAGGCTCATGCATCATTCGTTCTCCGCAAACCGACAGCAAATCATCAAGCCTCGCCGAGCGCAACCGCTCGCCGAATGTGATCGGCACGGTGTTCAACACTTTCTGGCGGCGGCTTGCCAGAGATTTTTGGGTTCGTGCTTTGATCGCCCCGCTGCTCGGTCGGGTCAAGTGTTTTGCCCGAGCTTAATCTTCAAGCCGCCCTGGCCAAAGACTGCGTCGCCTGAACGGAAGCTCCAAGCACCGCCTGTGCGGTGTCGGCCTGTCTTTCATCGACATGCGCCAGCACCAGGATCACACCTTGTGCGGCATCCGGCTGGCCCGGCTGCTTGCCGATACGGGACAATGTCGCGAAAAGTCTGCCGGCAACGCCGCCCAAGACTGCACCGACGAGGGCCGATGCCAGCCATCCCGCGCCGAGGGGATCGATGCCGGGCATATCAAAGGCGCCGAGGCCGGCCAACAAACCGGCTGCCGCACCAAGGACGGTACCCGTACCTGGATCGCGCAAGACGGCGCCGATTTCATCATCGTAGGGTCCGATGACGCTGATCTCCTGGCGAGCAATTCCTGCTGCCTGAAGCGTTTCGACGGCACGCGCCGCCTGGTCATGGGAATCGAAAAGTCTGCTGATTGTTCGCATTGAAACTGCCTGTGAGGCCCCCCGGCCCTCGACGGTAAGGCGGGTCCCAGCTGAGCGCCGAGGAAACCGCCTGACGCAAACGTCACCCGCCGCTCATTTCCGAGCGACGGGCGACGGCTGCCCGAGTTTTCACGTCACTCGATGACCTTGATGACCTTGCGCGTGCCTGGGTCGACGACAACGGTGCGGTTGTCAATGACGACATAACGATATTTGACGTTCGGGACCTCATGAAGCTCGACGGTGTCGGGGAGCGTCGAGCCGATGTTGAGCTCCACCCCAGGGATTTTCACCGAGGCCAGCGGCTGCTTTTTCACATACTCCCTGATGACGGTTTCCTGCTGCGGTTCGATGACAACGTCTTGCGCCGCAGCGGCGCCGACGCCTGCCAGCAGCAAAAGTCCCGCCGCCGCGGTGGAAAGATGCATTCTCATGGTCGTCTCCTTTGCGAACTCGGTCCGCTCTTCGCGCCAAGGCTCATTCGAACGGAAGCCAGCTGAAAACGTTCCGTCGACGGGGCTTCGGTCCCACCCGGCGGGGACCAATCGACGTGTTGCCGCAGGACCTAAGTCTGATCCTCGCGGGCAAAGGGTAGGTTTGTCGCGAAGCCCGGAACCGCCGCCGCTCAAACTCGTTGCTGGCTGCACGTTCCGGGAGGATTCTTTGGAAAATGTCGACGGTTGCTCGCACCGATCTTGGCTGTTTCCATTCCGATCGAACCTGGCATCTGCGCAGCCCTGTCCCTTCCTGCGCCGATAGGGTTCGCGCGTCACTTTTGTGGCGGGCGAACCCTCAATTGCAGCGTGCTTCTGACCAAAGTTGACCCTGAGGCGAGGAGAAGAGACGAGGAGAAGAGAAATGGCCGATGACAAGAGCAAGCGAGACTTCAGCGACCGCAACCGCGTGTCGGCGGATGAGTATTATGAGGTCGAATATTTCGCGCGGGAAAATGGTGTCTCGCCCAGCCAGGTGAGCAAGCTGATCAAAAGGACCGGTGGCGACCGGATGATCCTCTCGCAAGCGGTGAAAGCATTGCGCGAGCGCAAGTGAGACGGCGGCGGAGCCGGCGGTTGGAAAGGCACTGATCACGATCTGCCGAGAATTCCGGTCAGCTATCGACAACGTGCCCGGATGCCGCTGCTTCGGCCAAGCCAATGCCCCTTTATTTCTTCGATTCCGATGAAGACGGAATCGTCTATTCCGACGATCAGGGAACGTCATGTGACGATTTCCCGCTGGTCAGGAAAGAAGCCCTTCGCACATTGGGCGAGATGGCCAGGGATGGCCTTCCTCACCGTAGGATCACAGTCAAGGTCCGGAACGACCATGACGGTCTGGTGCTTGAAGTGGCTTTGACCTTTGCCGTCGAAACGCGGCATTTCGACGAACGGATTTTCCAGATCAACATGCGCATGAGTTGACGGCCCGATCGTTGTCGTGCCGACCATGAGATTCTGGAGCAGCCGGCATCTTCCCCAAGGGAACATTAGAAGTCTCTAATTGTTATCTTAAGCAGCGGGAACCTCCCGGGTTTCTGCTGCAGATCGGGGTGCAACCCGGTCGGCCCGCGCCCTCCGCCAGAGGCGCGGGCTTCGTTTGTTTAGCCGATGCGCAACGCCATGCGGTGGCAGCATATTGGAAACCTGCGGGAGCATAAGCAGCAGAAGTCGCTACCGCGGCGCCCTGGCGCCCAGGCAACGGAGCCCGTCGTCCGACAGGGCGGCGGGCTTTTTGATGCGGGCCGGGTCATCGCGCAACCGGTGGAAATCCAATACATGTCGCGCAAAAGTGTGAAGCGGTTTTGCGATAACGACATGCATCAAGACAAGAACTTTAAGCACGTCGCATGAGGCCGGTCGAACGCGACGCGCTTTAGCTGGGAGAGATGGCCGGCGCTGCTTCGTGAGGCGTGGGGTAAGGTGCCTGATGCAGCGCCGGCCAAGCGGAAATCAGGTCCGCCGCAGCCAGATAGTAGCTGCGTTGGCGCGGCGGGTAATTGCGTGATCGCGGAAGCCACACCATTGCAGACCACTTGCCACGAGCCCGGCCTGTGCAGCGGCTGACCCGAAGCATTCATTCATTCTGACGATGCACCGGACGCCCGGACGGCGGAAATTGGACGCCGCGTTCGCTCTCGATTCAGCGGCCAGCGGTGTTCCCTGCAGATTTCGGACGAAAGGCCATTTCACCCTTGTTGCGCCTGGATTCTTATCAGATCGTGGCAAGGATTGCTTTTCCCGCCGCGTTTGCCGGCGTTCTGCTGTTTGCCCTTTTGCCGGAGCAGCTCCTGCAGGGTCTTGGCCTGGCTTTCACGTTTGGTCACGACAAGCTCAATCACGCCGCCGCCTTCGTCGTGCTGGCGGCTCTCGGAAGTCTCGGCTGGCCGGAACACAAGGCGAAGCTGATCGTCCTCCTCGTGCTCACGGGCGCGGCGATCGAGGGCCTTCAGGCCGTGCAGCTGATAGGGCGCCACCCGGATCTATTCGACTGGGTGGCCGACTGCGCCGGAATGGCCTTCGGGCTGACAATTGCAGGCTGGACAAAGCGGCTCGCCGGCGGATTGCCATAGCTCGAAAGCGCATAACGGAATCGGCGCGCCCGTGCTGCAATATGGGGAAAATGGCCGGCGTCACTTGGGGGGGCGCGTTGGGGTAAGTTGCCTGACGGACGCCGGCCAGGCGGAAAAATCAGGTCCGCCGCAAAGTAATGTAGCAGCAATGGCAAAGCGCGGCAGTAGCGTGATCGCGGAAGGTCCGCCTTCTCGCCTCCGATGCGGTGACCCGTTTTGGGTCAATAATTCTGGCACCTGAATTGCGCTGTAAGCAATGCCGGGGAACACTCCGGCGATCGTCCCCGAATGTGGGGCCTCGCCGCTTCGCAAATGGAGCGGCGGGCCTTTTTGCCGGAAGTCGCCAAGCCTTCGCTGGCGCCATGGTTTCACGCCAGATAATTCTTGCAGATCATCGACAATCCGCTCGGCACGAGATCGTCATCCGGCCGACCGAGCAGCCGTAAACGCTGCCGAAGATTCGCCGACGGCCAAGCGGGAGATCTCGGCATGAGCCGTCACGGACCGGGCGCCATTCGAAGCTTGCTCAACGGTAGGAGCCGGGCCGGCCTCGATCATGAATCCCGAGGCTGATCTCGCCAATCATGCTCTTGCTGGAACCCTAGAAGCTCACGCAGCTTGCGATTTGAGATTGGCCCCTCAAATTGCTCTATCGAGCGTGTAATCGGCGTGCCTGGTGCATGCTTCTTGAGAAACTCTTCCGTTGGCGCATCGGCAACGATATTGTCGTTGACGGCATTGAAGATTTGGAACCCCAAACCGTCCTTCTCGATGCAAAGATGCACGATCTGGCCCAGATCGCGCGTGTCCATATAGGTCCAGCCATCGCGCCGCCGTTTTGAAGCGTCCGCCAAAAACTCCGGAAACCGTGCATAGTCTTGCGGCTCGACAACGCCACCTATTCGGAGCGCGTAAATGTCGTATCCGGTGCGGGAAGCGAAGGAGCGTGCGATCTTCTCGCCCAAGACCTTGGAAAGACCGTAGCTGTCGGTCGGATCGGTATCGTAGTCTTCTTCCACCGGAAACGATGTGAAATCGCGTTCGCCTTCGGCAAAACACACGCCATAGACCGTCTCGCTGGACGCGGTGATGATCTTGCGGATGCCGAGCTTGGTGGCGGCCTCGATTACATTGTAGGTCGAAAGCACATTGGCGGCGAACATGGCGTTGTCCGGTCGCAGGAATATTCTCGGGATGGCCGCGAAATGGACCATGGCGTCGACTGGGCCACGGCCTTTCCCGCCAAAATATTCGCCGAAACCGAAATGCAGCGTCAGTGCATTGTAGGTCTCGCCGGCATCGGCAAGGTTGGTGATGATGGTGTCGACGCCTGGCACATCAAGTGGCGTCAGGTCGAGGTTCAGGACCTGATGCCCACGCTTGAGCAGGTAAGGTATGACGTGACGGCCGATCTTGCCGCTGCCACCGGTGAAAATGATCCGCTTGCCCATGATTCCTCCAACGGACTTCTATCGGCGAGCGGAAATCTGGCCAAAAGGCATTTCCGCCCGGTCAAGAGCTATTCAGTCGCGCGCTATTCAAAGATGCCGTAGCCGGGCACGGCGTATTTGTGGACGCCATCCATGTCGAGATCGACGCCGATGCCGGGCACGTCGGGCACCACGATGTGGCCGTCTTCAACGATCGACCTGGCGCCGTCTGGCAGGCGCACATAACTGTCCCACACTTCCCGTTCTTCCAGGGCATGCCACTCCAGCACCAGGAAGTTCGGAACGCTCGCGCAGACATGGCACGTCGCCATTGTGCCGAGCGGCGTCGACACGAGATGCGGCGCGAACGGCACATAATACATCTCGGCGAGATTCGCGATCTTGCGGCTTTCCGCGAGGCCGCCGCATTTCGGCACGTCGGGCATGATGACGTCGGCGCCATAATTCTGGAACAACTCACGAAAACCCCAGCGCAGGTAGAGATTCTCGCCGACACAGATCGGGGTCTTGGTCCGCATGCGGATCTGCTTCAGTGCCTCAACATTTTCTGCCGGAATAGGTTCTTCCAGCCACAGAAGGTTGAACCGCTCCATCTCCCCTGCAATGCGGCTGGCGCTGAGCACGTCGTAGCGCGCGTGCAGGTCGATACAGAGATCGATGTCAGGGCCGATCGCCTCGCGCACCGCGGCCACGCGTTCCACCATGAAGCGCAGCTCCGCGCCGTTGATGGTGTGGTTTGCCGCGTCGAACTTTGCCGGATGGCGCAAATTGTCGATGTCGAATTTTAGCGCCGTAAAGCCCTCGTCCACCATGCGGCGCGCGCGCGCCGCGCATCCTTCCGGCGAACCGGTTTCTTCATCGCCGTCGCCGCAATCGGCATAGAGCCTGATCCGGTCGCGGAACTTGCCGCCGAACATGCGATAGAGCGGCTGGCCAGCAGCCTTCGCCGCTACATCCCACAGCGCCATCTCAAGCCCGGTCAGGGCAATGAGAAAGACGCCGGCCTGGGCGCCGGAGAACACATGGTCGCGGCGGATCTTGTCCCAGCAATATTCGACGTTGCGTGGATCCTGACCGATGAGCTCCGACTTGAGCTCCGAAATTAGCCCGACGATCGCGGCCGCGCCCGCATCGGGGTTCGCCTCGCCGTAACCGGAGATGCCGGCGTCCGTGTCGATACGGATCAGAGTCGCCTTGCCATGATAGGCGACGACCGCCGTCTTGATGTCCACGATCTTCATCGAACCCATCCTCCAATGATGGTGCCGCGCTTCAAACGCACCGTACGGGCGAATTGAACTTGTCCGATGAGCATATAAGATGAGAAGATGTGGCGTAAACCCCCTTTGAGCGATTACGCAGAAATGCACTTTGAAAGCACTGGAACCGTAGATCGCCGGGAATTCAGCCAAGCTAAACCTACTTGTTAGACGAGCATATAAGCGTATAAATGAGTGGCAGCAAGGCGACAAGCACAGCCATGCATGCCGCAAACCGGAGGAACAGGATGCAACAGCGACAGCTAGGATCGTCGCCGGTCAAGGTGTCGGAGATCGGCCTGGGGACTTGGGGTATGTCCGGCGCGTTTTGGGGCGCGGCCGATGACGAGGAATCGATCCGGGTGATTCGCCGCGCCCTGGAGCTTGGCATTACGCTGATCGACACAGCCGAAGCCTATGGACATGGCCATGCCGAGGAGGTCGTCGGCAAGGCGCTGGCCGGCCGCCGGGACAAGGCGATCATCGCGACCAAGGTTGCGCCCAACCATCTCGAACCTGCAGCGATAGAGGCGGCGCTTGATGGCTCGCTGAAGCGGATGCAGACGGACTATGTCGACGTCTATTTTGTCCACTGGCCGAATTCGGATTTTCCCATCGGCCCTACCATGACGATGATGGAGAGGCTTCGGTCGTCAGGGCGGATCAAAGCGGTTGGCGTCTCGAATTTCAGCACAGCTGATATGGACAGCGCCCGCCAGCATGGCGTCATCGACGTGCTCCAGCCTCCTTACAACATGCTGTGGCGCGAGGTTGAGGGGCAAACTCTTCCCTATTGCCGCAAGCACAATATCGGCGTCATGCCTTACAGCGGTCTGGCCCAAGGGCTGCTCACGGGCTTGCTCTCGCCGGATACCAAATTCGTCGAGGGAGACGAGCGGCGCACCACCGTGCTGTTCCAACCGGGCACCTACGAGCGCGCCGTCGGAGCCGTCGATGCCCTCAAGCCGATAGCGGCCAAATACGGCAAGACGCTGCCGCAGCTTGCGATCCAATGGCTCACCAGCAGGCCGGGTGTGAGTTCGCCCCTTGTGGGCGCGCGGACGGTCAGGGAGCTTGAGGAAAACGTCGAGAGTGTCGGTTGGAAGATTTCCGACGTGGACGTCGCGGCCATCGACAAACTCACCGCCCCCATCTGGGCGGAAATCAAGGACAAAGGCGACATGTTCGGATATCGCGCAAGGCAGCGTCAGGAACAGGAAGCCAGAAGAGCTTAGTTCGGTCGTGTCCTCCTGACACGCAGGCGGCGCGGTCAGCCACGACAGCTGGCCGCGCCTGTAGAACGTTGCTTAGCTCGCCATTTCCTTGTCGGGCATGGCGACGGCAGTGGTTGCCTTCAGGTGTCGGCGCATCGCCTCTTCGGCGCGCTTGGCGTCGCGTGCGACCAGCGCCTCGTAGATCGCCCTGTGCATTTCTGTGGCGGAAGGAAGAGCATGCGGCATCTGGTTGCTGATGCGTCTGCTCGCCGCTTGCCACCACCGTGACGAATACATGAAGCGGTCAAGGATTCTGTTCCGGGAAGCGCGGCAAATTTCCATATGGAAATCCAGGTCGAGCTTCAGATACGCGTCCGGATTGTCTTCGGTCGCGGACATCGCCGCGAGCAGCGTGCCGAGACGTTCGAGGTTTTCCTTGGTCATGTGTTTGGCCGCGATGGCGGCGATGGCGGGTTCGATGATTATTCGCGTCGCGTGCGCTTCCGCCAGCAGTTCGCGGACCTGTTCGGGCGGCAGCCAGTCGATCAGCAATGGACTGAGATAATCCCATTCTTCGGCAGGACGCAGCACCACGCGCCTTCCCTGTGCGATCTCGATCATGTCGAGAGAAGCTAGGATCTTGAGCGCTTCCCGCGCGACCGCGCGCGAAACCCCGAACTCCTGAAGGATCTGCTGTTCCGACGGCCCCTGGCTGCCGGCGACGCCGCCGGTGGCGATGCGACGCGCGAGCACGCCCGCCACCTGCTTGGGCAAAGTTTGAAGCTTGACCTCCATGGAATCGACCATTAACATCCACTTGTCTGATAAGCTTATAGGCTGATGGTTGGATATGCAGTCAACTTATCTCGTGAATGCTCACTAACCCATAACTCGGCCCGCGGGAAGGGACGTTGGACTCTCAACTTCAATATCCCCGCCCACGACGTTCGAGATCAGGACCATTGCGCGTCGGCTGACCGCGCTCATCGCATTGTGTCCGGCCGTCTCGACGGCTCGCGACGCACCGATTGCGTGGTTTGCGGGTCGCAGAGCCCGCCGAAAGGAAGGCAGACCGAAAGGAAAGGCTACCGCCGGAAGCCTCAGAGGCCATCGGGCCTCGGCAGGGCAAGGCAGCATGTGGACGGGCGTGATCTGGGCTGTGTCGCTGTGGGAGGAGCAAAGCCACACTGCGGCCCAAGGGGAAACCTGGCCGTCGTCGCTCGACCCCGAAAGGGGGCCGACCAATTACAAGCAAGGAGGAAATTGTAATGTCCGGAAACCTATCGAGACGCAAATTCCTGGCCGCGAGTGCCGCGGCAACGGCCGGCTCGCTTGCGGCGCCGTGGATCGCCAGAGCAGAGGCGAACGAGATCACCGCGCTGCTGATCACCGGCGGCCCGCTCTATCCCAAATACTGGGAGAAAATCGTCCAGGATTTCACCGCCAAGACTGGCATC
Organism: Mesorhizobium sp. M0028; assembly: GCF_040323855.1. Taxonomy (NCBI): domain Bacteria; kingdom Pseudomonadati; phylum Pseudomonadota; class Alphaproteobacteria; order Hyphomicrobiales; family Phyllobacteriaceae; genus Mesorhizobium; species Mesorhizobium sp. M0028. The sequence continues at coordinate 71,007 of NZ_JAMYVG010000022.1, forward strand.
AAGGTTCGCTACGATCTGCTGGAATTCACTCCGCTGACATCGAAAGTCGTCACACTCAGCGCCGCGAAATCGAGCCAGTACGACGTCTACAGCACGCACACCGCCCAGATCGATTCCTATTTCAACCATTTTGCGCCGCTGAACAGCTATTTCAGCGACTCCGAACTGGCTGACTTCTATCCGGTTGCGGTCAAATACCTACGCGATCCCAAGACCGGCAATCTGGCCGCTATCCCGCGCAACATGGATGCGCGCGTTCAATATTACCGCAGCGACATCTACCAGGAGAAAGGCCTGAAGCCGGCCGAAACCTGGAATGATCTGGTGGACGTCGGCCTGAAACTTACCGGCAATGGCCACTATGGGCTGGTCGTGCCGGGGCAGGGTGACCCCGCGCAGCGCACCTTCAGCGATCTCCTGTGGCAAGCCGGCGGGGACTGGGTCGATCAGGCCAACAAGCCAGCTTTCAATTCCGAAGCCGGCATCAAAGCCCTCACCTTCTACCGCGACCTCATCCAGAAGCACAAAATCGTGCCGCCGGACGCGGTCGGCTATCAGTGGAATGAAAATTCGACCGAATTCTCGTCCGGTACGGTCTACGCCAATTTCGACTGGCCAGGTGCCTTCGCAACCTTATCCAATCCGGAAACTTCGCGGGTCGTCAGCAAGTGGTCGACTGCACCCTACATCAGGGACAAGGCAGCGATTTCGTGCGCCATCTCCCATGCCATGGCTCTCAATGGACAATCAGGACGCAAGGAACCTGCCGTCGAATTCATCAGATATACGGTCGGTCCGGAGGCGCAGCGGCTGCAGTTCGATCAGTTCACCAACTTCCCCAGCAGTCAGGCGATCGCCAAGGAAGTGATCGCAGCGGCAAAAGGTCCCCAGGCCGTGTGGCTGCAGCAACTCGAGACGACGATAGCGAACGGCAAGGAATGGCCGAAGCTGGCTGGATTCTCGAAAGTCTGCACCTTGATGTTTTCGGCTATCGAACAGGCCCTGACCGACCAGGTCTCGCCGAGCGACTCGCTCAACCAGGCGGCGACTGAGGCGGAGGAGATCATGCGTCGGGCCGGAGCATACGACTGAGGATGCCGCCCGTCGCGCAGCACCAGGTCCCGGGGCGTCGGCGACGTTCGCCGCTGCCCTACACCTGGCAGAGGGGGTACCTCCTGGCCAGCCCCGCGCTCCTCGTCATGCTCGCCATCCTTATCTATCCGCTCGGATATTCTTTCATAATGAGTTTCTTTCGCTGGGATCTGAGCGGCTCAGCGCCATTCGCCGGAACTGGGAATTACACCGACGAACTCTTCGGCCGCCAGTTCAATCAGGCTCTGCGAAATCAGATCATCTTCAGCGTCGTTTCCATCACGGTGGAAGTGGTGGCTGGAATGGCGATCGCTGTGCTCGTCAACGGCAAATTGCGCGGAATGCGGCTCGCGCGCACCTTGCTGCTGGTGCCGCCGATGATCGCGCCCGCCGTCGTGGGGCTGAATTTCCGTTGGCTTTTCAACACCCAGTACGGGCTCGTGGACGCGCTGCTGCGCATGTTCAACCTGCCCGACATCCCCTGGCTCAATCATCCGACCTGGGCTCTTGTCTCGGTGATTGTCGCCGATGTCTGGCAGAATACGCCGCTGATGGTGCTGCTATTTCTTGCCGGTCTGCAATCCTTGCCGCAGGAGCCGCTCGAGGCCGCCACGGTGGACGGCGCCACGCCATGGCAGCGCTTCTGGCACATCGTGCTGCCACTGATGCGTCCGGTCATCATGATAGCGCTGATGCTTCGCATCATCGACACGTTCCGGACCTTCGACGTCGTATGGCTGATGACGCAGGGCGGGCCGGGAGGCGCCACAAACCTACTCACCGTCTATTCCTATCTGCTGGCGTTTCAGGCGGTGGATTTCGGACACGCGGCGGCGGTTTCCTACATCGCGCTGGGAATGTCGCTGTTCGTGCTCGGCCTCCTCTACGGGGTGCCGTGGCTGATTGCGAAACGGAGAGCGATATGACCGAAGCCGCGATCGTCAGCGCGCGTCCCAAGCCACGGCGCCGTCGCCGCCGGTTCACGGCAGGCGCCGCCGGCCAATATCTAGCGCTGGTTCTGACCATCGCCCTCACCGTCTTTCCGCTGGCATGGCTGTTCCTGACCTCGATCCGCAGTTCAGCCGACATCTTCTCCGTCCCGGTGCACATCATCCCCGAGACCGCGACGATGGCGCAGTACGTCTCCGTCTTCACCGAGTACGACACGATGGGTTATGTGTGGAACACCGTCATCGTCTCGGTCGCGACGGTCATCTTGGTCCATCTGCTGGCCATACCCTGCGCATACGCCCTGTCGCGCTTCAGGATGCCGGGCGTCATGCTGATTTTTGGCCTGCTTTTGATCATGCGCATGATTCCGGTCATCGCGCTCGCCATCCCGCTCTTCGCCGTGTTCGCCGCGCTCGGCCTGCTGGATACCATTTGGGCGCTGATTCTGAGCCATACGGCGGCTAAACTGCCCGTCGCCATCTGGCTGCTGCTGGGCTTCATCCAGGATGTGCCCAAAGAGATCGAGGAGGCTGCCCAGTCGGACGGCGCCGGCACGGTGCGCACCCTGGTCCAGATCGTGGCGCCGCTGGTTGCGCCTGGCATCGGGGCCAGCGCGGTCATCACCTTCCTTTTCACCTGGAATGACCTGCTGCTCGCATTGACGCTGACTTCCAGCAAGGCCGCACAGACGCTGCCAGTCGGGCTGACCAACTTCGTCTCGCAGTTCGGCATCGACTGGGGAGCGATGTCGGCGGCGGGCGTCCTCATGGTCATCCCGACCTTGGCGTTTGTCTGGTTTGCTCAAGGCCTGTTGGTCAAGGGTCTCACGACCGGTGCAGTTCGCGGCTGAATTGAGATCATGAAAAACTTGATCGAAGGGAGGATGAAACGTGGAAGTAGGCCAGGCAGCGGCAATAAAGGACATTTCTCGGCCACCGAGGCAGCTGGTCGACGCACTTGCAGCGATCGGTTCAGCGACCTTGGCCAGCGAGCTTTATCACAAGATGGGTATTCGCGATCCGCACATCCGAGGGCCGCGGCCGCTAACGCCCGGCCGCACGGCGGCCGGGCCGGCTCTCACCCTCCAGTGCATGCCGAAGCGCGAGGATCTCTACAACGAGACTGAGTATGAGGAGCCCGAACGCCAACTTCACCGTCACGTCCTGTACCCCACGCAGCCGGGCGACATGGTGGTCGTCGATGCGCGCGGCGACCTTGGCAGCGGTATCTTCGGTGAGATGATGTTGACCTATTTCGCCGGGCGTGGCGGGGCCGGCGTGGTTGTCGACGGGTGTATCCGAGATTCTGCCCAGGCGGCTGCCTTGGACATCGGCATCTGGGTGAGGGATGTCACGCCGAATTTCCACGCCCAGACCAACATCGTCCCCTTTGCCGTTAACGTCCCCATTGCCTGCTCGAACGTACTCGTCATACCGGGAGACATCATCGTCGCCGACGATGATGGCGTCGTCGTGGTACCGGTAGCCCTTGCCCCAAAACTGGTTGAGCTCGCCGGCGAACATATCGAGTGGGAGGAATTTTCCCGCACGCGCTTGGCCGAGGGAGGCGACCTGCGGAAATACTACCCGTTGAGCCCCGAAGGCGAGGCCGAATACCGCGCCTGGCGGCATGCTCAACGAAAATGAGTAGTGCCCGGACGGGAGGAAAATAGGTGTCTGCAATCCAGATAGATCAGCTCGGCAAGAGCTTTGGCGCCGTGGAAGTTCTGCGCGATGTGACGATCGAGATCGCCAGCGGCGAGTTTGTCGTCCTTGTCGGTCCCTCAGGCTGCGGCAAGTCAACCCTTCTGCGCATGATCGCCGGCTTGGAAGAACAGACGACAGGCGAGATCCGCATCGGCGGGCGGGTCGTCGACGAGATGCCGGCCAAATCGCGCGACATTGCGATGGTGTTCCAGAGCTACGCGCTTTATCCGCACATGAGTGTCGCGGACAATATGAGCTTTGCGCTTCGATTGGCGAAGGTCCCCAGAGAAGAGATTGTCGCGAGGGTGAAAGCGGCCGCTGAAATCCTCGGCCTGCAGGATCTGCTTGGCCGCATGCCACGCCAGCTGTCCGGCGGTCAGCGCCAGCGCGTCGCCATGGGCCGGGCGATCGTGCGCGATCCAGCCGCCTTCCTGTTTGACGAGCCGCTGAGCAACCTCGATGCCAAGCTGCGTGTCAAGATGCGCGCCGAGATCAAGAAGCTTCACCAGCGGCTGGGCCGAACGAGCATCTACGTCACTCACGATCAGACCGAAGCGATGACCCTTGCCGACCGTATCGTAGTGCTGAACCGGGGCCGCATCGAACAGATCGGCACACCTTCAGAGCTCTATGAGCAACCCGCCAACCTGTTCGTCGCCGGTTTTATCGGATCCCCGGAAATGAACCTGATCCCGGGCCGGATCGACAACGGCGCATTCGTCGCCGAGCAGGGTCTCCGCTTACCCTTACCGGAGGACGGCCGGATGGGGGACAGGGAAGAGGTGGTATACGGAATTCGTCCGCAGCACATTGCAATCGGCGGGAACCACGCTCGGGCGGAGGTTCAGGTGGTCGAGCCGACCGGCGAGGCCCAGGAACTTACCTTGAATGCAGGTGGCGTCGACCTCATGGCCGAGGTGCGGGATCAGCCCCCGTTCAGACCTGATCAGGAGATTGGCTTGGAGATCATGGTCTCCAAGGTGCATCTGTTCGATGCTCGAAGCGGCATCAGGATTGTTTAGGGGCGGGCGCTGACGGGCTTCCGGCGAATCTCGGCATCGACCTTGGCCGGCATTGTCGAAGAGGTCGGTGAGGCGTCGAAGGTTTCCGACGCGTAGGCACCGAAAAGCACGCCGATCAGCGGCTTAGCTGATGACGGTGTGCTTGCCCCATTTTCCCCCCAAGTGTTTATTCTCACAATAGAAATTCTAACGCGCACAAGCTTCGGTGCTTGACACAGGTCGCGACAACTGGATAAGTGGATACACAGATACGCTCTGATTGGACCAAGGACATGGCAGCAGACGCAATCGAGCCGCTGGGCATCACGACCGCCGAGGAGGAGGCTTATCGCCACATTCAGCGTGCCTTGAGGATGGGGCGCTACCGCGCCGGGGACCGGCTTATCCCGGAAGAGATCGCGACGGAAATCGGCATGAGCCGCATGCCGGTTCGCGAAGCGTTCCGCCAGCTGGCCGCGGAAGGTCTTGTGGTCATTCGCCCGAACCGTGGCTGCATCGTCGCCGGGCTTACCCTCGATGAGATTTACGAAACCTTTGAAATGCGCTCGGTGCTCGAAGGGTTGGCGGTGAGGCTTGCCATGCCGCACATCGATGTCGAAGTGCTTGAAGAACTGGAACGCCAGCTCGACCGCATGGAGCGCGCCAGCCAGACCGGCAGCAGCGACTGGGTCGTGCGCCATCAGGCCTTCCATTTGCAGATTTGCCAACTGAGCAACCGACCCAAGCTGGTCCGGCAGATTGCCAGCCTGCACGTCGTGATCGAACCCTACCTGCGCATCTGGTTCGACTATGTCGACAAGCCCGCCAGCGCGCGCGCCGAGCACGAGATCCTGATTGAGGTGTTGCGGTCAGGTGATGCCGGCAAGGCAGAGATCGTCATGCGGGATCATATCGTCGAGACAGCGCCCCTTCTGGCCAACTTCGCAAGTCCCGGCCGCCGCTAGAAAACGCCATCTAACTCGTTGAAGCCGGAAGATAATCCGGCACGACGAAAGGGAACTGCCATACCGGCAAAAAAGAGGAGAATGACATGAAAATTAGCCGCATCGCAGCCATTGCGTCGGTCCTGTTCGGCCTGGTCCAGGCCGCCGTCGCACAAGAAACACCAAAGGCAATTACCATTGCCACCGAAGGAGCCTACGCGCCCTGGAATTTCACAACAGCCGACGGCAAACTGGACGGCTTCGAAGTCGATCTCGCCAATGATTTGTGCGGGCGAATGAAGATCGAGTGCAAGATCGTCGCACAGGACTGGGACGGCATGATCCCCGCGCTGACCGTCGGCAAGTTCGACGTGATCATGGCGAGCATGTTCATCACTGAAAAACGTCTGAAGATCATTGACTTTACCCAGCCATATGCGGTGGATCCCTCAGGTTTCGCGGTCGCAAAGGATAGCGAACTGGGCAAGGTCGGCATTTCCAACGAGCGGTTCAAGCTGGAGAATGAAGCCTCTGCGCAGGCGGCAATCGACAAGCTCAAGCCATTGCTGAAGGGAAAGATCATTGGAGTTCAGGCCGCAACGGCGAACCTGGAATTTGTGAAAAAATACTTCTCGGACGTCGCTGAGATTCGCGAATACAAGACCACCGAGCAACACGATCTCGATCTTGCCGCGGGTCGCATCGACGCGCTCTTCGCACAGCAGACAGCGCTGGCCGCCACGCTGGGCAAACCGGAGTTCAGCGACTATACGCTTGCCGGGCCGGGATTTGTCGGGGGGCTCTTCGGTCTTGGCTCCGGTGCCGGTATCCGCAAAGAGGACATCAAGCTGAAAGATATGCTCAACGGGGCCATCGACGCCGCGATCGCCGATGGCACGATCAAAACCCTGTCGCTTAAATGGGTCAAGAGCGACGTCACTCCAGTCAAGTAGGCGCTTGTCGGCGAACGGCCATTCCTGACCCGTTCCGGAGCTGAGCCGTTCGCCCTGCCGGGGGTATCGATGGTTGACGCATTCCGGCTACTTGGTTTCCAGCACGGAGGTTGGGGGGCTGCTCTTCTCATGGCGGCCTCGGTTACAGTGCTTCTGTCTGTGCTGGGCTTTGCGCTTGGCGCTGTATTCGGTGGGCTGGCAGCGGCCGGCCGTCTCCGCAACTCCAAGGTATTGAGGTTCTTGGCCCTTGGCTATTGCACGGTTTTCCGAGGCGTGCCCGACCTTCTGACCATTTATCTGCTTTACTATGGAGGAAGTGTCGCCCTGACCTCGCTTGGTCATAGCCTGGGCGGGTCCGGATTCGTCGGCGTTCCGGCCTTTGCCACTGGAACCTTGGCCATCGCAATCATCTCGGGCGCCTATCAAGCCGAGGTCTATCGAGGGGCTTACCTCGCCATCGACCAAGGACAGCACGATGCCGCTTGCGCGCTTGGTCTCAACCGGCTGCAGCGGCTGCGACAGGTTATTTTTCCCCAGCTCCTGAGCTACGCGCTGCCAGGTCTCGGCAACGTGTGGCAGTTGGTTCTGAAGGACTCGTCGCTGATATCGGTAATCGGCCTCGTTGAACTGATGCGCCAGGCACAGATCGCTGCAGGTTCGACCCGTGAACCATTCATCTTCTACATTGCTGCAGCCTTGCTCTATCTGGCTATCGCTTCCGTCACGGGCCATGCCTTTTACCGTCTGGAACGAAAGGCGCCGTGGCGCGTCCGGTCGGCATGATAGATTTCAGTTTTTTCCTCGAAATCCTGCCGAAGCTCCTCGCCGGCCTGCCGCTTACGATAGAATTGGCCCTGACTTCCATTGTTGCCGGCTTCGTCCTTGCCGTCACATTGGCGCTTGCCCAGCAATCGGAATCGCCCTTCGTCGTTTTGCCGATCCGTGGCTTCGTTGCCGTGTTCAGGGGCACGCCCCTGCTGGTGCAGATTTTTCTGACATATTATGGCCTTGGTCAGTTCCGGCACCAACTGTCGGCAATTGGATTATGGGCCGTTTTCCGCGAACCCTACTGGTGCGCAATCATCGCGCTGACACTCAACACCACCGCCTATGGCAGTGAAATCCTCCGCGGCGCGATTCAATCGGTGCCGCGCGGCCTTGTCGAGGCGGCCCGGTCTGTCGGCCTGTCCACCTGTCTGACCTATCGGCATGTTATCCTGCCGCTGGCCTTTCGCCAGGCTCTGCCGAGTTACGGCAATGAAATCATCCTGATGATCAAGGGCACGTCTCTGGCCTCCATCGTGACCTTGATGGAGGTGACTGGAATTGCCCAGGGATTGATCTCCCAGACTTACCGCGCCTTTGAAGTCTTCATCTGCGCGGGCGCCATTTATCTCACTTTGAATTTCGCGATCATCCGTGCCTTGGCGGCACTCGAATACTGGATGTCGCGGCATCTGCGGCACCGCCCCTCGACGAGGGACGCCGCCTCTTGAGCACGATCAGAAGGGCATAGCATGCGAAATTTTGAGAAACCAACGCGCTCGGTCGTCGTTTCACGCGAGGCCATGGCCGCCACCTCTCATCCGTCGGCGACCCTGACGGCGGTGGAGATCATGGCGACCGGCGGCAACGCCATGGATGCCGCCATCGCAGCCTGCGCGGTGCAATGTGTCGTCGAGCCAGCCTCGACCGGCATTGGAGGCGATTGCTTCGCTCTTCTGTCGCGAAACGGATCCGGCGAGGTCATCGCCTATAACGGATCGGGCAGGACACCCGCCGCCCTCACAATTGACTGGTTCCTCGAACGTGGCATGGCGGAGGTAGCCCGCAATTCTCCTGGCTCCGTCACCATCCCGGGAGCCATCGATGCCTGGACCAGGTTGCACGCTGATCACGGGCACATGCCCTTCGATCAAATCCTGGCCCCCGCTATACGTTTCGCCGAGGAAGGCTACGCCATTTCACCGCGGGTCCATCGTGACTGGGCGTTGGAGGAAGAACTTCTGGCCTCCGATGTGACCGCGAAACGGATTTTCCTGCCAAACGGCCGCGCGCCAGGCGTTGGCGAAGTGCATCGCCAGCCTGAGTTGGCTGCAACGCTGCGGCTGATCGCCGAGAAGGGACGAGAGGCCTTCTACACTGGCCCTGTGGCCGAAGACATGGTCGCCTATCTTCGTGGGCTCGGCGGATTGCACACAGTCGAAGATTTCGTCTCGGCAACAGGCGAGTACGTGACCCCGATCAGCACGGCGTTTCGAGGCTGCGATGTGTTCGAATGTCCGCCGAATGGCCAGGGTGTGATCGCATTGCTGATTCTAAACATCCTCTCGCGCTTCGAAGCCCACGGCGACCCGCAATCCGCGGACCGGCTTCACCTGGAAATCGAAGCGACACGCCTCGCTTACGCCGCGCGTGACGTGCTCGTCGCCGATCCTGATGCGTCCGAGGTCCCGGTGGCCGACATGTTGTCGAATGCTTGGGCCGATCGTCTGGCGGGCATGATTGACCTAAAGCGCGCCCGCGCGGACCTGCCGGCGTTCGATATGCCGCTGCACAGCGACACGGTCTATATTTCCGTTGTCGACAAGGATCGCAATGCGGTCAGTTTCATCAACTCGGTCTTCGACAGCTTTGGCTCGGGCCTGGTCTCGCCACGCTCCGGTGTCGTCTTGCACAATCGCGGGCAAAGCTTTTCGCTTGACCCCAGGCACCCCAATGCAGTGGCGCCGAACAAGCGACCTCTGCATACCATCATACCCGGGATGCTTGCGAGAGGCGGCCGGGCAGAGATGCCTTTCGGCGTTATGGGTGGCTACTACCAGGCAATGGGCCACGCGCACCTGCTGACGAAGGTGCTCGACTTCGGGATAGATCTGCAGGAGGCGATCGATCTGCCGCGGGTCGCCCCTGTCAGCGGCACGATGAAGGTCCAGGCCGAACACGGGCTCGCTCGCGAAACCGTAGCTGAACTTAGCCGGCGCGGTTTCGAAATCATTCCTGCCACGGACCCGATCGGCGGTGCGCAGGCCATCCGCATCGATTGGGCAAACGGGACGCTGCTGGGTGGTTCTGAACCGCGCAAGGACGGCTGCGCCCTCGGTCTTTAGAGCGGTTGTGGCCGGAGCGGAATCCAAGATGCTGAAGGCGTTCTTCATCGCCATTTGGCCGGCGAGCAGGAGCCTCTGGCGCCATGGTCCAGATAATTCTTGCACGCCATCGACAATCCGCTCGGCGCGAGATTGTCACCCATGTCTAGGTATAAACTGTTACCTATGTCTCCGGGCCGTACAGGGAAAAAATGGTGCCCAGAGGCGGATTCGAACCACCGACACGCGGATTTTCAGTCCGCTGTCGGTGATTGATATTGTTCAGATTTTAGGCCGAATGTCGCGTTTGTGTCGCGTCAAGCCAAAACCGCCCGCTCGGCCTGAACTCGTTGCCCTGTTCAGCGCCCAAACGCGCGTGCCGTGGTGCCGACAGTCATTCAGATGGATGATGGTATGGTTCGGCACTCATAGTAAGCACTGATCCCCAGGCAATTTAGAGACTTTCTGAGGTCCATGTTCCCTATGGGCGCAAGCGGCGCGACGACGGAGGTGTTGGCGCAGGCGGCGGGGTCGGCGTCGTCGAGCCTCGCACGCCTGGAAGCCACGACGACCGACGTCGACCAACGGGCAACCGTGGGGTGCTCGATCGATCAGGAGATGGCACGGGCGACGAGCCAGTTCGACAGCGACAGGCGTGTCAACCAGCCGCAAGCGCAGGCGATCGAGAAGCAATTGCAAGTTCTCAAGTCAACCGGCAACGCTGTCGCGGCTCAACAGGCGGGACTGCACGCCATGGAAAGGCAGTCTTCCACCGCATCGCATCTCCTCCAAAGCTTTTTGCGGCGTCAGCAGGATGCCAGCGAGCGGGGTCAACTCGGCCAGGCGGATGCCAGAGTGTTTACGCTCGCCACACCGCCGGAGCGGGCGAGCTCGCTTCATCCGATCTTTCTGCTTCCTGTTCGGGAGATCCCTACATGATTATCGAGTTGTTCGGTCCGCCTGGTGCAGGCAAGACGACCCTTCTCCGCGCCCTTTGCCGTGAGCTGGCGAAACACGACATCCGTGTGAAGACAGTCAATGGCTATCGCCGGATTGATTTTGTGTCTGTCGGCAGCGAAGTCGATTCGGTCGAGGATGAAAGCCCGGAGACACGCCATGGTATCCAGCGTCTGGTGCACAAGCTCGCCACCGCGAGTCCGGTCTTGTTCTCGACCCCGCCGAGCGAGGGGGCCGCTGCGCGGCTTTTGGCATCGATCCCTCCAAAAAGCCGAATATGGGCGTTGCGTCTGAAGATCGACGTCGTTTTGCTCTTCGAAGCCTGGAATACGGCGAAGGCCTCAGAAGGGTACTTCATTTTCGAAGAGGGCATCGTTCAGGCGTTGTGTGCGCTCGTCCTGTTGGGACGAAATCCAAGTATCGACATGGTTCGTAATTGCCTGACGTTCCTGCCGCGACCGGATCTCCTCATTCAAGTCGACGCGCCCGGGGAAACGCTGCGCCACCGCCTCATTGAGCGGTATGCGCGGCAGCCGTACCTCGAGCGCCTTCTCGAAGTCGGAGTGGTCAGGGGCCTGAAGCAAGCGGATATCGCGAGGGAGATCGGCCAATGCCTGCAAGACAAATGGCCGCTGATGCGTGTCGACGGCCTCGACCCACGCAATTTCGAACAGGTCGTCGCGCGCATCGTGGGGCACGGATTGCCCGCGACGGCATGCGTCGGGCCAGACTAGAGGCGCGAGTTGCATGGTGTTCACGGTGAGATCGTTCGTTGGCATTCGCAGATTTCTGCGGGCGCAGCGGCGACCGTTCGGGAGCGTCCATGAGAACCGTGCACCCGCTCGTCGGGATTACCGAGCAAGCCACCAGACGGCTGGGTACGGTGCCCATTACTCCGACACGTACCGGTCCGGCTACTATGCAGCTCTGTGGTCGGGTATCGAAAAGCCTTTGGTCGAACGTATTCTCCTGCCTGTCGGCGGGCCGAACCGGAAATGCCTGGACTTCGCATGCGGCACAGGCCGCATAGCAAATATCGCAGCTCCATTTTTTGGTGAAGTCGTCGGCGTTGACATCTCCCAATCTATGCTGGCTAGCGCACGGGTTCCGAAGAACGTGAAATTGGTCCGCGCTGATCTTACGTTCTCTCCGCTTGCCGAAAGGTTCGACGTGGTCACGGCATTCAGATTCTTCCTCAATGCTGAAGATGAGCTCAGGAAGGATGCACTGTCGGCCATCAGCGCGCATTTGAACGAAGGTGGATTGCTAATCTCGAATATCCACATGAATGCGACCTCCCCAATAGGGCTGGTCTGCCGCATTCTGAACCGTTATGCAGGAGGGACAGTCCGCCACACTTTGAGCATTAAAGGATACGAGCAGACGCTCATTGCAAATGGCTTTATTGTCGAGCGGATAGTTGGGTACGGTTTTTTGCCGCGACCCGGGAAATTGCTGCCAAGACTGTGCGAAATATTGATGGTGCCGTTTGAAAGGACCTGCGCAAGTGCCAGGATTCCGGCGGAGCTTGCGCAGAATTTCCTGGTGGTTGCCAGAAAGCGGTAAAGCCGGCGGGCACATGAAATTTGAAACCGAGCATTTGCCATGAGGCTGGTCTTTGTTGAAGTTCATGTCGCGTGGAGTTGCCGACAGTCGCAGGAAACCCTTGAAACTCAACGGTAACAGTTCGCAACACGGCGCGACATGAAATGCCGTAAGTCGCCAAGCTGGCGACACCGCAAGCCATTGACTTTATATGAGGAAGTAGTGGTGCCCAGAGGCGGATTCGAACCACCGACACGCGGATTTTCAGTCCGCTGCTCTACCAACTGAGCTATCTGGGCCTGCTCCGGCGGGCGGCAATCTGCACACCGGGTTCATGAAAGCGCCGTCGGCACCCCTTGAAAGCGCGTGGGTTATAGCACGGGAATTCGGCCTGTCCAGCGCTTAGAGCATGATCCCGAAAAGTGGAATCCGGTTTTCGGAAAAGATCATGCTCAAACAAAAAGCATGATCCCGAAAAGTGGAATCCGGTTTTCGGAAAAGATCATGCTCAGGCAAAACGCCAGAACCTGTTCCATCCGACTCTACCCGGATGGAACAGCTTCTGGACATTGAGTTCAGGCGGGAAGCGACAGGCAGTCGGCAAGGCCGATCATCGGTCACAATCGCGGCCGCGAAACCGTCCCGAGCTTGTGGAAAACTGCAGGCGGACGGCGCTATTTCTGGTGGTCGTCGTCGTCCTCGTCGTCGCGGCCCGGGATGACGTAGACGCCCTTCAGCCAACGGTTGAGGTCGATGTCCTTGCAGCGCTTCGAGCAGAACGGGTAGGTTTCGCGCGCCGATGGCTTGCCGCATTCGGGGCAGGGCCGCTTGGGTCGCAGCGGCGTGACCTTGTCGTCCGGGCTCATATCCGCGCACCCGCCAGCCAGTTGACGTGCACCTTGAAGCCTTCGCCGCTCAGCAGCGCCACCGTCTCGTAGAGCGGCAGGCCGACGACGTTGGTGTAGGAGCCGACGAGCTTGACGACGAAGGCGCCGGCAAGCCCCTGGACGGCATAGCCGCCGGCCTTGCCGCGCCATTCTCCCGACGCGATATAGGCGTCGATCTCCTCGCGCGGCAGCCGCTTGAAGCGCACCCTGGTCTCGACCAGCCGCAAGCGCTGCTTGCCGCCCGGCGTGATCAGGCAGATGCCGGAATAGACCCGGTGCGAACGGCCGGACAGCAGCCCGAGGCAGTTGGCGGCATCGTCGAGCGTCTCGGCCTTGGGCAGGATGCGCCGCCCGACGGCAACCACCGTGTCGGCGGCCAGCACGAAGCTCGGCAGGTAGTCCGTCTCGGTTTTCAGCGAGACCAGCGCCTTCTCGGCCTTCTGCGTCGCTAGCCGCTTGGCCAGCGACCGCGGATGCTCCGCGCGCAGCGGCGTCTCGTCGACATCGGCCGGCAGCACGCGATCCGGCTCGATGCCGGCCTGCTGCAACAGCTCGATCCGGCGCGGCGAACCCGAGGCAAGCACGAGCTTCTGCAAAATGCCCATCGCGATCCCGGCCGGGTCCTTGAACTTACTTGAAGCGGTAGGTGATGCGGCCCTTGGTCAGGTCGTAGGGCGTCATCTCGACCAGGACCTTGTCGCCGGTCAAAACGCGGATGCGATTCTTGCGCATGCGGCCGGCCGTATGGGCGATGATTTCATGTTCGTTTTCGAGCTTGACCCTGAACATCGCGTTGGGCAGCAATTCCGTCACGACACCCGGAAACTCGAGGACTTCTTCCTTCGGCATTCGATACCTTTGCTTGGATGGGTACTTCCAGCGCCCCGGCCGGAAAGTTGCGCGGAACCTATATGATAAACGTCCGCTTGTGAACACGCTTAATCCGCGGCGTTTTCAGCCTCGTTGCCGAGAAAACGGCGGCCGATCCGCGCCTTCAGCCGCTCGCGCACGTCGCGATAGGCAGCCATGATCTGTTCGCGCGTGCCGCTGACGCCGGTCGGGTCGGGCATCGGCCAATATTCGACTTCGACGGCCAGCGAGCGGGTGAGTTCGAGCGCGGTGTGGTGGGCTTCCGGCGCCAGCGTCACGATCAGATCGAAATAATCGTCTTCGAGGTCGTCCATCGTTCTCGGGTGCCGTTCGCCGAGCGACAGCCCCTCTTCGGCCAGCACGGCATCGACGAACGGATCGCGTTCGCCGCCGCGCACCCCGGCCGAGGCGACGAAAGTGGTAGGCGGGAGCACCTTGCGCGCCAGCAATTCGGCCATCGGCGAGCGCACGGCGTTCATGCCGCAAACAAACAGGATCGAGCGGGGCAGGATCGAGCGGGGCAGCGGGGCGGCCAGTTTAACCTCGCCAGTGCAGCACGCAAACCAGCGTGAACAGCCGGCGCGCCGTGTCGAAATCGATGTCGATCTTGCCGGCAAGCCGGTCCATCAGCGTCTGCGAGCCTTCATTGTGCAGGCCGCGCCGGCCCATGTCGATCGCCTCGATATGGCTGGGCGTCGCGGTGCGGATGGCGTCGTAATAGCTTTCACAGATCATGTAGTAATCCTTGACGATGCGCCTAAGCGGCGTCAGCGACAGGATATGGGTGACCACGGCTGCGCCGTCCTCGCGCGCCACCGCGAACACCAGCCGGGATTCGGCCAGCGACAGTTTCAGTCGGTATGGCCCGGCACCGTCGTCATTGACCGGCTGGAAACGGTTCTCCTCGATCAGGTCGAAGATCGCCACCGCCCGCTCATGCTCGACATCGGGCGTCGATCGGCCGATCGTCTCGTCGAGCTCGACATCGATCAGCCTGGCGCGGGTTTCGTCGTAGTCGGACATTTCTACATGTTCAGCCGGATGGCGACGGAGCGTCCATGCGCATCGAGTCCTTCCGCCTTGGCCAGCGTGATCGCCGCCGGCGCCAGCGCCCGCAACTGTTCCGGCCCGAGCTTCAGGATCGAGGTACGCTTGACGAAATCGAGCACCGAAAGCCCGGACGAAAAGCGCGCCGAGCGCGCCGTCGGCAGCACGTGGTTGGAGCCGGCGACATAGTCGCCGATGGCCTCCGGCGTATGCCGGCCGAGAAACACCGCACCGGCATTGCGCATCCGCGCCAGGAAAGGCTCTGGGTCGTCGATGGCAAGCTCGACATGTTCGGCCGCGATGCGGTCGACCAGCGGCAGTGCTGCCTCGATCGTCGGCACCAGGACTATGGCGCCGAAATCGCGCCAACTCGCCGCCGCCGTCGCGGCGCGCGGCAGGTTCTGCAATTGGCGTTCAACCGCCTGTTCGACCGCGTCGCCGAAGGCAGGGTCGTTGGTGATCAGGATCGATTGCGACGACACGTCGTGCTCGGCCTGGGCCAGCAGGTCGGCTGCGATCCAGTCGGGGTCGTTGCTGCCGTCGGCGACGACCAGCACTTCCGAAGGCCCGGCGATCATGTCGATGCCGACCGTGCCGAACACCTGGCGTTTGGCCGCCGCGACATAGGCATTGCCGGGGCCGACGATCTTGGCGACGGGCTTTATCGTCTCGGTGCCATAGGCAAGGGCTGCGATCGCCTGGGCGCCGCCGACGCGGTAGATTTCGGAAACGCCGGCAAGGTCGGCCGCGACCAGCACCAGCGGCGGCACGTCGCCGCCGGAGGCTGGCACCACCATGGCAATGCGCTCGACGCCGGCGACCTTGGCCGGCACGGCGTTCATCAGCACCGAGCTCGGATAGCTCGCCGTGCCGCCCGGCACATAGAGCCCGACGGCCTCGATCGCCGTCCAGCGCGAGCCGAGCTCGACGCCGGCGGCGTCGGTATAGCGATCGTCTTTAGGCAGCTGCCGCTGGTGATGGGAGCGGATGCGCTCGCGGGCGAATTTCAGCGCCTCGACCGTCTGCGGATCGGCTGCATCGTAAGCCTTGGCAATGTCATCCTTGGACACCGCAATGCCGAGCCTTGTCAGGTCGCCGCCGCCGAATTTCTGCGTGTAGGCGACGAGCGCCGCGTCGCCGTCGGCGCGCACCTTGGCGATGATCTCGCGCACCACGGCGTCGACGTCGGCCGAGACTTCCCGCTTGGTCAGCAGGAACGCGGCAAAGCGCTGCTCGAAATCGGCGTCGGACTGGCGAAGCGTGATGGCCATCGGCTCAGGCCCTGTGGACCGGGCGCGACGTCGCTTCCCAGGCACCGCCGACATCGGCAAGCCGCGCCTCGATGCATTCGACATCGAGCATGATGGCGCCGCCTCCCGCAAAGATCAGCTCGACGATGCCGGCCGGCTTGTCTAGCGCGAGAAAGCTGATCGCCAGCAGCGACAGCACCTCGTCCGGTTTGTCGCGGGCAATGCCGCTGGTCTTGGCGGCGAGCACCCGGTCGAAATGCAGCACCGCTTGCCGCCGCTCATTGTGCTGGCGCAAGAAGCCCGATTTCGCCTCCCAGACGAAGCGGTTCATGGTCAGCACGAAGCGCTTGACCGAAGGCAGGTATTCGAGATCGCTGACCTTCATCACGGCATCCTGGACATGCGCCGAGATGATGCTCAGATCCTGATCGTCGAGCGCGACAAGCTTAAGGCCATTCATGCGGAATTCGCACCTGCGAGTTGACTATTCGACCTTCTGTTAGGCGGTCTTTCCGGCTCGTGCAACCGCACCGGAGGTCTTGGCCAGGCAATCGCCCCGGTCAGCGCCGCCCCTCGTCTGCCTGCCGGGACCTTCTCCCCGTATAGGGACGGGAGAAGAGGCTGGCCGCAACCTCGGCACCCTCTCCGCAACGCTGGAGATTGGCGAAATCCTTCGCCAGACGGTCCTTCTCCCGTCCCTATACGGGGAGAAGATGCCGGCAGGCAGATGAGGGGCGGCGCTGACCTGAGCCTGCTATCGTTACCCCGAAATGCGCTCGATCTCCGCGCCGCAGCCGGACAGCTTTTCTTCCAGCCGCTCGAAGCCGCGGTCGAGATGATAGACGCGGTTGACCGTGGTCTCGCCTTCTGCCGCAAGGCCGGCGATGACCAGCGACACCGAGGCGCGAAGGTCGGTTGCCATGACAGGCGCGCCCTTCAGCTTCGCCACGCCGTCGACGATCGCCGTCTGGCCGGACAGCGTGATGTGGGCGCCGAGCCGGGCGAGCTCCTGGACGTGCATGAAGCGGTTTTCGAAGATCGTCTCGGTGATGCGCGACTTACCCTTGGCCATCGTCATCAGGCCCATGAACTGCGCCTGCAGATCGGTCGGGAACGCCGGGAACGGCGCCGTCGTCACGTCGACCGGCGAAATGCCGGCGCCGTTGCGCCTGACGCGGATGCCGGAATTGGTCTGCGTGATCTCAGCACCGGTCTGCGAAATGATGTCCAGCGCCGTCTGCAACAAGTCGGGCCGCGCGCCTTCCAGCACGACGTCGCCGCCGGTCATCGCCACCGCCATCGCATAGGTGCCGGTCTCGATACGGTCGGGGATCACCCTGACGCGGGCGCCCGACAGCGCCTCGACGCCGTCGATGGTGATGGTCGCGGTGCCAGCGCCGGAGATCTTCGCACCCATGGCGTTGAGGCAGTCGGCAAGGTTGACGATCTCGGGCTCGCGGGCTGCGTTTTCGAGCACCGTCTCGCCCTTGGCCAGCGAGGCCGCCATCATCAGCACATGGGTGGCGCCGACCGAGACTTTCGGGAACACGTAGCGGTTGCCGACCAGCCGGCCGTTCCTGGTCTTGGCGATGACATAGCCGGTATCGACGTCGATATCGGCGCCCAGCGCCTCCAGGCCTTCCAGGAAGAGGTCGACCGGCCGCGTGCCGATGGCGCAGCCGCCGGGCAGCGACACCTTGGCCTCGCCCATGCGGGCCAGCAGAGGGCCGATCACCCAGAACGACGCCCGCATCTTCGACACCAGCTCGTAAGGCGCCGTCGTGTCGACGATGTTGCGGGCGGAGAAATTGATGGTGCGCGAATAGCCCTCATGCTGCTTTTCGCGGCGGCCATTGACCGAATAGTCGACGCCGTGATTGCCGAGGATGCGGATCAGCTGCTCGACGTCGGCCAGATGCGGCACGTTTTCCAGCGTCAGCGTGTCGTCGGTCAAAAGCGCGGCGATCATCAGCGGCAGCGCGGCGTTTTTCGCGCCCGAGATCGGGATGCTTCCGGCAAGCTTGTTGCCGCCGACAATTCTGATGCGATCCATGAAGAGCGTCCCCTCGGCCGAAAAGCCGGTTTAAATCGGTTGAGTCAGTTGCGGCCCATCTAGACCATTGGCCGGCTTGGTTCAAGAAACAGGCTATTTCCCCGCGTTGGCCCACGATACCTTGGCCAAAATACCGGCGACCAACATAGCCGATTCGCGTTAATCCTTCTGCTTTGCCGCCTGCAGCCCGTCCGGCCGCTGGTCGGCCCCGCCGGTTCGCCGTGAGCGCGATTGCGCCTTGCGCTTCTGCAGATTGGCACGCAACTGCTCGGCCAGCCGGTCCTTCCGGCCAGCCTTTTTTGGTAGACCATCCTTGTTCGGAGAAATTGTCTTGTCGTTCATCGTCCCGTCCCCGGCCGGCGACCCGCCCGTGCGGATCAAGGGATAGCCAACATTGTGGCATGGCCATGTCCGGAACAATCGCCTGGTGCGGCCTTTCAACCCGTCTTTGTCTTGGCCTTGCGCTTGCCGGTTCGATATGGCAGAAGCCCCGCCATCGGCGGCTGCGGTAGCTCAGTGGTAGAGCACTCCCTTGGTAAGGGAGAGGTCGAGAGTTCAATCCTCTCTCGCAGCACCAGATCGTTTTCGCTAGCGCACCTTCCAAGGCCGCTTGACCTGCTCGATGATGATTGTGCACGGTTGGCGAGGTTGCCGAAAAATAGGCGCCCCGCGACCTGCCGAGTGCCACGCGCGCAGGCTTGTCAAAAATGATCGTCTTGCACGCTCACCTCCCGAGTCTCGAACGCGACTCAATCCTCTGTGATGTGATAGCTTACCGCCATGTCGGATCATATTCTGCCTGGCCAGAAGCAGCCCAAGCTGATCGTCGTCGTGGCGTTCGATCGTGGCGAGGACGGCGAACTGTTTCCCACCTTTGGTCCGGCTGATCAGCAAAGCGAGGAACGCGCCATCCGCACCGCTAAGACGCTCGCAGGGAAGCACGTTGGCGTAATCGCATGGAGCCGTGACGCGAACCCGGCGCTTGGTGACTACGGCCCGCCGACCGTGCTATTCACCAGCGGTGACGTGCCGGATATGGAGTAAATTCAGTCGGGGTCTATCTCACGGTGCTCGATGGGACGTGCTTTACAAGGACGATGAGCCTTTTTGCTCGATTCATCCTCGCCCTTTCAGTCTGCTTGATCTGTCTGCCTTTGGAATCCAAAGCGGCTCCAGGCTCCACAGCATCCCGCGATGTGCAGGAGGCCGAGGCGTGCAGTCCTCTAAACAAAGCCAACGAAAGAGTATTAAGGACGCCCGCCATTCAGGTTACGGACCACTTAATTAGGTATGGTGACCAACCTGGGTTTCTGCATCAAGAAGAGATCTACATAGGCGATATGGTATACTCACGACGCCAGCCTTTTGGGCGCTGGATCGCGACGGCACGTCCTCCGGGCAGCGACTTGAATCCGGACGGGACGCCGATAAACCGAACTTGCAGCCGCGTCGGTGAAGAGAAGTTGGACGGCATAAATACCGTGGTCATCAGATATGATAAAATGATCAACGACCAACACCAGTCGTACCGCTGCACCACTTGGCTTGAAACTCCAAAATACAGACCCCTAAAGATGGTGTGTAAAGGACCCTTTGAGTGGACAAGATATTGGTTCTACCGGACCGACATTAAGCCGCCGATGCCACCACCGAAGTGAGCGCCTCTCGCCGTTTCACCTCTCAAGTTCCGTTCATGCCGCATCATCGCATCCGCGATGACCTCGCGGTGGCGTGTATAGATGCCGGGGCTCGACACAATTGATGCAGGCGTGCCGAAGACGCACGGTTGATCGTTCCAAGCGATTGTGGCGGGACGGTCCATGTGCCAATTAATTGCGGTACACTGACGTGCCCGATTTGGAGAGCCTCATTTGAAATGCGCCGGCAAATTGATCGTCGCAACAGCACTGCTGATTGCTGGCTGTCAAAGCGATGGTAGAACCCAGTTTGAAGCAGGCAGAGCGAAACTGCAGAGTCCGGAACAGAGGCGCGCTGCAATTCAGCACTGCCTCAAAGGCGTAACATCGAAAAAGAGATGGGTTCGAGGACGACCTCCTCCCGGAGGCGTGAAGTGGTGCACCGACTTTGTCAATGCTTGGGCCACCGGCCGCTGGACCTATAACGACTATCGCAACGGAACTCCGAAGACCGGCTATGACTACAGAAGAGACAAGATCGTGAAACTTCCCGCCCCATGAAGGCCTGGACCGTCGTTGTCAGGCCTCGCTGGAAATATGAGCCCCGAGCGGGAAATGGACGGCTATGCAGGTCAGGCGAACCCAATCCGATGGCGTTGGGGTCAAAACCCACCACGCTGAACGACCCGAGTTCGACCCAGGGCAGACATTCACAGCTCGTTGACCGACTGTCTGCAACAGGTGGAGAGCGGAAGTACCACCCCGGGAAATGTCGCCTCTAGCTATAGCATATGTACCGCCTTACGGGGCGGACCAAATTTCGGGCCACCCTAGTGCGCCTGCCGCCAAAGAAGACTGTTCATGATGCCAAACCGTCTCGGGAGAGTTTTCAAGTATTGGAACTAGGTCGTCGCGGTGGCATTGGCTGCGATGACGAGTGCCAGCAGAGGAACGCGTGGCTCCTCCGGTCGTCAAATGGGTAGCCGACGGCCCCGTTTAGGGTTCGAAGCAGTCTTGCCCCCAGGCTACTGTGTCTGACGTGAGTCCAACGGTCCTGCCGTCCAAGATCGGCCCGCGCATGGCAGCCAGAGCCGCTCAGGCGGGCGCTCGAAAATGTCTGAGGTGCCAAGGTCGGCGCACAGCTCCGCTCGCATGCGCCATGATGCGTGCGGGGAAAGGCTTCTGGTCTGCCCCTGCTGCAGGCGGCTTAGCAAAGCTTGCAGCCGGGAACAACCACTCAACGACTCGCGTTTCTGCCAGGGCCCGCTTCTTTTGCAACAGGGCGGCGGGCGTCGAAGGCTCGCAAATGTCGCGCCGGCGTTTCAATAGCACTCGCCTCAGCCCTCACGATTTGGCTATTTGTGAACGCGTGTTTGATCAGGTTTGCGCAGATGAACACATTGACCTTTTAAGCCTGGATGCCGAAGCCTTAGCGGTGATGATTGTCGCAATCTTCCGAAACTTGACTACCAATGAGCGCGAACTGCTGGAGGAAGTTAGGTCTCTTCGTCGCTCAAAAGGCAGAGAGAAGGCGCACTAGCTTTGCGGCGTTCCGAGGTGAATTGGTCTAATCCCGCTTTGGCACAGCCGTTTGGCATCTGAATTGCCCATTGAGAATCGCCAGAGTGTAGCCACCGAGCTTGCGAAGGGGATGGAAATGGGCTTAGCCAAAGACTTATCGGATGTCGCGCTCACATTCGAATGTCCGGATTGCTCGCATCCGGCGGTAAGAAAGGGCTCTGCACTCAGAACAATCGCGCACTTCAAATGCGACGGGTGCAACGCAAAGGTGCGGATCACCTATCCGCAGAAGCTAGCGATTTTTGAAAAGCACAGGCTATTGGCCGCAGGCGACCGCCGCCAGCGAGGCCAGGAACACTACGGTGCCCGCAACATCGATCGGGCCGATGCGGCCGAAGTGGCTTCGCGACCTCTGCCGCGTGCAGCGACGCGTGCTTAAGCCTTCCTCATCCGCGCGGCCTTCGCCCTTTTTACGCATGTTGACCGTGAGAATGCCGTCCATCGGAATAATTCGGGCGAAGGGCTCGTTTGTTCCTTAGACGATGCTAAAATATAGCAAAGTGTCCGAATGTCACTTCATGAAGCCCGCCAGACAGGCTGCGGCTTGCTCTGGCCTAACCTCGAAGGGAACCAGGGATGAAAACGGCTGTTTCAACCTCTTTGACAAGACGAAGTGTTGTTGCCGCGCTGGCGCTGGCCGCCGCGTCGACGGCGGTATTGCCCGCCGACAACGCACTCGCCCAGGCCAAGAAAACCACAGCTGACAAAAGTCTGTATGAGCGGCTGGGGGGCGTATTCGCCATCGCAGCGGTGATCGATCATTTCAGCGACGCCGTCGTGAAGAACCCGATCGTCGGCAAGAAGTCGAAGAACCCACAATTGCGCAAATGGCACACCAAGAACCTTGAAAGGTTGCCCGGCCTCAAGTTCATGCGCACGCTGTGGGTCTGCGACGTTTCTGGCGGGCCCTTCAAGTTCGTCGCCACCAAGCCCGGCACGACGCCGCTCGGCCTCGAGGAGGCGCATCGCGACCTGCGGATTTCCCCCGCGGAATTCGATGAGGTCGCAGCGGAACTCGGGCGGACCCTGGATCATTTCAAAATTCCGAAGCCTGAGAAAACCGAAGTCTTGGAAGCTTTCGCCGCCCACAAAGACGAGGTCACCGCCGGCAACGTCAAGCGGGGCTGAAGCGCTTATATCGTGCGGGCGGATGCATTCGCATGGCGCCAGCGTCGCCCTGAATGCAGCGCGGCCCTGACCTCGAGGTCAGAGGGGCCTCGGGACATCGTCGACCCACCTCTACGAACCTTGCAGCTCAAGGTGAGAACGCGGAATTTTCGACAGACGCCAGGGAAGGTTCGGCCTGGACCTCCTCCGTCACGACTTCGAAGCGGGTAAGCCGCGAAAAACCGAAACTGGTTGAGATGGCGACGTCGGTCGCGTCGCGCCCGGTTGCCATCAATATCCGCCCGATGCGCGGGCGGTTGTGGCGAGGATCGAATGTGAACCAGGTGCCGGCGAGATAGGCCTGGAACCAGGCGCTGAAATCCATCGGATACGGCGCCGGCGGTACCCCGATGTCACCGAGATAGCCGGTGCAGTACCGCGCGGGAATATTCATGCAACGGCATAGCGCGATCGCCAAATGGGTAAAGTCCCGACAAACGCCGGCCTGGTCGGTGAAGCTGTCGTGAGCCGTCCGCAGCGGGTCGGCTTTCTGGTAGTCGAAGACGATGTGATTGTGAACGAAATCGCAGATCGCCTGGACACGCGCGCATCCAGGCGCGGTATTGCCGAATTTCGCCCAGGCAAAATCTCCAAGACGATCGGTATCGCAGTAGCGGCTGCCGAGAAGAAAGACGAGCACTTCGTCCGGCAGGTCCTTGATCTTGTGCTGCACAGCCTGCTCGGCGACCGCATCGGGCTCGCCGCTATCGTAGATATCGAAGGTGGTTGAGATCGTCGTCAGGCCCGAGGGCGCCTCGATCCTCGTGCAGGCGTTGCCGAAACCGTCGACGTAGCCGCGTGCTTCGACGGGACGATCGAAATCGATGACCTGTTCCGTCAACAGATCGACCCGGCGCGATGGATGGATTTCGAGCGCCAACAGCATCGGCGTTGGCTGCGGACATTCGTAGGTGAGGGTGTAACCTGCGCGGATCCGCATCGACGCTCCGATTGTTGTCATTCAGCAACCGGGCAAACTCCGCGTCGGCCAAACAGTTCCGGGAAAACATCAGCGGATGCTAATTTTCCTACGCACCGATCTCCTTCGCCACATTCACCTCGACGGTCATTGCAAGAAAGCTCGACGCGCTTCCCGAATAACTCCCGGAAAGCGGAATGGCTTGACGAGGATGCCGGGCCACGGCCACCCTGATCAAATCCCGATTGCCGACAATGCCATTGGTGGGGTCGAACTCGACCCAGCCGGCACCCGGCAGGTAGACCTGGCACCAGGCATGCGTCGACCCGCCGCCAAGAACCGTCGCGCTGTCGCGGCTCGGCACATAGACGTAACCAGTCACAAAACGGGCGGCAAAGCCGAGCGAACGAACCGCCTCCATCATGAACAGCGCAAAGTCCCGGCATGTGCCGCGACGCAGGTGCAACGTCATCAGCGGCGGCTGCGTCCCTGGCTCGCTTCGACGGGAATACACAAAGCTCTCGTGGATGGCATAGCAAAGCGTCATCAACAGATTGCCGGTCCCGGTGTGCCCTGCGGCACTGAGGAACTGTCGTGCCCACTTGCCAACCTCGTCACTGTCATCCTCGTATTGACGTTCCATCGTCTGGGAGAGATCTGCGGCTTCGTCGGGATCGTAGGAAAACGGATAGTGAAGCGCAGCTTCGTCGATACGGAAATCGGGCGCATGCTGCGGCGTGTGGTCCAGCCGAATGTCTGTCGCAAAGCGCAGTTCTTTCGCGGGGTTCTCGAAATCGATCACCGCCACGCAGTTTCCGAAAACGTCATGGATCCAGCGAACCTCTTTCGGCTCGGGATCGACAGACAAGGCGTGGTCCAGGAGTCTTTGATCGAAGCTGTCGCGCGGTCTGAACATCAGCCGATGCTCGCCGAACCTCACCGGCCGGCTATAGCGATAGACCGTCGTATGCTGGACTGAGAAGATCGGCATCAGTTTTGGTCGACAAGTTTACCTGCGATGTTGGCGCAATCATATAATCTTTTCCACGCTCATTCGATGGTTCCTACTCGGAACCTGCGCGAACTGTTTCCGCTCTGATCGACCCTTCCGGCAGCGGCCGCATGAGTTCAGCCTCGGACTTCGTCAGATGGATCCATGCCGCCCAGTCCGATGGCGGGAGCACAACCACTTGCCGATTGTGATATGGCGCCACGTCCGGCCCCGGATCGGTCGTCAGCATCGTGAACGTCGGCGGCTTGTTGCCGACACCCTCGCGCCAAAGCCCGGCAATCGCCATGAACGAATGGCCATTCAGCGTGAACTTGTGCTTGGCTTTCGGATATTTCGTTCCCGTGAATTCGAAGAATGCCGACGCCGGGACGAGGCAGCGTTTGCTGTTGCCGAATTGTCGACCCTCCGAGCGAAAGTTGAATACAGGTCCGCCTTTTGGTCCGGCCGGAGGAAAGCCGAACGTCATCGACGCCAGTTCGATTGTGTTGCCGGCAGCCCGCATTACAGGCGCGGGGTCGTTGATGTGGATGTCATCCGCCTGCGGCAGATCCAGTTCGGTTTGATGGCTGGGAATATTGAGCGCCAGCAAAGCCATCATCCGGCAGTACTCGGCCCAGGCGATGTGCTGCTCGTAGTCATTGCACATTAAATGGCTCCGGACGCTCGATCGAGATCAGTTTCAATATAGCGTTTTCGGTTCGCGCCGATTGCTGCCGGACTTGCCCTATTTGGGCCGGCGTGCGGCGGCGATGGCCTGCAACAGATTGATGCTGTTCATGTCGGGTTCGCTGGATGCGGCAACGGCAAGTGCGGCGGCCTCGGCTATTGTCGCGACGTCGTCGCTGCTGATTGTTCCGCGCTTTTCCAGCAGATTTATAAGTTCGACAACGAGAAGAAAGGCGTTCACGCCATATCGTTCGGCTTTGAGCTCGAACTCGCCTCGAGCCAATCTCTCCGCGTCTCCTTCAGCCCGTTTGTCCATCTCGGCGTCCTCTCCTATGGCGACAAGCTGTGAACGCTTAGCACGAATGGTTTAATCCTTCGAACTGGCCACACCTTTCGCCAGTTGCCGATTGCCCGAGCTTGGCACCGTGTCGCCGGCGGCAAGGGCACGGCTTCAGCCAAGGATGAGACCTGCCAATAGAACCGTAAGGATAAGGGACAGCACGACGGCAAGCAGCCCGCATGCCTCCAAGGTGTTGGTTTGCCAAACTTTCGTCGGGCGCCTCCGGTTTGAATTCCCGTTTCGCGAAACAAACTTCATCGGGCACCAGATTGGACGCGGAGCCGGCTTGAATTTGTGTAAGCGCTCGTCTTCATCTGTCCGGAACGGCAGATGCGCCGCGGCATCTCCACGGAACTCCGAAGCACTGCCTGCGCGGCGCCGGCCTGCTTTTCATCGACGCGGGCCATCACCAGAACGACACCCTCTGCGATCTTCGGCTTGCCCGGCTTCTGGGCAAAATTGGCGAAGGTTCCGAGAAGCCCGCCGCCAAAGCCGCCCCACGCCGCACCGACCAGAGCCATGCCGGTCATCCCCGCGGGATCAATGCCCTGAGCTCCAAAAGCGCTAAAACCGGCCAGCAGACCAGCCGTCGCGCCAAGTGCGGCCCCTGCGCCCGCACCCCGCCAGAGACCGCTCATCTCATCGTCGTAATATCCAGCAACGCTGATCGGTTCATCGTTGTCATTGTAAGATCCGACCACGCTGATCTGCCGGCGACGAATCCCGCCGGCCTGAAGCCTGGCAACAGCACGTGCTGCCTGGGCATGGGAATCGAACAGTCGGCTGATCGTTTGCATTTGCGCCCAAACCCGACGCTCGTTCGGAACGTCGGGCTTCTCCTCTCTGGCTTGAACTCTTCCGCCCAGACGCATCTTGGTCGCGCCAAAGCTCACTACAACGTGAGCCAGCCGGCTACGTTCCTCAGCCGGGGCTTCGGTCCATTCCTGGAGCGTCTTGCTTGGGACCTAAGTCTGACCAGCTTGGGTGTGCTGAGGCCATGCCGACCGGGCCGCCGGCTCGAAGAGAGGGCTCAGATGTGCTATCGCAGACCCAAAAAGCTCAAAATAGCGATTACGATCACGATGGCGCCGACCAGCCAGATAATGTTGTTCATGATTGCACTCCTTCGCCTCCGGGCTAGGCGCACGTCGGGGTGAAGCCCGCCACGCAAGTAGAACATTAGATACGGCTAAAGGTTCCTCCCGGGCCTCGCTGTCGAAAGGGCCCGCCGCACCAGTCGGCACGGCGGGCGACGCAGAGTTCACCCCGGTGGTGGGGCAGCAGACGGCGTTGCGTCCAAGACTCAGCTGATGCTTCTGGACCAGTCATCTACCTGGCGCTCTGCCTCTTCCTTGGCGATGCCATATCGCTCCTGGATACGTCCCAAGAGCTGGTCTCGGTTGCCTTCGATGCGATCAAGATCATCGTCGGTGAGGTCACCCCACTGCTCTTTCGCCTTGCCTTTGAACTGCGTCCATTTTCCCTTGATTTGATCCCAGTTCATGTGTTCCTCCTTGCTTCCTGGGGCCCGCACTAAAGCGGAGCGCGGACCGATCGAGCATTTCGATGTCGGTAACGAATGAAGATCAGCAGCCGCTAAAAGTTCCGGTGCCGGCGCAAAAAGCCCGCCGTGTCAGTGCCGGACTGTGAGCTGATGTTGATGATGTCCAGAGCTTGATGCTCGTTCGCAGCACCATCTTATCCCGTTGAAGGCGCTGAGCTTCTTGCTGGTTGGCCTTGGCTGGCAAGCCTCGAAAGGCTGCCCAGCAGCATTGTTCTGTCCTTGCCGATCATCAGCACGCCGCTGTCGGGCGCCAACAGTGCCGAGAACGGCAGCATCGCCGCGCCGATCGGCGAAGCCTCGGGGCCGAATTGTCCCGACACGATTTCCGGCGCCACGATGCCGATGGCGCTGATCCTGTTGAACTGGGTCTGCACCTTCGCCAGCAGCTCGAGATGGATCGGCCGCGGCAGGATGCTGTCGAGGACGATCGCCTCGATGTCGATCACGGAGGTGATGGCGATGATCGCCTCGACCAGCGCATTGGCACAATCGTCGATCCATTCCGACAGCGGCTCGCGCGCCCCCGGCGGCAAGGGATCGAGTTCGCGCGCACGATTGATCTCGACGCCGCGCGATTTGAGATGATTGACCAGAACATAGATCGAAGCGCGATGCAGCAGGCTCTGGTAGCGCGCCGGCTTGGCCGCCACCGAATCGAGGCTTGAAGGCGAGACCGGCAAAGGACCGAGCGCGGCGCTGTTGCCGTGCGGCCCGGTGTGGACCTTGCCGCCTTGCACCAGTCCGCCGCCGACAAAGGTGTCGATCGAGATATGCATGAAGTCGCGGAACCGTGCGCCGGTCCCCTGGATGAGCTCGGCGAGTGCGGCCGATGACGCGTCGTTTTCCACGAAGACCGGGGTCTTCGGTTTTGTGGCGAAGAATGTCGTCAGATCGATTGCTTCCCAGCGGCTACCGAGGTCGTCGGGAAAGCCGAGTTCCTCGCTCCAGCCGCCGAGGAAATATGGCGAAGCGATGCCGACGCCGACGATGCTGGCATCGCCAAGCCCCTCGACCAGCTTGTCGAAAGTGGCCAGCGACATGTTGCCGGCCTTGAGCACCAGATCGGGGTCCGGAAAGCGATATTCGTGCGACTCGCGCGAGCGGACCTCGCCGGCGAAGTCGACGAGCACGGCTTCCAGCGCGCGCCGGCCGATCTTGATGCCGACGCTGTAGATGCGCTCCGGTGCAAGTCGGTAGAGAGTGGACGGCGACCCCCGTTGTCCGAACCTTTTTCCCACTTGCTTTACGAATCCCGACGATTCCAGCCCGTCGACAATGGTGGCGACCGCGGCCGGCGTCAGATTTGCGGCGCGCGCCAGATCGGACTTGGATGCCTCCTTCAGGCGGCGGATGGCATCGAGCACGAAGCGCTCGTTATAATGCCGAACCTTGACCGAATTGCTGCCTTTTCCGGACAAACCGGCGCCTCCCCATTTCATTGCCGCGGAACTGCTCTAGTCGCCTGCAGCTTTGAAGTTGCCGCAGTCGAGCGCTCCAGCTGCACCCGTGCGCGAAGCGACAGTGCCCTTCGGGGCCACGGAAGTCAATTTTCCAGTTGCGGCGCCGGCCCATTTAATATAGCAAATTGAAGAAACAGGACCAGGGAGGAAGGGTGCTGCACTTGGGCGCATTAGGCGAAGCCGATGCCATGGTGAAGAGCGACGTGGCGGTCCCCGTTGCCCTGGTTCAGGCGACAAAGGCCTTCGGCGGCACCATTGCCCTCAAGGACGCGTCCTTCGAATTGCGCCCAGGCGAGGTGCTGGCTCTGCTTGGCGAAAACGGCGCCGGCAAGAGCACTTGCGTGAAGCTGCTGGCCGGCGTGTACCTCTCTACCGGCGGCCATATCGAAGTCGACGGCAAGCCTGTGGTCTTCCATTCGCCGCACGATGCCCAGGCTGCCGGCATCTCGGTCATGCACCAGCATCCTGGTCTTTTCCCGGATCTTTCGGTGGCGGAAAACATCTATCTCGGCCATATGCCGCGCGATCGCTTCGGCGGCATCGACAACGCTGCCGTGCTTGCCGGCGCGCGCAAGGTGCTGGCGACAGTCGGCCTCGACGTGCCGGCCGAAACCCGGCTCGGAACGTTGCGCACCTCCGAACAGCAACTGGTCGAGATCGCCCGCGCCCTGTCGCTCGACGCGCGGGTGCTGATCATGGACGAGCCGACGGCCGCCCTGTCGCAGCGCGAGGTCGAGCGGCTGTTCACCGTCGTCGCCGACCTGCGGCTGCATGGCGTGGCGATGATGTTCGTCGGCCATCGCATGGACGAGATCTTCCGCATCGCCGACCGCATCGCGGTGCTGCGCGACGGCCGCCTCATTGGCATCAAGCCGAAGGCCGAGCTTGGTCGCGCCGCCGCCATCGGCATGATGGTCGGCCGCGAAGTGACCGACCTCTATCCGGAACGAAACCACGCCACCGGCGCGCTGGTGCTGGAGGCGAGGGGGCTTTCGCATGCCGGCGGCTTTTCCAACATCGACCTCAAGCTCCACGCCGGAGAGGTGCTCGGGCTCGGCGGCCTGGTCGGCAGCGGGCGGACCGAGATCGCGCGCGTGCTGTTCGGCATCGACCAGCCGGATGCCGGCGAAATCCTGATCGACG
The DNA here is from genome assembly GCF_040323855.1 of Mesorhizobium sp. M0028. NCBI lineage: Bacteria > Pseudomonadati > Pseudomonadota > Alphaproteobacteria > Hyphomicrobiales > Phyllobacteriaceae > Mesorhizobium > Mesorhizobium sp. M0028. Next base: position 100,841 of record NZ_JAMYVG010000022.1, read on the forward strand.
GCGAGGCCGCGCACTTTGCATCGGCACGCGACGCCATGGATGCGCGCATCGCCTATGTCTCGGAAGATCGCATGGGCCAGAGCCTGGTGATGGACTTTTCGATCCTCGACAACGCGGTGCTGCCCGTGCTCGACAAGGCAGCTCGCTCCGGCTTCTACGGCACGGACCGCGCGATCGATCTGGTTTCGGACTGGCTGAAGCGGATGAAGCTTCGCTTTTCCGGCTACGGGCAGCCGGTAAAGGAACTGTCCGGCGGCAACCAGCAGAAGGTGGTGTTGGCCAAATGGCTGCGCACCGAGCCGCGCGTCCTCATCCTCGACGAGCCGACGCAAGGCATCGATGTCGGCACCAAGGCGGAAGTGCATGCGATGATCGCCGACCTTGCCGCACAGGGCATGGCTATCATCCTGATCTCCTCGGAAATGCCCGAGCTCATCGGCATGTGCGACCGCATCATCGTCCTGCGCGAAGGCCATCGGACGGCCGAATTTGCCAGGGGCGAAGCCACCCAGGAAAAGGTGCTGGAAGCCGCGACGAAGGCCGACAAACGCGCCGACCCGGCAGCGCAGGCCGCCAGCGAAGAGAAAAGAAAAGGACCGCTCGACATACTGAAGCGGCGGGAGTTCGGCCTGCTCGCCGCGATGCTGGCGGTCGCCATCCCGGTCACCATTATCAATCCGCGCATGGTGAGTGCGGCAAACCTGACCGCCGTGTCGATGGATGCAGCCCTGCTGGTAGTTGCAGCACTCGCTCAGATGCTGGTGCTGATCACCCGCAACATCGACCTTTCGATCGCCGCGGTGATCGGCTTGTCGGCTTACATGGCGGCGAGCATGGTCCAGGCCTATCCAGGGCTCGACATCGGCATCGGCCTGATGACCGCATGCGCGGTCGGTGGTGTCGCTGGCCTGATCAACGGCCTTGTCGTTACCAGGGGAAAGATCCCGGCGATCGTCGTCACGCTGGCCTCGATGTCGATCTTCCGCGGCTTCAACTCGATCTGGGCAGCCGGCGACCAGATCAGCGCCGACGAAGTCACGCAAGCCTGGCTCGACATGACCGGCCTGAAGATCGCCGGCGTGCCGCTGATCGTCATTATCGCGATCGTCATCCTGTGCCTGGGTTATGTGCTGCTCTATCGCACCGCCATCGGACGCGAACTGTTTGCCGCCGGCTCCAATCCCGACGGCGCACGTCTTATCGGCATCCCCGTCGACCGGCGGATTCTGCTGGCCTTTGGCATGGCCGGCCTGCTCGGCGGCCTGTGCGGTGCGCTGTGGGCATCCCGCTATGCGACCATCGATGCCCGCGTCGCGCTCGGTTTCGAACTCACCGTGATCGCGTCGGCGGTGGTCGGCGGCGTCGCCATCCGCGGTGGTTCGGGCACGCTGCTCGGCATCATCCTCGGCGCGCTCACGCTGCTCGTCATCAAGAACGGGCTGACGCTGGTGCGCGTCGACCCGCTGTGGCTGCAGGGCGTCTACGGCCTGGTGATCCTGGTCGCCATCGGCATCGACACCTTCATCGTGCGGCGTGCCGAGCAGGCAAGACAGGCGAGGGCGCGGTGAGAAAGTTCCTCCGTTCGATCGACTTCTGGGATCTGCTGCTGGCGACCTCCTGCGTGGCCATCTTCCTCTACGCGGCGATCGTCGTGCCGAATTTCGTCTCCGGCTTCAATCTCTCGCAACTGGCCGCCAGCGCCTCGGAAAAGGCGCTGCTGATCCTGCCGATGACGCTGCTCATCATCACCCGCGAAATCGACCTGTCGATCGCCTCGGTGCTGGCGCTGACGTCCGTCGTCTTTGGCTTGCTGGTACAGGCCGGCGTGCCAACGCTTGCCGCAATCCCGCTGACGCTCGTCGCCGGCGGCCTGCTCGGCGCTTTCAACGGCTACCTGGTCTCGGGCCTTGGACTGCAGTCGCTGGTGGTGACGCTCGGCACGATGGCGCTCTATCGAGGTATTGGCTACATCCTGCTCGGCACCGGTTCGGTCAACATCCTGCCGCCCGCGGTCGTGGATTTCGGCATCAACAATCTGCCGGGCACCGAGATACCGTGGACCATCGTCCCCTTCCTGGCGCTGGCGCCGGTGTTTGCGGTCGTGCTGCAGAAGACGCCGACCGGCAAGCGCATCTACGCGCTCGGCGGCAGCCCCGAGGTGGCGCGCTATTCCGGCATAAACACGCGCCGGGTGGTGCTGAACCTGTTCGTCGTCTCGGGCGTCGTCGCGGCGATAGCCGGCATCGTCTATACCGCGCGCCTTTCCAATGCCCGCGCCAACAATGCGCTCGGCATGGAGCTCGACGTCATCACCATCGTGCTGCTCGGCGGCGTCAGCGTCTTTGGCGGCAAGGGCCGCCTGACCGGCGTCATGCTGGCGTTGGTCCTGATCGCCATCATCCGTAACGTGCTGGCGCTGAACCAGATCGGCGGCGACGCGCAGGGCATGATCATTGGCCTGCTTCTGATCGGCTCGCTGCTGGTCGGCAATTACTGGCGCTCCACACAGGAGCTGCTCAGCAGATCCCGCGCAATGCGCGAGACAAAGGGGTGATCTCGGGCCCCTTCCTTTAAGCCCGAATTTTGACGGAGGAGTCATAATGAAAGCGTTTAGATTAGCCCTGCTCGCATCCGCGGTTCTGCTCGCGCCAACCTCGCTGGCCTTCAGCCAGGAATGCGCCAAGGAACCCGTAACGGTCGGTTTCCTGCCCAAGCTCGACACAGACCCCTACTTCAAAGTGGCTTTTGGAGGTGCACAAGAGGCAGCCAAGGAAATTGGCGGCACCGCTACCCAGGTCGCCCCATCGCAGGCGACCGCCGAGGCGCAAATCGAATTCATCAACAGCCTCGTGTCGCAGAAGGTCGGGGTCATCGCAATTGCCGGCAACGACGCCAATGCCGTCGCGCCGGCGCTGAAGCGCGCCGTTCAGCAGGGCGTCAGGGTGATTTCCTATGACTCCGATGTGGCCGCCGATGCTCGCGCGGCATTTGTCAATCAGGTCAAGGGCGACAGCCTCGCAGAAATGATGCTGGAAAGTGCATTCGCCCTCAGCGGCGGTGAAGGCGAATTCGCGATCCTGTCGTCGACGCCGACGGCGACCAACCAGAACGCCTGGATCGACTTCATGAAGGCGAAGATGGCCGCCGAGCCGAAGTTCTCCAAAATGAAGCTGGTGCAGGTGGCCTATGGCGAAGAAAGTGAACAAATCAACCAGCAGCAGGCGCTGGCGCTGGTCCAGGCGTTTCCCGATCTCAAGGTGATCATCGTCCCGGCAGGCATCGGCCTTCCGGCGGCCGCGCGTGCGCTCGAGGAGGCGGGCATGATCGGCAAGGTCAAGCTGACCGGCCTCGCGCCGGCTACTCTGATCTCGAAATACATCAAGGACGGGGCGGCCCAGGATATCTGGTGGAACGTCACCGATCTTGGCTATCTTACCTACCAGACGGCCCAGGCGCTTGCGCAGTGCAAGATCACCGGAAAGGAGGGTGAGAAGTTCACGGCAGGCAGGCTCGGCGAATACACGATTGGCGCCGGCGGCGAACTGATCCTTGGTCCGGCCAAGATCGTGACCCCTGAAAATCTGGCCGAGTTCAAGTTCTGATCCTTAAGAGCTCGAACTCTGGCGGGGGCGCGGGGCCACCCGGCGCCCTTCCTGAACCTCTCGAATCAAAACAGTGCGGGGGCGGCAATGAAGATATTGCTTGCAGGCGAAACCTTTGCGGCGACGACGTCGGTCGCCGTCGGTAGCGATGTGCTTACAAGTGCGACCTCGACAAATGGCGCGACGGCCTTCAATGCCGCGCTGGCCGATGAGCGCATCGCGGTCACGCAGATCGGCGGCGAGCGTTGCGGCGCGGAGTTTCCCTATGACCTCGATGCGCTCGCCCAATATCGGGCGGTGGTGATCTCCGACGTCGGCGCCCTGACATTGCTGGTGACGCCGGATGCCCGCGCCGGGCGTGTCGGCGTCAACCGCCTCGATCTGCTCAAGGCCTATGTCGAACGTGGCGGCGGGCTGATGCTGGCCGGCGGCTATATGGGTTTTCAGGGCATGTTCGGGACGGCGCGTTTCCACGACACCCCGGTCGAGGACGTGCTGCCGGTCCGTTGCCTCCCCTACAGCGACGGCATGGAGGTCCCGCAAGGCCTGCAGACCTCCATCCTGCAGTCATCCCACCCGATTTTTTCCGGGGTGGAGGGGCCGTTGCCGCCGATCCTCGGCATGAACAAGCTGGAATTCAGGCACGACGGTTCGTCCCGGCTTCTGGCGACCTGCCACCACCGCGGCACCGACTGGCCGCTCCTTGCCGTCGGTAGCCATGGCCGCGGCCGCACGATTGCCTGGGCAACAGATATCGGCCCGCATTGGCTCTCGCAGAATTTCCTCGGATGGCCGTTCTACGGAAAACTGATGGCGAACATGGTCCGTTGGCTCGCCGGCAATGAATGAGAAAGCTGGACACCAGGTTTGACCGATGCAGTTCGCCTGCCGGCGCGGCCGATGCCGCGCGAGGCGCCGGTGACAGGCACCACCTTGCCGGCCAAGTCGAATTTCGGCGTGAACTCATTTGTCATGCGATTCCACCTTGTTCTTCAAATCGGACCGGCTGCCGTGCCGAACCGAATAGGCTCGCGTGAATTCGGCGCCCAGCAGAAATATCTCGGCCGAATAGTAGACCCACAACAGCACGACGAGCAGGGCGCCGGCCGCGCCGTACGACGATGCGAAAGCGCTGGTTCCGATATACCAGCCAATCAGCGACTTGCCGATGGTGAACAGAAACCCGGTGACGACGGCGCCAAGGCCGACATCGCGCCATTGCAGACTGCGGTCGGGCAGCACCTTGTAGATCGCGGCAAACAGCAGCGCGATCAGGGCAAACGAGACAATCCCGTTGACCGCGCTCAGGATGATGGTGCCGAACGGCAGATAGGCGTTGATGACGTCTCCGAGCGCCGAAATCGCGGCGCTTACAACCAAGGACACCAGGAGCAGGAAACCGAGAGCGGCGACCAGGCCCAGGCTTGCAATGCGTGCCCGCACCAGCCGTGAGATCGTTGCTGCCCTCGGTTTGACTTTCCAGATTTCGTTCAGCGCCAGCTGCATTTCGCCGAACACGCCGGATGCGGCGACGAACAGCGTGACCAGCCCCAGAATGCTGGCAAGGGTTCCCGCTTCCTTCTGCGAAGCGTTTTCGATCGTCGCCTGCAGCAGCTCGGCACTTTGCGGTCCCATCAGGCCGGCGATCTGTGCCGAAAGGGCGAGTTGTGCCGCCTCGTGCCCGAAGGCCATGCCGGCGATAGCGACGACGATCAGCAGGATCGGCGCAAGCGAGGTCGTGGCATAAAAAGCTATCGCCGCCCCATGGCTCAGCGCATTGTCATCGATGAAGCCGAGGACGCTCTGCTTGAGGAGCCTCCAGCTCTCTGCTGCCAAATTCCACATGTGGGCCTCGCATGCTGTCAACAAACAAGTAGCGGCGGCGCAGCGCTGGGCGAGGGAGGGGCGCGAAGATCGCAACGGAGCGGCACGACAGGCCACGACAAGAACACCTCTTGCCCGAACACTTGCCAAGCGCCGGCCATCATGATGCCATGGCGCTGTGGAAGATTGCACGCTGGGTTGGGGTGGGCGATGTTGTTTCCAGGTGCAACAGGGCGCATAGGCGTGGCGTTTGCCGCGCTGCTTTTGTGCGCGCTGGTTCCTGCTCGGGGCGAGGAGCCGAAGGCGCTAAAAGGCGTCGCGCTCGTCATCGGGCAGTCCGACTATGAGCATGTCGGCAAGCTGCCCAATGCGGAAAACGACGCCCGCGCCATCGAGGAGATGTTCGACAGGCTCGGCTTCGAAACCGATGTCGCGACCAATCGCGACGCACGCAAATTGCGGCGCGACCTCGAAGGCTTCGTCGACGATGCCGAGGGTGCCGACGTCGCCATTATCTACTATTCCGGCCACGGCATCGAAGCCGGTGGCGAGAATTTCCTGGTGCCCGTCGATGCCGACATTGCGGCGCTCGAGGATGCCGGCGAGAAGCTGGTCCCGCTGTCGTCGATCGTGGCCGAACTGAAGGCCAAGGTGCCGGTCACCATCGTGCTGCTCGATGCCTGCCGCAACGACCCGTTTCCGCCGGGCACGCTTTTGAAACTCAAGCCGGGTGAAGCGGGCAAGCCGATCGGCGCCGGCGGCCTCGGCGAAACGCGCAGCGTCGTGGCGCTGAACGACAGCGCGCCGGCCAAGGGTTCGGCCGACGACAGCGGTTCTGGCAACGACAGCTTGGGCCAAGTCATCGGCTTTGCCGCCGAGCCCGGCAAGGTGGCGCTCGACGGTCCCGCCGACGGCAACAGCCCCTACGCGGCAGCCATATTGCGTCACATCGACACGATGGGCGGCGAGGAATTCGGCACTGTGCTGCGCATGGTCGGCGAGGAGGTCTATCTCAAGACCGGCGGCCGGCAGCGGCCCTGGGTCAATGAGAGCCTGCGCCGGCTGCTCTATTTCGGCACGCCCGCCGAGGTGCCGAAAGGCGAGGAGGGCGAGATCCTCACAGAGCGCCGCCGGCTGCTGCTGACGATCTCGACGCTGCCCGACCCGCAACGCCGCCAGATCGAGACGATCGCCCGCGACGGCGGCGTACCGATGGACGCGCTCTACGCCATGCTGAAGACGCTGGGCACCGAGACACCCAGGGATGCAGCCGAACTCGACACATTGCTGCGCGGCCAGACCGAGCGGCTGAAACAGGTACTGGCCGAGCAGGCGACGCTGAAGAGCCAGGATCCGGAAATCGTCCGGCTTTCAAAACTGGCCGAACAAGCGGTGCAGGAAGGCGCGCTGGAAGCAGCGCAGAAAATCCATGAACAGGCCAAGGCCCGCGTTGGCGAACTGTCGAAGACCGTCGACCAGGCTGAAGCCGACCTCAAGGCGCGTCGTTTCGAGTTTGCCGAGGTTTTCGGCGACAGCGCCAAAACCTACGAAATCTCCTTCAGCTATCAGGCGGCAGCCCAGGACTATGCCAAGGCCTATGAGCAGGTCGAGAAATGGGACGACCATGAAGCCTGGTTCTACAAGGCAGCCGAGGCCCAGGCGCTCTCCGCGCATGGTTCTTTCTCGGGCGACAACGCCTTTCTGGTGCAGGCGGTCGCTGCCTATGAAAAGGCGCTGACCTATGTGTCGCGCGAAAACAGCCCGCGGCAATGGGCGGCCACGCAAAACAATCTCGCCACCACACTGTCGACGCTGGGCGAGCGCGAGGCCGGCCGCGAAGACCTCGACAAAGCGGCAGCCGCCTTCGATCAGGCGCTGAGCGTCTACACGCGCGACGCCAATCCGGACGACTGGGCCTCGACGCTAGGCAATCTCGGCACCGTCTATTGGCGGCTCGGCCAGCGCGAGAACGGCACGACGTTGCTCGACAATGCCGTTGCCTCGTTCCGCGCGGCGCTCGAGGTGCAAGTGTCGAAAAAGCTGCCGCTCGAATGGGCGGCGACTGAGAATAATCTCGGCATCGTGCTCTCCGAACTGGGTGAGCGCCAAGCCACCAGCGACAGCTTTCGCGCCGCCATCGAAGCGCATCGCGCCGCGCTGACCGAATACCGCAGGGAGCGCGGGCCGCTCGACTGGGCGTTGAGCCAGGTCAATCTCGGCGCGGCCTTGTTCCGCCTCGGGGAGCGTGAACAAGACGTACCGACGCTTGAGCAGGCCGTTGCCGCCTATCAGGCGGCGACGGAGGAAATGACGCGCGAGCGCGCGCCGGCGCAATGGGCGACGATCCAGAACAATTTGAGTTCGGCGCTGGAATCGATCGGCCAGATCAATGGCGACATTGCTACGCTTCAGCGTGCTCGGGAGGCGGCAGAGGCCGCACTGACGGTGTGGACGCGCGACCATGCGCCGGCCAGCTGGGCAAACGGCCAGTTGACGCTTGGCAATGCCTTGCAGCGTCTCGGCGCCAGGCAGGCCGGCAATGACGCGCTGCTCAAGGCGGTCGCTGCCTATGAGGCCGCACTTTCTGAATATCCGCGCGAAAAGCTGCCGCTCGACTGGGCTTCGTTGAACCAGAATCTGGGCTCGGTCTATGCGACGCTTGGCGATCGGGACACCGGCATCGACTATCTCCGGAAGTCGGCGTCCGCCTATCGCGAGGCCTCGCAGGTCTATACCGTCGCCGCCGCGCCGCTCGAATTCGCCTCAATAGAGCACAGTCTCGGCAACTCGCTGTCGACCTGGGGCGACCGTGCTCGCGACAAAGCGGTCCTTGAAGAAGCGGTCGCCGCCTATGATGCAGCGCTCACCGTGCGAACCAAGGAGAGCGCCCCGAAGGACTGGGCGAAGACGCAGTACCGGCTGGGCGCAGCACTTTCCATGCTCGGCAAGGCCGATGGCGGTTCGGACGAGGCGCTCCAGCGCTCGGCGGTGGCCTATCGCGCGGCGCTCGAAATGCAGAGCCGTGACAGCGACCCCGACGCTTGGGCGGCAACGCAATGGGGTCTCGGCCATGTGCTCCTGGTTCTGGGCGACCGCACGCAGGACGGCGAAGCGTTCAACCAGTCGGCGACGGCGCTTGAAGCGGCGCTGCCCTTCTACGACCTCGCCACGGTGCCGGAAGATCACGCCCAGCTGCAGAACGAACTCGGCAGCGCCTATTACTACCTTGCCGGCAGCGCCAATGACCCGTCGCTCTACCAGAAGGCGGCGGCCGCGCATGAAAAGGCACTGGCCGTCTATGCCACGCTGCCCGACCGCTCGCTCTGGGCTTCGGTCGAAGGCGACCTCGGCAATGTCCGCATGATGCAGGCAAACGCCAGTTCCGACCCGGACGCCATGGCCAAGTCTGTCCAGGCCTATGAGGCGGCACTGACAGTGATAAGCCGCGACAGGGATGCCGACGAATGGCTGCGCAACCAGACCAATCTGGCCAGCGCGCTTTCGACGCTGGGCTACTGGCGCGACGACGTTGCCCTGCTGAAGCGTTCGGCCGGCATCTATCGTTCGATCCAGAGCGTGCGCTCGCGCGACCGCGCCCCCGAACGTTGGGCCAGCACGCAGGCAAGCCTGGCCAATGTGCTTGGCATGATCGGCGCGAAAGAGCCTTCGCCGGCTTTGTTCCACGAGGCGGTCGCCGTCTACCGAGCATTGGCAGACCAGGTCGACCGCGACCGCGACCCCGAGCGCTGGGCGAGCATGCAAAACGAGATCGGCTATCAGCTGACGCTCGCCGGCCGCGCCGGAAACAACGTCGCCAAATTCGAGGAGGCGGTGCCGATCCTGCGCGAGGCCATCGCCGTGCAGAAGAAGATCGGTTCGGTGCCGGGCATCGCTTTCACCGAGGACAGCCTGTGCGACGTGCTTACCGATCTGGGTGCTGCTCGCAAGCAGAAGGCAATGGCCGAGGAAGCGATAGCCGCCTGCCAGCATGCGCTCGTCATCTTTCGGGATGGCAAGATGGACGACCTTGCCGCCGGCTCCGCAAAGAACCTTGCCGAGGCACAAGCCTTGCTGGCCGAATTGCAATAGCGCACAGGAAAAGGTGGCCGCGGCCGGTTTCGATTGGCAAAGGGTTGCCGTTCCCTGCTATTCCCGCTTCAAATCAAAAAAGCAGTGGACGTTTCCAGCATGACCAATGTCGCCTTGACCGGGCTTGCCCGGGATCTTGCCAAGCGCGCGGCGGAAGGCCGCCCGGTGCGCATCGGTGTCATCGGGTCGGGCGAGATGGGCACCGACCTGGTGACACAAGGCATGCTGATGCCGGGCATTTCGGTTTGCGCGATTTCGACCCGCCGGCCGCATACAGCGCGTGACGCCATCCGCATCGCCTATGGCGACGAGGCAATGGCAGCCGAAGCGGACAGCGCTTCGAAGGTCAGCCAAGCGATCGAGAGCGGCAAGATCGCAATCACCTCGAACGAGATGCTGGTCACCAATCCGCTCATCGATGTTGTCATCGATGCCACCGGCAAGCCCGGCGTCGCCGCCGATTTCGACCTGATGGCGATGCAGCACGGCAAGCATCTGGTGATGATGAATGTCGAGGCCGACGTCACTATTGGCTGCTACCTCAAGCAGCAGGCCGACCGGCTCGGCGTCGTCTATTCGGTCGGTGCCGGCGACGAACCGTCGAGCTGCATGGAGCTGATCGAGTTCGCCTCGGCGCTCGGCTACACCATCGTCTCCGCCGGCAAGGGCAAGAACAACCCTCTCAACCACGACGCCGTTCCCGACGACTACCGGGAGGAAGCGCTGCGCCGCAACATGAATCCGCGCATGCTGGTCGAGTTCGTCGACGGCTCGAAAACCATGGTCGAGATGTGCGCCATCGCCAACGCCACTGGGCTGGTACCCGACGTTCCCGGCATGCACGGCCCCAAGGCCGACCGTGACGAGTTGGTCAAGGTGCTGATCCCGCGCGAGCAGGGCGGCATCCTGTCGAAGAAGGGCGTTGTCGACTATACCGTCGGCAAGGGCGTGGCGCCCGGTGTCTTCGTCATCGTCGAGGCGACTCATCCGCGGATCATCGAGCGCATGGACGATCTGCATATCGGCCACGGCCCCTATTACAGCTTCTTCAGGCCCTACCATCTGACCTCGCTGGAAGTGCCGCTGACGGCCGCCCGTATCGCGCTTTACGGCAAGCCCGACATGGTGCCGCTGCCGAGGCCGGTGGCCGAGGTCTGCGCCGTGGCCAAGCGCGATCTGGCGGCAGGCGAGACGTTCGACGCGATCGGCGAGACCTGCTACCGCTCCTGGACCATGACCGTCGAGGAGGCTCGCGCCCACCACGCCGTGCCCGTCGGCCTGCTCGAAGGCGGCAAGGTGCTGAAACCGGTGAGGAAAGGCGAATTGCTCACCGCCGACAATGCCGCGCCCGACCCGACGACCAGGCTATTCGCCTTGCGCCGGCTGCAGGACGAGATGCTGTATGGGGCGGGTTAGGTGCGGTGCAGAAACTTTGACGTCGGCGGGACAGCGCCCCTCTCTGTCCTGCCGGACATCTCCCCCACATGGGGGGAGATCGGACGTCACGCCGGCTTTCGCCAATCTCCAACATCGCAGTTCGTGAGCGGAGCGCCCAAACTGCCAATCTCCCCCCTTGTGGGGGAGATGTCCGGCAGGACAGAGGGGGGCGCGAAGGATCGCTACAGAGCGTTTGCTATTGCCCCTGAAACGCACGGCCGACCCACGCCTCGACAG
>NZ_JAMYVG010000023.1:0-109625 GCF_040323855.1 Mesorhizobium sp. M0028
AGTCGACGAACATGCTGGAGCGGCTGAACCAGGAGATCAAGCGGCGCACCCTGGTCGTTCGCATCTTCCCCAACCCGCGGAGCTGTCTGCGGCTGGTTCGGGCATTGGCGGTGGAGATCCACGAGAACTGGCTCGAGGCGACCCGCTACCTCAACATGGATCATCTGCGCGAGCACAAGAAGGAGAGCCTGAGGGCCTTGGCCGCCTGAGCACCGTCATGTGTCCGCCGCTCCGCTAAACACGGGGGCTGCGCGGCGGACACGCCGACGTCACCGCAATGCCACGCCATTTTGCAGAACTTGACGCACACAACTCCGGCGGTGCGCCGCATCGTTGGCTGGCTTTGCGAGCCCGTGGCTCGATAGCAGGGCACGCGAAAGGCCCGGAAACAATCTCCGGACGTTTCGGTGCGGAGCGAATAATACCCGTTACCAGCGGCCTTTGCGCCGGTTCCAGGCATAGAGCAGATCGGCAAAGCGATCATAGCCATAGCGCGTCAACGGCAGTGCGCCGGGATTGCCGAACAGCGTTGCGAGCCAGCCTTCGCCGGGCGTCGTGCGCCATACAGCAATGGCAACATCGGCGCCGACCAGCAATTTGCCGTCGGCGTCGATCGCATGCAGCCGGCGCCGGATGTCCTCCAGGCCGATGCCGTACCCGGCCAGCGCCGCCGGTTCGGCATTGATGTCGCGAAATTCGATCCGCCCGGCCTTAACCGCCTCGATCAGCCGCCGCTTCTGCCGGCTGATGCCGGCATCGCAGACCGGACAGCGCGTATTGTACCAGACTGTCAGCAGAGGCTTGGCCATGTTTCGAAACGGCACCAGAGGACACGCACGGATTATCCGAGAAATGCCGTTGCGCCGCAACGTGACACGATACCGGCGGAACGGCCGGCTTCGCTGATCCAGGTCGCCCAAAGGGTACGCAGCGGTTTTACGATAACGACATGCATAAAAAGAAGAGCTTAAAGCGCGTCGCAAGGGCCGTTCAGCGCGACGCGCTTCAGGCGCCGCGGCTCAGCCGAGCGAGGTGATGATCTCGCGATAGGCATCCTCGGGGAAAGCCTTGAGTGTCCGCGTCCTGACGTTTCCGCCCGTCGCCAGCATCAGCGAGAAACGAGCCAGGACAGCATCGTCGGGCGCTTCGAGCACGGCCACCATGTCGCAATCCCCCATAGTGAGATAAAATGCCTTGAAGGACCCGCCCATGTCTCCCAGCAGCTTCTTGGCGGCATCGAGCCGCTTCGGCGATTCGCGCACATTTTTGGCGCCTTGCTCGGTCCAGTTGATCAGCACGATGTAAGTTGTCATGGCACACCTCCCTCCGGTGCCACGGAGCACGGCGTCCAACCGCCGGGGCGGGCATCCGGGTTTGTCGCCCAGAGAATGCGTCCGTCGCGGAATTATCCTCCCACACCCGGTGCACCGCAAGAACAAACGGCCGGACGATAAAATTAAAAAGGCGCCGGATGGCGCCCTCTGACTCGTTCAGTCATTCTTGAGTGTCAGCTCCTAAGACGGTTCCGAGCATGCTCGAGCACGACGTCAGCTATCGACCGTCCTGATCAAGCCCTGCTCTGACAGATCGATTTTGTCCTTCAGAATGTATCTGTGGCCAAGGCCAACAGAATTTTCCGGAAGTCCCAGATAGGCGGCGAGTTCCTCATGGAGGTCGAGCGGAGCCATGTACTCTTTCGCTCCATCCATTCCCAATATCTGAAGCAAATCGTCAGGCGCGGCCTGCTTGCCGATCATAGCCAGCAAGGCGGGAGCGTCTTCCAGCCGAGGACGCATGTCCTCATCGTCAGGGTCACTCATCTCCATGCCCGGACAGGAATTGTAGCGCGATTGGAGAACACCGTGCTTTGCCGCCCAGAGGTTTAGCTGTTCCTCATCATAGACGGTAATCGCGATGCCGACGCAGGTCAGATCGAGGGTCAGGCTCTGAAGCAAGGATTCAATCCAGCGCGGGTCGAGCTGGTCTGTGTAACGGTCGGAGAAAGTGGTCCAACCATTCTGTTCGGTTGTGACGAAGGCGTCGATGGTCTTCGTCCTCAGCCAGTTGACCAACGCTTCTTGCGTTGGCCCCTTTATGCTGACGGTTCCGTAGGTCGCGCCCACCTAAAAATCCTCAGCTGTCGAGGAAGCTTCTGAGCTTGCGCGACCGGCTCGGGTGCTTGAGCTTGCGCAGCGCCTTGGCTTCGATCTGGCGGATGCGCTCGCGGGTGACCGAGAACTGCTGGCCGACCTCTTCAAGCGTGTGGTCGGTGTTCATGCCGATGCCGAAGCGCATTCTGAGCACGCGCTCTTCGCGCGGCGTCAGCGAGGCCAGCACGCGCGTCGTCGTCTCGCGCAGATTGGCCTGGATCGCCGCGTCGATCGGCAGGATCGCCATCTTGTCCTCGATGAAGTCGCCAAGATGCGAATCCTCCTCGTCGCCGACCGGCGTTTCGAGCGAGATCGGCTCCTTGGCGATCTTCAGCACCTTGCGCACTTTTTCCAGCGGCATGGCGAGCTTTTCCGCCAGTTCTTCCGGCGTCGGCTCACGGCCGATCTCATGCAGCATCTGGCGCGAGGTGCGCACGATCTTGTTGATCGTTTCGATCATGTGCACCGGAATGCGGATGGTGCGCGCCTGGTCGGCGATCGAACGGGTGATCGCCTGCCGGATCCACCACGTCGCGTAGGTCGAGAACTTGTAGCCGCGGCGGTATTCGAATTTGTCGACCGCCTTCATCAGGCCGATATTGCCTTCCTGGATCAGGTCGAGGAACTGCAGGCCGCGATTGGTATATTTCTTGGCGATGGAGATGACGAGGCGCAGATTGGCCTCGACCATTTCCTTCTTGGCGATCGCGGCTTCGCGCTCGCCCTTCTGCACCTGGTTGACGATCTTGCGGAATTCCAGGATCGAAATCGCCGTCTCGGTGGCGAGGTTCTGGATCTCGGCGCGCAGGTCGCGGATGGCGTCCTTCTCGTTCTTGGTGAATTCCTTCCAGCCGCGCGAGGTCAGATTGCCGATCGAGCGCGTCCAGTTGGGATCGAGCTCCGAGCCCTGATATTCCTTGAGGAATTCCTCGCGGCGCACGCCATAGCTTTCGGCCAGCCTGAGCAGCTTGCCTTCGTTCTGCACCAGGCGCTTGTTGATGTCGTAGAGCTGCTCGACCAGCGCCTCGATGCGCGCCGTGTTCAAGGACAGCGACTTCACCGCCTTGATCAGCTGGTCCTTCAATTCCTTCAGCCGGCGGTCCTGGCTGGGCGACAGCGTGCCCGCGGCAGCCAGCCGGTTCTCGACCTGCTGGTCCTGCAGCTTGCGCAGTTTCTTGTAGGTGTCGGCAATGACGTCGAGCGTCTCCATCACCTGCGGGCGCAGTTCCGCTTCCATCGCCGCCAGCGACAGGCTCGCCTCGTCATCGTCTTCCTCGTCGTCGTCCACCAGGCCACGCGTGTCGCCGCCGACATTGGTAATGTCGTCCTCGTCCTCGCGCGAACGGCGCGACTTTTCCTCGGTCTTGGCTTCCTCGATACGCTCGACAACCGGCGCCTGCTTGGCCTCCGGCCCGGCATAGGTCGCTTCAAGATCGATGATCTCGCGCAGCAGGATCTTCGATTCGTTGAGCTCGTCACGCCAGATGATGATGGCCTGGAAAGTCAGCGGGCTTTCGCACAGGCCCGCGATCATCGTCTCGCGGCCGGCCTCGATGCGTTTGGCGATCGCGATTTCGCCCTCGCGCGACAGAAGCTCGACTGAGCCCATCTCGCGCAGATACATGCGGACCGGATCGTCGGTGCGGTCGGTCGGCTCTTTCTTGGTCGTGGTGGCGGCGACGGCGGTGCCGGTCTGCTCGGCCAGCTCGTTGGCGTCTTCCTCGGCGTCAGCGGCGGTGTCGGCGGCTTCGGGCTCCTCGCCCTGCTCGTCGTCCTCGACCACGTTGATGCCCATGTCGGAAAGCATGGCCATCGTGTCCTCGATCTGCTCGGAGGTCACTTCCTCCGAGGGCAGCACCGAATTCAGCTCGTCCATGGTGACATAACCGCGCTTCTTGGCGGCCTTGATCATCTTCTTGACAGCATCGTCGGAAAGGTCGAGCAGAGGGCCATCGGTCGCGGCCTCGCGTTCGGTCTCGACTTCTTCCTTTTCTTTTGTCGCCATAGTCTTTATTTTCTCCAAGCGGCTGAGTATCAAAGCCGCGTAAGCTGCCGGTCCGGTCAAATTGGATGCGCTCTTTCCAGAACGCGCTTTACCGGGCCAGTAACTGCATCTCTCGTTAAGTCCAGATTAACCCTGATATCTGTGGCAAGCTGACTGCCTGTCCAGTGATCAGTACCTTACATCGCTGCATTCCCGTCGATGCCGGGGCGGGTTAACGTTTCGAATCGACCTGATTCCGCCATTCTGCCGGAAGGTCAAGCGCCTCTCGCATGATTCGCATGAAAAAAGCGAATCAATTACCCGACTTAGAGCACCGCACGCTTGATTCAACGCGCAAGCACGTCCTTACATTCAGTCTTCTGGGGGCTTCGATCTAAACGCGCCCAGCCCTGCCCGACGATACGCCAAACCCTTCGATCAGCGCTTCCGTTGCCTGCACATCACGAAATTGCGCCTGGATTTCGACCAGGTGCCGGTAGTTTTCGTCCGTGGGGTCGCTGGCGAGCGCTGCTTCCGCCTGCTTCAGCTCCTTATGTAAGGTGCGCGCGCTGCGCTGCAAGTGGAGGGCCTGGCTGAACGCATCGCGGGCATCGTCGAGTGCCGCCGTTTCCAGCGCCGGCCATTGCCGCGCACGTTTGATCAGCGCCACCGCACGCTGCCAGATCTCGCCGCAGCCGGCCCGCTCGATCGTCGCGATCACCGCGTCGCGGTCATTGGCCATATCATGCGCCATGGCGTCGAGGATCGCCGCATGCAGCCGCTTCAGATCGGAGTTGGCGAGATCGAGGAACTCGACATGGGCGAAATTCTCGTCGATCAGCACGGGATGGTTGACGAGGGCGGCAATGATCGTCGCCTCGCGTACCGACATGCCCTCGCCGCCGCGCTTGACCAACGCCGAGCGACCGAGGCTTTCGGTGATCGCGGTGCGCCCACCGGCATTGCCGCCGCGCGCAAACTGTCCGCCGGGTGCTGAACCCTTGCCCTGGAAACGTTCGCCGGGCCGTCCGTCCTGACGCCCCTGGCGTCCGCGCTGGGCACCGAAGAAGCTCTGCACCCGCTCGCGCATTTCCTGTTGGTAGTGATAGCGAAGGCTCTCGTCGCGGATACGGCTGGTCAGTTCGCGCAGCGTCTTTTCGAGCTCGGCTCGCCGTTCCGGCGTGTCGAAGATGCCGCCGGCCGTCTCGCGCATCCACAAGAGGTCGGCCAGCGGCCGCGCCTCGGAAAGCACGGCGCGGAACGCATCCGGTCCGTCACCCTTGACCAGATCGTCGGGATCCTTGCCCTCCGGCAGCAGGGCGAAGCGAACCGAGCGGCCCGCCTGGACCGCCGGCAGCGCCATGTCGGCGGCGCGCCATGCTGCCTTCAACCCGGCGTGGTCGCCGTCGAAGCACAGCACCGGCTCGCCGGCCATGCGCCATAGAAGTTCGAGCTGGTTTTCAGTCAATGCGGTGCCGAGCGGCGCCACCACGTTTTCGAAGCCGGCCTGCGCCAGCGCGATCACATCCATGTAGCCTTCGACGGCAATGACCGTGCCGCCCTTGGCCAGCGCCCCCTTTCCCAGCGCCCCCTTTCCCAGCACTTGGCGTGCACGAGCGAAATTGTAGAGCACGTTGCCCTTGTGGAAGAGCTCCGTATCGGGCGAGTTCATATATTTGGCCAGCGCATCCGGCGCTAGCGCCCGCCCGCCGAAGGCGATGATCTTGCCCCTGGAATCCGGGATCGGGAATATAATGCGGTCGCGGAACCAATCGTAGGAAACCGGGACGTCGTCGCCATGGCGCACCAGCCCGCACGCCTCGATGTCGGCCTTGGGGACGCCCTTGGCGGCAAGATGCTCCTTCAGCGCGTTGCGGCTGTCGGGCGCATAGCCGAGGCGGAAGGACTGCTGCGTCGCCGGTGTCAGTCCCCGGTCGCGCAGATAGGCGCGGGCCTTTGCGCCTTCCGGTCCCTGCAGCCGTTCCTGGAAGAACACCGTCGCCATCTCCATGACATCGGTCAGGCTGGCGCGTTCCTTTTCGCGCCGTTCCTCATCGGCGTCGCGAACCGGCATCGGCACGCCGGCCATGTCGGCGATCTTCTCGACGGCCTCGGGAAAGCTCATCCCGTCGAGTTCGGTCAAGAACTTGAAATGGTCGCCCGAAACCGAGCAGCCGAAACAGTGATAGCGGCCCTTCTTGTCCTCGCAATGGAAGGACGGGCTCTTCTCGCCATGGAACGGACAGCACGCCCAATAATCACCGCGCGGCGCGTTTGTCTTTTTCCTGTCCCACGCGACGCGCTGGCCGATCACCGAAGAAATCGGCACGCGGTCGCGGATCTCGTCGAGGAAAGCAGGCGGAAAGCGCATGAGGGACAGCTCGTTTGGCCTCCATATAATCACACGGGCCAAGCCCGACGACTCCTAATGCGGAACCATACCCGGTTTTCACAGGCCAAAAAGAGAAGGCGGCCTGCGGGCCGCCTTCTCGATCTAATCCGGCGCAGCGCCGGTCAGCCGTTCCGCACCTACTGCGCGGCGATAGCGCCGAAGATCAGGCCCGAGAGGTTGCTGACCAGCAGATAGTCGTTGCCGACCCGGATCCACTCCTGGCCGGGACCGGGACGGCGCAAGCCGTAGTGGCGATAGTCGCGGATCGGCTGGTGACGCTTCCAGCTGGAATATCTCTGGCCGTTGCGCCAATGGCTGCGCTTCACCACGATCTTTTTCGTCACTACGACGCGCTTGTTCACCTCGACATGCTTGTTCACGTCGACATTGCCGGGCTTTTGCCTGTCGACCTGGCTATAACTCGATTGCGGTGCGTTTGGTGGGTTCAATGGTGCAGCCTGGCCCTGCAAGGCCGTTGCACCCAGCATCGAGAAGGCAATGGCGGAAAGAACGATGCGTTTCATAGCGGGTACTCCTTGGTTGTCGATGCCTCTGGAATAGAGCCGGAAGGATGAACCGAAACTGAACGCAGAGATTACGTTTTCGTAATGATTTCCCACATTTAGCACGCCTAATTCAGCACTACCTTTAAAGCGGCTGTCCGAGCACGGACGCATGACCCTCCGCAACTCCGCGGGCAATGCAACCATTTTGCCGGCCATCCATTTCCGACACGCCCCGTCGCGGGGCAACACTCGTCCGAACCGGGCAAAATTTATTATTCGGCTAAAATAAATCGGAGTAATATCAACCTCTGCAATGTCCACGATTTGCGCCCACTGTTGCCCCTTTGACTTCACCGCGCCCGCGTCGCTGGCACCTGTCGCGTTGCGGGGCCTGGCATGAGTGGCTCCGTCGTTTTGCTGCACCTTGCCGGTGCGGTGGCACTGATGCTGTTTGCTACCCGTTTGGTGAAGACCGGCGTCGAGCGCGCCTATGGCGATGTGCTGCGCCACAAACTGCGCGCCACCATGCGCAATCCCTTCATGGCGGTTCTGGCCGGCTGCGGCCTGGCGGTCGCGCTGCAAAGCTCGACCGCCGTTACCTTGCTAGTCGGCTCATTCGCCGGCTCCGGCATTGTCAGCGGCATGTCGGGCCAGCTTGCGGTGCGCGGTGCCGAGATCGGCTCGGCGCTGGTGGTCAAGCTGCTTACCTTCGATCTGTCGCTGCTGGTACCGGTCTGCCTGGTCGCCGGCACCGTCATGTTCATGGCCACCGAGCGGCGCGACTGGCGCCAGTTCGGCCGCATCCTGGTCGGCATCGGCCTGCTGCTTCTGTCGCTGGAGATGATCGGCCAGGCGTCGGAGCCGCTGCGCCAGAGCACGCTGATGCCGCTCATCGTCGATTACTTCTCCGGCGATCCGGTCACCGCCTACCTTCTGGCGGCGTTGGTCACCTGGCTGTTCCATTCCTCGATCGCCGCGGTGCTGCTTATGGTGACGCTCGCCGGCCGCGGTTTCATCCCGCCCGAACTCGGCATCGTGCTGGTGCTCGGCGTCAATCTCGGCTCTTCGATCATCGCGCCGCTTCTAACCCGCAACGCAGAACCCGGCGTTCGCATCGTGCCGATCGGCAATCTCCTGATGCGCGGCATGGGCTCTCTGATCATGCTGATCCTGTTCCTGACGTTCAAGCCGCCAGTCGCCTTCTTGGGCAGCACCGTGCCCGAGCAGATCGTCAATGCCCACATCGTCTTCAACATCCTGATCCTGATCGCCGGCCTGCCGCTGGCGCGCCTGGTCTATCGTGCCTCGGAAAAGATCGTGGCGCTGGGCACCAGGCCCCAGCCCGCCAACGCGCTCGACGTCATCGAGCTTTCGGCGCTCAACGAAAGTGCGCTCGACGTGCCGAGCCAAGCACTCGCCAATGCCACCCGCGAGGTAGTGCGGGTCTGCGAGACGGTCGAGATCATGCTGAAACGGATCATCGAACTCTATGAGAGCGCCGACGCCGACAAGATCAGTGCGCTGGCCGCGCTCGACGACCGTGTCGACAGGAAGCACGCGGCGATCAAGCTCTATCTCGCCAAGGTCACCAAGAACCCGCTGAGCGAGGACGAGGCCCTGCGTTGCCAGGAGTTGATCGGCGCCTGCGTCAAGCTGGAGCAGGTCGGCGACATCATCGTGCGCAACATGCTGGTCCATGTGAAGAAGAAATTCGAGCGCGGACTGGAGTTCACGCCGGAAGGCTGGCGCGAGCTTTGCGCCTTCCATGCCCTGGTGCTTGCCAATGCCAGGCTAGCCTTCAACGTCCTGGTGTCCCGCGATCCGGAGACCGCTCGCCAGTTGGTGCTGGAAAAGGACCGGCTGCGCGACCGCGAGAAGGAAACCAGCCAGAGCCATTTCGTGCGGCTGCGCGACGGCACCGCCAAGAGCGTCGAGACCAGCTCCATCCATCTCGACACCATTCGCGACCTCAAGCAGATCAACTCGCTGCTCGCCTCGATGGCCTATCCCGTGCTTGAGGAACGCGGCCTGCTAACCGGTTCGCGGCTGAAGGCCGGATAGATTGCGTCCACAGGCCGGTAGCTTCAGAAGCTCGCCTATGCTGTGAGCCAATGCGCAAAATTACCTTTGCGCCACCTCCTGTCTGTCGGCTAAAGATCGCCAGATCTACCGGAAGGAAAGTCGATGGACACCCATTCTCGCAGCTTCGCCAAGGCGCTTTCCTGGCGTGTCACCGGTACCATCGACACGATGATCATTTCGCTCGTCGTGACGGGAAGCATCAAGCTCGCTGCGGCCATCGGCCTGACTGAGGTCGTCACCAAGTCGCTGCTCTACTACCTTCATGAGCGGGCGTGGCTGAAAATTCCTTACGGAAGGAAGGCGGCCGCGTAGCTCTTGCCGCCGCGGCCGGCACCTGACCGGTGACAAAGAAAATCTAAAGCGGCGTCGCCAATTTCTGAATTGCCCGGTGCCCTTATCCGTGGTTTGAGGTCACCTTATCCGAGGATCGCCTTCCCGCCATGCTTCCCCTCATTGCCCTGTTCATTGCCGCCTTCGCCTTCGGCACCACCGAATTCGTCATCGCCGGCGTGCTGCCGCAGGTGGCGGATGGCCTTGGCGTCGCGATCCCGACCGCCGGCTATCTCGTTTCCGGCTATGCCGGCGGCATTGCAGTCGGCGGCCCGCTGCTGGCGCTCGCCACCAAAAGGTTCTCCCGCAAGGCCCTGCTGCTTGGACTGACTGCAGCCTTTACCATCGGCCAGGCGGCCTGCGCGCTGGCGCCCGACTTCGCCTCGATGCTGCTGTTGCGGATTGCGGTGGCCGTGGCACACGGCGCCTATTTCGGCGTTGCCATGGTGGTGGCCGTCGGCCTCGTGCGCGAAGACCAGCGCGGCATGGCGGTGGCGCTGATCCTGTCCGGCCTCACCGTATCGAATGTCATCGGCGTTCCGGCCGGCACGGCAATCGGCAACATCTGGGGATGGCGTGCGACATTCTGGGTGATGTGCGCTCTCGGCGTGGTGGCCTTCGCCGCCATCGGCGCCCTGCTGCCGCGCAAGACAGGATCGTCGAGCCCGTCCGTCAGCCTTGGCAGCGAGGTACGCGTGCTCGCACGCCAGCAGGTCTGGACCTCGCTCATCATGATGCTGATGCTGATGATCGGCCAGTTCGGCCTGTTCACCTACATCACGCCGACGCTGCTTGAGGTCACCGGCCTCGACGAGAAATGGATACCTTGGGTGCTCCTGCTCAACGGTGTCGGCGCTACAATCGGCGTCTTCGTCGGCGGGCGCCTCGCCGACTGGAAGCTGATGCCGTCGCTCATCGCAATGCTATTCCTGCAGGCGGCGATGCTCGCCTCGATCTACGCCGTCAGTCCTTACCCACTGCCGATGGTGATGGCGATCTTCGTCTGGGGCGGCCTCAACTTCGCCATCGGCACGCCGATCCAGACCCGCATCCTGACCTGGACCGCGGACGCCTCCAATCTCGCCTCGTCGCTCATTCCGTCAGGCTTCAATGTCGGCATCGCGCTCGCCGCATCGCTCGGCGCGGCGATGCTCAATGCCGGCTATGGCTATCGCAGCTTGCCGGTGGTTGGCGCGATCGCCATGCTGGTCGCGGTCGCGGTTGCGCTTGCCTCGCATGTCTGGGAATGGCGGAGCCGGGCGGCGCCGCCGCTGCCGGCTGCCGCCGAATAGGGCTACAGATCGATCCGGTAACGCAGGCTTTCCGCGCCGCCATAGGAAGCATCCTCGAAGAAACGCCCGACGAGCCCGCCGCCATTGGCCAGAACGACCTTCTGCGAGGGCACATTGTGAGGCTTGCAGGTGATTTCGACGAAGGGCAGGCCAACCGCCCTCGCCTCCTCCAGCATCAGCCGCAGCGCCTCCGTCGCATAGCCGCATCCCCGTTTCCACGGCACCACCGCATAGCCGATGTGGCCGAGCACGTGCGATGGCAGCGCCGCGGTTCCGGGCTGCCAGCGCAAGCCGATCGAGCCTGAGACTTCCCCGTCCCAGATCCAGCGCCGAAATCCAGGCAGCCGCGGCACCGTCGAACCGTCCGGCAAGACGATCGGCGGTCCCTTGCCATCAGGATCGTCGAGATCGGCAAGGAAAGTCGCTGGATCCTTTTCGATAGCCGCAAGCTGCTCGCGCGTCGCGTCGAGCAGCCGCACATTGTCCGGCGACCAGCCGCGCTCGAGGGCCGCCTTGTAGGACGGCAGGTGTTCAAACGCCGGTTTGACGAGTTCGATCATGAGCGCGAGCTTTTGGCTGTCGGCCCTCAAAGGCGGGCTTGCGGCTGTAGCGACTACGACAAAACTGCCCCGCCATCGACCGTAATTCCCAAGTTTTCCGCATTGCGCCCATGTCGCGCAATGATTGCGACCGGGCGCATAAGGCTGGCTCCGCTTGGATGAGGCAAGCCGGCCAATTGCCCGCGAACGACCGTGAGATGGATCTCGAACTATCCAAGGGCGTCTGCAAGCATCTCATTCAAGCGTGCGAATGCTGCGGACTCGTCTGGCGCATGGGCCGGATTAACTTCTGTGATGGTCAGGCCGCGCCATTGCGGCAGGGCTGTCAGTTGCTTTAGCACAAAGGCGACTTGCTCCAGTTTGAGACCGTCGCAACGGCGCACATTCTCCGCAATCGGAAAATCGATAAAGGAGAGCACATCGACATCGAAGTGGATAAGCACGCAGTCAAAGCGCGCCGCCCATTCGGCCGCGCGCGCCGACGCCGCCTCGATGTCACTCAAAGCTTCCTCACGCGATATGATCTTGATCGCGTGATTTCCGATCACGGCCGCTTCGGGCGGGGTGATGTTCTCGATGCCGAAATAGAGGAGTTGCTGAGGCACGAGCATCGGGCGGGTCGGGCCGAGCCTCGCGAGCGAAGGCTCGCATCCATGGATATTGAGCAGATGGGCGACGCCGGTCCAGTCCAAGGCGCCGTCGCTCGTGTCAGGTGTGTTGAGATCGGCGTCGAAGTCAATGTAAACGAGTCCGATCCGCGCGCCGGCCGCATTCGCCCCGGCGACCGTCCCCAGTTCCACAGTACAATCGCCACCTAAAACAAGCACGTCTTCCTGCGCTGCGATCGCCGTCGCTACGTGGCTTGCGACCAACTCACAGGCGTCGCGCACTGCTTCCAGGTTCATAGCCTGCGACCGCGAAGGGTCCGGTCGCCATCGGAACGATGCAACATCGCCACGATCCCTGATGGATCTGCCTCGGTTCGTGATCGCTTCTGCGAGCCCATTTCGCCGAAAGGCCGCGGGGGCCTGTTCCTGACCCGGCGAATAGGCGCCGGCACTCGTGGCCGCACCGACAATATTCAACAAACGCGCCGCCAAATCGAAGCTCCATTTTCGCATGATCTTCTCGCAAACGTGTCCGGAGGGAGGAAGGTTCCTCCTCGACTTGAGAGGTTGCCGCCCGGCATCGGCACGAGGCCTAACAAGCAAAAAGCTCGCCGCATCGATGCCGTCGTGAGACGCCAGACGTCGAACATACAGGTTCATTCGCGCGGCCGTGGCGATGAACATGTCGGTGCGAACTGCCGTCCGCTCCGCCCGCTCCTAGCCTGGCTCCTCGCGATGGTCTCTTCGAGTCTCATGAGCACCGCTAAGGCGGGAAAAATCCCTACTGAAGCAGGCTCTTGACGATGCCGCTCGCCTTGGAGAAATCCATCTGGCCAGCATATTTCTCCTTGAGCGCCGCCATCACCTTGCCCATCTCCTTGACGCCGCTGGCACCTGTCTCGGCGATAGCGGAACGGACGGCGCTTTCCGTCTCGGCCTGGCCCAGTTGCGTCGGCAGGAAGTCGCGGATGATCGCCATCTCGTCGCGCTCCTGCGCGGCAAGTTCCGGCCGCTTGCCGTCATCGAACGCCTTGGCCGATTCCTCGCGCTGCTTCACCATCTTGGCCAGGATCTGCAGGATCTCGTCGTCGCTGGCCGGCTCCTTGCCGGCGCCGCGATTGGCGATGTCGCGATCATGAATGGCCGCCTGGATCAGCCGCAATGTCGGCAGCCGGCGCTTGTCCTGTGCCTTCATCGCGCTCTTCAGGGATTCGGCGATTTTGCCTCGCATGGTGCTTTCTCCTTCGAATGCGGCGGACAATAGCCGTGCCGAAAGCCCAAGGCAAATTCAAGTCTGTCCGGCAAATCCCTGATATTGTTCGACGAAATAAATCCAGGCACGTACGGCGCGGCATCATTGACCGCCTTGGCGCCTTCCCCTATGTACTGTGCCTTGCATGAATTGAATTCTAGTGCACGTCGCCCAAAAGTGCGTAGCGGTTTTGGGGCAACGACATGCAGCGCGCCGAGGCTGTGAGATTGCCGCTTCGCGCTTTTTGTTGCGCCGATTGAGGAGCGCAGCCTTTAGGAGTGCCGCCATGGCAACGATGACCGCCGCATCGACCCCCCCTTGGGCCACCGAGAAGCCGACCGCCCTGCTGGTGCTGGCCGACGGCACCGTCATCGAGGGCCGTGGTCTGGGCGCTTCCGGCTCCGCCGTTGCCGAGGTCTGCTTCAACACCGCGCTGACCGGCTATCAGGAGATCCTCACCGACCCCTCCTATGCCGGCCAGATCGTCACTTTCACCTTTCCGCATATCGGCAATATCGGCACCAATAACGAAGACATCGAGGATCTCAATCCGCTGGCCCGCGCCGGCGCCGTCGGCGCCGTGTTCAAGGCCGATGTCACCAACCCGTCGAATTACCGCGCCGGAACCGGTCTCGACCAGTGGCTGAAGAAGCGCGGCATCGTTGCACTTTCGGGCATCGACACGCGCGCGCTGACCGCGCTGATCCGCGAAAAGGGCATGCCCAATGCCGTTATCGCGCACGCCCCAGACGGTATCTTCGACATCGAAGACCTCAAGCGCCGCGCCGCCGCATGGTCGGGGCTTATCGGGCTTGATCTGGCCAAGGAGGTCACCTCCGGCCAATCCTCGGTCTGGCGCGAGACACCCTGGGCCTGGAACGAGGGCTTTGGCGAACAGGCCGACCCGTCGATGCACGTCGTTGCCATCGATTATGGCGTCAAGCGCAACATATTGCGCCTGCTTGCCGGCCTCGGCGCCAGGGTCACCGTGGTGCCGGCCAAGACCGGCGCCGAGGAGATCCTGGCGATGCGGCCCGATGGCATCTTTCTATCCAACGGCCCCGGCGATCCGGAAGCCACCGGCCACTACGCCGTTCCGGTCATCCAGGATCTGTTGAAGACCGATATCCCGCTGTTCGGCATCTGCCTCGGCCACCAGATGCTGGCGCTGGCGCTGGGCGGCAAGACCGCAAAAATGCATCTGGGCCACCACGGCGCTAATCATCCGGTCAAGGACCACACCACCGGCAAAGTCGAGATCGTCTCGATGAACCACGGCTTTGCCGTCGACGCCGACTCATTGCCGAGCGGCGTCGAGGAAACCCATGTCTCGCTATTCGATGGTTCGAATTGCGGCATCGCGCTCACCGGCAAGCCGGTCTTCTCGGTCCAGCATCATCCGGAAGCCTCGCCCGGCCCGCAGGATTCGCACTATCTGTTCCGCCGCTTCGTCAACCTGATCCGCGAAAAGCGTGGCGAACCGGCACTGGCCGAGCGCTGACCAAGCCGATGCATCAGCTATAACATATCGGCGGCGCGTGATCTGGACAACTTGCCTCCGGACGTCCGCGAGCAGGTCTCAGAAAGTCTGATTTCTTACGCAGTCGGCGGTCGCGGAGATACCAAGCGCCTCGTCGGCAGGGAAGGTTACAGACTTCGGATCGGTCGCTACCGAGTCATGTTTGACGAAGACCGCGCCACGATCCTTGCGGTCTATGTCGGCAAACGCGAAACGACAACCTACCCGTCGGCCATAGTAGGACAGAACACCATGAACGCCCCGCAAATCATCAAGACCCCAACCGGTGAGGAGCTGGTCGCTATCCCAAGGGGACTACGAGATCCTTTTGCGTGCCGCCGAAGAAGCTCTGGAAGACGCTGCCGATGCGGCGATCTACGACGAGCGTAAGGCCGATCTCCGAGCGGAAAAGGCACTGCCCGCGGACGTGACCATGGACATCTTGCGGGCTCCAGCCGGCTCAAGGCGCTGCGCAACCGGCGGCGGCTGACGCAAGCCGATTTGGCGGCCATGATCGGCGTCAGCCAGGGTTTTCTGTCGGACCTGGGGTCCAATCGCCGCAAACCATCGGCGCAGACAGGTGCAATGCTGGTCAAGGCGCTCGACATTCCAAGCGAATGGATTGAGCACCAGGTGATGCTACACTGGTTTGCGGCTTCTTCTCCCTTGGTTTTAGCTGATCCCGGTCATGGCGCGCCGGCCCCGGCCCGCTTCTCGATCAGTTCGGCAACCGCATCAGGATTGTCGGCCAGCACATAGTGGCTCGCATCGGGGATCTCGGCGCGCTCGACATGGCTCATGCCCTTGGCGCGGTAGCCGGCGAGGAAGGTCGGCAGCAGCGCAACAAAGGGGGACTTCTGGCCGAAGGCGATGACGAGCGGAACGGTGCTCGGCGCCGTCTGGGCGGCGTTCCATTCGGCATCGCTGGGGAAGGCGCGGTAGATCTCGAACGCGGCATGCAGTTGAGGCGCTCGATAGATGCGAAAATAGTATTTGCGTTCCTGCCTGGTGAATTTGCCGAAGTCGAGGAACCAGCCAAGCACGGCGGCCTGCCGACCGGGAACCACCTTTTCGGCGAGGCCGCCGGGCGCCTGGATGAAACCGATATGCCACGTGCCTGATATCGCCTTGTCCCAGCCGTCGATGCCGGGCATCGGAACATCGAGGATCATCGCACCGCGCAGCGTGTCGGGAAAGCGCCTGAGATAGGCATAGGTGACGATGCCGCCAAGGTCGTGACCCACCACATAGGGTTTTTCCAGATGCAGAGCGTCGGCAAGCCCATGGATCTGCGCCGCAAGATTGGCGGCTTCATAGCCGCCCCTGGCAGGCTCCGAGCGGCCTATGCCAGGCAGGTCGACGGCAACGACGGTGAAGCGTTGCGCCAGTCTCGGCATGACGGCCTGGTATTCGTTCCAATCTTCCGGAAATCCATGCACCAGGATAAGGGCTGGTCCGTGCCCGCCACGCAGGTAGTGCATGCTGCTGCCGTTCACCGCGGCTTTGGCCGAGGTGAACCCGGGGGGCACCTGACCTGCCCGTCCAGCAGGCGCCGCATGAGCCGCCACTACAACGAGCACCGCGCAGACAGCCACAGCCATGAGCGCCGCGCGATGAAGTATCCGGTTCAACATGTTGCTCTCCTCTCGTCTTCGATCCAGGCCCCGCGTTTGTTGCTTCTGACGTAAACTAGGGCGGGAGTTCGAATGGTCAGAGTTACAA
The DNA here is from genome assembly GCF_040323855.1 of Mesorhizobium sp. M0028. Lineage (NCBI taxonomy): Bacteria > Pseudomonadati > Pseudomonadota > Alphaproteobacteria > Hyphomicrobiales > Phyllobacteriaceae > Mesorhizobium > Mesorhizobium sp. M0028. Next base: position 16,398 of record NZ_JAMYVG010000023.1, read on the forward strand.
AATGCGGCGCGAATGCCTCGAGGCCGGACTGCGCGATTACCGGAGTTGCGTTGTTGCCCTCATTCCTATCGCCTTTTTTCAATGAAGCCATTAAAACCGGTCGAAGAACCAGTGTGACGGGCATTTCGTTGGCCGGATCTGTCTCCACAGCCCGTCCTTGGTCAGGGCGATGCGGCCGTCATGGCTCATATCTGTGCTCCGTCTTCAGCAACGCCGGACGTGACGTTTCTGAGCGCCGCCGGCTTGGCTACTTTCGTGACGAAGACGATGAGCGCCAGCGTCAGGAAAATCGCGCCGAGCAGGTAGGGTGCGCCGCCGAAGGTCACGGGCGCGTTCGGCCCCGTGAACCAGGAAAAGATCGCCGTATAAAGCAGCGGCGTGATGATCGAGGTGATCGAGAAGATCGACGTCATCGCGCCCTGGAGTTCGCCTTGTGCCGAAGGCGGCACCTTGGCGGCGGCAAGGCTCCTGAGCGGCGGATCGGCCAACGCCTCGAGGCAGCCGACGACGATCACTGCATAGATCATCCAGCCTTGCGACGCGAATGCGTAGCCGAAGGCGCTGAGTGCCGTAAATGCCAGACCGATTACCGCCGTCTTCCACTCACCGAGCTTGGGGATCACGCGCGGCAGGACCGTCGCCATGACGATAGCCCCGCACAGGCCGAAGGCACCGAGCGAGAAGCCGATCTGTTGTTCGCTCCAGCCATAGCGATAACTGGAGACGAACGACCAGACCGCAGGATACATCATGTGCCCCAGCGTCATCAGAAAGAAGACAAGCCCGATCCAGCCGATGCCTTCGTAGTTGCGCATCTGGACGAGCGTGCCGACCGGGTTCGCGCGTTTCCACTCGAAGCGGCGACGATGCTTGCTATCAAGCGTTTCCGGCAACAGAAACAGCGCGATCAAAAAGTTTACGAAGGCAAGCCCGGCAGCGAAATAGAATGGCACGCGCGGCCCGAACGTGCCGAGCAACCCGCCCAGAACCGGCCCGATGACGAAGCCGACGCCGAAAGCGATGCCAAGCAGGCCGAAATTCTTCGCACGGTTCTCGTCGGTCGAGATATCGGCGATGAATGCCGATGTCGTGGAATAGCTGGCGCCGGAAATGCCGGCCAGCACACGCCCGATGAACAGCATCGGATAGGACCAGGCGATGGCACAGATCAGATTGTCGATGGAAAACGTCAGCACGGAGGCGAGCAGAATCGGCCGTCGTCCGAACCGGTCGCTCAACCCGCCCATCACTGGTGCGAAAATGAACTGCATCGCCGCATAGGCGAAGAACAGCCAGCCGCCCTCGATAGCCGCCTCACTGATGCCGACGCCGGTCAATTCTCTGAGATAGGCCGGCAGCACCGGCATGATGATGCCGAAGCCGATGATGTCGAGCAGCAGGGTGGTGAAAACAAGCGCAAGGCCCCGCCTGGCGGTTTTGGGGTCTATCATGATGGTATCTCCTCGGGCCGCCCGGGGCGAAGGCGAACGCACCTTATAGGCGAACACATCGCTGCGAACAATGAGGGAACGGGCAGGGTGTTTTCATCCTGACATCCCCTGACTGCTATCCAGTCTCTCGGATTCGCGAGAAAACCGTCGGCTCAGATCGGATTGTTGAACGTGTCGCAGTCCGAAAGCTTGCCGTTCTGGAAGCCTCGCGCCAGCCAGGCCTGCCGCTGCTGCGACGTGCCGTGGTTGAAGCTTTCCGGCACGACGTAGCCCTGCATCTTCTTCTGCAGCGTGTCGTCGCCGATCTGCTTTGCGGCGTTCAATGCCTCCGCCATGTCGCCCTGTTCCAAAATGCCCTTCTGGCCGGTGAAATGTGCCCAGATGCCGGCAAAGCAGTCGGCCTGCAGCTCGACCTGCACCGACATGTGGTTGGCGTCGGCCTCGCTCATATTCTGCCGCATCTGGTTGAATTTGGGCAGGATGCCGACGAGGTTCTGCACGTGATGGCCGACCTCATGCGCAATAACATAGGCCTGTGCGAAATCGCCCGAGGCACCGAACTGCTGATCGAGTTGCTGGAAGAAGGTGGTATCGAGATAGACCTTGCGATCGTTGGGACAGTAGAATGGTCCGGCCGCTGACGAGGCCGAACCGCAGGCGGAGCGAATCTGGCCGCTGAACAGGACCAGTTTTGGATCTTGATAGGTCAGGCCCTCGGACTGGAAAATACCAGTCCAGGTATCCTCGGTCTCGGCCAGCACGGTCGACACGAACTGCTTCATCTCGTCGGAGGCCGGCGCACCGGTACCGCCGCCTTGCTCGCCGCTATTGTCGGTGATCTGGCCGCCGCCGCCGGGCTGCAAGCCGCTGTTATCGAGGATCTGACTCGGGTCGAAGCCGAAATACCACCCTGCCAGGAAAATCAATCCTACGATGATGATGCCCGACATGCCGCCGCCGCCGGCGCGACCTCCGATCGGGATGCGAAACTGCCCCGGCCCGCCGCCAAGCCCGCCGCTCTGGCCGCGCTCGTCCTCGACATTGTCACTCTGACGACGGCCCTTCCAGAGCATGGCAACCCCCGTGATGCATGTTTGCAATCAACCCGCCGATGTCCTGGCCGGTTCCAACCCAGCAAACAATTATCCCAATGGTTACGCCAAGTCACAGTATTTTTCGCGCTAATAAGCAATGCCGGCTGACGCGGGTCTGCTCTGGCTTAGACGTCGCAAGGTCTGTAGCATCCACCGTGGCTGTGGAAGCGAGGGGGCGCTTGCGGATGATCGGGCGGGTTCTGTTGCTGTTTGCGGCATTGTCTTGCCTAGGCCCCGTGCCGGCCAGCGCCGTCACTCTCGATTCCAGTGTCGCAATCACCGATCCCGAGACCTTGCAGGCGCTCGAGCGCGGCGGGCTATCGATCAGCCGTCTGCTTGGGCCAGCGCTCGGACTGACACGCGACGTCGACAATCGCGGGCTGTTTTCGGTGCGCGCGCTGAGCCCGGTCCGCAACGCCGTCAAACAGCAGATCGTAGACGAACCAAGGAACAGCCCCGACTCCTATGTAACCGCTCTGGCAAACTCGAAAGACATCACCCAGAAGTTCAATCCGAAATACATCGACGACGACGGTTCGACGCTGGACCTGACCGGCATCGTCAATCGCATGGATCGCGGCTATCTCGGCCACACCGAATGCGGCGAGATCAGGCTGATCTACCGCTTCCACTATTCGGTCGAGGAGAAGCCTGGGCAACGCATCTCGTCGCGCCTGCCGCTGACCCTGAGCCTGGTCTTCAACGCCATACCGGCTTCGGCACAGATTCGCGCCTCGAAGGACCGTCCGCGCTCGGCTAACGGTTCCTGCGCGGACGTGGCGAAGCGCTGGCTTGTCGCCGGGCAGAAGAATCTGGAGCCGGATCAACTGGCGGCCTGGCTGCGCTCGGAAGAAGGCCCGCTTTCCAGCGCGATGTTGAATTCTTCGCAGATCATGCGGCTCGAGCTCAACATGCAGGTCGTGCGCCTATCGGCTTCGAGCCGGCGCGATTTCGGCGGCCACGCTGAGTATCTGTTGAAGATATTCAAGTGGGACCCGGCCAAAGCCATTTTCCAGGAAGCGAAAATGGAGAACCAGATCGACCGCAAGCTGGTGCTGGCCGACAGGCAAACCTTCGAAAGATGGCTGCTCACCGATCGCAACATCTATGATCTCGACCGTGGCCGCCTGGTGATCGACGAAAAATTCCTCGCGACCACCGCGGTTTCGGTGGCACCCGGCGGTATGAGCCGGTCGCAAAACAATTTGGCTTTTGGGCTGCTCGACGACGATGCTATCGACAAAGCGCTCAAGGACTATGTCGCAAAGGGCAATACGCTTCGCACCGTCAAATCGGTGGCCGGCTTCAATCTGCGCCTCAACGAGATGACCTGCACCGGCTGTCACCAGACGCACGGCATCGCCGGGTTCCATTACACCGGCGCCGACCCGGCCAGCGAACCGCGCCGCAACGCGGTGTTCGTGCCGGGCTCGGCTGTGTTTTTTGCCGACCTGCCGCGCCGCCGCGCCATTGTCGAGTCGTTCGCCGCTGGCAGACACCCGGATTTCAGCCGCGGCTTTGCCGGCCGTCAGGAGGCAAAATACGCCGAAGCGCTGAAAGGCACCGATCTCTACAATGGATGGGGCTCGACCTGCTATCGCGGCACCGACCCAAGTTTCGTAGACTGGACCTGCGACAAAGGCCTGCGTTGCGCCGGGGTCCACGAGAGCGCCATCCATCCGGGCTTTGGTACCTGCGTCAGCGAGGCCGGCACCGCGGTCGGCGATCCGGTGGAGTTCGGCGAGATCAGGATGTCGAAATGGGGCAACGACCAATATTGCCGTCTGTCACCGGCAACCGCGAAGGCCTGCGCCATCGACCCGGCCAGGGACAGAAAACCGCCGATAAAGCTCGCCGGCTATGGCGCGGCGCGCCAGCGTTACGACAATCCCGAGCAGAAGACTGGCGGCTTTCCCGGCGGCATGCTGCGCAAGGCGACCTGCGAAAAGCTGCCCGACGAGGCAAGCTGCGGCCGCCTCGCCAAGACCGGCTTCAACGACTGCGTAGGCTCCGGCAAGGACCACAAATTCTGCACCAGGGAATTCACCAAGACCGCTGGCCTGCGTGCTTGCGACAAGGCCCATCCCTGCCGCGAGGACTATATCTGCACCGCCGGTTTTGACGATCTGCCGGAAGCAAAGCCCGGCAAGGGCACTTGCATCCCACCCTATTTCATCTTTCAGTTTCGCGTCGATGGTCACCCGCGCAACTGGGTGCAGGATACGAATGAGTGAGCAGGTCAGTCGCACTGCATATCGCTTCGATCAATCAGCGGGCGGCGATTATTGCCTTGCGAAAGGCTTCGAGCGTCTCGGCGCTGACATGGTGCTCGATGCCTTCGGCGTCGATCCGCGCCGTCTCGGCGCTGACGCCGAGCGAGCGCAGGAAAGCCTCGACCGTCTGGTGGCGAATGCGGCTCTCTTCCGCAACCTTCCGCCCGGCATCGGTCAGGAACACGCCGCGATAGGGTTTCCGGGAGACCAGCCCGTCGGCGCACAGCCGCGTCAGCATTTTCGCCACCGTCGGCTGGGCGACGCCGAGCCGTGCCGCGATGTCGACCTGGCGCGCCTCGTTGCCGTCCTCGATCAGGTCGGCGATGAGCTCGACATAATCCTCGACCAGCGCGCTGCGGCGCGCTTCACGCGTCTGCCGGAACCCTTCCGAGTGGATTTCTGCGTCAGGCAGCGGCTTTTCGCGAGGAACCGGTCTTTTCTTCAGCGCCAATACGCGCTCCTCCCGGCAGTTTGAATCGGCATTGCAGTCATAACACGGAACCCTATTGGTTCTGGCCGTTTATTTCCATTCGGTGGCCGGCGCAACCGGCGTTCACTGCCGTTCCGGTCGCACCGTCAAGTGGGCACACGAAAAAGCACAAACAATGAAATATAGCATATTGCATAATGTTCAGCCGTGGCATAGATAAGGAGACAACATCGATCGTTCCAGTGGAAAGCCATTTCATGTCGGAAGCCGAAGCCACCTCAGCCCCCCGATCCATGTGGCGATTTGCCCGCCCGGAAGACGACGAGCAGCCCAGCCTTCGCGAAGTCAACGCAACGATCGCGGTGCCGCACTCGGGGATCTGGCTTCGCCGGCTGTTCGCCTTCGTGGGGCCGGGCTACATGGTTTCGGTCGGCTACATGGATCCGGGCAATTGGGCGACCGACCTCGCCGGCGGTGCCCAGTTCGGTTACACGCTGCTATTCATTATCATGTTGTCGAACCTGATGGCGATCCTGCTGCAGGCGCTCGCCGCCCGGCTCGGCATCGCCACCGGCCGTGACCTTGCGCAGGCGTGCCGCGCCTATTACCCGCGGCCGGTCAATTTCATGCTGTGGGTCGCTTGCGAACTGGCCATCATAGCGTGCGACCTGGCCGAGGTCATTGGCACGGCGATCGCCTTGCAACTGCTGTTCGGGATTCCGCTGATCGGCGGCGCCATCATCACCGCGCTCGATGCCTTCCTGCTGTTGTTGCTGATGAACAAGGGCTTCCGTTTCCTCGAGGCCTTCATCATAGCGCTTTTGATTATCATCTTCGGCTGCTTCGCCATTCAGATCTTTGCCGCCGCGCCGCCGGTCGGCTCCATCCTGCACGCCATGTTCGTGCCGTCGTCCGAGATCGTCACCAATCCGGCGATGCTTTACATTGCCATCGGCATCATCGGCGCCACGGTGATGCCGCACAATCTCTATTTGCACTCCTCGATCGTGCAGACCCGCGCCTACGAGCGCACCGATCGCGGCAAGCGCGACGCCATCAAATGGGCGACGACCGACTCGACCATCGCGCTGATACTGGCGCTGTTCGTCAATGCTTCCATCCTGATCGTGTCGGCGGTGGCGTTCCACGGCACCGGTCATCATGACGTCGCCGAGATCGGCCAGGCCTTCGAGCTGCTGTCGCCGCTACTCGGCCTCGGCATTGCTTCCATTCTGTTTGCCGTGGCGCTGCTTGCCTCCGGCCTGAACTCGACGGTGACGGCGACGCTGGCCGGCCAGATCGTGATGGAAGGCTTCTTGCGGCTGCGCATCCCGCAATGGGCGCGCCGCCTGCTGACGCGCGGCATCGCCATCATCCCGGTGGTGGTCGTCACCGCCCTCTATGGCGAGAAGGGCACCGGCCAGTTGCTGGTCTTCAGCCAGGTGATCCTGTCGATGCAGCTTCCCTTCGCGGTCGTCCCGCTGGTGCAGTTCGTCTCGGACAAGCGCAAAATGGGCAATTTCGCCATTTCCCGCGCCGTCGCCGTGCTGGCCTGGGTGGTTGCCGCCCTCATCCTGGTGCTCAACTTCAAGCTGCTCTACGATACGGTCGTCGGTCTGGGCTGAGCGTCTGCTCCAAACTGACGCAACTAAGGTCGGCAGTCATCCGCCCTTCCAGCCCTGGAAATTTGCCGGCCGCTGTCGGACAAATGTCCGTTCGCCCGTCCTTGGCTCGAAGTCCGGCCATGACGGCACGGATCAGGGAAAGGGAGCTCCAATGAGGAAGATCATCGCCGCAACATTCGTCAGCCTCGACGGCGTCATGCAAGCGCCCGGCGGCCCGCACGAGGACCCGGTCGGCGGCTTCAAGTTCGGCGGCTGGACGTTCCACTACTGGGACGATGTGATGGGCGCCGCCATGGGCGAGACGTTTTCAAAACCGTTCGCGCTGCTTCTCGGCCGCAAAACCTACGACATCTTCGCCGCCCACTGGCCTTATCAGAAGAATGACCCGATCGCCGACAGCTTCAACGCCGTCACCAAATATGTGGCGACGCACAGGCCAGATACGCTGTCCTGGCAAAACAGCCAGCCGCTCGGCAGCGACGTCGTGGCGACATTGCGCCGGATGAAGCAGGAGGACGGCCCGGACCTGCTCATTCAGGGATCGAGCGAGCTGATCCAGACCTTGCTCGCCAATGACCTGATCGACGAGATCAGCCTGCTGATTTTCCCGCTGGTGCTGGGCAAGGGCAAAAAACTGTTCGGCAGCGGCACAATACCTGCCGCCTTCAAGCTGACCCGCTCGCAGGCATCGACCACCGGTGTCATCATCGCGAGCTATGAACGCTCCGGCGAGATCAAGACCGGGTCCTTTGCCACGGAGCAGCCGTCCGAAGCCGAGATCGAGCGGCGCAAGAACTGGAAATAGAGGCTGCCGAGGCGATCAAGGACGGCTGAACACTGGCCGTCCTTTTTGCTGTTTTCTAAGCCGCCTCCCGTCGCCGTGCCAACCCATCGCGGAGGTGGCCCGCGAACGCCAGTGCAGCCGGCGCAAGGCCGTGCTTCGGCAAATGCAGATTGATCGAAAAATTCGGCAGCGACGGCAGTTCCGGATCGTTGGCCAAAATATCGAGGTCGGCAGGCACGGTCGACGCCAACCAGGTGGTGACGGCCAAGTCCGAACGCACCGTCGCCGTCGTCGCGTCGATGCTGCCGTTTTCGAATACGGTGCGCCATTCCAGGCCGTGCTCGTTAAGCGCCTCCAGCACCACCGGGCGGAACGCGCAGGTCTCGGCCACCATCGAAACCGGCAGGGGGCGCTTGCTGCGAGCCCCGCCGCCTTTGGCGCCGACCCAAACTAGCCGGTCGACAACAAGGCATTCGCCGGCCGACCGACCGATCGGCTCCTCGATCACCGCGAGCTCTATCGTGCCGGCCGCCAAGGCCGCAGCCAACTCCGGCGACGAAGCACAGATCAGCGAAATCTCGACCTGCGGATACGCCTCGGCATAGGCCTTGAGCACCGGCGCAAGCAAGGTGCCGACAAGGTCATACGGCACGCCAAGCCGCACCTGACCGGCAACCGCATCGCCCGCCATCTCCGCCAGGATCTCGTCATTGAGGGAAAGCAGGCGCTTGCCCTTGCCGAGCAATCGCTCGCCGGAGCGGGTCAACCGCAATGCACGCCGGTCGCGCTCGAACAGGCTGCAGCCAAGAACCTCTTCCAAGCGCTTGATATGTTGGCTGACGGCGCCTTGGGTCAAATGCAGCGCGTTGGCCGCTGCCGTCATGCTTGCCTTATCCGCAACGGTGACGAAGGTTCGGATCAAGGCGGTATCGAGATTGCGAGCCATCTGACTATTATGCTTCTTAATAGCAACCATTGCAAACATTGCATTTACTGATGAGCCAAAAGACCTACCGTGCAGGCTTCAAAGGAAGCAGCATGCTTGAAACCGTCCTTCCCCTCGTCCTGTTCGCGCTGGTCTCAACCTCAACGCCCGGCATGGCCACGACCTTGTCGACGGCGTCCGGCGCGCAGTTCGGCTTTCGCCGCTCTATCCCGCTGATGGCCGGAAGTGCGGCCGGCCTGGCCACGGTGGCTGCGGCAGGTGCTGCCGGGCTCGCCGGTCTGCTGGCCGCCGCCCCTTCTTTGCAACTGGCAATGAAAATAGCCGGCACCCTCTATCTGGTATGGCTTGCCCTCAAGATCGGCCGCAGCGGCCCGCCCAATCTGAACGTGACCATGGCAAAGCCGAACAGCTTTTTGGGCGGCGCCGGCCTGCAATGGATGAACCCAAAGGGCTGGGCCATGGGGCTGGGAGCGGCGGCATCTTTTGCCGCGCTCGCCAGCGGGCCACTGCAGCTCGCCTTGCTGCTCGGCACGGTCTTCGGCCTTGCCGCGGCGCTATCGCTGGCGGCGTGGTGCGTGGCGGGCACGCTGCTCGCCCGGTTGCTGCGAACCGAGCGGCAGTGGCGCATCCTCAACGCCGTGCTTGGCTTGCTGCTGGCCGCCTCGATCATTCCGATGTGGCGGACAGCGTAAGACCAGTTATTTCAGGCAGCGTAGCGTGCCGCCGGCTTGCCGGCCAGCAGGCTACCGAAGAAGCCTTGTCGGACGCCAAGAAAGGCATCCACCCCGGCAACGTCGGCAAGACCCGGTGCCGTGAACGCTTCACCCTTGGCCAGGCCGGCAAGCGCGGCATCGACCAGATCGTCCGCAGTCATGACAATCTCTTGGGGCACATTGGCAATATCGCTTCCGGCGACTTCCCAGAACTCGGTCCGCGTGGCCCCCGGCAGCACGACCTGTACGGCTACACTGCTGTCGGCGACTTCCCGCTGCAGGGCCTCGGTGAAGTTGACGACATAGGCCTTGGTGCCGCTATAGATGCCGCCGAACGAGGTGTCGAAGGCCAGCACCGAGGCGATGTTGACGATGGCGCCGCGGTTGCGCGCCAATAGTCCCTGCAGCACCGCGCGCGTCAGCCGGGTCAGCGCCACCACATTGACCTTGATCATGCGCTCGGCGACATCGGCGTCGGCCGTTGCCACCACCTGCGCGCCGCCAAGGCCGGCATTGTTGACCAGCAGCGTCACGCTGTCGTCGGTTGATATCGCCTGTTCGACCCGTCGCAGATCGGCGTCGTCGGCCAGGTCGGCGCTGATGACGCTGACCTTGATGCCATACGCGTAGCGGAGCCTCTCCGCCAATTCCTCCAGCCGGTCGGCGCGCCGCGCCACCAGCACCAGATCATACCCTTGGCCGGCGAGCCGGTCGGCATAGACCGCCCCGATGCCGGAAGAGGCGCCGGTGACGACCGCCGTGCCTTTGTCCTGATTGCTCATTGTCTTGTTCCTTCTGGTTCGATCCCAAATGCCGGTGCCGCAGCGCAACACCCTTGCTTCGACTGGCAGATCGATTAATGGCATATGCCACTATCGATACGTAGGCATATGCCACCATCTTGTCAATCCGCGGAGCAAGGACTATTTCTGGTTTGCATCGAGGGTCCCTTCCGGTCCCCTCATCGGAAATCCGCCAATGTCCCAAACCACCCTGCCCGGCCTGGTGTTTTGCAACAACGCCATGCTGCGCCGCGCAACGCGGAAACTCGGCCAGTTCTATGACGATGTGCTCGCGCCCTCCGGCATTAAGGCCACGCAGCAGGGCCTGCTCTATCAAATCCACGTCGGCAATGAACCGACCATGGGTGCCATTGCCGCAGCCCTCGTCATGGACCTGTCGGCCCTCGGTCATACGCTGAAGCCGCTGATCCGGGACGGTTATGTCGAGGCCTTCGCCGACCCTGCCGACCGCCGCATCAGGCGCGTCAGGCTGACACCGCAGGGCTGGACCAAGCTCGAAGAAGCTCTGAAGCTGTGGCAAGTCGCCCAGCAGCGCTTCGAGGAGATGTTTGGAAAAGAGCAGGCGGCAAGCCTGCGAGCGGCGCTGGACGAAATCGCCGCGTTGGATTTTGACGCAGGGCCGGCCGCGAGTTGAATTATCGGCGGCCGGCAGCCAAGCTTTGCTAACAAGCCTTATTCGGCCGGCATCGCCACCGGACGTGCGGCCAGGTGTCCCGCCAGCATCACGCCCAAACCAATGATCGGGAATGCCGCCGCGACCACGCCGAGGTCGGCCGGTGCGCCATAGCGCAGCACCGCGGCGCCAACCACGGCACCCAGTGCGACGCCGAGATAGAGTGCCGAAGCGTTCAGCGACAGCACGATGGGCGCGGCATCGGGCGCCAGCTTGATGATGCGGCTGGCTTGCGCCGGCGGGAATGCCCAGCCGACGATGCCCCACGGCACCATCATGGCCATCAGTGCCGGCCCGGCGATCTCGCGCGGCAGGAATGTCGGGATCAGCGAAAACGTGACCAGCATGGCGGCACTCAGCGCCAGTGACCAGCAGACGGTGCGCGTCGCGCCGAAACGGTCGGCGGCCTGCCCACCGCCGATATTGCCGATGACCGCGCCAACGCCGAAGGCGAGCAGCATTCCGGGTAGCGCGATCGGGCTCAGGCCGCCGCCTTCGATGGCGAGCGGCGCGACAAAGGCAAAGACAGTGAAGGCGCCGATCAGTGCCAGGATCGTCGTCACCAGGATGGGCATGACGCCGGGGCGGAGTGCCGCTGCCAGCCGCATCCGGAGCGGTAGCCTGGTGCCGACGATGCCGCGCGGCAGCCGGTACCACAGGATCGCGCCGGCGAGCGCGCCAAGGCCGGCAATGGCAAAGAATGTGCCGCGCCAGCCGGCGACCGTCGCAACAAGCGCGCCAAGCGGCGCGCCGACCGCGACCGCAACCGTGGTGCCGCCGACGACCACCGCAATGGCGCGGGCGCGATGATGGTCGTCGACAAGCGCAACGGCCGTTCCCTGCGCGGTCGCCGCGAACAGGCCTGACGACAGCGCCATGACGATGCGCGCGATCAACAGCAATTCGAAGGAGGAACTCAGCGCCGCGGCGACGTTGCCCAACACGAAGAACACCAGCGTCCACAGGATGACGCGGCGCCGGTCCCATTCGCCAGTCAGCGTTGCCAGGATCGGCGTGCCGATCGCATAGGCGAGCGCAAACGCCGTGATCAGCGTGCCGGCGAGCGGAACGGAGATGGCGGCATCCTTTGCAATGTCGGGCAAAAGGCTGGAGATGACGAAACCTTCGGTCGAAATCGTGAATGATCCGAGCGCAAGCCAGATGAGGCGCTTATCCATGGCAATTTCCTTAGTTCAAAGGTTATTGAACAATTGGACATAACAGGGCATGATGTCAATGAGCTTGTGCAGACTAATCGAACCCTACTGACAGCCCTGTGTCAGGACAGGCCCGAATACCACCAGAACCGCGAAGGATCAGATGCGTTGAAATCGGCCCCGAATGTGCTTAATTCCTGGTCATGACCTTGCCCCATCCCACCGCCGACCAGATCAGCCTGCCGAACGTGCTTGCCGTGCTCGGCGACCCGACGCGACTGGCCATCGTGCGCTATCTCGCGAGCAAGGAGGGCGTGCCGCTGAATTGCAGCCGGTTCCTCGACCTCTGCTCGAAGACCAATCTGAGCTACCATTTGGCCAAGCTGCGTGAGGCCGGCGTTACCCGCACCGAGGCGGTTGGCACCAGCCGGCTGATCACGCTGCGCCGTGACGATCTCGACCGCCGCTTCCCGGGCCTGCTCGACAGCGTGATTGCCGCGGCCGGCGACGATGCATCGTTGCCGGCGGTCGGCGGCCATGAGATCGAAGTCCGCGCCTAGAGCGACCCCGAAGCTGCATTCCGCTCTCGCCCGCTTCGCGAGGTGAGGAAGATAATTGTCCTCCAGCCATTCCAACAAACGGAGCCTGCCATGCGCATTGCCGTCCTCGCCGACATCCACGGCAATGTCCTGGCGCTCGACGCCGTGCTCGATGATCTGCGGCGACGCGGCGGCGCCGACCTCATCGTCAATCTCGGCGATTGCGTTTCCGGCCCTCTCTGGCCGCGCGAGACTATGGAGCGGCTCGAAGCGCTCGAGCTGCCGACGGTGCGCGGCAACCACGACCGCCGCGTTGCCTACGACACCGCCGACGAGACCATGTGGCCTTCCGACCGCTACGCGCATGAACGGCTGGCGGCAGCCCAGCGCGAGGCGCTGTTCGCGCTGCCCGTCACGCTGGAGGTGGCGCCTGGCGTGCTCGCCTTCCATGCCCGGCCCGACCACGATGAAAAATACCTGGCTGACGCGATAGTCGACGGCCGGCTGGTGCGCGCCCCACTGGCCGCCATCGAACGGCGACTCGGCGCGATCGATCCCGCCTGCCGCATCATGCTTTGCGGTCACAGCCACCGCAGCGAGCTGGTCCGCATTCCCGGCGGTCCGGTGATTTTCAATCCAGGCAGCATCGGCTGCCCGGCCTATCACGACGACACGCCGCCGGCGCATGTCTCCCAACAAGGCTCGCCGCACGCCCGCTATGGCATCGTCGACCTGCATCCCGATCGCTTCGAGGCCATCGCCGTCGATTACGACCATGAGGCGGCAGCGCGTCAGGCCGATCAGGCGGGACGGCCCGAATGGGCTCACGCGCTGCGCACCGGCTTCATGCCGGGTTGACCGCGTTCATACCGGGCCGAACGAGGAACAGGCTGAGCTTGCCCATGCCAGGCTGAACGGATGACCGCCTTCGAGCGGCAGGCAAGCAGCCTCAATGGCCGCGACCGGTCCAATCTTCACTTGTCGGACGCGGATCGCTTCGATCGCCTGGCAGGACGTCGGGTGCTGGCCGCCGAAGTCTTGGGCGATGAAGCCTTTGGCCGTGACGTACTGGGCGTTAGATGCCTTGGGTTGAAAGTCTGTGCGGGAGCCGATTCGGATCCGGCCCGAATGTCGGCGTCGCGCACCTGCTGGCCAAAGTTCAGGCCAGTCAGTTCTTCAATCTCGGCCACCGTCGAAAGGAACTCCGATACCCTGGCAATTTCAAGCGGGTCATCGAACGCCTCGGCACGCTCGCCGAACGCTTCGGGCATCACTTTCAAAACCGGCTTCTGGTCGGCCAGCAGCGCGATGGCGCGCAGGCCAGTTTGATCGGACCACAGCGCGATCTTCCAGAACTTGAGCGGAATATGGCTGTCGAAGCGGTAAGGAGGATCGTCCTCGCGGAACACTGGGCCTGCAAACACCGTGACACGGCCTCGCGTCGTATAGGCGTTGCGCAGCACATAGGTTTCCACCGCGCGCCATCTCAGTTTCCCCTTGGAGCCGGGATGGTCAAGCGAGCTTCCCTGATTGAAAAAGCCGACTTGCGGCGCAGCATTGGGATAGAAGAACGTGTCCCGTTCTGCCGCGACCGCCTCCTGATCCACTCCCCATGCAGGGTCGCCGCGAAGCGTAATATGGCCCTTCTGGAACATTCGAGCTATTCGTTCCTTGGATTTTAGGACGGGAAATCCAGGCACATTCTGGCTCGAATAGAATTCCTGGGTCATCTGCTCGCCAGGGTCGATGCGACGGTCGGGCCGGAAAGCGTCGCTGGCTTCCGCACCGGAAATCGACTCCACTCCCAACTCGACAAGCGACGGGTTGTCGATGACGGTCTTGTCGTCACGATTGACCGCCTTGGTGCGAGATCCATCGATATTGCAGGCGGTGACGAAGGCAAGCCTGCGATCGGCGTTCATCAAGATCGAAAAATGATGATAGCGCAATTCGTGTGGATCCTCGCCCGGTTTGGCAAGAAGGTTCTTGGCCAACCGGTAGGGTGAATTGGCAACCGTCGGCATTGGCAGGACAAAGCCCGGTATGAAGCCGGGTTCATACCCTCCGCGATCGTCGAAACCCTCTGTTTTCCAAGCCGCTGCCTCGGCGATTGCTAACTTTGCGGGTTCGCTTGCCGGGCCTTCGTCGCTTCGTCTCGCATCGCCTCCGTCGCGGTCGATCAAGGGCGCCCGGACATTTATCTCGACGGGAAAAGTCCAGGTGACCGAGCCATCGGCGTTGTGTCTCGTCGCCGGTGGATTGTCATCCGGTTCCGGCCGCTGCACCGGCTTGTCCAGCACATCTTCGCGAATGTCGGCGTTCAGCCGAACTGTCTCGTCCATCATGCGCGGCGTGCCGGCCCAAATCGCCAGAGCTTGCGAAACCGCCGATGCCGAGGAGCCCGGCAGCCTGGACTTTCTAGCGCCCAGATCGTCAACGATGGCGCTGATCCTTATGCCTTCGTTGATCTCGCGCGTCAGCGCATAGCCACCTATGCCCGTCACCTCGTGGAATGGCCCTGCCCAATGGTGCAGGGCAATTGGCTCCCATTCATTGTTGAAAACCGGTGAACCGGACGAACCCTGTTCGGTATCGGCAACATAGTGCAGCACTTGAACCGTTTCGTCGCGGGCCACCAGCCGGTTTTCACGCAGCACCAGTTCCTTGAAGCGGCCATCGGGGTGCTGAACGATGTTGGCGATTTCGCCAAGCATATGCTTGTCGCGCGCGTCCGACAGCGAGATAAAACCGAACTCCCCCAGTTCCTTTGGGCCGGAACGCCGCTCGCCGACCCCGATCAGCGTATAGTCCAGACCCTCTATGCTATCGGTCACGAAACAGGATTCAGGATCGAGCAGGAACGTCGTCGGCGTGCGCACGGCATTCGCACCGTCCTGCTCATAATCGAACTGGACCTGGAAGCGCCGGGAATCTGCCGGCGACGAAATCACATGGTTGTTTGTGAGGAACAGCCTTGGCCCGACCAGGAAACCCGATCCTTGTGGATTGCCGTTGAGAAAGGCAACGCGGCCGACCGCATCGGCCACACGGCGCCCACGCTCCAGAAATGCGACACCGATGAAATCGAGCGTTGGGCCGAGAATTGCCTCCGGTCCTGGCTGTTTGGCGGCGGCCTTTCTCTCCCCGGCAGACCTCATGTCGATTGCTGCCGATATCATCTCCGCTTCGGTGCGGCTGAGCGACGCTTTTACCTGCAACCTGTCGAGTCGCCTGGAGAGGGTCTGTTCGGCGGCCAGCGGATTGCCGTTGGCGATGTGACCAAGTGAAGCCTCAATTTCCGCGCGCGTTTTCTTGATACGCTGGCGAACTATGTTTTCCACTTGCGCGAATATTTCAAGGTCGACCATCTTTCCCTCCCAAACCTTACTTGAGAGAGTGCATATTTACATGAAATGTGCAATATTTTGCCGGCTTTCAGCTCACGGAAGTGGCCTGCTCCGCGATTCAACACGCGGCACCTTACTCATTTTCGGGGCTTACACAGCGCCGCCTCGTCGCCTATAAAAACCGGCTGGCGTGCGATGGCGTTTCCGTGCCTGGCCGCGCCTTCGGCAATGCAACCTACCGCCCATGGCAGATGATTAGGCGCACAGTAACACTCCCGACGACGCTGCTTGCGGTGATTGCCGCTCCGCTGATGCTGGCGGGCCCGCCGGCCAGTGCCCAGGAGCCGGAGCCCATCATCTCGATTGTGACTGGTCTCGCTCCGGGTGATCTCCTGAACGTGCGCGCCACGGCATCGGCGATGGGCAAGATCGAGGCGCGGCTGCCGATTGGTTCGAGCTTGAAAAATCTCGGCTGCGGCGACGTCAGCGGCCATCGGTGGTGCAAGGTTGAAGACATTGACGACCCCAAGCTGAGCGGATGGGCGCCCGCGCGCTACCTCGACCCTATCAATCCCCAGCAAGTGACACCCCAGGCGGCGGCCAATACGGAGAGCCCTGCCTCTCAACCGCTGCCCGATCTGACAACGCGCCTCGGCGCGACCGCTCCCGAAACGGAGCTGAACTCCGCTGACGCAATCGGCAGGGTGGCGATCGAGGATGCTTACCGCCTGGCCCTGGCCGCTGGAAACCCCTCGACCGGACAGGTTGATGGATCGGCGCCCGCGGCAATGGGTCCCGTCCAAAATTTCGGCGCGGCCAACGCGGCGCCTCCGCCCGACGCACAGACCGTTGCGCGGCTTCAGCCGCCGGGGACACCGGTCCCTGGTGCTGGCAACGCCATCCCTTGCGCGCGCTATCTCGGCCAGCCGATGACCAACTGCAAGGCGGCGGTCGTGCGCACCGGCGACAAGACCGACGTGACCGTGACATGGCCCGATGGCGGCACGCGCATCATCAGCTTCAAGGCCGGCAAGCCGGCCGGCTCAAACGGGCCCGGCGAATTCCGCTTCACCCGCGAAGGCAGCCTGAACATGATCCGCATCGGTGCTTCCGAGCGGTTCGAGATCACGGATCAGTTGGCTGGGTTAGGGAATAAGGCAGTAGGGCAGTAGGGCAGTATGTTTAAAAGGGCGCTCGAACCTCTGCCTACTCCCCTACTCCCCTACTCCCCTACTCCCCTACTCCCCTACTGCCCTACTCCCCTACTGCCCTACTGCCCTACTGCCCTACTCCCCTGCTCCCCTACTCGCATTTTAGGGGGTTACATCCGGCAAAACTCTTCCCTATAAGGCCCTCCTAGCCTGATACCAGAATCGCGAGCACAACCGGCCGGGTCATCCCGTCCGGCTTTTTGTGCAAGCCGCCCGCCGAACGGACCCTCGACATGCCAAGACGCACCGACATCAAGTCGATCCTGATCATCGGGGCCGGCCCCATCGTCATCGGCCAGGCCTGCGAGTTCGACTATTCCGGCACCCAGGCCTGCAAGGCGCTGAAGGAAGAGGGCTTTCGCGTCATCCTGGTCAATTCCAACCCGGCCACCATCATGACCGACCCGGAACTGGCCGATGCCACCTATATCGAGCCGATCACGCCCGAAGTGGTGGCCAAGATCATCGCCAAGGAGCGGCCCGACGCGCTGCTGCCGACCATGGGCGGCCAGACCGCGCTCAACACCGCTTTGTCGCTGCGCCGCATGGGCGTGCTCGACCGCTATCAGGTCGAGATGATCGGCGCCGACGCCACGGCCATCGACAAGGCCGAGGACCGCGCTTTGTTTCGCGAGGCGATGAACAAGATCGGCCTGGAAACGCCGAAGTCGATGCTGGCCAACGCCACCGACGTCAAGAACGCCGACCGCAAGACGCACGAGGCCGAGCGCGCCGCGCTGAAGGCGGAAAAGCCCGAAAATCTCGACGCCGCGCTCGACGCGCTGGAGACGCGCTGGAACCTCGGCGAGGGCGACCGCAAGCAGCGCTACATCAGCCACGGCATGGCGATCGCAGCACAAGCGCTCGACCATGTCGGCCTGCCCGCCATCATTCGCCCGTCCTTCACCATGGGCGGCACCGGCGGCGGCATCGCCTACAACCGCGCCGAATTCTTCGAGATCGTCCAGTCCGGCCTCGACGCCTCGCCGACCACCGAAGTGCTGATCGAGGAGAGCGTGCTCGGCTGGAAGGAGTATGAGATGGAGGTTGTCCGCGACAAGGCCGACAACTGCATCATCATCTGCTCGATCGAGAACATCGACCCGATGGGCGTGCATACGGGAGACTCGATCACCGTCGCCCCTGCCCTGACGCTGACCGACAAAGAATACCAGATGATGCGCAACGCCTCGATCGCGGTGCTGCGCGAGATCGGCGTCGAGACCGGCGGCTCCAACGTGCAGTTCGCCGTGAATCCTGCCGATGGCCGCCTGGTGGTGATCGAAATGAACCCGCGCGTCTCGCGCTCCTCGGCGCTCGCCTCCAAGGCGACCGGTTTTCCGATCGCCAAGATCGCCGCCAAGCTCGCCGTCGGCTACACGCTGGACGAGCTGGAGAACGACATCACCGGCGGCGCGACGCCGGCCTCGTTCGAGCCGAGTATCGACTATGTCGTGACCAAGATCCCGCGCTTTGCCTTCGAGAAATTCCCCGGCGCCGAGCCGGTGCTGACCACCTCGATGAAATCGGTCGGCGAGGTCATGGCCATCGGCCGCACCTTCCAGGAATCGCTGCAGAAGGCGCTGCGCGGGCTGGAGACCGGCCTGACCGGCCTCGACGAGATCGAGATCCCCGGCATCGGCCACGGGAACGCGCCCGCCAGCCATGTCGACGACCGCAACGCTATCCGCGCCGCGCTCGGCACGCCGACGCCGGACCGGCTGCGCATGGTGGCGCAGGCGATCCGCATGGGCACCTCGCTGGAAGACGTGCATGCAATGTGCAAGATCGACCCGTGGTTCCTCGAGCAGATCGCCGGCATCCTCGACATGGAAGCCCGCATCCGCGAGCACGGCATTCCCGAGGATGCCACCAATCTGCGCATGCTGAAGGCGATGGGTTTCTCGGACGCCCGCCTCGCGTCGCTGGTCAGGAAAGACGTCGAAGAGATCCAGAAGATACGCGACAAGCTCGACGTTCATCCCGTCTACAAGCGCATCGACACTTGCGCCGCCGAGTTTGCCTCGCCCACCGCCTACATGTACTCGACCTACGAAGTGCCCTTTGCCGGCGCGCTCGCCAACGAGGCGCAGGTCTCGTCGCGCAAAAAGGTCGTCATTCTCGGCGGCGGCCCCAACCGCATCGGCCAGGGCATCGAGTTCGACTATTGCTGCTGCCATGCCGCCTTTGCGCTGCGCGACGCCGGCTTCGAGGCGATCATGGTCAACTGCAATCCCGAGACCGTGTCGACCGACTACGACACTTCCGACCGGCTCTATTTCGAGCCGCTGACGCCGGAGGACGTCTTGGAGATCCTGCGCGCCGAACAGGCCTCGGGCGAACTCGTCGGCGTCATCGTCCAGTTCGGCGGCCAGACGCCGCTCAAGCTCGCCGATGCGCTGGAGAAGGCTGGCATCCCGATCCTCGGCACCTCGCCCGACATGATCGATCTGGCCGAGGACCGCGACCGCTTCCAGAAGCTCTTGCACAAGCTCGGCCTCAGCCAGCCGAAGAATGGCATCGCCTATTCGGTCGAGCAGGCCCGCCTCGTCGCTGGCGAGCTTGGCTTCCCGCTGGTGGTGCGCCCGTCCTATGTGCTCGGCGGCCGCGCCATGCAGATCATCCACGACGAGAGCATGCTGCAATCCTATCTGCTCGACACCGTGCCCGGCCTGGTTCCGGAGGACATCAAGCAGAAATACCCCAACGACAAGACCGGCCAGATCAACACGCTGCTCGGCAAGAACCCGCTGCTGTTCGACACCTATCTGTCGGGCGCCATCGAGGTCGATGTCGATTGCCTCTGCGACGGCAGGTCGACCTACGTCTCCGGCATATTGGAGCACATCGAGGAGGCCGGCATCCATTCGGGCGACTCGGCCTGCTCGCTGCCGGTGCACTCGCTGCCTTCGGAGCTCGTCGACGAACTCGAGCGCCAGACGGCAGCCCTTGCCCGCGCGCTCAATGTCGGCGGCCTGATGAACGTGCAATATGCGATCAAGGACGGCACCGTCTATGTGCTGGAGGTCAACCCGCGGGCGTCGCGCACCGTGCCGTTCGTCGCCAAGACCATCGGGCGGCCGATCGCCAAAATTGCCGCCCGCATCATGGCCGGCGAAAGCCTGGAAGACGCCTTCGCCCATTACGGCGCCATGCCCGACCCGCGCAACCCCGGCCACATCGCGGTCAAGGAAGCGGTATTCCCGTTCGCCCGCTTCCCCGGCGTCGACATATTGCTCGGCCCGGAAATGCGCTCGACCGGCGAGGTCATGGGCCTCGACCGCGACTTCGCGCTGGCCTTCGCCAAGAGCCAGCTCGGGGCGGGTGTTGATCTCCCCCGCGCGGGCACGCTGTTCGTCTCGGTGCGCGATGAGGACAAGAAAGGCATATTGCCGGCGGTCAAGCGCCTCGCCGGCCAGGGCTTTAAAGTGCTGGCCACCTCGGGCACCGCCCGCTTCCTCGCCGAGAACGGCGTCGTCGCCGAGAAAATAAACAAGGTGCTGGAAGGCCGCCCCCACATCGAGGACGCCATCCGCAACCGCCAGGTGCAGATCGTCTTCAACACCACTGATGGCCAGAAGGCGGTGTCGGACTCAAAATCGCTACGCCGGGCGACGCTGATGCAGAAAGTGCCGTATTACACAACGCTGTCGGGCGCGGCTGCGGTGGCCGAGGCTATTGCGGCGCTGAAGGCGGGGAGTTTGGAAGTCAGGCCGCTGCAGGAGTATTTTGCCTGAGGCGATAGCCAAACCGCAGAAAACAGCGTCCTCCTTCGCCTGAGCACCAGACGGAAAGAAGATGCTGGAAGGTGCCTAAAGCACATTATGGCAACATGCCGTATTTCCTATTGCGATCCTGTCCAGTCTAGCAGAAACTAAAATTACATCAGTTTGGGAGCAATGCCATGGCAGACGCGACACTCGTGGACCCAGCAATCCGATGATTAAATACCTCAGGCTGCGCAACTTCCGGGCATACCGCGATCAAAGCTTCAACTTCAGTCGACTGAATATATTTATCGGCGCAAATAACAGTGGGAAATCGTCGATAATAAGTGCGATAAATCTATTAGCTCAGACACACGCAGAAAGCCGAGGAAGCACGAGTCCGCTGATATTGA
The DNA here is from genome assembly GCF_040323855.1 of Mesorhizobium sp. M0028. NCBI lineage: Bacteria > Pseudomonadati > Pseudomonadota > Alphaproteobacteria > Hyphomicrobiales > Phyllobacteriaceae > Mesorhizobium > Mesorhizobium sp. M0028. Next base: position 37,564 of record NZ_JAMYVG010000023.1, read on the forward strand.
ATGGCCCCTACGAAGAACTCGGTACGTTTCAAGATATTGTCCATGGCAACAATGTCAGAACCCCCATTGGATTTGACTTCGGAATTGGGGATTTTCATGTATCTTTTGATGTAAAGTATAGACTTCAAAGAAGAGAATTAGAGATTGCCAAATTTACACTCCTGGAAGGCGACAATGAAATTGTTTCATATCAGACAAAAAAAGACAAGGTTGACGTAAAAATAAAAAGAAAGAGCATCGAAAGCGTGATGGGGAATAAGAATGTAAGAAGGCCGCGATTTACAGGGTTCTGGCCATTCATACCGGAAGTATCGTTTCTAGCTATACGCAACAGCGATCTCCCGAAAAGCTCTCAAAAAATTATTGAGCAAGCCTCTCGCAGCTTGCGAATGGCCGAAATGCGAATCCGTGATAGCTTTAGATTTTTTGACACACTCAGCCCATTTCGCGCTCAACCGCAAAGAACGTATGTTTACAGTGGGGAAACGCCGAATGAAATCGGTAGGACTGGCGCTAACGGAGTAAGTTTACTTGTCAACGACACCTCAAAAAGGGGAGCAATAAAAATTGGGCTGGAGGAAGAAATATCCGAGTGGCTGAAAGCCAACAAGATCGCATCCGCCATAAAAGTCAAAAATCTTACCAGCCGGCATTTCGAAATATGCCTAGTTGATTTCAAGGGAAAAGAGCATAATATTTGTGATGTCGGATTTGGATGCAGTCAAGTTCTACCCGTACTTGTTGGAGGCCTAAACCTATTTCATAAAAATCGAGCTGCGCGATCATCGCCGACTTTTGTAGTTCAAGAACCCGAGATACATCTCCATCCCAATGCTCAGGCCTCTCTGGGTTCTTTTTTTGTTGGGTTGGCCCGCTATGGCGGGCAGCAGTTTATTGAAACCCATAGCGACAACCTAGTTCTAAGGGTTGCTAGACATGTAGCCTTAGGAGATATTGACTCCAAGGACATAAAGCTTTTCTTTGTGGAGGATTCGAGCGGCGAGAAGATAGTTACTGAATTAGCAATTAATCCAGATGGAGTCTTTGATCCAAATTGGCCAGGTGGATTTTTTCCTCAACGTCAGTTTGAATCGCTGCAACTCGCTAAGGCTCGAACACACACCGCCAGATCTCGTTCGGACCACCAACTGAGATTCACTTACCCGGAATAGTCATGCCAGTTTTCGTAGATGCCAATTGTTTCAAAGGATATATTGATGGCGTCATTTCGGCGGCAGCTAACAATTGTCGCACTGCCGTAGAAACGATATTAAGTAAAACAGAAATTGCTCTCGATGATAAAAAACTTTTTGAGCAGGAATGGCGTGATTGCACAGGAGGGCATGGCAATATATTTGTTGGAGATCACATTGCCGATCTTATGGAGCAGGGGAAGATTGTTATTTATGAATTCTCTAGGGATCACCAGTTGCGTAAGAAATTATCTCAGATGGGCGTTCCAGGGAAGGATGTAAGAATAGTTGAATTTTGCGCTGGCGCAAAAGTAGATATAATAACCAGCAATGATATAGATCTCTATGAGCCGTCGCAGAAAGGCTGCAAATCAAATTTGCACTTGAAGTTTGTACACCAGAGACGCGGGTCCATTTGTAGATATGTAGAGAAGAACCTAAAGATAGTCATTTGCTGTTGCTGTCTAGTGCCTCAGTTTGTTTGAATGTCTGAATATCTTTTCAAATAAGATCATGCCAACCTACAATACCTGTTGTCGTAAAGCTCTCACGCCACGGCGACACATTCTATCTCGATATCGAACTCCATCGGCCAGGAGGCCACCGGCACGAGGTCGCGCCTGGCGGGTTAACCGCAAAGTATCTGGCATAGACGCGGCTGATGGCGTTGTGGAAACCGGAATTGACGCTGTAGATGCGCACCATCTCGCGCTTCGGGAAGGCCAGCCCCGGCGCCCTCCTCAGTTGAGAAACCCAATAGACCGTCCGGCGAACAGCACGGATGTCCATAGCACCAGCGAAAGCCCCGCCAGGATAATAGCGCCCCCACCAACCGACTCGTCACCACCCTTTGCGCGCCAGACGCGCATGAAGACAAGGAAGTTGGCGCCCGCGAGCAGGATGAGCGTCATCTTGGCGAGGAAGATGGGCATCGCCGCATACGCGCTCGCCCTGACTGAAAACAGCAGCGACCCCGTGACAAGTGCTCCGCCGAATGCGCCCAATGCGGTGCGGCGCAGCAGCGCGACGAACGGTGCCTGCGGCAGCGAGCGGAAGGCGCCGAGGATCCTGAGGTCCATGAGCCAGACGCTGGTCAGCAGCGCGCCGATCGACATGATGTGGAGCGCATTGATTACGGGATAGGCGACGAACGAGGCCTTCAGTCCCCGCGCGAAGGCGAGTTGCTCGATGCCGGCGAAAAACCCGTCCATTCAGGCCGGCGGCACGCGGTCAGGATAGACATCATAGGTCTTGCCGCCGACGATGACGCGGACTGCCTTCATGCGCTTTTCGCTCTCGTCGCGCGAGCGGTTGCCGATCGCGGTCACCTCGTCGCCGATCTTGGCGACCTCCTCGGTGAAGCCGGCGGCGATCGTGCGGGACGGCGGCGCCATCTCCACCCGCCAGACCTCGCCCTCAGCATCGACGTCCAGCGTGGCGTGCGGGTTGCCGATATAGATGGCCGTGATCTTGCCCCGGAGTTCGAAAAACCCGTCCTGCGTCCACGACCAGCCGTGATGGGCATAGGCCGCGGTGACGGCGGCAAGGATCACCGCCGCTGCCAGCGTGATGCTCCGGTTGAAAGGTGACCGCATCGCTCGTCTCCCCGGTTCCGGCATTAGAGGGTAGGTCAGCGCGCTGCAGCGTCAAATCACATGAGGTCCCTTGGGTCGCTGCGCTCTACAGCCATGCTCACGGCATGGATCCTAGGGTCTGCGCTCCCGCTTCGCGTTCGCTCCGCCCTAGGATGACGAAGCGCGGGTAGGCTTCCAGCCAGTCTCCAACGCCCGCGATTGGCCTTTATGCCACTGTGCCCTTCGTCATCCTAGGGCGGAGCAGGAGCGAAGCGACGTCGCGGAGACCCTAGGATCCATGCCGTTACCTTCGAGCGTCGCAGCCTGCTCGAATATCAACGCACTTACCCGAAGCCGCTCAGCCCCCGACCTCTCACCCCGCCCAATCCACCTCGACCATCCCCAGCCGCTGATAGAGCCTGACGGCGGCGGCGTTCTCCACTGTATTGGTCTTGAGATCGACATGCGCAGCGCCCCTTGCCTGAAACACCGCAAACGCGTGCCGCATCAGTGCCTCGGCAATGCCGTTGCCGCGCGCCTCGGGATGGACGGCAAGATCCTTGACGAAAGCCCGCGTCCAGCAGAGCGCCGCGCCCGCCAGCCGGCCCTTGCCGTCGATGACCAGGAAACACAAAGCTGGGTCGAATTCCGCGTCAGCCGAAATGCGCGGCCACCATTCGTCGAACGGCCCGTCTGCGCCGTCGTCGAACACCGCGGTCAACAGCGTATGCAAAGCGAGTGCATCGGCGGCTTCGAAGGCGCGCATGAAAAAACCTTCCGGCCAGCGCGCAGCGAGAAGCGTGTCGTCCAAAATCTTGCGCAGGCGGATGTCGTTTGGCGCCGGCGGGCGCGGCTCAGGCATCGGGCTGCATGCGGCGGCGCAGGCTATCGCTGCCGAGGCCGGTTTCGCCCAGCATCCCCTTGCGCTTGGCGTCGTAATAATAGCCGCTCTGGTAGAGCCGGTCGGCGCGCTTGAGGTTGCCGCCGGAGACCAGCCAGGCGCCGCGCAGATATTTCACCGCATATTTCAAATTGGTCTCGGCGTCGAACAGGCCGCTCGCCGGCCCGTCATAGCCCATGCCGCGCGCCGTCGCGTGCTTGATCTGCATCAGCCCCCAATGGCCGTGATTGTAGGCTTTCGGGTTGAAGGTGCTCTCGCGGTTGACGACGCTGCGCACCAGATCGACCGGCACCTGGTAAAGCGCGGAATATTTCTCGATCAGCCGCTCGATCTCGCTGCGGCCGCCGGCGTTCGACTGGCCTTCAGTGGGGTCGGTCGCGGCCAGAGCGGCCGGGTTCTGCGGCACCGTGTAGGAAACCGGCTGAACGCCGGGCATGGCCGCGGTCTGTTCGGTGACCGGCATGGCGACAGCGGCCGTCACGGCGGCTGGCTGGGCATTGGCGGTCATGACGGCGGGGGCAGTTGCCGCCAGCGGCGTCGGCCCGGCAAAGGCGGCGGCCGGCTCGATCGGCAGCGCCGCTGTCTGGGCGACGCCGGACGGCTCCGGCAGCACCGAAACCGTGTCGGGCAGCGCCAACGTAAAGCCGGCATCGGTATTGGCCGTATTTTCGGTGAAGGCCGGCGTCGGGGTCACCTGCGAAGTAGAGGTGCAACCGCTGAGAGCGGCCACGGCCAACACCGCCGCAAGGACGGGAAAGAGGAATTTTGCTGGCAAGCGGCGCTCGGGTCCGGTTCGTCGGGTATTAAGAAGTCCTTACACCAGCATCTTTCCCCGGGCAATCCGCGGTACCCGGCGGTTTTCGGGTGGCGAGCCGGGCCGCGAAATGCGATATTGTTCTGGATTTGTACTTCGAAGGATTCCGGAAAGGAGCACGCCATGGACGCCTCTCATGCCACCGCCGGCCACGCGGTCTTCGAAACCGTGCTCGGCTTCATGGGCATCGCCTGGAGCGATGCCGGACTGACCCGGCTCTGCCTGCCGCAGCGCAATCGCGACGCAGTCGAACGTCGGCTGCTGCGCCATACCGCCGCCGAGCAGCCTGCGAAGCCCGAGCCGCAATGGGTTGCCGAGCTGATCGCGTCGATCAAGGCCTATGCCGCCGGCGAGGATATCGATTTCTCCAACGTGCCGGTCGATCTCAGCGGCGTCGACGAGTTCCGCCTGGCGATCTATGACGCGGCGCGAAAGCTCGCCTTTGGCGAAACCACCACCTATGGCGAACTGGCCAAGCGCGCCGGCCATGCCGGGCTGGCGCGTGAGACGGGCGCGGCTCTCGGCGCCAACCCGGTGCCGCTGGTCATCCCCTGTCACCGTATCCTTGCCGCCGGCGGCAAGATCGGCGGATTTTCCGCGCCCGGCGGCTCGGCCACCAAGGAAAAGATGCTGGCCATGGAAGGCGTGCGCGTCGGTCCGCCGCCGCCGGCGCAGGTGTCGTTCGGGTTTTAGGTGTGCTGATATTCAGGTGATGCCGGTATCCCGGCGCACCCATCTCGACCAGCCTAGTCCGGAAGCAGGCGCCGGCGGAAGCGCCGATCGAATTCCACCCGCTTGCATTTATAGACGGTGCACGAATTCGTATCGGCACTCGGCACGGAGGCCCGCGCCCTGACCTCGCCGATGTCGCAGAATTGCTGGCTGCGCACGTAGCGGTCGTAGAGCGCCAGCCCCGGCACGCGCGCCGATCTGTAACGCAGGATGACCGCGCCCTCGCGCGCGATCGTCGCCTGCACCTTGCCGCAGCTCATGCGGGTCGGGTCGTAGCGCGAGCCCGCCTGCGCCTCGGCGGCCACCAGCGTCAGGCAAGCGGCAAGCAGAACGATTTTCATGTCCCTCTCCCCAAAACCCGGTCGCGCCCGAAGCCGACGCGATCCTCCCGGGTCAGGCGCGCAGCGACGACGCTCTCACGCGATTGGGGCGGCCGTTGGGCAGCGTTGCCGCGGCGCCATTTTCCGCCCCGTCTTGTTTTTTGCGCGAAAGCATATTATATGCCGTCCATTGATATTTCGGCCGATCGATCCGGGCCTCGCGATATTCGCGTTTGCTGACGTTCTATCTCCAAAATCTCGATACAAACCGGCTGGGTTTCGGTCCAGTCAAACTAAAGCAAACGTAAAGGACTATCGAAATGGCAACAGGTACGGTCAAGTGGTTTAATTCCACCAAGGGTTTCGGCTTCATCCAGCCTGACAGCGGCGGCGCGGACGTTTTCGTTCACATCTCCGCAGTCGAGCGCGCTGGACTGTCGACCCTGGTCGAAGGCCAGAAGATCAACTTCGAGATCGAGCAGGACCGCCGCACTGGCAAGTCGTCCGCTGGATCTCTGAGCAAGGCAGCCTGATTTTGCGAATGGTGCGCGCCGGGCGATAGCCCGGGGCGCGCGGCAAGTCACGGATGTACTGGCGGTCGCGCGAGAAGCGCGCCGGAGCGAAAGACCCCGACAAGTCGAAGCAGCAGATTGCTGCCGGCCCGGCCAAAACGCTCCCGATCAGGCTACCAAGCATGGGAAGGCGGGATTTTGTCCCGCCTTTTTGCTGTCTGGATTCCGATGAACCACCGCCTTGGTCCTATGGGACCACTTTGTGGTGTTTTTACCCCGGTCATGGTACCATCAACCCATGAGCAAGCTTGAACAGATTGAGAAATCCGTCGCCGAACTAAGCCCCGAAGAGCTCAAGGCGTTTGCCGCATGGTTCGAGGCGCTGCAGGCCGACATGTGGGACCAGCAGTTTGAAGGCGATGCCAAGGCCGGCAGGCTGGACAGGCTTGCCGAGCAGGCCTTGGCTGATCATCGGGCCGGCCGGACTCGGCCTCTGTGAAGCATTTTGCCACTCCCTCGTTTTGGGAGGCTTACGCAAAACTGCCCTCGTTGATCAAAGCAAAGGCGAACAGACGTTTCGCCAAACTGAATTCTGAGCCGTTCCACCCGTCGTTGCATTTCAAACAGGTCGGGCGCTGTTGGTCGGCGCGGGTTGATGTCAATTACCGCGCCGTAGCTGTTCGCGACCACGATGACGTGGTCTGGTTCTGGATACGCACCCATTCCGAATATGATCGCCTGCTGAAATAGCCGCGCGTCCATTCACGCCACGGGCCGAAAGCCGCTAGCGCGACGTCCGGAGCGAGCCGCGAAGCGGCGATAAGCGTGAGAACAGAATTAAGGCAGCCACTCCAGCGGCACATGCCCCGGGTCGGCCTCGACCCGTTGCAGCCAGGCAGCGACCGCCGGATAGGCGTCGAGCTGAAAGCCGCCCGTCTCGGCCGTATGCGTATAGGCATAGAGCGCAATGTCGGCGACGCTGAGCGCACTGCCGGCGAAGAAGCTGCTCCCGGCCAGGTGCTTGTCCATGACGCCGAGCGCCTTGTTGCCGCGCTCCAGCGTCAGCGCCAGCCACTCGGGCGTCGCGTCCTTGGCTCTTTCAGGGAAGGTCAGCAGCGCTCTGCGCACGGCGATATAAGGCTCGTGGCTGTATTGCTCGAAGAACAGCCACTGATAGGCCAGCGCGCGTTCGTATCTGTCCGCCGGCAGGAACCGCGTGCCTTCGGCGAGGTAGAGCAGGATGGCATTGGATTCGGCCAGCCGGCGGCCGTCGTCGAGTTCGAGCAGCGGCACCATGGCGTTCGGGTTTTTCGCGACATAGTCGGGCTTGCGCGTGTCGCCGGCATGCGAGCTGACCTCGACATTGGTGAAAGCGATGCCGAGCTTGGCCATCAACAGGCGCGGCTTGTAGCAATTGCCGCTGTCGATCATTCCATAGAGTATCATCGGTGCTCCCCCTTGCTCGCAACCACCCGTCTCCGGGCTTGATCCAGCCTCTATCGCGGCAGCGGCGGCTTCATCCAGTGATTTGTTTTGGCGTAACCATCAGCGCCGCTGATGCATTTCAGGATATATCGAGATTCAAGTCAGGCCGAGCCGGAGTCGAAGACGGGCGCGAAGCGACCAGACTGGTGGGTTCCGAGAACCGGAGCGGAGCGGACTTTGGGTACGTGAGCACCGGAAGCGCAGGAAACCGCCGTTCGCAGGCCGGCATCACTTGAATCTCGACATATCCTAGCCGAACAAGGGAATGACGTTGCTATCCCTGCCAAGCAGCCCGTCGATCGACAGCGGCTCCTCGTCGAACAGCGTGCCGGCCAGCGCCGGTCGGGCGAGGTAAAAACCCTGCAGCAGGTCGACGCCGCCATCCAGCGCGACGCGCAGATGCGTGGCGTTCTCGATGCCTTCGACCAGCACCTTGGCGCCACGGTCGTGCAGCGTCGAAACCAACGGCCGGAAAAACCGCTCGGCGGCGGCATGGCGGCAGAATTCGGCGAACCAGGTGCCGTCGATCTTGACGATGTCGGGCTGCACCAGCGCGACCCTTTCTTCCGTCGAATGCCCGGTGCCGAAATCGTCGATGGCGATACGGACGCCGTCGCGCCGCATCTCGCGCGCCAGGCTGACAAGCACCTTGTCGCCGGCAGCCTGCTCGGTGATCTCGCAGACCAGCATGCCGGGATGCAGGCCGAAATCCGCCAGATGCCTGGTCATCAGCCTGATTTCGGCCAGCGCCCGTGCGGGGTCATCGTTGATCAGCGGATTGTAGTTGAAGAACAGGTCGAGCCCGTCGACGCCGATGTTGCGGAAGTTGCGCAAATGCAGCACCCGACATATGGTTTCGACAAATAGCCGATCCGCTGCCGGCACGCCTTCGAAGAACATTTGCGGCGCCACCGGCCTGCCGGCACGATGCGGCTCGATCAGTCCCTCGACCGCGACGGCGGCGAGAAATCTGCCGCGCGACGCGAAGACCGGCTGGTAGGCGCTCCTCAGCCGGAATGCGCCGTAGACGCCATATTCGATGCCGACCTCGTCGGCAAAGATCGCCTCTCCGACCTTGCGCCGCATGTCGGCTTGCCCGGTCACGATGCCACCCTGCGGCCAAAGGGCCGCATCGGCCGTCGCGATGGCGGAACCGCCGCAGGCACCTTCTCCGCATCGGCCGACACCGCGGCCGCCTGCCCGCTCGTGTCGAAGACGCGGAAGCTGGTCGGCGCGAGCTCAGGGCGCGCCAGCACGTAGCCCTGCACCATCGAGGCGCCCGACTTTTCGGCAAGCTCGAGCTGCCAGCCCGTCTCGATGCCCTCGAATACCGTACGGATGCCTTGCTCTTCGAAGCTGGTCACCATGGCGGTCAGCAAGGCGAAGCCGGCACCGGATTCCATCAGCGTCATGATCCAGTCGGCATCGAACTTGACGATGTCGGGTCTGAGTTCCTTGATACGATTGATGTCGGATTCGTCGGCGCCGTAATCGTCGACTGCAATGCGCAAACCGTTGCCCCTGAGCGCCTCGACGAAATTGTAGAGCGTTTCCTGCGACGCCGATTTCTGCTCGGTGACCTCGCAGACGACGCGGCGCGGATCGATGTCGGCCTCGTGCAGCACCAGCCGCATGTCGCGCAGCGCCTTGTCGGCGATGCCGCGGTCGGTGAACACCGACGGATCGAAATTGATGAAGATCGAGGCGTCTCGCGGCAGGCAGGCGCCGGCGTTCAGAAGGTGCAGCGTCCGTGTCAGCGCCTCGATATGCAGGCGGTCGACCGCCGGACAGCTGTTGAAGAAACTCATCGGCTGCTGCGGCTCGCCGTCGCGGAACGGCCGGATCAGCCCTTCGAAGGCGACGACGGAAAGCTTGCCCTTGTTGAAGGCGAAGATCGGCTGGAAAGCGCTTTGCAGCGTATAGAGCCCCCAGACACCGCTGGCGGTGCCGTCATCATGGCGGATGATATGGGCAAGCTCGATGCTGCGCGTCACGGTTCCTCGCTGTACGAGACTGGCAGACCGGCCACGGTCCTGCCGTTCAAGCTTTTACCGATCGTTGATGAATTTATTGTTGCCAGCATTGCGCGTTGGCTCATTCGACAATGCCTGCGCTGGGCTTGCGCCGGGGCTTGCGCTTGACCAGATGATGCGACATGAGAGGCGCCGCGGCGCCTTCGCCGCGCCGGTGCTTTCTGGAGATATCTCTCATGGCCTTTCTTGCCGACGCCCTTTCCCGCGTAAAGCCTTCCGCGACCATCGCGGTGACGCAGAAAGCGCGCGAGCTGAAAAACGCCGGCCGGGACGTGATCGGGCTGGGCGCCGGCGAACCGGACTTCGACACCCCCGACAACATCAAGAACGCCGCAATCGAGGCGATCCGCCGCGGCGAGACGAAGTACCCGCCGGTCTCCGGCATCGTGCCGCTGCGCGAAGCAATCGCGAAAAAGTTCAAGCGTGAGAACAATCTCGACTACCGGACGGAGCAGACCATCGTCGGCACCGGCGGCAAGCAGATCCTGTTCAACGCCTTCATGGCGACACTGAACCCCGGCGACGAGGTGATCATCCCGCGGCCCTATTGGGTGAGCTATCCCGAAATGGTAGCGATCTGCGGCGGCACCTCGGCCTTTGTCGAGACCTCGATCGACAACGGCTTCAAGCTGACGGCGGCCGTGCTGGAGAAGGCGATCACGCCGCGCACCAAATGGCTGTTGATGAACTCGCCGTCCAACCCCTCGGGCGCCGCCTATACCGAAGCGGAGCTCAAGAGCCTGGCCGACGTGCTGTTGAAGCACCCGCATGTCTGGGTGCTGACCGACGACATGTACGAGCATCTGACCTATGGCGACTTCGTCTTCAAGACGATCGCCGAGGTCGAGCCTAAGCTTTATGAGCGCACGCTGACCATGAACGGCGTGTCGAAGGCCTATGCCATGACCGGCTGGCGCATCGGCTATGCGGCAGGCCCGGTGCCGCTGATCAAGGCGATGGACATGATCCAGGGCCAGCAGACCTCCGGCGCCTGCACCATCGCCCAATGGGCGGCGGTCGAAGCGCTGAACGGCCCGCAGGATTTCATCCCGAAGAACAAGGCGATCTTCCAGGGCCGGCGCGATCTCGTCGTCTCGATGCTCAACCAGGCGCGCGGCATCACCTGCCCGTCGCCGGAGGGTGCTTTCTACGTCTATCCCTCCTGTGCCCAGCTGATCGGCAAGAAGACCAAGAGCGGCAAGGTGATCGACAGCGACGAAACCTTCTGCTCGGAACTGCTCGAGGCCGAGGGCGTGGCGGTTGTTTTCGGCTCGGCCTTTGGCCTCGGCCCGAACTTCCGCATCTCCTACGCCACATCGGAGACACTGCTCGAAGAGGCCTGCACGCGCATCCAGCGCTTTACTGCCTCGCTGGCCTGAGACGTTTCAGCCGCCATACTGCTCGTCGCTGACCTTCTCCAGCCAGTCGACATGCAAGCCGTCGAGCGCCTCCTGCATGGCGATGTGGGTCATCGCCGATTTGGCCGCGGCGCCGTGCCAGTGCTTTTCGCCGGCCGCAAAGGAGACGACGTCGCCGGCCCTGATCTCCTGGATCGGCCCGCCCCAGCTTTGCGCGAGGCCGGCACCGGACGTGACATAGAGCGTCTGGCCGAGCGGATGCGTGTGCCAGTGGGTGCGGGCGCCGGGCTCGAAGCTGACCAGCGTGGCCCTGAGCCGCGCCGGCGCCTCTTTCTCGATGATCGGCGTCTGCAAAACCCGGCCGGTGAAATATGTCTCCGGCGCAACGATCGTCGGCACGCTGCCGCAGGCAATGATCTTCATCGTCGCAATCCTCGATTTGATTCCTCGGTGCGGACTTAGACCCTACCACTTTCGTCCGATGCCGGCTGCATGTCCTGCCCGGCTACGGGCAAGGCGAGGCCAGAACAGGCCGGTGCGCGTGCGGTAGGCGTTGTAGGCATCGGCCAGCCTTGTCCGCGAAAATTTTCGCTCTTCGTCCAAGGCCGCGATCACATAGATCGTAACGATGCCGGCGACCGGCACCACCGCCCACACCGACCAGGTCGCGATGCCCCATCCGATCCAGAAGATGATGTAGGACGTGTAGAACGGATGGCGGACATGGAGATAAGGGCCTTCGGTCACCAGGCTGTCGGGATTGTCCGGATCGAACGCGAAACGCAGCCGCGCCTTGCGTGAGACCGAGATCGCCCACCAGAAAAGCGCCGAGCTTGCCAGTTCGATGGCGAGCCCGACGATCTTCGCTGCAACCGGCTGCCGCTCGATCCACAGCAGTGCAAGAAAGAACAGCGCCGTGCCGACCACGACGGCCGAAATGATCATGGCGCCTTGAGACATGCTCGATGACTGGAAATGCGCGCGCATCGACCAGGCATATTGGCCGAGCGTGGCGATGCTGCTGATCGAGAGGAGAAGGTCGAGTGTGGATTCCATCATCAGGGTCCCGGGGTTAGCTGTGGTGGATTCGCTGCATCATACTCGGCAGAAACCGAGAAATCATTTCTTAACCACCGTTCTAAACAACATGGTGACCTCGGCATGCGATGTTGACCTCGAGACAATCCGAAGGTCCAACCAGCTATGGCCGTTTCCCACCGCACGATCCGCACGCCGCAAGCGGATTTGCGCCTCAGCCAGTCGTCGGGACCAGGCATCCCGCTTGTCCTGATCCACGGCTCGGGCAGTTCGCGCGCCGTATTCGCCCGCCAGTTCGACAGCCCGTTGGCCGCTGCCCATCGATTGATTGCTTTCGACCTGCCCGGCCATGGCGAATCGTCTGACGCCCGCGATCCGGCGACGGACTACACCATCGCCGGCCTTGCCCAGTCGGCGGCTCAGCTCCTCGATGCCTTGGGGATCGGCCGCGCCGTCGTCTTCGGCTGGTCGCTTGGCGGGCACGTGGCAATCGAGCTCGCGAGTTTCCACCGCGCCGTCGGCGGGCTGATGCTAACCGGCGCGCCGCCGGTATCCAAGGGCCCTTTCGGCATGCTGCGCGGCTTCCATGCGCATTGGGACATGCTGCTGGCGTCCAAAAAGACGTATTCCGAACGCGATGCCGAGCGCTTCGAAACGCTCTGCTTCGGCGACACCGCCGACCCGTCCTTCCGCAAAACCATCCTGCGCACCGACGGCCGGCTGCGCGCCGCGGTGACGCGCGGCATGCTCACAGGCAAGGGCGCCGACCAGCGACAGGTGGTCGAGCAAGCCGCATTTCCGGTCGCCATAGTCAATGGCGAGAACGATCCGTTCGTCCGGCTCGGCTATTTTGAGACGCTCGCCTACGGCTCGCTGTGGGAGCATTGCCAAATCGTCCCCGGCGCCGGGCATGCGCCTTTCTGGGAACGTGCGGACCTGTTCAATCCGCTGCTCGCGCGCTTTGCCGAGACGGTGGCAGTGCAGCGCGTGGACGCAACCCCGCTGGCGTCGCGCCTAGCCGGCACCGGCTGAACCCGAACGTCAACTTCAAATCCCTTCAACTTCAAATCCCTTGCCCTCCCGGCCTGCCCGTGGGACGATGCCCTTTGGGTAGGTGGCAAATTGAAAAAAGCCTCGCCCGCGACGGCCGACAGGCCGGCCGCCGCTCACAGGGAAACGCCTGAGTGGAGGTCAGCCATGGGTACTCGCGCCGGAGGACGACGCACGGGACCGAAATGCATTGCCATAGTCGGTCCCTTCGCAAGCGGTAAGACGACACTTCTCGAAGCCATACTCGCCCGTACAGGCGCCATTCCCCGCCAGAATCCCGCTTCGTCGGGAAATACCGTTTCCGATCATTCGCCCGAGGCGCGTGCCCATGCGATGAGCGTCGAGGCGACCTTCGCTACCACCGAATTCATGGGCGAGCCGTTCACCTTCGTCGATTGTCCCGGTTCCATCGAATTCTCCTTCGAAGCCGAGCCGGTGCTGGCCGCCTGCGACGTCGCCGTGGTCGTCGCCGAAGCCGACGAGAAGAAGATTCCTGCCCTGCAGCTGATCATGCGCAAGCTCGATGATCTCGGCGTGCCGCGCATCCTGTTCCTGAACAAGGTCGACAAGGCGATAGCAGGCGTGCGCGACACGCTGAAGATGCTCCAGCCTGCAAGCTCGGTGCCTCTGCTGCTGCGCCAGATCCCGCTGCGCAAGGACGGCGTCGTCATCGGCTCGATCGATCTTGCTCTGGAGCGAGCCTACATCTACCGCGAATATGCCGAGAGCGAGGTCGCGCAGATCCCGAGCGACGACAAGGCGCGCGAGCTCGAGGCGCGCTTTTCCATGCTGGAGACGCTCGCCGACCATGACGACCGGCTGATGGAGCAATTGCTGGACGAGATCGAACCGCCAAAGGATGCCATCTTCGACGATCTTGCCGCCGACCTGCGCGACGGCATAGTGACGCCGGTGCTGATCGGCACCGCCGAGAAGGGCAATGGCGTGCTGCGCCTGTTGAAGACAATCCGTCACGACGCACCCGACATCGAGGCGACGCGCCGGCGTCTCGGCGCGCCCGATGGCAACGCCACCGTGGTCCAGGTGATGAAGACCGTCCACACCGCGCATGGCGGCAAGCTATCGGTGTCGCGCATCCTGTCCGGCCAGGTCGCCGACGCCGCCGAGCTGTTCCTTTCCAATGGCGAAACGGCAAAGGTCTCCGGCATCTACAAGATGCTCGGCAAGGACCAGATCAAGCTGACTTCGGCCAAGGCCGGCGACACGGTCGCGCTCGGCAAGCTCGACGCCGTCAGGACCGGCCAGACGCTGAGCTCGACCAAGGGCGGCATCAAGCCGCTGGTCACGCTGGCGCCGCCGCAACCGGTCTTCGCCTTCGCGCTGCGGCCGAAAGAGCGCAAGGACGAGGTCAAGATGTCGGCGGCCATCCAGCGCCTGGCCGAGGAAGATCCCTCGCTCAACCTGCATCACAACCAGGATTCGGCCGAAACCGTGCTGTCCGGCCATGGCGAGATGCATCTGCGCGTCGTGCGCGAGCGGCTGGAAGGCAAGAACCAGATCCCGGTCGAAGGCCATGTGCCGGCCGTGCCCTACCGCGAGACGATCCGCAAAGCGACGCAGCAGCGGGGCCGCCACAAGAAACAATCGGGTGGCCACGGCCAGTTCGGCGACGTGGTGATCGAGATCAAACCGCTGCCGCGCGGGTCAGGCTTCCAGTTCACCGATACGATCACCGGCGGCGTCGTGCCGAAGACCTACATCCAGTCGGTCGAGACCGGCGTGCGCGATTACCTGAAATCCGGGCCGCTCGGCTTCCCGGTCGTCGATGTTGCCGTCAACCTTTCCGACGGCTCCTACCATGCGGTCGATTCCTCCGATATGGCCTTCCAGATGGCGGCGAAGCTGGCGATGAAGGAAGGCATGGCCGCGTGCTCGCCGGTGCTGCTCGAACCGGTGATGAAGGTCGAGATCGTCACGCCGTCCGACGCGACGTCGAAGATCATCGCACTGATCCCGCAGCGGCGCGGCCAGATCCTCGGCTATGACGCGCGGCCTGATTGGCCCGGATGGGACGTTGTTGAGGCGACCATGCCGCAGGCCGAGATCGGCGACCTCATCATCGAGCTGCGCTCGGCCACTGCGGGTGTCGCCAGCTACCGGGCCGTCTTCGACCACATGGCCGAACTCACCGGCCGGCTGGCCGACGAAGCGCTGAACGCCAACGGCAAGGCCGCCTGAAACGGCAGCTTGCGGCCAGAACACAAGGAAGCACACAAGGAAACGGCGCCCGGATCATCCGGGCGCCGTTTCGTTGCGGACCGTCTTCGTGGGAGGCGAAACGGCAGGTCCGCCGCATGCTTGCCGCCGATGCGTGGCGGCGGAAGAAGGTTCGGACGCGGTAGCTGCCTGAGCCCGGTCGTCCGAGTGATGCCCCCATCCCCCGGACGAGCCACACCGCGTCCTATGTTCTGCTTAATCGATTTGGCGCGCCCGCGGCATGTTACCCGAGGTTACATGTCACTGTTACGCGACCGTTCCGGCCAATTTTCTGGCGATGTGTTGGTTTCGGGCAACAAAAAAGCCGGATCAATGAAGACCCGGCTGAGTTTGATTGGAAGTGCCTGTTAAGGCTAACCTCCAGAGGGGAACACTCGAGAGCGCTAATGGGAGGAGAACGCGCTCAGGAGATGATCTATATATGTGCTCTTCATGCCCAAGAAACAAGCATCTATTTTGCAACACACACATGCAAAAAGGCGCCGGCTGTGGTCTAATCCGTCCCGAAGCGCAATAGGACCAGTTGAATCGCTGAAATGCGGCGTGCGGCAAGGCAAAAATCGATCTGCAGCCGCGAATCGGCAGCGATTCTTGCTCCGAAAGTCGAAAAACGCAGGATGACGTGGAATCGTGCAGCACGCGTTTGTTTTTTCGGCAGCCAGACCTTGCTGGTGCATGTTGCCTAAAATCCCGCCTCGGACTTGACCCGAGGGTGCAGCGGTTTGTGATGCATGAATAAGGACAAGACCTGAGGAGCGTTGCAGGAAACCGTTCAAGGGCGCGCCTTAGAGCATGATCCCGGTCGAACAGGAAGATAGAGCCCATCCCGATTTCATCGGGATGGAACAGGCTCTAGGTAAGGAGACCTCCATGCGGCCCGCTTCGGCGATCGCCGGCAGCGTCATCTTCCTTGCTGTAGCGCCCGGCGTGGTCGCCGGACTGCTGCCTTGGCTGCTGACCGACCGCTATCGCCTGCCCTGGTCGAGACTGCCCGGTTTCGTTCTTGTGGGCTGGCTGCTGGTTATCGCCGGCACAGCCATACTGCTGCACGCCTTTGCCCGTTTTGCCCTGGAGGGCCTGGGTACGCCAGCCCCGGTCGCGCCGACCGAAAGGCTGGTGGTCGGCGGCATCTACCGCCATGTGCGCAACCCGATGTATGTCGCTGTGCTGTCGATCATCCTCGGCCAGGCACTGCTGTTTTCGAGCTGGGCGGTCGCCGCCTATCTAGTCATCGCCGCGGCCGCCCTGATCTCCTTCGTGAAACTATATGAGGAACCGACGCTTGCCCGCCGCTACGGCGCCGAATACGAAGCCTACCGCTGCGCCGTGCCCGGTTGGCTGCCCCGCCTGACGCCTTGGCGCGGGTAATTTCTGGACGCCGACAATTAGCGAAACCGGCGATACGGCCCCCTTCTCCCCGTCACTATACGGGGAGAATGACGCTTTCACCGAAGCTTTCGCCAATCGCCGGCGCTGCTCGGAAAAGTCGACGAGCTGCACTAGAAACTAAAACGACCAGCTGCGCGCCTTGGCGATGATGAAATCGCGGAAGACATGCAGCTTCGCCTGGTTCTTCATCGCGTCGGGATAGGCGAAATAGGTGTCGAAGGACGGCACCTCGGTCTCGGGCAGCAACTGCACCAGCCCGGAATCCTTGCTGACCACGTAATCCGGCAGCATGGCGATGCCGGCGCCGCCCTGCACCGCCCGTTTGATCGACAGGATGTCGTTGATCTGCAGCGTCGGCACCCTTTGCCCGCCTTCGAAATCGCCGACCGTTTCCAGCCAGTTCAGTTCCGACAGATGCGCCGGCACCGGCACGCCGAAGGTGACGATGCGATGGGCCTTCAGCTCGGCGATCGAATTCGGCTTGCCGTATTTGTTCACATAGGAGGGCGCCGCGTAGAGATGGAAATGCACGGTGAACAGGCGGCGCTGGATGAGGTCGGGCTGCTGCGGCTGGCGCAGCCGGATGGCGCAATCGGCCTGGCGCATTGTGAGGTCGAGCTCCTCATTGGCGAGGATAAGCTGCAGGCTGACCTCAGGATAGAGCTCGATGAATTCCTGCACGCGCTCGGTCAGCCAGCCGGCGCCGAGGCCGACCGTGGTCGTCACCCTGAGCACGCCGGAGGGCCGGTCCTTAGTCTCGGTCAGCCGCGACTTGATGGTTTCGAGCTTCATCAGCACGTCGTGCGCCGTGCGGAACAGCATCTCGCCCTGTTCGGTCAGCACCAGGCCGCGGGCGTGGCGATTGAACAGCGGCACGCCGACGTCATGCTCGAGCGCGCTGACCTGCCGCGAGATCGCCGATTGCGACAAATGCAGTGTTTCCGCGGCATGGGTGAACGACCCCGCTTCTGCTGCGGCGTGAAACACGCGTAGCTTGTCCCAATCCAACGCCATGATTTCCCCTCGTCCTGTTTTCTGGCGTCCGCCTGTTTTGGCGTCTGAATGAAAAATCAGGCTTTTGCGCGGCTTTTCTCAGCCGCTTGTTCAACAATCACTCCGCCGCTTCGCGGTGAACCTCGATCCCCGCCAAATATTTTTCCGCCTCGAGCGCGGCCATGCAGCCAAGCCCGGCCGCCGTCACCGCCTGGCGGTAGATATCGTCGGTCACGTCGCCGGCGGCGAACACGCCCGGCATGTCGGTGCGGGTCGAATCCGGTGCCGTCCACAGATAACCGTTCGGCTTCTGCTTCAGCTTGCCGGCAAACAGCTCGACCGCCGGTGCGTGGCCGATCGCCACAAACACGCCGTCGACCACGAGATGCATCTCCTGCCCGGTCACCACATTGCGCAGCTTCAGCCCTTCGACCGAAGGCGGCATCGGCGCCTTGCCGGGCCGGCCGGTGATCTCGTCGACGACCGTATCCCAGATGACGCGGACATTGTCCTTCTGCAGCAGCCGCTCGCGCAGGATGCGCTCGGCGCGGAAATCGCTGCGCCTGTGGATGACGGTGACGCTCTTGGCCAGGTTGGAGAGATAGAGCGCTTCCTCCACCGCCGAATTGCCGCCGCCGATCACCGCGACATCCTTGCCCCGATAGAAGAAGCCGTCGCAGGTGGCGCAGGCCGAGACGCCAAAGCCCATGAAGGTGTGTTCGCTCGGGATGCCCAGCCACTTCGCCTGCGCGCCGGTGGCGATGATCAGCGCGTCGGCGGTATAGGTCGTACCGGAATCGCCCTTGGCGCGGAACGGCCGCACATTGAGGTCGACCTCGGTGATGATGTCGTTGACGATGTCGGTGCCGACATGCTCGGCCTGCTTGAGCATTTCGCTCATCAGCCATGGGCCCTGGATCGGGTCGGCGAAGCCCGGATAGTTTTCGACATCGGTGGTGATCATCAGTTGCCCGCCCTGCTGCAGGCCGGCGACCAGCATTGGCTTGAGCATGGCGCGGGCGGCATAGATCGCCGCCGTATAGCCGGCAGGGCCGGAGCCGATGATGAGAACAGGCGCGTGCTTGGTGATCATGAAAAGCCTCTGCGGGGGAGCAGCCATGGATTGTGGCATGAACTCTCGTCGATTGTTGCGCGTAATGTAAGTGTTGCCTGCGACGCCAGCAAGGCAAGTTGCCGTTCGTCCCCGGAAAGCTTCCGCACCGGCGACGGCGACAAGCAACCGGTAGCAAGATGATGCGAAAATCCTCGATCCACCGGATGGAATAGACAGCAAAGTCGTTTAACTACAAAGTCGCGAAAGATTCTTTCGCGTCACCACGGAAGCCCGCACGGAAGCCGCCATGCCGATCAAGGCCGATCTCGATGCCATCGACTGGAAGATCCTGCGCGAGCTTCAGCAGGACGGGCGCATGACCAATGTCGAACTGTCGAGCCGCGTCGGCATTTCGGCGCCGCCATGCCTGCGCCGCGTCAGGCGGCTGGAAGAAGCCGGCATCATCCGCGGCTACCGCGCCTTGCTCAACGCGCCGGCGCTCGGCCTTGACGTCGTCGCCTTCTGCCTGATCGGCCTGCATCACCAGGCCGACGCCGAGCTCAAGACCTTCGCCGAGCGCACCCGCGGCTGGCCGATCGTGCGCGATGCCTGGATGGTGTCGGGCGAGTCCGACTTCCTGCTGCATTGCGTGGCGAGCGACCTCGGCACCTTCCAGACCTTTGTCATCGAGGAACTGGCCTCGGCAGCCAATGTCGATACGGTGCGAACCGCGCTGACCATCCGCCGGGTCAAGGATGAAGGGCTAGTGGCGTTCCACGCCTGATCCGGACCGCAGCAACGGAAGCTTTGATATTCGACAATAGGAATTCTAAAACACTTTAGAATATTAATTCCAATATTAATATTCTAATAAATCTCGTCGATTCAGGCAAAACTTCCAATATAATCGCCAGTTTAATTCGTATTATCGTCTGCACTTACACTCCGAAATTAGACAGGCGAAGCGTTGAGCACGACAGCACCGACACGCTCAATGTCGGCAAGCGACTGGGGGCAGTTGCTGCTTCTGGGTTTTCTGTGGGGCGGCACCTTCTTCTTCGCGCGTATCGCGGTAGCCGAGATTCCGCCACTGGCCCTTGTCCTTTATCGGGTGTCGATCGCCGCCTTGGTTCTGCATTTATGGCTGAGGACATGTGGCATTTCGTTCGCTCCCGCACTGGCGAGGTCCGGCTCCTTCCTGTGCCTGGCTTTGCTCAACAACGTGATTCCGTTCTCTCTGATCTTCACAGGACAAACCGAGATTGGTGCGGGTCTTGCCTCTATCTTCTACGCAACAACACCTCTGTGGACGATCCTCATTGCAAACCTGCTGACGGCGGATGAGAAATTGTCGGCAACCAAGCTTGCGGGAGTGGGGCTCGGAATCGCCGGAGCCGCCATCATGATCGGCCCCGGGCTGCTGTCCAATCTTGGTGGCCCTGCCTGGGCGAAGCTCGCCGTGATCGGGGCGGCCATCTCATACGGCTTCGGCGTCGTCTACGCCAAGCGGTTCAAGAACATGAAGCCATCGGTGGTGGCGACCGGCCAACTCACTGCCTCCACCATAGTCATGTTCCCGATCGTTTTCCTTCTCTACAGTCCGGCGGCGATCGTGACGTCAAGCGTCCCCATATGGGCGGCAGTGGCTGTTCTTGCGGTCTTCACGACGGCGCTGGCATTCATCCTCTATTTCAACCTGATCGCCTCGGCCGGAGCGACAAACGCTTCCCTCGTGACGCTTCTGGTGCCTGCCAGCGCGATCCTGCTTGGCACAGTGTTTCTCGGGGAAAGGCTGGAGCCGTTCGAGTTCGCGGGGATGACATCGATCATTGCAAGCCTGCTCATCATAGATGGCCGGCTTTTTCGCCGCTGGATGACGCAAAAATCCTAAACTTCGCGACATTGGCAGAAGCCAACTAATTGTGCTCTGACCCAAGCGCCTCGGTCGATACGGTGCGAACCGCGCTGACCATCCGCCGGGTCAAGGACAAAGGGCTGGTGGCACTTTCAGCTTGAGAGACCAGGCAAAGCGCCTGCGAAACAAAAACCCGGAAACAAAAAACCCGCCTCGGCGGGCGGGTCGTTGGTGGAAATCATCACCATACCCAAATTAATAGCATAGCTGCCGGCACAAAGCAAGAACAAAATTGTCTTCAGCGTTGAAGATTGGCGAAAACCGAGGCTACATCCAATCTCCCCCCTCGTGGGGGAGATGTCCGGCAGGACAGAGCGGGCGTGAAGGAACGCCAACCTCGTTCACCTGCGACCAGCCGATAACATGTCTGAGGGCATGATTGAAAATCCATCGACAGGTCGGCGGGACAGCGCCCCCCTCTGCCCTGCCGGGCATCTCCCCCACAAGGGGGGAGATCGGCAGCTTCAGCGCTGGCGCCTAATCGAATACCCAATCACCCCGCGTCGCAGAGGCGCGTTTCGACCATTTCGCAGAGATGGTGGTAGAGGCACAAATGCCCCTGCTGGATGATCGGCGTCGAGGTCGAGGGTACGTTGAGCAGGATGTCGGATAGCGGCTTCAGCTTGCCGCCGGTGTCGCCGGTCAGGCTGATGACCGTCATGCCCATCATGCGCGCCTGCTGGGCGGCGGCGAGAATGCTTGGCGAATTGCCGCTGGTCGAGATGGCGAGCAGCACGGCGCCCGCCGAGCCATGCGCCTCGACCTGGCGCGCAAACACCGTGTCGAAGCCGTAGTCGTTCCCCCAGGCTGTCAGCACCGCCGCATTGGCGGGCAGCGCGATGACGTTGTAGGCCTTGCGCTCCCTGAGGAAGCGGCCGACCAGCTCGCCGGCAATGTGGATGGCATCGCTGGCCGAGCCGCCATTGCCGGCGATCAGCAACGCCTTGCCCTGCGAAAGCGCGGCGACGACGGCGCTGACCGCCCGCTCCATCTCGCTGGTCAGGTCGCGCTCGACCATCGCCGAAATGGCGGCCGCCGAGCGGGCCAGGTAATCGTTCAGTTCGGACATGAAATCCTCAGTTTCCGGCGCGTAATCTGCCAATGGTGCCGGTGGTGCTCTTGCCGGCGACGAGGTCGACCAGCACGACGCGCCCGCCGGCCTTCTGCACGACATCGGCGCCAACCACCTGATCGACCGTATAGTCGGCGCCCTTGACCAGTATGTCGGGGCTCAGCGCCTCGATCAGCGAAAGCGGCGTATCCTCCTCGAAGATGACGACGGCGTCGACGGAGGCAAGTGCTGCCAGCACGCAGGCCCGGTCATGCTGGTCGTTGACCGGGCGCCCCGGCCCTTTCAGCCGGCGCACCGAGGCATCGCTGTTGAGGCCGAGCACCAGCCGGTCGCACAGGCTGCGCGCCGCGTGCAACAGACTGACATGGCCGGCATGCAGGATATCGAAACAGCCATTGGTGAAGCCCACGCTCAAGCCCTCGTCCTTCCAGCCCGCCACCAGCCGCGCGGCGGCGGCGGCATCGAGGATGGCATCCTTGTGGGCAACCGGACCATGCGAGCGAAACAGCGCGCCGGTGAGTTCCTCGATCGTCAGCCGCGCCGTGCCGCGCTTGCCGACGACAACGCCGCCGGCGGCGTTGGCGATCGATCCGGCCATGACGCGATCCGCCCCTGCAGCAAGCGCCAGTGCAAACGTCGCGATCACCGTGTCGCCGGCGCCTGAAACGTCGAACACTTCGCGCGCCTGCGTGGCGATATGCCGGGCGTCGTCCGCACCGATGACGCTCATGCCCTTTTCGCTGCGCGTCGCGACGACGAAATCGAAACCGTGCGCCGCAATCAGCTGGCGCGCCGCCGCCTCGATCTCGTCGTCGGCGAACACCGCGCGGCCGACCGCCTCGCCGAGCTCCTTACGGTTGGGCGTGATTGCCGTCGCGCCGGCATAACGCGCATAGTCGCTGCCCTTCGGATCGACCAGCACCGGCTTGCCCGCTTCCCGACAGATCGAGATCAGCTCGCCGGCGACGCCGTCGAGCAGCACGCCCTTGCCATAGTCGGACAGGATGACGATGTCGGCGCCGACCAGCGCGTCGCGGAAATGCCCGACCATCATCGCCCGCTCGGCATCGCCCAGCGGCTTGATTTCCTCTTCGTCGAAACGCAGCACCTGCTGGTTGAGCGCGCTGAAGCGGCTTTTCGACGACGTCATGCGATCGGCATCCTGCGCCAGCCCGCCGGTGTCGACGCCAAACTCGTCGAGCATGCGCATGAGGTTCTTGCCGGCCTCGTCAGCACCGATCACTGAGACCGGTATGGCGGCGGCGCCGAGCGAAACGATATTGGCGACGACATTGCCGGCGCCACCCATCGCCAGCGTTTCGCCGCGCCCGTGCAGCACGGGGATCGGCGCTTCCGGCGAAATGCGCTCGATTACGCCATTGACGAAACGGTCGAGGATGAAATCGCCGACCACCAGCACGGTGGCGCTGCCGAAGCGCGAGATGGCGCGGTGAAGAGGTTCGGGTGAAGGCAGCTTGATCATGTCAACGCGCGGGAGAGCCGATTTCAGTGACAGGGAAATTCGATTGGCAGGGCCGGCCGTTCATGGCGATGCCGATATACCGCAATTCCAGCCAACGCAACGGCAGGCCTTCGACCGATCGCCGCAGCGCGACGGTGCGTCAGCTTTTCTGCAACGCGACATGCACGCCCAGCCCGACGAGCACCGCACCGCCGGCGCGCCGCATCAGTCGTTGCGCCCGGCTCGAGCGCCGCAGCCTGGCGGTCACCGCGCCGGCCAGCATCACGCAAACAATGTCGGCCGACGAGAACATCAAATTGACGATCGTTCCAAGCACGACGAACTGCAGCCAGACCGGAAGCCCTGCCGAGGCATCGATGAATTGCGGCAGGAACGCCATGAAGAAAATCGCCGTCTTGGGATTGAGCACCTCGACGGCAACGCTCTCGAAAAAGGCGCGGCGGGCGGATTTCGGCTGAATTCCCGGCAAAACCGCATCGCCTTGGGCCTTGGCGCGAAACAGCGAAACACCGAGCCAGATCAGATACAGTGCACCGACCAGCTTGACCGCCATGTAAAGCACCGGCACGGCATGGAAAAGCACCGACAGGCCGACAGCGGCGGCGAAGACATGGACATAGCCGCCGAGATGGATGCCGAGCGCCGCCATCAGGCCGGACCAGCGGCCGCGCGCCATGGTTTGCGCGGCGGCATAGAGCATCGCCGGACCGGGGATATAGGCGAAGATCGCCGTGGTGGCGAAAAAGGCGACAAGCAGTTCGGTTGACGGCATTACCTTGCTCCTGTCGCCGGTCGGCCGGCAGGCCGACCGAAACGAGACCTTTGCGGCGCCACTATGACGCTCATCCTGCCGCCCGCCACCTGCTTTGTCGACAGCCCGGCCCGGCTCCCCTATAAGGCCAGAATCCCACAAGGGCTACAACCGGCACAAGGTACCAGAGGCTTTCATGATCATCGTCACGGGCGGCGCCGGCATGATCGGTTCCAACATCGTCGCCGCGCTCAACGCCGACGGTTTCAGCGACATCCTCGTCGTCGACGACCTCACCGACGGCCACAAGATCGCCAATCTCGCCGATCTCGAGATCGCCGATTATCTCGACAAGGACGATTTTCTGGCGCGGATGGAGGCCGGGGACCTCGGCCGCATCGAGGCCGTCTTCCACCAGGGTGCCTGCTCGACCACCACCGAATGGAACGGCAAGTTCATGATGGAGGTCAACTACACCTATTCGAAGCACTTGCTGCACGCCTGCCTGGCCCTGCGCGTACCCTTCCTCTATGCCTCGTCCGCTTCGGTCTATGGCGGCGGCGCCGAGTTCCGCGAGGATCCGCAATACGAACGGCCGCTCAACGTCTATGCCTATTCGAAAAAGCTGTTCGACGACTATGTCCGCCGCACCGTGTTCGATACCGACCATTCGCCGGTGGCGGGCCTGCGTTATTTCAACGTCTACGGACCGCGCGAGGCGCATAAGGGCGCCATGGCCTCGGTCGCCTTCCATTTGTTCAACCAGGTCGAACGCGGCGAAAACCCCAAGCTGTTCGGCGCCTATGATGGTTTCGGGCCCGGCGAGCAGAGCCGCGACTTCATCCATGTCGGCGATGTCGCCGACGTCAATCTGTGGCTGTGGAAACGCGGCTCGAGCGGCATCTTCAACTGCGGCACCGGCAAGGCCCAGCCGTTCCGCGCCATTGCCGAAACGGTGATCGATACGCTCGGCCAAGGCCAGATCGAATTCATCGAGTTTCCCGACCACCTCAAGGGCAGCTACCAGAGCTTTACGCAAGCTGATATGTCCCGCTTGCGCGCAGCCGGTTACAATGGCCAGTTCCGCACAGTGGAAACCGGCGTCAGAGACTATGTCGAATGGCTGAAAGCCCAACGATCCTCGTGATCGGCCCACGCTGGGTGGGCGACATGGTGATGGCGCAGTGCCTGTTCCAGGCGCTGAGGGAGCTTCATCCGAACGCCGCCATCGACGTGCTGGCGCCGGCCTGGGCAGCCCCCCTGGTCAAGCGCATGCCCGAAATACGCCAGCAGATCGATCTGCCGCTGAAATCCGGCGCGTTCGAATTCCGCGTCCGCAGGCGCTTCGGCCGCCTGCTGCGCGGCCGCTACGACATGGCCTATATCCTGCCGGGCAGCTGGAAGTCGGCGCTGATCCCGTTCTTTGCCGGCATTCCGCGCCGCGTCGGCCATCTCAAGGAGATGCGCTACGGGCTGCTGACCGACATCGTGCCCTTGCCCGATCGCCTGAAACGGCGCACCGCGCAGGCCTATTTCGGCCTTGCCCAGGGCGGCGCCTTCCGGGCTCCCAAGCTTGCCGTCGATCAGGATAACCAGGCGGCACTGCTCGGCCGTTTCGGGCTGACGGCGAGGAAATTCGTCGCACTTATGCCCGGCGCCGAATTCGGCCCGGCCAAGCGCTGGCCGAGCGAACACTATGCCGGCCTTGCCCGCGAGATGATGGCGAAAGGGTTTGGCGTGGCGCTGTTCGGATCGAAGAACGACGCTGGGGTGACGGCGGAAATCGCCGCGCTTGCGCCGGGCGCCGTCGATCTTGCCGGCCAGACGCGGCTGGAGGATGCCATCGACCTGATCGCGGCGGCCAGGCTCGCCGTCTCCAACGACAGCGGGCTGATGCATGTCGTCGCCGCGGTCGGCACGCCGGTTGTCGCCGTCTACGGCTCGACCTCGCCCGACAACACGCCGCCGCTCGCAGAGCGTCGCGAACTGGTCTGGCTCGGCCTGTCCTGTTCGCCGTGCCACAGGAAGACCTGCCCACTCGGTCATCTCAACTGCCTGAAGACGCTGGACGTCGAACGCGTCGTGGTGGCGGCGGAGCGGCTGCTGGAAATGCCGGCCGCCGCATGAAGGTGCTGATCGTCAAGACGTCGTCGATGGGCGACGTCATCCACACCTTTCCCGCGATCGAGGATGCGCGCCGCGCCCGGCCCGGCCTGTCGTTCGACTGGTGCGTGGAAGAGGCCTTTGCCGGCATCGTGGCGCTGCATCCAGCCATCCAAACCATCCACAGCGTGGCAATCCGGCGCTGGCGCAGGAAGCTGCTCGAGCCCGGCACATGGCGGGAAGTGGTCGCCTTGTGCCGCGCCTTGCGCGATTGCCGCTACGACCTCGTTCTCGATGCGCAAGGCTTGCTGAAATCGGCGCTGGTGGCGCGGCTGGCGGCAGGACCGATCGCCGGGTTCGACCGCTCGAGCGCCCGCGAGCCTTCGGCGAGTTTATTTTATGGCCATCGCTACGCCGTGCCGCGCGGCCTGCACGCAATCGAGCGCACGAGACGGCTGTTCGGGTTGGCGCTCGGCTACGAGCCGGATTTTTCCCGGCTTGACTCCGGCATCGTTCCGCCAGCCGGAAGATCGACTTTTGTCGGCGAAAAGACCGCCTTCCTGCTGCACGGCACCAGCCGCGAGGACAAGAAATGGCCGGTCGCGGACTGGATCGAAACCGCCCGGCTTCTCGTGGCACGAGGGATGACGCCGGTCACCACCTGGTCGAACGACCGGGAAAAGGCAGTTGCCGAGGCGATCGCCGGCGCCGTTTCGCAAACCGTGGTGGTTCCCAGGTCGCCGCTTGCCGAGATCGCCGCTGTCATCGGCGGCTCGGCGCTGGTCATCGGCGCCGACACCGGCCTGACCCATCTCGCCAGCGCTTTCGGCCTGCCGACGGTGGCGGTATTCCTGGCCTCCGAGCCCGGTCTGACCGGCCCGCGCGGCCCATTCTCATCGACGCTGCTGGCCAAGCCCGGCCGCGGCGTCACGCCGCCGGAGGTGATGGCGGAAGCAGAGAGATTGCTGACACTCAAATCGCAGGCTGCGATGTAGAATTTTAGCGGGCGGCAATTGCTGGCTGCGCGTCGGAGGGATGTATGTCGAAGTTTCAGATGCAGATCGAGACTGCCCACCCGATTCTATTCCTCTCCGACTCCTCGCCGCTGGTGTCGATCCCAGACAATGCGGGCGAGATATTCGCCACTGCAACCAGCGATTGCCTGTGCTTTTGCGGATTGTCCTTTGTCGATGGAGCGACCCTCGTAACCATCACGGATCAGAATTGTGAGGGTGGCGGGGCGAAATTCTTCTGCGGAACAATCGACGTCCCAAGCGGAGTGGCCACTTTGAGCGACAGCAGCTCGTTCCGCTATGTGAACATACCGGTCCCGCCGGGACCGGTGTCCATCGAAGTTTGGGCTGACAACGACCAAAATCCCGATTGGGTCTGGGTCAAGCTTGGGGCGATCCGCGCCCGCTGAGCAGCCTTTCGCCCGCAAGCACGCTGTTTATCGGCTCGCGGCCTAAATAAACTGCACCTGGACGATCTCGTAGCCCCTGGCGCCGCCCGGTGCGTTGACCTCGATGGCGTCGCCGACTTCCTTGCCGATCAGGGCACGCGCGATCGGCGAGGAGATCGAGATGCGGCCGGATTTCACGTCCGCTTCCTGGTCGCCGACGATCTGGTAGGTCTTTTTCTCTTCGGTGTCCTCGTCGACCAGCACCACGGTGGCGCCGAACTTGACCTTGTCGCCGCTGAGCTTGGTGACGTCGATCACCTCGGCCCGCGCGATCAGGTCCTCGAGTTCGTTGACCCGGCCCTCATTGAGGCTCTGTGCCTCTTTTGCCGCGTGATATTCGGCATTTTCGGAGAGGTCGCCATGCGAGCGCGCTTCGGAAATCGCCTCGATGATACGCGGCCGCTCTTGTTGCTGGCGCCAGCGCAGTTCTTCCTTCAATGACGCGAACCCCTCGCCTGTCATCGGGACCTTGTTCATAATGCCTGACCTTTCCTGCCGCCGCCCCCGCAATCGGGAGCGACCTTGTCGATGGTACAAAAAGAAAACGGTCCGGCAGCCTCGGGCTAACGGAACCGTCTCACCACAATTTCGCAAGATATAGCAATCTTCGCGGGTTTTTCACGTCCAAAAAGTCGGTTTTTGAAAAATCATCCACCAATTGCGCGGCTGACCCGACGTCAAGCGCGGTTTCCAAGATCGCATCGTGTGTACTGTGATGCCAAATCCCGGTTGTGGCCAAACGTGCGCAGCATAGCAAAAAACCGGCTGCGATCGCTCACAGCCGGTTATGAGGAGCGTTCCGGAGGATCAGCTCCTCATGAAATGATCGATCTGCTCCGACAGCATGCCGTATTCGCGAGACCCCTTGCCCGTGCGCTTCTCGATTTCGCGGAGCTGTTCCTGGGCGCCGGCAAGATCGCCGATCTGCAGGTGCGCCTCGCCGAGATATTCGCGCACCAGCGTGTAATTCGGGTCGATGCGCAGCGCTTCCTCGTAATAGCCGAGGCCGACGGTGACACGGCCGGAATGGCGGTGCGAATAGCCAAGATAGTTGAGGATGCGCGGATCCTGCTTGTTGGCGGCGAGGCTGAGCACGGCGATCGCCTCGTCATAGCGTCCATCCATCGCCAGCGCGCGACCGGCATCATAGATGCTGTCGTCGTCCAGCATACCTTGCTTCGGCGAGACACATTTCTTCTGCTTCTTGTCCCAGGCCTCCCCCTTCTTGCACTGGCTCTGGCCGCCGCCGCCATTGCCGCCGCCGCCGCCACCACCTCCCCCGCCTTCACCAGCCGAAAACGCCGGAGCCGCAATCAGCGGCAGGGCGGCCATGGCCATGGCACAAATCAGCAATCGTCTGCGCATCGAACTCTCCTTAGAACCTGACAATGCAACACTAACGCCGGGCCGAAGCCGTTTCGTCCCCGGAAAATGTCCATTCTATCTCAAAACCGCGATCTCTCCCAGCAAGGCCATCTTATCCCTGGAACAGAGGGCATCGGAAATCATGGTTCACGATCAACGCCGACGCGCAAGAGAACGTGACGAGCGCTGCAAATCCGCTATCATCGGGCCGACCGAGCACGAAGCAGGGAGACGGCCGGTGCAGCAACGCGTTGAACGAGACTGGGAGCTTTCGATCGGTCCCGACACCGTGCGCCTGTTCATCCTGAAGGCGAAGGCGCTCAGCGCCGCCGTCAACGAAGACTATGCCGACGGCGCCGAGCACGAGGTAGAGCTCGACGGCAACGCGCACGACAACCACCATCACGACGGCCTTGCCGAGGAAAGCTCCGAAAATCTCACCGAGGAGGAACTGCGCGAACTGATCGACGACCTCAATGTCGACGAAGCGGCCGAACTGATTGCGTTGGCCTGGGTCGGCCGCGGCGACTATGACGCGACGGAATGGACGGACGCGCTGACCGCCGCCCGCGAGCGCGCCAACAAGCGCACGGCAAAGTACCTGCTCGGCATGCCGCTGCTGGCGGACTGGCTCGAGGAGGGCCTGGAAGCGATCGGCGCGTGACGGCGCGGTTACCGATTGTGATCGCCGGCCCGCCTCGCCCAAGGCAACTTCCCTGCATTCTGGCCGTTGCGAAGTAATGGCGGCGTTTGGCTTTTTCAGATTGGGTAGATTGCTCCTGGCCGTTACGGCTACGTCGCTGACGGGACCCGCTCTGGCCAAGGCGCCCGAACTGCCGCAAACTGCACCGGTTCCGCAGTTCAACCAGGAAGCCACTCCGCCGTCGCCAGCCGACATCCCGGTCCCCGAACCGCGCCCGGCGGATGCCCCGGAGGCTGAGCCGCCCCAAAACGAGCAGCCGCAAAACGGGCAGCCCCAAAATGGCCAGCCCAAGACCCAGCAGCCGGAGCCGCCGGCGATTGCACCACAGCCTCCTGAAAAGCCGGCGCAGGCTGAGCCGCCGGCAAGCCCACCGGCCGCGCCACCAAACCCGGCCGAGGCAGACAAAAAGGCGGAGCAAGAAATCCTTCCAGATCCTCGCTCGGCCGCCATTGCCGGGAAGGAAATGCCGGCCGAAGAATTGGCCTGCCGCAGGCGGCTGAAGTCCATGGGCGTCGATTTCGAGGAGCGCAAGCCCGAGCATGATACGGCGGTCGGTTGCTCGATCCCTTACCCGGTCGTGCTGAAAACGCTCGGCAAATCCATCGCCATCGGTCCCGAAACCGAGCTCAATTGCCAGATGGCGGAAGCGGCCGCCCGCTTTGCTGCTTCGGTCATCCAGCCTGCCGCAAAGGCCGAGTTCGGCACGGACATCAAATCGATCGGCCAGGCCTCCGCCTTCGTCTGCCGGCCGCGCCACGCCGGCGGCAAACTGTCGGAGCACGCCTTCGGCAACGCCCTCGACATCGCCAGCTTCACGCTTTCCGACGGGAAAGAGATCGATGTCGGTCCAACGCCGCCGCAGAAGGACGCGGAATTCCTGGATGCAGTGCGCAAGGCCGCCTGCGGGCCGTTCAAGACCGTGCTTGGCCCGGGCAGCGACGCCGATCATTCCCTGCATCTCCACTTCGACCTCGAACCGCGCCGCAATGGCGGCACGTTTTGCCAATGACGCCGGGCGCCGACAGTGGCGCCGCAATTTGGCCGCAGGCGTGAACGGCGCCGCTGATTTTTCCTTTACACTTCAGGTTTAGAGTCTGTGCCATCCAGGGACAGGGACCCTTCCGATGGCCGGGCTATTTGGCGCTGCGCTTGCCGCTGCGCGGCACACAGGACGCGCGCGCATGGCCGGCAGGCTTGCCGCCATGCTTGCCATTGCGGCGATCTCCGCCTGCAACACCGGCAGCGTATTGTCGCTGCAGCCGGCCGTCGATGTCGGCAGCCAGACCGCTGCCGTTCCGCCCAATTCCGACCCGCAAGATTCCGGCCCCCAAGATTCCGGCCCGGAATATTCCGGCATGCAGCGCCTCGTCCCGTCCAACCCCTATTTGACGGCCGCCTATCCGCGCTTGGACAACCCGATGTCGCCGGCCGAACAGATGCCGGCCGCAGAGATCGATTGCCGCAAGGAACTGAAGCGCCTCGGCATCATCTACACCGACGTTGCGCCGATCCACGAAGGCCAGTGCGGCATCGACTATCCGGTCAAGGTCTCGGCCATCGGCAGCGTCGAGATGAAGCCGGCCGCGACGCTGACCTGCGACATGGCCGCCACCTTTGCCGGCTGGACCAGGAACGAACTCGTCCCGTCGGCCCGCTGGCGCTATTTTTCAGGCGTCAGGACCATCCACCAGGGCTCGAGCTATTCCTGCCGCAGGATTGCCGGCGAAGGTGTTTTGTCGGAACACGGCAAGGGCAATGCGCTCGACGTGATGAGCATCGAGCTCAACAATGGCGACGACATCGACGTCCGCAAGCCCGGCCTGTTCGCCTTCCGCACACGCGGCTTCCTCAACAATGTGCGCGCCGACGGCTGCCAGTACTTCACCACCGTGCTCGGCCCCGGCTACAATTACGATCACCGCAACCATTTCCATTTCGACATCAAGAACCGCAAGAACGGCTACCGCGCCTGCCGCTGACCGTTCCGGTTTTCAGATGAAATTGGAACAAGTATTTCGCGAGAGCGTCCGGATCAGCTGCGTTGCGTGCCGCCGGTGGAAGCCTTGATGTGCTGCGCGACCAGACCCTGGACGTGCCACAAGTTTCTGTCGCGGATTCCGCTTTCCTCGAGCATGCTGACGGTGCGGAACAGATACTGGGCGGACGAACCCCAATGTCCGGCTGCGCGCGCCAATGTCTGTGCCACCTGATCGAGCGGCAGCCGCCCGGCATAAGCCTTGCCGTCGGGCGCCGCGACGAATGCCAGGGCGCGTAGCGGACCATCGCTGGTCTCGACCCAGATCCAGCGCGGCACGTTGGTAGGCGGGTTGGCGTCGATCTCCCGTCGCATCAGCCGACCGAGTTGCCCGAAATGATCTTCTGCCGGAAGTCTGTAGACAACGCCTTTGCAGCTGCCGCCACGGTCCAAAGCCAGCATCAAGGCCGGAACATCACGGGTTCCCCGCCAGCGGGTCAGCTTCATGCAGAACGAGCGGTGCCACCCTGGCGCCGTGGCCGGGCGCTGCTCGACATAGTCGAATTCGGGATTCCAGATCAGCGAGCCGTAGGCAAAGACCCAGAGCATTTCGGGCCGGTATTTCAGCAGCAGTTGCTCGACAAGACCATCGAACTCCGCGTCGGTGTGCTCTGTCGTCCCGGGCTCGGGGCCGGGGTCGGGCTCGACACGTTCGACCAGCGCGACAAGGTCGGCGGTCAACGCCATGGCAGTGCCGCGCGCCGGTTTGCCCTTCATCACGCCCTCATTCGTGCTAGCCGGTTCTACGCCATTTCATGCTACGATAGACCGGCTGCGCGCCGCTTGCCAAGGATTTCGACGGCCTGACGGGCCTGCCAATTCGAGCGCCAATGCATGAGCCAACGAAGCCTTCGACGACGTGCAACGACCTGGCTGGTGGCATGCTGTGCCGCTTATCTTTCGCTCGCCTATTTCGCCGCGCCTGAGTTCTGGACGTTGCGGGACCGCAATTTTCGCAGCCGGCAATTCGAGATGGTGACGCACACGCCGCAAGGCATTCTGGGCGATCCGATCAATGTCGGCCTTGTCGGCACCAGGAAGGAGCTTGTCCATGCTTTTGCCGTCGCCGGCTGGGATACGGCAGACGCGATCACGCTGAAGACCGCGATCGAGATCGGCGAAAGCGTGCTGTTTAACCGCCCCTATCCCGATGCGCCGGTCAGCCGGCTGCTGTTCGAAGGCCGCGCCCAGGACCTCGCCTTCGAAAAGCCGGTCGGCGACAGCGCCGACCGGCGCCACCACGTCCGTTTCTGGCAGACCGATGCGACCGGCGACGACGGCCGGCCGCTTTGGCTTGGCTCGGCAAGCTTCGACCGCGGCGTCGGCCTCAGCCACGATACCGGCGCGATCACCCATCACATCGGCCCCGACATCGACGCCGAGCGCGACGGGTTGATGCGCGACCTCGCCGCTGCCGGCATGCTGATCTCGACCAGCCAGATACCAGGCGTCGGCGCCACAAAGGCCGGGCGCAACGGCGAAGGCGATCCCTATTTCACCGACGGCAAGGCCATTGTCGGCGTGCTGCTGCAACTGCCGTAGGCGCCATCAGCCTTCCCGTCTGACAGCCATTTTCGTGCCGACGGGGTTCAGGGCACGGCGATCACGATCTTGCCGAACGGTCCCGTCTCCAATCGCTCAAATGCCTGCGGCACCTCGTCGAAGCCAAACACCTTGTCGATCACCGGCTTGATCGCAAGCGTCTCGATCGCCTGGTTCATCCGCTCGAAAGCGCGGCGATGGCCGATCGATATGCCCTGTACGACGATCCGGTTGCGCAGGAACGGAATGATCGGGAAACTAAGCTCCATGCTGCCGAGAAGGCCGATGAGCGACAGCCTGCCGTCGGCGCCCAGCGCATTGAGCGAGCGCCGCGCATTGTCGCCGCCGACCATTTCCAGCACATGCCTGACGCCGGCGCCGTTTGTCAGCTTGCGCGCCGCCTCGTCCCATGCCGGCTGGCTGCGATAATTGATTCCCTTCCAGGCGCCGAGCGCCTTCGCCCGCTCGAGCTTCTCGTCGCAGCTCGAGGTGACGATGGCGCGCAGGCCTAAGGCGGCGGCAAATTGCAGCGCAAACAGCGACACGCCGCCAGTGCCCTGGATGAGAACGGTTTCGCCCGGGATCGGCTTGGCCGCCTCGACCAGCGCGAACCAGGCCGTCAGCGCCGCGATCGGCAGCGTCGATGCCTCGATGTCGCTGAGCGACGGCGGCGCCGCCACGGCGGCATCCTCATGAAACAGCACATGCTCGGACAGCGTGCCGGGCAGTGACGAACCCAGCGTATGCTTGTGCAGCACGGGCGGCGCGTCGCCGTCCGGCCAGTCGGCGATGACCTGGCCGAGCACGCGCTGCCCGATGCCGAAGCGGCTGACTTTGCCGCCGATCGCCACCACCTCGCCAACCGCGTCCGATGTCGGCACGAACGGAAAGCTGAGGTCCGGTATCAGCACGCCATCGACGATCATCCTGTCCTTGTAATTCAGCGATACCGCTGTGACGCGCACCAGCAGGTCATGCCGCCCGGGTTGGGGCAGCTTGCCCTCAGCCGGCTTCAGCCTGGACAGACCGAAACCGTTCATCTGCCAGGATTTGTTTTCGGTGCTCATTTGGTTCGCGCTCCGCGGTTGATGGCTGCGCGGACATTTACGCCGTTTCACTATGGAGAAAAGAGCTTCTATGTGGCATGTTTTGCAACGGATTAATGAGTGAAACTCTACAATAGGAGCGCTTCATTGGAATCGGCCAATCTGCAGGGCATCGTCGCATTCGTTCATACCGTGGAGGCTGGCAGCTTCACCGGCGCCGCTGTCCGGTTGCATGTCACGAAATCGGCGGTCGGCAAGTCGATCGCACAGCTGGAACAGCGGTTGGGCGTTCGCCTGCTCAACCGTACCACCCGTAGCCTCAGCCCAACCAGCGAGGGCCTGAGCTACTATGAAGCCTGCGTCAGGGCGCTGGCCGAGATCGAAGCCGCCCAGTCACTGCTCGCTTCCCGCAAGCAGGTGCCTTCCGGGCGGCTGCGCGTCGACCTGCCTCTGGCTTTCGGCCGGCGATGCGTCGCCCCGGTGCTGTTCGACATTTCCAAAAAATTCCCGGATCTGACGATGGAAATCTCGTTCAACGACCGGCGCGTCGACCTGATCGAGGAAGGCATCGATCTGGCGGTGCGCATGGGCGATCTCGACGACAGCCTTTCGATCGCCGCGCGCCGCATCTATGCCCAGCGTTCGGGCATCGTCGCCGTCCCCGCCTATCTCGACGCCCATGGCAGGCCGCAATCGATCGAGGATCTCGCCAGGCATAGCCTCATCGGCTACGGCCGCGACGGCGCTGTCCATCCCTGGACCGTCAGGCATGCCGACGGCCGTCTCGAAAAATTCGCGCCCAAGGCGCGGCTGGTGCTCGGCCACGGCGAACCGATGCTCGATGCGGTACTGGCCGGCTGCGGCATCGTCTTTCTGCCGACATGGCTGACGGCCGACAGCATCAGGCGCGGTGAGCTCGAAATGGTTCTGTCGGACTGTCTTGTCGAAAATACCGTGGTGCATGCCATCTGGCCGGTAACACGCAACCTCGCGCCAAAGGTGCGCGTCGTCGTCGACACCCTGATCGAGCATTTTTCCGCGCCGCCCTGGGATGCCGCTTGATTGCTCCGCCGGCTAGTTGAAAAGACAAAGGGCCATTGCTTAAGGTTTGCGCTGCCAGGGCGGCGCCGACTTCGACAATTGATAACCTCCAACACGAATTGGGCATTATCTTTTCTGTCTGAAGCGATTGCCCTGAAAAATCGCGACCGTCCTATTTTCGAAAACCGCGTGGCAATGCTATGGACCCGGCATGCTTTATGCTGAAATTGCCATCGTGGTCGTCCTCATCTGTGTGAACGGCCTTCTGTCGATGTCCGAGCTCGCCATCGTCTCGTCGCGGCCGGCGCGCCTCAAGGCGATGATCGACCGCAACGTCAAGGGCGCTGGCCGGGCTCTGGCGCTCGGCGCCAATCCGGGCAAATTCCTGTCCTCGGTGCAGATCGGCATCACTTTGGTCGGCGTCTTGTCCGGCGCCTTTTCCGGCGCCACGCTTGGCGAGCGGTTGGCCACCTTCCTGGTGTCGGCCGGTATCCGCGAAAGCCTCGCCGACCCGCTCGGCGTCGGCATCGTCGTCGCCCTAATCACCTATGGCTCGCTGATCATCGGCGAACTGGTGCCCAAGCAGATCGCCTTGCGCGACCCCGAACGGGTCGCCGTCAGGGTCGCTCCGGCAATGACCATCCTCGCCAGCATCTCGGCGCCGCTGGTTTTCCTGCTCGACTTTTCCGGCCGTGCCCTCCTGTGGCTGCTTGGCCAGCGCGGCCAGAGCGAGGAGAAGGTTACCGACGAGGAGATCAAGATGCTGGTCGCCGAGGCCGAGCACCACGGCACCATCGAATCCGACGAACGCCGCATGATCGCGGGCGTCATGCGGCTCGGCGACCGTGCCGTGCGCGCGGTGATGACGCCGCGCACCGAGGTCGACTGGATCAATTTGCAAGCCGACGAGGCCGCCATCAGGAAGCTGCTGATGGATACCCAGCATTCGCGCCTGCCGGCCGGCGACGGCGGCGTCGATGCCATGATTGGTGTCGTCCAGACCCGCGACGTGCTGGCCGCGATGCTGGGCGGCCGCGCCCTGGACCCGCGCCGGCACGTGCGCACCGCCCCGATCGTGCATGACCAGGCCGACGCGCTGGATGTGCTTGCGACGCTGAAGGAATCCGACGTGCCGATGGCGCTGGTGCACGACGAATACGGCCATTTCGAAGGCATCGTCACCCCGGCCGACATACTGGAAGCGATCACCGGCGTCTTCCGCTCGGACCTCGATGCCGGCGACGAGGAAAACGCCGTCAAGCGCGAGGACGGCTCATGGCTGCTCGCCGGCTACATGCAGGCCGACGAGATGGCGGAGGTTCTCCGCATCGATCTGCCCGAGAACCGCGACTACGAAACCGTCGCCGGCTATGTGCTGTCGCATATGCACCATCTGCCGGCGACCGGCGAATGCGTCGACGCGCAAGGCTGGCGCTTCGAGGTCGTCGACCTCGACGGCCGCCGCATCGACAAGCTCATCGCCACCCGACTGCCCGGCGCCCACCGCGAGGTCGTGCGGTAACGATCGACGCGACTTATGGGCTATATGCTCGCGGCGCCACCGCTCGCACAATCAAAGTTGATTGGGAATACCGCCTATGGTCGACCACCTTTTCGCCGACCCATATCTCGCTGCCGTCTACGATGCCTGGCACCCGAGATCTGCGCGCGACGACTATGATTTCTACCTGCCCCGCATTCTAACAGCAGACGCGGTGCTTGATGTCGGATGTGGAACGGGCACCCTCCTTCACGAGGCACGCCTGGCCGGACATTCAGGGCGGCTCTGCGGCATCGACCCAGCACCCGGCGTGTTGAATCGCGCACGAACGCGCACGGATATCGAATGGGTCCTCGGCGATCTCCAATCGGCCGGCTGGACAGCCGAGTTTGATCTCATTGTGATGACGGGGCATGCATTCCAGGCCCTTGTCAG
The DNA here is from genome assembly GCF_040323855.1 of Mesorhizobium sp. M0028. NCBI lineage: Bacteria > Pseudomonadati > Pseudomonadota > Alphaproteobacteria > Hyphomicrobiales > Phyllobacteriaceae > Mesorhizobium > Mesorhizobium sp. M0028. The sequence goes on from NZ_JAMYVG010000023.1 coordinate 74,702, forward strand.
CGACGAAGACCTGCGGGATTTGATGGCGGCTGCGCGACAGGCCCTTGTGCCAGGCGGATGCTTCGCGTTCGAGACGCGGAACCCTTCTGTGCGGGCGTGGGAGCGCTGGACACCCGAAAATGCGGTCGTCGTTGAGCTACCTGACGGGTCTCTGGTGCAGATCACAACAGAGGTGATCATGCCGTTCGATGGACAGACGGTGACATTCACCCACAGGTTCGGCGGAAAGCATCCGAGCCTTCCGCAAGTTAGTCGCAGCACCTTGCGATTCCTCGACACGGACGCCTTATCGAGCCTGCTGGGGAACGCGGGGCTACGGATCGAACAGCAATTCGGCGGCTTTGACGGCAGCCCACTTGGCCCTTCGAGCCCCGAGATCATCACGTTCGCGACGAGATGAAAAGGAGCATCCGCTCTCCAACCTGCAAGGAACGACAACTCGCGGACCCATTGCGGACGTGGAGCCGTATTTCGCGGCGACTGCCGCCGACCGTAGGTCAGAGCCAAGCTTGGCAATCGCAGGATTTAGCGATCAATCGATTGCCTCGATGCCTTGCGCCTTCAGCCGTTCGATATGGTCCTTCATCTCTTTCAGCCGCTCGGGGGAGTGGCCCTGCCACTCGGCGACCTCGCCCGTGATCCTGAGCGGCTCACGGGAGCGATAGGACTGCGTCGGATTGCCGGGAAATTTCTTGCCCGTAAGATTGGGGTCGTCCATGATCGGGCCGGTTGGCTCCACGATATAGACCCTTTCCCGTCCGTCACCAGCGGCCAGCTCTGCACCCCAGATGGCCGCATCCAGAGTGCCGGTCAGATAGACCCAGGCTGCCTGCTTTCTCGCGCCGTAATTGGAGCTGTAGCCGGCTTCTATCAGGTCTCCCGGTTTAAGGTCGACCCGGGTGCCGTGGTAGAATTGGCGTGCGTTGTCGGGGGCTGTCATCGGCTCGCTACCCATCCTCGCTGTCTCAGGCATCATGGTGCCGTGGTGCGCACTATTTCATGCACGTCACCAAATCAAGCATCTGGCCGTGCGGTTATCGGCTCCCGACACCCATTCCGGTTATGCCGCCCGATGCACGCTATCGGTCGGCTGCCGGTGCAGGTATTATCGGCGCCCTGTACGTTGCTAGGGTGGAAAAATGGATCTGCAAACCTTCAGGGATTCGATTGCGAAACCACAGCCGCCAGACGGTTTGAGCCCTGCCCTGCAGGCGCTGTGGTGGGATGCAAAGGGCGATTGGGCTAAGGCGCACGAGTGCGCGCAGCGGCGCGACGATACTGCGGGCATGCACGTGCATGCCTATCTCCACCGCAAGGAAGGCGACCAGTCGAATGCCGAATATTGGTATCGCCGCTGCAACGCCGCGCCATCGACCTTAAGTCTTGACGAGGAATGGGAAGAGTTGGCGCGTGCACTTTTAGGGCAAAGCTGACGCCTGCTCGGCCCCTCGCAAAATAGCCGGTCCTGCAACCACTTGCCGGGGCTTCAGCTGGCGCCCTGTGGCATGTCCCTGCCGTTCCATTCCGCAGTGCGCGCCCGCGCCTCTTCGGCGATCAGCTTGAACTCCCGCATCTTCGCAGCCTCGATGGCGAATGCGCTGCTTGGCAGGACGCCGGGGTCCTCCTGACTGTTCTGAAACTGAAAACGGGCCTCCAGCTCGGCCCATATTCGCTCGGGTGCCGTATCCTTGCTGGCAAGCAGTGCGACGACCAGCGCCAAAGTCTCGCGCTGGGCGTTCAGCCGCCCTTCGATCTCTTCATTCGGCAATTCGGACATGCGGGTCGCTTCCAGTTTCTGGCTCAACGGCAAAATCGCACCCTTGTTCCGGAATTCAGCGCCTGCGCGGTCGGGCTGAGCGGCAGATGCTCGCGATCGCTGTCGCGCTGATCTTTTCTCCTCCGTTCTATTGACTCCTCAATATATGACGTGTCATACGATGACATATCATCTAATGGAGAGGAAAAAATGAAAGTACATGCCATCCGGACCGGGTCGGTCCGCATCAAGACGGCCCAGATCGAAGGACGCGGCCATGGGCTTGCCAGCATCTTTGCCGACAGGAACTGGTCCGGCTGGTTGCCGACCTTCGCCTGGGCCATCGAGCATGACGAAGGCGTCATTGTTGTCGACACTGGACAGGCGGCGCATCTGCTGAACGGGCACGGACGCTCGCTGCATCCGTTCTTTCGCTGGGAAGTGCACTTTCGTATCGAGCCGGAAGAAGAGATCGGGCCGCAGCTGCGTGGCCTGGGCATCGGGCCGCGCGACGTCAAACGGGTGGTGCTCACGCATCTGCACATGGACCACGATGCGGGCTTGGTGCATTTTCCCCATAGCCAGATACTCGCCGCCCCCAGTGAGATCGACACGGCGTCGGGTTTCATGGGAATGCTCCGCGGCTACCTGCCGCAGCGCTGGCCCGACTGGTTCAACCCCATACGGCTCGAGCTCGACGATGGACCGTTCGGCCAATTTGCGGCGAGCAAGCGCTTGACCAAAGCGGGCGACGTCGTGGCGATCGCAACTCCTGGTCACACTGCCGGTCATCTTTCGGTGCTGGTGGAGGATGGCGACGCAACGCTCTTTCTCGCCGGCGACACGTCTTACAACCAGGCACTGATGCTTGCCGGCAAGGTGGACGGCGTGGGACCCGATACAAAAATTGCCGCCGCCACCCTGCGAGCCGTCCGGCACCTCGCCGAGCAGCAGCCGACGATCTATCTGCCGACCCATGATCCGGAGAGCGCCGTGCGGCTGGCGACGCGTCAGCTGGTGACCGCCCCGGTCGAACTGGGAGCGGCGGCATGAAACCAGAAGAGGAGCTCCGATTCCTCATTCTCGGCGCCCAGCGCGAAGGCAACAGGCTGCTTACCGACTTGCTCTCGCCGCTTGGCGTCACCCCTTCCCAGGCTGAAGTCATCAGCTGCCTGAAGGCCGGCGGACCAATGTCGCTCAATGCTGTTGGCAAGCTGCTGGTCTGCGAGACCGGCAGTCCCAGCCGGCTGGTAAGCACGCTGGTCGAGCGGGCGCTCGTCGTCAGGCGGGAAAACTCCGACGATCGCCGGCAGGTGGAGCTCGAACTGACACAGGAGGGGCACCGGCTCGCCGCCGAAATCCGGCAGGTCGAATCCCGGCTTTACGGATGGCTGGGCCAGCGGCTCACGCCGAACGAGGTCACAACCGCCGTCGGGCTGCTGCGAGTTCTGGTCGCCGGAACAGCCGCCGGCAACGCAATCGCCCGGCGCGATGGGCCATCATCCGATCTCCCGAAGGAATAAGTCACAAATGTTCGACATATCAATCGAGATCGACAGGCCTGCCCAGACCGTCTTCCGTCATATCGAGGATATTGAAGCGGCTCCGGCCTGGTACTCGGCTGTGCAGTCCGTAGCCAAGCTCACGGCCGGCCCGGTCGGGCGGGTCCTCGAAAACATCGTGGAGGTCACCGAGTTCGAAGTCGATGCACTGCTGACTTTGTCCAGCTTGAGCGGGCCGACGCCATTCACCTACCGCTTTCGGCTGGCGCCGACAGGCCACAGAACGCATCTCCACCTCGAGGGTTCGATTACCGGAAAAGGGCTTCCCGGGCCGATGGCGCTTCTCGCGCCGCTCGCGTCCAGCTTCTTCGAACGCGGCATGCGAATAAATCTTGAGAGCCTGAAGCGAATTGTCGAGACTGCTCGTCCAGCAGAGTGATCCCTGAAGTTCTGTTGCAACTCTGTGCCAGCGTCTGCACGCATCGCCATTTCGCTCCTCAAGCGACCTTGGGCAAGCCTTCCAAACAAAGCCATTTATGTTTCCTGTCAGGCCAGTGGAGCGTTGCCGGGGCCGGAAAATGCGGGTCCTCCAGACAGCCGACCGAGACCGACAGCGCATCCTTCAATCCTTCTGCCCGCATGAAAACGACCGATCCGCAAATGGTGCAGAATGTCTGCTCCAACCATTGTCCCGACGACCAGGTTCTGCGCCAGAATCTGGTCTCCCCTTTCTGTCCGACGAGGGCCGCGTCGGCGTAGATGGCCCGGTACGAAAACGCCGTCCCGGTGCATCGCTGACACTCCAGGCAACTGCACGCGTAGACACGCCGCGGCTCTCCGGTGAGGATAAGTTCCACCGCCCGGCATGAGCAGGTCGCGGTTCGTCTCGTCTTACCGCCGCTATGCATGCGCCGTTTCCCTGCTCTGATGCGGCGAACCGTTCCGAAACAGAGGCGCGAGAGATGCAAAATCATCTTCCATGCGCCCGAGCGAAAGCGCCTGCCGAAAGATCGTATCCATGGCGCGAGGCATAGCCGCGTCGAGCCCTCGCTCGTCACAAACCTCGAGCAGGTGCTGGAAGGCGCTGTAGTGGGCCGCCAATGATGCCAGCGTTGCGTCGTCGCCGGCAAAGCGCCTGACATTTGTCCTATCGACCAGGTCGAAGAGAGCCGCATCGACCACCGGCTTGAATGCCGAGAGATGGCTCCGGAACATCTTCAGGCTGAGACCTTCGACCTCGGCAACAGCCATCCCCTGCAATGCTCCGAAGAGCCCGCCCCACATCTGGGTGAGCAGTGCAATATCGAGCGCCGAAGCCTGGCCGGGAATCTCCCCGACATAGCTGGTACCGCCGCCGAGCGCGAGAAGCAGGGATTTGTGCGTCTCGTAGACGCTGCGGGAACCCGAATAGAGCAATGCGGTCTCGGGTTTTCCGATGAAATCCGGAGTGGCCATGATTGCCCCGTCCAGATACCCGGCACCATGCGCCTCCACCCAGCGAGCTTCTTCCCGCGCCAGACGCGGTGAGCCGGAGGTGAGTTGCACGACGGCTTTACCGGCCAATACCGAAGCGACGCCGTCCTGCTTCAGCAAAGCGTCGCTGGCGGCATAGTCGAGAACATTGATGATCACGACATCGGCCGCTCGGAACCCATCCGCCACCGAAGGGGCGACCTTGGCGCCCAAAGCCGTCAGCGGGCTGCACTTTGCCGCGGTCCGATTCCAGACCCATGTTGGATAGCCGCGGTCGAGCAGTGTTCGAATAATGGACGAGCCCATTCGGCCCGCGCCGAGCACGCAGACATTCGATACCATGATAACTTCTCCGATAGGCGTTGGCCCTCGCGACGAGGGTTGGTTTATGTTTGGCGCGCCGGAGCCGAAGATATAAATTCTCAATGCGCTGAGAAGTACGCACCTTGAGGTAAGCTAGCGGCATCATGACAGGGACTGCCAAATGAGATGCAAGGAACCGGACAGCTGCGGTTTTGCCGCCGCACTGCAGGCCATCGGCGGAAAATGGAAAACCTCGCTGCTGTGGGAACTGCATCTGCGGCCATACCGCTTCGCGGAATTGCGCCGGTTGTTGCCCGGCGTCAGCGAGAAAATGCTCACGCAACAATTGCGGCAGATGGAAGCCGACGGCCTGATCAGCCGGCGCTCTTACGACGAGGTTCCGCCGCGCGTGGAATACTCGATCACGCCGCTGGGCTTTAGCCTGAACGATGCCGTGACGGTGATGTCGGCGTGGGGAAAGCACCACGAAGCATGGAAATCCCAGCGGAAGGCGGCCTGAGGCAGTCGCTTCGGGAAAAGCGATGTCAGGCCGACCTTGCAGCTAATTTAGCGCGGCGCTTCTCCAAGCCCAGGCGCTGTTGGCAGCTGACCATCTCGAGCGGACGCTATGAAACCTTCTGATTTTTAAGCCGTTATCGCCGGATGCCCGAGGCTAGATTCAAGCCGAAATCGGTTGACGCCGCCCAATTGCGCGATGCCGAGAAGTCGCGCCACGAGAAACAATCGACTGTCGAAGCCGCGTCCGAGGTCGTCGGCGAGGCCGCGCCGCCGCCGGATTTCATCGAACCCGATCCGGAGCTGACACCCGAAGAGGCCGAGCAGGCGCGCAAGAGGTACCTGCTGAAGCGTTTCTGGATCAGCGCGCGCGGTTACTGGGGCAGCATTGGCGATAGGCTCGCTTGGCCGTGCACGATCGGGCTGTTGGTCCTGATCGTCACCAATGTCGGCTTCCAGTATGGGATCAATGTCTGGAATCGCGCAATTTTCGACGCCATTGAGCAACGCGACGCCCATACCGTATATCGGCTGAGCGCCGTTTTCGTGCCGCTCGTGCTCGGAAGCACAAGCCTTGTGGTGGCACAAGTCTTCTTTCGTATGACGATACAGCGCCGCTGGCGCTCCTGGCTCACCACCGCAGTCATCGCGCGTTGGCTGGCAAGCGGCCGCTACTATCAGCTGAACCTCGTCGGCGGTGACCACAGCAATCCCGAAGCCCGCATCGCCGAGGATTTGCGGATTGCCACAGAATCGCCCGTCGATTTCATTGCCGGTGTCATCGTCGCATTTCTGTCGGCCTCGACCTTCATCGTGGTGCTGTGGACGATCGGCGGCGCCTTGACCCTGCCGATTGCAGGTTCGACCGTCACCATTCCCGGCTTCCTGGTCGTCACCGCGGTAATCTATGCCGCCATCACGTCCACCTCGATGGCGGTCATCGGCCGCCATTTCGTCCACCTCTCCGAGGAAAAAAACCAGGCGGAAGCTGAGTTCCGCTACACGCTGACGCGCGTGCGGGAAAACGGCGAGAGTATCGCATTGCTCGGCGGCGAGGAGGAGGAGCGCAGCGGCATGGACAAGACATTCGCCCATGTGCTCAGGCAGTGGGCGCTCCTTGCAGGCCAGCACATGCGCACAGCGCTGGTGTCGCAGGGGTCGAGCCTGTTTGCGCCGGTCGTGCCGGTTCTGCTTTGCGCTCCAAAGTTTCTCGAAGGCAGCATGACACTTGGACAGGTAATGCAGGCTGCCTCGGCCTTTGCCATCGTGCAGGGCGCGTTCGGATGGCTGGTCGACAACTACCCCCGTCTCGCTGATTGGAATGCCTGTGCACGGCGCATCGCCTCGCTGATGATGTCGCTCGACGGGCTTGAGCGGGCGGAACAGAGCAACACCCTTGGACGCATTAAGCGCGGCGAAACCGAAGGCGATGCGATGCTTGGGCTGAACAATCTCTCCGTGTCGCTCGACGACGGTACCGCCGTGGTCAAGGAAACCGAGGTCGTGATCAAACCAGCCGAGCGGGTGCTCGTTGCCGGCGAATCCGGCTCAGGCAAGAGCACGCTGGTGCGGGCCGTCGCAGGCCTGTGGCCGTGGGGTAGCGGCAGCGTCAACATCCACGCCGACAGACGGTTGTTCATGTTGCCGCAACGGCCTTACATCCCCACCGGGACGCTTCGCCGCGCAGTCGCCTATCCAGGCGCCGCCGACAACTGGACGCTGAAAAAGATCAAGGCGGCTCTCGACAAGGTGGGACTCGATTATCTCAACGCCAAGATCGAAGAGGACGCGCCATGGGACCAGACCTTGTCGGGTGGCGAAAAGCAGCGGCTCGCCTTCGCGCGTCTTCTGCTGCACAGCCCCGATATCATAGTGCTGGATGAAGCAACCTCAGCACTTGATGAGAAGAGCCAGGACAAGATGATGGAGATGATCATTCGCGAATTGCCGAAGGTCACCATCATCAGCGTAGCGCATCGCGCCGAGCTGGAAACCTTTCATAGCCGCAAGATCACGTTGGAGCGTCGCGAGGGCGGCGCAAAGCTTGTCAGCGATATCGATCTCGTCCCGCGCAAGGGCAGACGGAACTTGCTTGTGCGCCTCCTGAGGCACCGGGGCGCCCAACCGAAAGCCAGCACGCCCTTGAGCAAAGCGGCGCTGCCCCAAACAAAGCTGCCCCAGACAAAAAAGTGAAGGCCACCGGTCGGGACCCGGCGGACCGTCGCCCGTTCGAGTCACTGCCCACATCTGGTCTTAAAAGTGCCAGCCGTGATACCTTGATGCCGTGCAGGTGTTGCTGTCGGAACGTCAGATGGCACGAGCGCATTCCATTTTCGTAGTGCAACGCCGAGGCTGGCTGTGCAAAAGCCCGGATTGACTTCAAGGCCCGGGTTGATTTCAAAAGCCCAGGTTGTTTCCAAAAGCCCAGGTTGATCAAAAGCCCAGGTTGATTCAAAAGCAAAGGGACCAGCAATGACAATCGCCAAGAACACGATCTGCCTTTGGTATGACAAGGACGCCGAGGCTGCGGCCCGCTTCTATGCCGAGACTTTCCCCGACAGCTTGGTGAAATCCGTCCACCGCGCTCCCAGCGACTACCCGTCCGGCAAGGCGGGCGACGTGCTGACGGTCGAGTTCACGGTCGCCGGCATCCCCTGCCTCGGCCTCAATGGCGGTCCCGCGTTCAAACACAACGAAGCCTTCTCCTTCCAGATCGCCACCGACGATCAGCAGGAGACCGACCGCTACTGGAACGCCATCGTCGGCAATGGCGGCCAGGAAAGTGCCTGCGGTTGGTGCAAGGACAAATGGGGCATCTCCTGGCAAATCACGCCGCGCGTTCTGACCGAGGCGATGGCTGCCGGCGGCGACGAAGCAAAGCGCGCATTCGAGGCGATGATGGAGATGAAGAAAATCGACGTTGCCGCGATCGAGGCAGCGCGGCGCGGCTGATAGTGCTGGGGTGACCCGAAGCAGAAGTCGGTGCATCACCCGGCTGAGGAGATCATCGACAAGATCAGAGCGGAGCGGCTGGGAATGCCGCCGTGCCCATCATGTCCAGGCAGGCGTGCGATGGTGTTGAACTGCGCCGAGTTTTACGACGCCGAGCTGCGACGGCACAACGAGGTCTTCAGGGCTGCCGTCAAGGCGGGAACGCGTGATCGCGTGCTCGATATCGGATGCGGCTCGGGACAATCTTCTCGCGATGCTGCCCGCGTCGCGGTGGAAGGCAGCGTGCTCGGGGTGGACGTATCGGCCGAGATGCTCGAGTTCGCCCGGAGGCGTAGCGCGGACGAGGGATTGCGAAACGTCGCCTTCGAGCGCGGCAATGCGCAATTGCTGGCGTTTCCGCCTGCCGGCTTCGATCTGTGCATCAGTCGCTTTGGCGTGATGTTCTTTGCCGATCCGGCGGCGGCGTTCGCCAATATCGGCCGGGCGATGCGACCAGGGGCACGTCTTGTGTGGATGGTATGGCAGGGCCAGGACCGCAACGAGTGGGCGACTGCCATTCAGCGGGCGATTGCGCCGGGGACCGCCATATCGGCAGCCGCCGCCACCCCGTTTTCGCTCGGTGACCCCGTCATCACCGCGGAGGTCTTGCGTGCGTCCGGTTTTGTTTCGGTCGACTTTGCCGAAGTGCATGAACCGGTTTTCTATGGCCTGGACGTCGATGCGGCTTATGACGCTTTGCTTGGCCTGCAACTGGTGAAGGATCCGCTGGCTAGCGCGGATGTGGATGTCGCTGCGGCGCTGCGGCGGTTGCGCGAACTGCTCGACGCGCGCTTGACCGCGGACGGCGTGCTTTTCGACTCGCGTGCCTGGATCATCACCGCAGTTCGGGCGAGCTGATAGTAGCGGTTTTTCGGACATTGATCTGTAGGCGAACTGTCCCCTCGGCTCGGCCTTCCCGTCACCCCATTTGCGGCGTGACTTCTGAAAGCAGCCAATCCCGAAAAGCCCTGACTTTGCGCTGACGGATCGCCGCTGGCGGGTAGACGAGATAGAAGCTGGAGGGGGATTTCAGGGCGTGGCCGAAGGGCCGGACAAGTCGCCCGGCGGCAAGGTCGGCTGCAACGAGCATGGTCCGGCCCAGCACCACCCCTTCGCCTTGTGCTGCCGACTCCATCGCAAAGGTGGCAGAGTCGAAGGTAATCCCGCTCTGCGGGTCCACGCCGTCGACCCCGGCGCTTGCGAGCCAGGTCGCCCAGTCGATCGGAAAGCTGTCACGGATCAGCGTGTGATGTTTAAGATCCTGAGGAGTGCGGAGCGGATGTGCACCCTCAAGAAGCTTTGGGCTGCACACTGGAAACACCTCCTCGCCGGTCAAGAACTCTGACGTGAGCCCCGCATAATTTCCGCTGCCATAGCGGACCGCGACATCGATGCCGTCGCCGAGGAAGTTGGTCAGCTTCCCGCTCGTCGAAACCCGCACATCGATGTCGCCATGCGCACGGTGAAAGCGATAGAGGCGTGGCACCAGCCATCTCCCCGCGAAGCCATCGGAGGTACTGACGTTCAGTGTCGAGCTCGAATAGCGGGCCGTTGCTGCAGCGGTGGCGGCAGCCAACTGGTCGAGCACCTCGCGCACCGCCCGCGCATAGGGCTCGCCGACGGCGGTCAGGCTCACCGAACGCGTACCGCGCTCGAACAGCTGCACACCGAGCTGATCCTCAAGGTTCTTGATCGCCCGGCTGATGGCGCCGTGGGTGACATGAAGTTCCTCTGCCGCCTTGGAGAAACTCAACAGGCGCGCCGCCGCCTCGAAGCTCGGCAAGGTGGTGAGGGGAGGCAGTTTCCGGGGCATGATCGATACCTGCATGTGTGAGCGATGCTCACACATTGTCGCCGATAAGTCGTTTGTCGTCCAGACCGGAAGACGGCATGTTTGCTCACGTAATCAGCCATCCACCGCCGCTGCAAAAGGCAAGTCTGATGTGACTGATACTCTCGCTGACGAAAGTCGCGGGGCAACTACCAACACCAAAACTGCCGCAACCCTGGGAGAGCACCATGAGCGCCAAACGAGTTGAACCCATCGTCGACGTCCTGACCGGCATGGCCGGCCGCATCCTCGCCTCGAGCAGCCGGCGCCGGACCGAGCGGCTGATTGCACGCTTCTCGACCCGCCGGCTCGAAGACCTCGGGTTGGCCCGCGACTGGGACGGCTCGATCTATCGGCAGTCGGACCGCCGCTAGCCTGAACGAAAGTAACGGCGGACAGGTTCTTCGCGAAAGATCGCTGTCGCAAGGAATTAACGGAGAACGGACATGGCCACCATCCATCCATTCCTCTGGTTCAACACCGACGCCAAGGAGGCCCGCGATTTCTATCTCTCGGTCTTCAAGAACGGCAAAGTGCTCGAGACGATCGAATACACCGACTGGGTGTCCGGAACCAACAAGACGGTCCCGCATGCCACCTTCGATTTCGAACTCGAGGGACTGCACCTTACAGCGCTCAACGCCGGGCCGCAGCCGCCCTTTAACGAGCGGCTCTCGCTCTACATCGAGACCAAGGACCAGGCCGAGACCGACTACTACTATGAGGCGCTCACCGCCGGCGGCGGCAGGGAACAACCCTGCGGCTGGCTCACTGACAAGTTCGGCGTCTATTGGCAGGTCATCCCGGAAATCCTGCCGCGGCTCAGTGCCGATCCGGATCGCGAAAAGGCCAACCGCGTCCGGCAGGCGATGTATGGGATGCGCAAGATCATCATCGCCGACCTCGAAGCCGCCTACGCCGGCAAGGCTTGACCCTCACCTACATCGCAAACGAATGGAGACCTCCCGTGACATCGCTCGTGGACAGGAAAGTCATCGTCGTCGGAGGCAGCTCCGGCATTGGTCTTGGCGTCGCGGAAGCTGCGCTCAACAGCGGAGCGACGGTCGTGATCGTCAGCCGGTCGCAAGAGAAACTGCAGGCGGCCGAACGGACGCTCAATGCGGGTAATCGCGTGACAAGTTTGGTCGCCGACATGACCGACGAAGCAGACGTCGCTCGCCTGTTCGAAGAGGCCGGTCATTTCGATCACCTCGTATCGACCGCCGGAACACTGCCGCCCGGCGATCCCATCGGCGGTACCGACATGGAGGCGGTGCGGCGCTTCGTCGACAACAAGCTGATTGGCGCCGTCATGCTCGCCAAGCACGCTGTGCGCACCCTGAGGGCCGGCGGCTCCATGACCTTCACGTCGGGTATCAACAAGGACAAGCCGCCGGTGCCGGGAGGTGCAGTCGTCTCCGCGATTGCCGGCTCATTCAGCTACTTCGCCCGCGCCCTGGCGCTCGAACTGGCCCCGACGCGCGTCAATGTCGTGTCTCCCGGATGGGTCGACACACCGATGTGGGACATTGTTGGAGAAGCCAAATCCGGATTCTTTGCCGATATGGCTGCCCGGTTGCCATCGAGAAAAATTCCGACCGCTGCGGACGTCGCCGCCGCCTATGTCTACCTCATGGAAAGCGAGTTCACGACCGGCGAGACAATCCGCATCGATGGCGGCCATAACCTGATCTAGCCGCCATTTGCACGCCGCCTGAATGGGTTGAGGCGGCATGACCGCCAGTCCGGCGCACTCCTGCCGGAGGCGGCGAGCGCCGGCGGCGTCATACCGACGTAGCTCAATCGGGGTTTACATCGGCAGCCAGGCACCTAGTTTTAACGTCTCGCGCCGTGCACTTGAGTGCGTGGATGATCGAGGACGGGACCGTGAGCTCTGGCCGGCCCCTCAAAACCTTCCAAAAGGATGACTACCATGACACAGGCCAAGAATGGCGACACCGTGCGCATCAATTACAATGGCCGCCTCGCAGACGGCACCCAATTCGATTCTTCCGGCAACGAACCGCTGCAATTCACGCTGGGTGAAGGACAGGTGATTCCCGGTCTTGAAACCCATGTCGAGGGCATGGAGGTGGGCGCGAAAAGCACCGTGACTGTTCCCGCCGAGGCCGCCTATGGCCCCCACCGCCCCGAAGCGGTCATGACCGTTGACCGCGCCCGCGTACCAGACAACATCAACGTCGATATCGGCACTCGATTGCAGGTCAGAACCCCAGAAGGGCGCCCGATGCCGGTAACAGTCGTCGGCGTGGACGACGCCAGCGTCAAGCTCGACGGCAATCATCCGTTGGCCGGGCGGGATCTGGTGTTCGACGTTGAACTGGTCGAGATCGTTCAGGCGGCGTAGGGCACGGTCAAGGCCGTGTTGGCTATGACCTGGGGTGACGCACTTGCGCCGGAGATTTCGGCGGTGCGTCACCTGTCGGAGGAAAAGACCGCGAGCAGCGCGGCGTTCGCGGTCGGTTACGAAAGCGTGTCACAATTCACCCGGGAGCACGGTCGTCTGTTCGGTCTCGCTTGACAGCGGACTTCTCGTGACCGCAAAGTCTCGTGATGCGGGCGATTGGTTGGAATAGAATTGCGCGTGTCGGGGCAATCGTGCTGATGATCGGCACAAATGTTCCTGTGCCGGCACGTTCCGATTCGCTCCTTCTCACAAGCCCGTCCCAGCCAGCCAATGTCGGCGATGCGATGCTGGCGGCTGCCAATTATCATGATTCCGGCGACTATGATCGCGACCTTGCCGCAGTGGCGAAGCAGGCCGGCGACTGGGTCGTCAAGCGCGCGACGGAGGTGCCTCGCCCCGCACTGGTGCTCGACATCGACGAGACGGCTTTGGCCAACTGGGAAGTGATCACACGTGACAATTTCGGCCGCCCGATCAGCGGCGCCTGCGATATCGCAATCGACGGTCCCTGTGGCTGGGCCGCCTGGGACCAGCTTGCGAAGGATCCGGCCATTGACCCGGTGCTGGAGGTCTTCCGGCAGGCGCGAACGGCGAAAGTCGCGGTGTTCTTCATCACCGGACGTCCGGAGGACCAGCGTCAGGCAACCGAACAGAACCTGCAGTCGGCGGGCTATGCCGGCTATGAGCACCTTTACATGGTCCAGCCTGGAGCCAAATATGGTTCCGCCGCAGATTTCAAGGCACTCATAAGAGCCGAAATCGAAAAGGCCGGCTACACGATAATTGCCAATGTCGGCGACCAGCCATCCGACTTGTTCGGGGGGCATGCCGAGAAGCTGTTCCTGTTGCCAAATCCGTTCTATCGGGTTCGCTGACGGCCGGAACGGCACAAGCCCGGATCCCCGGCTCCTTGCCGAGCACTACTAGGGTATCAAGACGACCTTGCCGGTCGCGCCGCGCTCCTCCAGCAGGCGATGCGCCTGACTGGCCTGGTCGAGCGGGAAGCGACCGCCGTTGGTCACTTTAAGCTCACCACTTGCCGCCAGATTGAAGAGCCCCGACAGGTCGTCACGGAGCACGTCTGGAGACAGCAGCGGCAGCAGTGCAAAACCCCTCAGCGACTGGTTGCGGCCGATCATCGCCTCCATCTCCGGGGCGCCGAGCGCGTATCTGCCAAGTGCGGCAAACGCCAGCTCTCCGCGAGGTGCCAGAGCCTCCAGCGCAACCGCCGTCAGCGGGCCGCCGACAATGTCGTAGACGATGTCGACGCCGGCGCCGCCTGTCGCTACCCGGATGCGCTCTGGCCAGTCCGTTTTGCTGTAGTCGACGGCAACGTCGGCCCCCAGCGACAAAGCAAGATCGAGCTTGGCCTTGCTGCCGGCAGCCGCGATGACATTGCTCGCCCCTGCCCGCTTCGCAAGCTGGACAAGCAACGAACCGACGCCGCCCGCGGCAGCGGCGACCAGCACCGATTTGCCGGCCGGCGGGCTTTGCCGCGACAGATGCAACGCCGTCAGTCCTTGCACCATCAATGCCGTCGAGGCTTCGAACGAGAGCGCATCCGGCAAGGGCACGGCCAGGCTTGCGTCAATCGTCACATAATCGGCATAGCCGCCTAACGGGCGGCTCGAGGCGAACAACGGCGCGGCGACGCGCGTGCCGAGCAAGGAAGCATCCACCCCATGCCCGAGCGCCTCCACGATCCCGGCGGCCTCGACGCCAAGGATCATCGGCAGTTGCGGCGTCACCGCGTAGCGATCTGCGCGCATCAGCACTTCGAAGAAATTCACCCCGGCCGCACGAACGCGGACCAGGACCTCGCCGGCTTGCGGCTCGGGCTTCGGCACCTCAACCATTTCGAGAACGTCAGGGTCGCCGAAACGGTTCAGTTGAATGGCTCTCATCACACGCACCGATCGTTATTGGCATCGGCCGCTGTTTGCCACTATCTGCCTGGCTTCGACCACACACCGATTTGTCCGCCGCTGACCGGGAGGTGACCATGGCCAAGCTGATCAAGAGACTGCCGATGCTGCCGGCCGAGCGCGCGCTGAAAGTGATTTCGGGCCGCTGGAAGGCGATCATCCTCTACCATCTCTTCGACGGGCCGCGGCGGCTGTCGGCGCTGCAAGGATTGATGCCCAATATCACGCAGAAAGTGCTGATCCAGCAGCTTCGCGACATGGAAGAGCACGGCCTCGTTCGCCGCGAGATCTTTGCCGAGATCCCCTCGCGCGTGGAATATTCGGCGACGCGGCTCGGCCTCAGCCTCGAGCCCATCCTGCTGGCACTTTGCCAGTGGGGTCAGCACCACGCCGACGAGTTGAATGAGATGGACCGCCTTGCCGATTGCATCATCAGGCCAAGGCAAGCGCAGGACGCGCATGCCGTCTGAAAAAAACGGGCGGCGCATGCGCCGCCCTGAATCCTTGGGAGAATTAATCCTTGGGAGGATTGTTCGAACCTGCGCTCAGGCCGCCTTGACTTCCTCGGCGACGGCATCGGCCTGACGCGCCGTCTTCAGTACCCTGGCCCACCATGCAATGTCGTTGACGAGCGCGGTTGCCGCCTGGTTGAGGTGCTCGAATTCATCGAGCTTCTTCTCACCTTGCTTGACCGCAAGGAACTCGGCCCAGGCGATGTGGACGGCGGACTTCACCGGCGCCATCTGCAACTCGATCGCATGCAGCCTCAGCTGCTCGACCGCACGCGCGCCACCAACGCTGCCATAGCCGACGAAGCCGGCCGCCTTCTTGTTCCACTCGTTGGCGGCGTAGTCGATGGCGTTCTTCAGCACGGCCGTCGGGCCATGATTGTATTCGGCGGCGGTGAAGATGAAGCCGTCGAATCCGGCGACCTTCTTTTGCCAGCGCTGCGCCACTTCGTTCTGCGACGGCGCCCAGGCGGAGGATGCGACCTCATCGAAGAACGGCAGCGGGAAATCGCGCAGGTCGACGACTTCGACATCGATGTCGGCATGCGACCTGGCGATCTTGGCAATCCATTGGGCCGGGACGTCGGCAAAGCGCGCGGCGCGGGTCGAACCAATGACGATGGCGATTTTGGGTTTTGACATAGAGGGGCTCTCCTTACAGGAATACTGGTATCGTTTAGATACCTGCGCTATATGAGTAACTGGCCATTCAATGTGCAAGGAGGCACTTTTTTGTTACCAAGGCACCCGCACCGCACCGAGGACTGCCGCGCCATCTCGGAAATCCTGCAGCGCGTCGGCGACAAATGGACCGTGCTCGTCGTCGGCAAGCTCGGCGACGGGCCGCTGCGTTTCAACGAGCTGCGCAGCGCGGTCGGCGGCATTTCACAGAAGATGCTGACCACCACTTTGCGCGGGCTCGAGCGCGACGGCTTCGTCACGCGCACCGTGTTCCCGACCATCCCGCCGCGGGTCGACTACGAATTGACCGACCTTGGCTACGAGCTTCTGGTGCCGGTCGGTGCACTCGGCGAATGGGCGCGCAAGAACACCGAGCGTGTCAAGGTCGCGCGCGAAAAATTCGACGCCATGCACAGCTGAGCCCTTGCGCTGCAAGGGTTTGAACCTGACGGGGATCCTCCGGATGAGCCCTACTGCTGTAATTGCATCTTGCTCTTCGGCAGCTTCTCGATCCGGTTCCATTTCGGGTTGGGACTGACCACCTTGCCGCCAATCGTGCAGGTCGTGGTCGTCTCCTTCCGGCAATTGCTCACCGTCGTACCGCTGGTGTCGCATTTCGTCGCCGAGCAGATCTCGCACTTGGCCGCCTGCCCGTTGATGGTGCGGTTTTCCGACGTGCAGGTGGCGCCTGGATCGCCTTTTTTGACCTCGGCAAAAGCGCTTGCGGACGACAGGCAGAGCAAGGCTGCAAACGCACCGGCCAGGGCAGCGTTCAGCATGTGTTGACGCATTGTCTTTCCTCCCAAGATCCCGTCGCTCGCGCTGCAGGCGCGCATGCGGGAACCCGTTGGTCAAAGACCACGCCGCATCGCTGCCCGCATCCCCCGCGCGGGAGAGACGGCTGTTTAAATCCATCTTCTGGAATCAGGCCGGTCAGCCTTCCGCGGGAACCGCCTTCGGCTTGCCTTCGCCGTCCAGCGCCACCATGACGAAGTCGGCATGGGTGACCTTCTCCATCAGGTCGGAGAGATAGCGCTGCGCCCAGGCCTCGACCTTGAGCGTCATCGAGGTGCGGCCGACGCGTTCGACATGCGTGTAGATGCACAGCGTGTCGCCAATCTTCATCGGCTTGGCGAAGGACATTTCCTTCACCGCCGCCGTCACCACGCGGCCCTTGGCGCGCTCGGCGGCGCGGATGCCGCAGGCGAGATCCATCTGCGCCATCACCCAGCCGCCAAAAATATCGCCCGCCGCATTGGCGTCGGAAGGCATGGCCAGCGTCCGCAGAGTCAAATCGCCGATCGGCCGCCCGTCCGCGTAATGCACCATGCGGGAAATCCTTCGAGATCGATTGTCCCATCCCGTATCGGGGTGGCGACGATGCGTCAACGCACCGTCGGGAATGTCGCAGTTTGAAAATTCGGCTACGAGCTCAATGAGCCGTTGGGCGTACGTTGCCGTCGACCGCTCAGCGGGTGAAGCCGACCGCGGGAGGTGTCGGCGCTTTGTGGCGTCACCATGCATGGTCCCGCCGGATTCTCGCGACGCCGTACGCCAGGATGACTTTCGTTATCGTTTGAAAGGGTGAACGCTGGTTGTCGGGGAGCACCATCGGTGGTTACCCTGATGACGACGCGGGAGGACAGCTCACGCCCGGCAAGCGGGCGAAATGATGAGATTGGAGGAGACGATGCCAGGTGATGAAACCGCGATTAGGGAATTGCTGGACAGTCGATCGGCTGCCATGGGCGCCAAAGACATCGAGTGGCTTATGTCCCTTTACTCCGATGACATAGTCTATTTCGACCTCGTACCGCCGCTTCGGTATGTGGGATCGAACGCCCTTCGCGAGCGGTTCTTGGATTGGTTTCCTCGCTGGTCTGGTCCGATTGGCCAGCAGCTTGGCCAACTGGATGTCGCAGCCGGCGACGCGGTTGCCGCCGCATGGATGCTCATCCGAGCGCACGGCACCATGAAAACAGGCGCGAATGTCGACTACTGGGTGCGCGTGAGCAATGCGTTTCGTCGATCTGGAAACAGATGGACGATCACGCACGAGCACGTTTCCCTCCCCGTCAACATGCGGAGCAGGACAGCAGTCCTGGATTTAACCCCATAGGGTCGCAGGGACAACGTTGGACAAGGGATTTGATATCGTTTCTACACGCCTACGGAAAGCGACAGACTTGAGGGCCAGTCGCCTCTTTCAGAAGGGAAGCCAGAAGCCTCAGTGACGCCAGAGGCGCGCGCTGTCTGGGATAGAGCTTAATTTCCAAAGCCGCCCGCGTCCATCATGCGGACCTGTGATTTCATCGTGAAGAACATGACATGAAGCTCACCTTTCGCCCACTGACGCCCGATCTGTGGCCGGCGCTCGAGGACCTGTTCGGCGACAGCGCCGTCTGCAGTCGTTGTTGGTGTATGTACGGGCGGATCGGTCGTTCTTATCGAAAGCGGCCCGGCGAGGAAAACAAGGCAGCGTTCCGGCAAGCCGTACAGCATGGTCCGCCTCCGGGTTTGCTTGCTTTCGACCGCGATGTGGCTGTCGGCTGGTGCCAGGTGACGCCGCGAGATGCCCTGCCCTGGCTCGATCGGCTATGGCAGCTCAAGCGCGTGGATGACAGGCCGGTCTGGTCCCTGTCCTGCCTCTACGTGCGAAAACAATACCGCCGGCGGGGCGTAACATCCCAGCTGATTGCACAGGCCCTGGAAGTCGCAAGGCGCGCAAACGCTCCTGCCCTCGAAGCCTATCCTTTCGACGCCGACGTATCGCCGAGCGCTTCCGGCAGCGGATATGCCTCCACCTTCGCGCGCGCCGGGTTCAGGGTCGTCGCCCGCAGGACGCCGGCCCGCCCGATCATGCGCTATGATTTCAGGCAGATTGCCGATCATCGCCTGTGATGCTCGGACAGGCTTGCCGACAAAGCACAGGCGAAGGCGTGACCAACGTCCTGAGCTCAGATGGCGGGGCTTGAATTCGAATTACGAATTACGGTGACAGTGCACTAATTGATCGCAACCCGTTGCGCAGAGTTCGCGCTCCAATTAGTGGCACTGTCACTGTAACGCACTGTAATGCTTAGGGCAGGACACTGAATGCAAACGAAGTGCCGGTCGCTTTTTTCACAGGCGATGCCGGAAGCTCCGTGATCGCGGCGGTCCGCGGCGTCTAGGCTGAGCGAAAATTCGGAGCCAGCCGCAGCCACCATGCAGACCTATGACTTCATCATCGTCGGTTCCGGTTCGGCCGGCTCGGTCCTGGCCGAAAGGTTGTCGGCTTCCGGCCGCTTCTCGGTGCTGGTGCTTGAGGCCGGCGGCAGCGACCTCCGCTTCTACGTCCAGATGCCGCTCGGCTATGGCAAGACCTTCTTCGACCCGGCGGTCAACTGGAACTACAAGGCCGAGCCTGACCCCGGCCTCGCCGGCAATGTCGACCACTGGCCGCGCGGCAAGCTGCTCGGCGGCTCGAGCTCAATCAACGCCATGGTCTGGATCAGGGGCGCGCGCGAGGATTTCGACGCCTGGCGGGATGCCGGCAACCCCGGCTGGGGCTTCGACGACCTGCTGCCCGCTTTCAAGGCGCTGGAGGACAACCAGGCCGGCGCCGACCAATGGCGCGGCGTCGGCGGGCCGCTACATGTCACCGACTGCTCGACCTCCGTCCATCCGCTCACCAAGCGCTATCTCGCCGCCGCCAGCCAGGCCGGCCTGCCGCTCAACCCGGATTTCAACGGCGCCACGCAGGAAGGCGTCGGCGTCTATCAGATCACCACCAGGAACGGCCGCCGCATGTCGGCGGCGCGCGCCATCCTGCGCCCGGCGATGAAGCGCAAAAATGTCCGCGTCGAGATCAATGCGCTGGCGACAAAAATCCTGTTCGAAGGCAAGCGCGCCGTCGGTGTCGAGTATCTCCAAAATGGAGAGACGAAAACCGCCCGCTCCGGCCGCGAGATCATCCTGTCGGGCGGTTCGGTCAATTCGCCCCAATTGCTGCAGCTTTCAGGCATCGGCCCATCGGCGTTGCTTGGTGCGCTCGGCATTCCCGTCATTTGCGCCAACGAGAATGTCGGAGCAAACCTGCAGGACCATGTCGGCATCAACTACACCTTCAAGGGCAGGCTGCCGACGCTCAACCAGATCCTGCGCCCGTGGTGGGGCAAGCTGCTGGTCGGCATGCAATATATCCTGCTGCGCTCGGGCCCGTTGTCGCTGTCGATGAACAATGCCGGCGGCTTCTTCCGCACAGATCCGGCCGCGGCACGGCCCAACATGCAGCTCTATTTCCAGGCCTTCTCGACCGTCATTCCGAAGAGCGGCGAGCGACCGATCCTGACGCCAGATCCGTGGCCGGGTTTTTCCATCGGCCTGTCCAACTGCCGGCCGTCGAGCCGCGGCGAAATCATGATCCGCTCCGCCAATCCGCGCGATTACCCGAAGATCGTCGCCAACGCGTTTTCGACCGATGCGGACGTCGCCGAAATGCTGGCGGCGGTGAAATTCGTCAGGAAGATCGCCTCGATGCCGGCGATGGCCGAGATCATCGAGGAGGAGGTTTTGCCGGGTCCGTCGATCGCCTCCGATGCAGATCTCATTCAGGATTTCAGGGAGCGCTCGGGCACCGTCTATCACCCGGTCTCGACCTGCCGCATGGGGCCGGACCCGGCGCGCGCCGTCGTCGATCCGCGCCTGAAGGTGCATGGCCTGGAAGCCCTGCGCGTCATCGATGCCTCGATCTTTCCAGACAACATCACCGGCAACACCAACGCTGCCGCGATCATGACCGGATGGAAGGGCGCCGAACTGGTTCTGGAGGATCAAAAATGAAGATCACCGACGTCAAGACCTGGGTTGTCGGCAATCCGCCGCCCGGCATCGGCGGCAAGTATTTCATCTTCGTCAAGCTCACCACCGATGGCGGCGTCGTCGGCTATGGCGAGGCTTACAACGCCACCTTCTCGGCCCATGTCACCGCAAAAATGGTCGAGGATATGGCACAGCGCTATCTCGTCGGCCGCGATCCGCACGACGTCGAGACCTTCTTCCGCCGCGCCTATTCGTCCGGCTTCACCCAGCGCCCCGACGTGTCGGGCATGGGCTGTTTCTCGGCGCTCGAAATCGCCTGCTGGGACATTATCGGCAAGGAGGCCGGCAAGCCGGTCTACAAGCTGCTTGGCGGCCAGGTGCACGAAACGCTGCGTTCCTATACCTACCTTTATCCGCACAGCGGCAGCGTCCACTCCGAGGATGCGCGCGGCAAGAACGTCTACAACGATCCTGATCTGGCCGCCGCCTGCGCGCTCGAATATGTCGAGCAGGGTTTCAATGCGGTCAAGCTCGATCCGGCCGGCCCCTACACCGCCTTCGATGGGCACCAGCCGCGCCTCGTCGACATCGACCTCTCCGCCCGCATGGTCAAGGCGATCCGCGAGGCAGTCGGCACCAGAGCCGACATCCTGTTCGGCACGCACGGCCAGTTCACCGCTTCGGGTGCATTGCGCCTCGCCCGCGCCATCGAGCCCTATGATCCGCTGTGGTTCGAGGAGCCGGTGCCGCCCGACATGCCCGAGGTCATGGCTCAAGTGGCGCGCGGCACTTCGATCCCGATCGCGACAGGGGAAAGACTGACGACCAAGTTCGAATTTGCCCGGGTCATCGAGAACCGTGCCGCGACCATTCTTCAACCCGACCTTGGCCGCTCCGGCGGCATTCTCGAAACCAAGAAGATCGCCGCCATGGCCGAGGCCTATCACATCCAGGTCGCGCCGCATTGCTATTGCGGGCCGATCGTCGGCGCCGCCAACATCCAGCTTGCGGTGACGCTGCCCAACTTCCTCATTCTGGAATCACTGAAGCAGTGGGACGGTTTTCACGAGAAGCTGCTCAAGAAGAAGATCGAATGGCAGGACGGCAACGTCATCCCGTCTAAGGAGCCGGGCCTCGGCGTCGAGCTCGATGAGGCCGTCTGCGAGGCGCATCCCTGGACCGGCAAGGACCTGCATTTGCAGATGATGCAGACACCGTTGATGCCGTGAGTTGTCAAGCGAGACCGACCAACAATGTCACGCGATTTCAACGTGTTGAACCTAGGATCGGAATCACCGCCGAAACAACTTGAATCAATCCCTCAACGGCTTGATTCAATATCTCAGCGTCAATGCGCCGGGCAGGATCTCGAAGGTCGCCGGTATGCGACCCGGCGATTCGCCGTCTATGTCGATCAGCGCGGCGTTCTTTTGCACATCGCCGAGCGGCTCGACAACCACCTTCTTGCCGCGCAGGATGGTGATCGCCGGATGGTTGCGGTGCCGCCCGCCATAGAGCAGGCGGATGTCCCAGATCAGCTTCAGCTTGCCGGCGGCGCGCAGGATGACGATGTCGAACTCGCCGTCGCTAAGCTCGGCGTCGGGCGCGATCATCATGCCGCCGCCGAAGAATTTCCCGTTGGCCACCGCCACCAGCGCCATGCGCGCCTCGACCGGGGCACCGTCATCGACGGTGATCGCAACGTCCTGGAACCGGTAGCGAAGGAATTCCCAGACCGTGCGCCAGTAGAACAGCGCCTTGGCCGAAACCTTGCCCTTGCGCTTGTCGGCGTTGACGGCACGGTCGGTGGCGCCGGAAAGCCCGAGGCTGGCGATGTTGATGAAATGGCGGCTGGCCAGCGCGCCGTGGTCGTCGACATAGCTGATGCACCCGGCATCGACCTTGCGCCCCTTGGCCTCGGCAATCCGCTTCAGTGTCAGATCGACATTATTCGATAGGCCGAGCCCGCGGGCGAAGTCGATGCCGGTGCCGCACGGCAGCAGCCCAAGTTCGGCCGTCCGGCCGCTTTCCCGGAAAGCCTTCAGCAGCCCGTCGGCGACTTCGCTGGCGGTGCCGTCGCCGCCGGCCGCAATCACCAGCTCGAAGCCGATGGCGGCAAGGTCGAGCGCCAGCCGTTCGGCATCGCCCTCGGCCTGCGTTTCACGCAGCTCGAAATCGCCGAAATGTCTTTTCAGCGAAGCCGCAACCTCTGGCCAATGCCGCTTGAGCCTGCCGCCGCCGGCGATCGGATTGAGAACCACCGCGACCTTCAAGCCTGCCTCCCCAAGGCCATCGAACACGCCTTCCAATCATTTGCCGCCATTGAAGCCCGCGCCGGCCCGCGGGGCAAGATCGAATGTCCGACAATGCGGCCTCCGCATCGAGGCGGCAAATCCCGGCCGGCGTCGGCAGAGATCGGAAAGTCGCTATTTTGGCAGGGTCAGTCCCCGATAATCCCGCTATTCACAGGCTTGCGGCAGTTTCGCCAAACGCTTATCCGGCGTACATTAAACCCATCTCAGGCGGCTACCGATCGCCACGCCGAAAGGCAAAGCGGAACGGCGGATTTCCTGAGGCCCGTACGGCCCTGAACGAGAACAGGCTTGCTTGTTGGAGGGATGGAAGCCGAGACCTACGGGGCCGCGGAAAGCGTGCGAACGCCAACGGCGGACCGATGCTGCCATGAAGGACGGCAAAAACCTTCGATGGCGCGCTGGGCAAAGCTCGCAAGAGTGGAGACCGGCGTGGTCCGGAACGGACGCTGCCCTCGGGTGGCGACTGGCAGGACCGTCAAAATCAAGGCCGGCATGGCGCGACATCTTTCGGGAGTTGCCGCCGCGACCGTGTCCTGATCTGACAGGGAGGCGCTGGGAGAAATCCCGGCGCCGACTGTCTTTGTGGCTCTTCCTGACGATTTTGCCGGCGACGCTTCACCCTGCGCCAAAATCAGCTACTATCCATTAGCCGTCGGGGGCCGTTTGAGAAGGCTGACGGCAGGGGGATACTTCATGACGCTCATCCAGAAGCTTGCTGTTGCCTATGCTTTCCTGTTCTTCGGTGTTGTTGCGATCGGCTATGTGCCGGCCTTCAACGATGCCGGCGGCAATCTGTTCGGCCTGTTCTCGCTGCAATGGTATGACGATTTGCTGCACGCCTTCTCCGGCGTCTGGGCGCTGGCCGCCGCCTTCATCTCGCACCGCCAGGCGGTGTTCTATTTCAAGCTGTTCGGCTCGGTCTATCTGTTCGACGGCGTGCTCGGCCTGGTCACCGGTTCCGGCTGCCTCGATGGCGGCATTTTCATCAACGGCTTCCGCTCCTTGAACGACATCGAATTCCCGGCCCGCTTTTTCGCCAACCTGCCGCACATCGTCATCGGCGGCTTCGCCGTCTATGTCGGGTTCTGGCTGTCGAAACGCGTGTACGACCATTTCGCCACGGCCTGACCGGCCATGTTCCTGTTCCGCTTGCTGAAGCGCATCATCAAGGCGATCCTCTGGCTTGTCGTCATTGTTGTGTTGATCCCGATCGCCGGGCTGGCGTACGGCTTTCTCACAACGCCGTCGCTGGACACAACACCATTGCCGGGGATCGCCGAGGGTGCCCCGCCAAAGGCGCTGGCCGACAAGGTACGTGCCGAGATCCCCGGCTACCAGCGGCCGGAGGAATCGACCTTTCTGACCTATCCGGAATGGGCCATCGTCTACGCCGCCCGCGAATATGCCGGCTTCGTCGACAAGAACCAGCCGAGCGGTTTTCCCTATCTCTCCTATATCGGCCGCTTCTGGCAGGACTATGCGATGGTGGTCCGCGCCAGCTCCGCCTACAAGTTCAACCTCGACAACCACCAGATGCTGGTGATCATCGGCACCAGCCACACGATCGAGCACGCCATCCAATGGGCCTATGAAAATACGGTCGGCCGCATTACCGAAGCGACGGCCGGCAAGCGCACCGCCGTCGACATCTACCAGGCCAAGGTAGCGGCCGACTATGCTGGTTTTCTCGACCAGGTGCCGTGGTACCAGTTTCCCTATGCCGAAAAGCGTGCCGGCCTGTTTGCCGTCCAGCCGGCAGCGGACGACAGCGCCGTCCGCACCAGCGAACGCAAGCTCGCCTTCGGCCTCGCCTACACCATCAAGCAGGGTTACGCCGATCTGATCAAGTCGGCGCTCGCCGCCACCACCGACCCGGCCTTGCTCGACATCCACGTCTGGGCCAAGGGTCCGGTCAGCGAGGTGACCCGCAACGAGCCCGACACCTTGCTGGAGCGCGATCTCGGCGCCGACGGCACGGTCTTCGTCACCAGGCGCTATCAGGTGTTCACCGACATGATCCCGCGCCTGATCGGCAAGGGCGTCTCCTTCGTCGAGATCGGCGGCAATGACGAGATCATGGTCACCGTGCTTTCCAATGACGAGATCAATGTTCCCCAAGGCGCACGCACCTTGTTCAGCTACCCGCTTCCGGCGGAACCTTCGACGCGCCGCACCGGCCTGACCGTCGCCGTGCGCAAGCTGCACATCGTGCTGCCGGCGCTGATGACGGCAGGCGCCAGGCTCGAACACGTCTACGATTACTGAGGCCTTTCAGTCACAGCCGGCCTCGGCAAGACGCTGCGTGACGCTCCGCCACGCTCATTCCACAATCGCGGCCAAATCCCGCCTTGTTCCGCAACGATTGATGATGCCGTAGCACTTTGATCTTGCGCACATGCGCCGGGCAATTCGGAGGGACAAGACCGTGATCAAGACCGCCCTTGTCGCCATGACCATCGTCGGCTGCGACTGCGACGCCAGGCTTTGCGAATATATCGGCGAGACGCCCGCCAAGTGGTCGACCATCGCTGAATGCGAAGCGGCAATGAAAAGCCAGATGCTGCGCGAGCGCAATTTCGATTATCCGCTGGTCTCGGGCATCTGCCGGACACAGAACTCGTCTTCGTCATCGCAGCTCGCGGCGACCACTTCGGAGCCCGAATTGACGACGGCCAGCACGGCCGCGACAGACCCGCTGCCGCCGGAGCTGAGCCATCGGCCCAGTGCAGCGGTCGGAACGCAGGCGACGGCGACGGAAACAGAAGCCGTCCGGCCGGTCGCCTACGAAGCGGCGGTCGATGGCGGCAGCGCCCTGCTCTACCGCACGAAGACCGGGTACGCCGTGGTCAAGACCGATCTCGGCCGCGCCGCATCGGCAACGATCGGCATCGCCAGGCGCTCGGCGAACTGGCTGGCGGCGAAGCTGCCTGACGGTCTGTAACCGGCACTTCAGGCCGTGCCGATCAGTGCCTTGATGGCGCGGTAAAAAGTCGAGGAAAACAGCTCCCCCGGATCGTATTGCCGCTTCTTCGCCAGGAAGGACGGCAGTTCCGGATAGGAGGCAAGCAGCTCCTTGCCCGTGTAGTGGAGTTGGTAGGGCAGGAAAAAACGCCCGCCATACTTGATCGTCACGTCGATCAGCGCCCTTGTCAGTGCCCGCATCCTGGCATTGCCGTCGGCGTCGGTCGGCTGATTGATGTAGAGCACCAGCGAATAGGCCGGCTCCGGCGCATAATTCAGCGCCACATCCTCCTTGTGGACGATGCGTACCGACGCGTTGAGCACCGGCAGGCTCTGGTTGCGCAGGATCTCGCGCGCTTCCGCGATGAACGGGTTATAGGCCGCCCGCGGGATGAAATATTCGTGCAGTATGTCGGTCTCGTCGAGCAGGTCGTTGAACAGATAGGGCACTGAATCGTGCATCGGGTTGTTGCGCGTGACCAGGCAGGCCTCGCCCTCGGCCATTGCCGCCGTCCGCGCCACCGTGCAGCTCTCGAATTGCGGCTCCAGCGTCTTTTCGGTGAACCATTTCAGCTCCTGGAACAGGCTGCCCCATTTCGCCAGGTTGATGATCACCCGCTTGAGCCCAACCGAGCCCGGTTCACCGATTGCCGGCTGGTCGGCCGGCGGCTGGTCGGCGACCTTGTCATAGCGATAGACGATCATATCCTCGAGGAAATTGCCCGGCGCAGTCGACAGATGCCCATAAAACAGACCAATCGCCCTGTTTGGCTCCAGCACCTCGGCGAAGAACGTCGGGAAATCGTCCGATTTGATGATCTCGCGCGAGGTGCGGTAGACGGCGTTGTCGACGATGTCGAGTGTCGCCTCCAGCACCACGCCGAACAGGCCGTAGCCGCCGACGACGTGGCGGAACAGCTCGGTGTTTTCGGCCGGTGAGCAGGTCGTCACCGAACCGTCGGCCAGCATCACCCGCATCGAACGGATCGAGCCGGCGACCGAGCCGGCCTGATGGTCCATGCCATGCGCGTTGACCGACAGCGAGCCGCCGACCGAAAAGATGTCGGTCGACTGCATCGCCTTCACCGCGAAGCGCGGGTGCAAAAGGTTCTGGATGTCGTGCCAGCGCGCGCCCGGCTGCAAGGTCATCGCCTTCGCCGCCGCATCGACGCTGATCTTGTTGAATTTGCGCATGTCGAGGACCAGTGCGTTATCGTCGAAGGCGTGGCCGCCCATCGAGTGGCGCACCGCCGCGACCGAGACCTTCAGGCCATTGGTGCGGGCAAAGGCCAACGCGCTCGCAATGTGGTTTTCCTCGCTGACTTCGATAACGCCGTAGACCGGCGTCATCGAAACGCCGCTGGCATCGTTGATGTCGCCGCCCTTGGTCAGCCATGGCAGCGACGGATCGTAGGCTGGCGCGTTCTCCAGCGGCTTCAGCGCCAGGTCGATGCCGTCAATGTCGGCAATGCGCCCGGAATTCTTCTGCGCCGACGGGCCGCGGGCCAGCCGCGCCACGGTCGTGCCGCCCCAGACCATCGCGCCGCCGACCACCGCCGCACCAAGCAGCAGCCGCCGCGACAGGCGAAACCCCTTGCGTTCCTCGATCATAGCCCCACCCCACTGTCCCAGGAATAGCGCCTGATGGAGACAAAAACCAGTTGCCAATCAGACGTTCGGCGAATGATGATCCGGTTTGTCTGGCGGAAATGTCGAAAGCAGTCTCACCATGAAGCTTGCAGCCCGTACCGCGCTTGCCCTGTTGCTCGCGTTTGCTCCGGCATCAGCCGACGCGCAAACTCCTGGTCAGGGCGACGACAAGGTCGTCAGCGTAGCTGGCGACGATCCGGAGATGGCGGCCGCTATCGAGCAGGCGCGTGCCGGTCTCGACGACTTCCTGGCATTGGCCGACGCGCCTCCATCCGGAACCGCCGACTTCCAATTGAAAGTCATGGTCAGGGACGGGGACGCCACGGAACATTTCTGGGTCATTCCCTTCCACCGTACGGCGGCCGGATTTGCGGGAACCTTGGACAACGAGCCGCAGACCGTTCACAACGTCGTGGCAGGCCAGGAGATCGAATTCAGCCGGGACGATATTTCCGACTGGGGTTATATGAAGAACGGACGCCGGGTGGGAAGCTTCACTGTCTGCGTTCTCTTCAAAAAGATGTCGAAGGATGACGCCGACTATTATCGCCAGAACTATGGCTTCGGTTGTTGACGGCTGAATTCCAGTTCAACCGGCTTCTACATCGTTCACGCCGATCTTTCGCACCAGCGCCGCTGTCGCCAGGATCGCGCCCATGTCGGCGATCATCGGCGCGACATGCTTGGTGTAGTCGAGGCGCGTGGAGATATCCGGCAGCTCGAAGAAATTCCTTTCCTGCGGCAGCAGCAAGAAGCCGTCGCTGCCGCTGAGCGCAACGCGTGCCGGATCGTTCGGCCGGGTTTCGCCGAGCCATCGCAGCGCCTGCGCCAGCCGGCCGGTCACCAGCGGCTGCGCCGCCTCGATATTGTCGGTGCGGAACTCGTAGGCGGCATCGAGCTCCGGCACGCCGCTGGACAGTTCCTGCATCTTGCTGCCGAAGATGCCGCGGAAGAAGCCGACGACCTTGTTGGTCCGGCGCGCGGCGACCAATGTGCCGGGGAACGGCACGATCGTCTCGAAGGCGACGATGACGCCCTTGAACACTGCTGTCGTGCTCTTGCCCGTCCCTTCCCGGAGATCTGCTTCGTAAAGCTCGAACGGAAACCTTTCATAGCGGCCGGAAAAAACATCGTCGAAAGACTGCCGGCTGAACGGGCCAACCGTCTCACGCGGCAACCGGTCAAACGAATTCGGCTTGACGTTGTGCCGGTATTGCATGTTCTCGATGAAGCCGAAGACGATCGGCAGCAGAGTGCTGCGGAACGACTGCCGCAATTTGCCCGCCGGCTTGATCGCCTTGAAATAGAGCAGGATTGCCGCCAGGAAGCCGCCGATATAGAGGAACACATGCGGGGTCGAGAACCACTGCTCGTTCGGGTCGGCAACCCCGTTGAAAAGCCAGGCCACAAGCGCCACGAACACCAGCAGCAGTCCGATGAACATCGGCACCCGCCAGCGCGTCTGGCGATGGGCCGAAGCTCTTTCGGCCTCGTAGACCTCGATGTTCTTCCTGATGCCGGCGATCACCGCTTCGCTCGGCATGAAATCCGCTGTTTCCATCGCCCACCCGCCGCCACAAGCTTGCCTGCGTAGCGCATGATAGCCGGTTTTGTGGACCGCGTCAGCGCAGCCATCAGCGCCCGGCACCGAAGATTGCATCGAGGCGGGCCGAAACTCTTTGCCTGGATTTTCCCTTCAACGTTTCGACCGGGACCAGCCGCTCATGATCGCCGGTGCGCAGCCGCATGAAGGCATGCAGCCGGTAGGCGGCGATGGCCCCGCGCGTGCCGGGATCGGCGCTGATGTCGACGACGAGAATGGCGCCGATACGGCCCGGCCATGGCTGGCGCGCGAAGGCAGTGCCGAAGAAATCGCCGAGCCCGTAGGCAACGAGCGTCTTGCCGATCCGCTCGATCGGCTGCACGACGTGGGCATGATGCCCGGCGACCAAGCCGACGCCATGTTCGGCCAGAAGCCGCGCCAGTGCCCGCGTCTTCGCACGCGGAAAATGCCGGAACTCCCAATCCCAATGCGGCACCGCGCAGAGGAGATCGACACCCGATGCGGCACCGCGCGGCCATTGCGTCGGATCGCCT
The DNA here is from genome assembly GCF_040323855.1 of Mesorhizobium sp. M0028. Classification (NCBI taxonomy): domain Bacteria; kingdom Pseudomonadati; phylum Pseudomonadota; class Alphaproteobacteria; order Hyphomicrobiales; family Phyllobacteriaceae; genus Mesorhizobium; species Mesorhizobium sp. M0028. Next base: position 104,443 of record NZ_JAMYVG010000023.1, read on the forward strand.
TGCATCGAGACTCGGCCCGCGAATTGAGCCGCGCCGGCGTTGCGCCACAGGGTAAAGCCGGCAAGGCCGATGGTCAGCGGCCCGACCGCAAACCGTTCGACTGGAGCCCCAGCACCGATGGTGCGGCTGCCGAGCCGCGCCATCGCGGCGACAGTCTCGTCGAAGCCGGCAATGCCCTGGTCGAGCACATGGTTGTTGGCCAGCGACAGCACCAGTCTTTCCAGCGAAATGCCGGCGGCGGCCAGCGCCTCGGCAAGAAACCGCTCGCTCATCGCATGGTGCGTGCCGAACCTCGTACCCAAAACAGAGCTCGGCCGTTCCACGACCGGGCTTTCGCAATTGCCGACCACGAGATCGGCCGAGGCGAGCAGCGCCGCGATCGCCGGATCGCAGTCCGGCACACGACGATTGGCCACCGCCGAGATGTCGCCGACGAATGCCAGCCGCACCGTCCGCGCCGGCGCCGGTTCGAGCAGGGCTGCCGCCATCGGAGCGAAGCCGCGAGCCGCGCCGCCGAGCGAAGGCCGGAGGAAACGGGGCAGCCAGGACAGTTTGTAGGAAAGCGGATAATTCGACACGCGACGCCCAATCGTTTGCCCTGTGTAGACCGTCCGCCGGATTGATTGAAGCGTCGACTGTTATCGGTGAACCACAGGGCTACAGGCGCGCGAACCAAATGCGTGTATGATCCACTGCGGAGCGACAAAAGGGGCGATCACGATGACGCGTTTTTCCAGGCTGATGGCAGGCGCCATCGTTCTTCTCCTGCCGCTGTCCTCGGCCAGAGCCGCGGCTCCCGAACCGACGGCCCTGTTCGAGGCAAAAACCGTGGCCGAGCGCGACAGCGCGCTAGCCGCGCTGGAAGCCGCCGCGCCCGGCAATCCGGCATCGGCCTATGCCGCCGGCGCCGGTGAATTCTTCACCGCGCTGGAGATCCTGGCGGGCGGTCTGCACCGCCACGGTTTCGACAGCCCGCAATCGTTCATGCTGCCGCTGATGCGGCTGCCGGTGCCGGACAATGTCGATCCCGAGCCGCTGACCTACGAACAATTCCGCGCCATTCTCGTCGCCTTCCGCGACCGGTTGGAGAAATCCGCAGCCACGCTGGGCTCGGTACCCGCCGACGCGGATATCGGCATGGTCATCGACCTGACCCGTCTCGGCATCGATCTCAACGAGGACGGCCAGATCGCGCCGGACGAAAGTGCCGCCGCGATCATGGCGTCCCTGTCACGCGGCGGCGGTGCGCCAGACGCGGCCGCACCCGCCCTCACCTTCCGCTTCGACCGCGCCGACGGCTACTGGCTACAGGGCTATTCCGAATTCCTGATGGCGCAGGCCGATTTCTGGCTGGCGCATGACTTCAGCAACACCTTCGACGGTTCGTTCCATATGCTGTTCCCGCGCGCCAACCTGCCGCTGCAGGACACGCTCGTTCCGCCGGACGGCGGCATGAGCGGCGGCATGTTGTCGTCCGAATGGCGCATCGCCGATTTCATCTCGCTGGTCCATCTCGTCAACTGGCAAGTGGTCGAGCCGGAGCGCCGGCAATCCGCGCGCCCCCATCTCATGGAAATGATCCGGCTGTCGCGCGAGGACTGGAAAGCCATCCGCGCCGAAACCGACAATGACCGTGAATGGCTGCGCGGGCCGCAGCAAAAAGGCGCCAGCCCGCTCACCGGCCTCGACGTCGGCGAGCAGCAGGTGCAGGCCTGGCTCGCCGCCTTGGCCATGGCCGAGGATCTTCTGGAAGGCCGCACCTTGCTGCCGCATTTCCGCATCGCCGACAAGGGCATCAACATGAAGCGCTTCTTCGACGAGCCGAAGCCCTTCGACCTGGTGCTGTCGATCACCGGCCCGGCCATCGCGCCCTATCTCGAGCGCGGGAAGATTCTCACCAGCGAGGAGTTCGACCAGATCCAGCGCCAATTCGGCGGCGCCGGGTTTCTGACGTTCGCGTTGTGGTTTAATTGAGCGGGAAGCTTGGAGGGTGCTCCTGACACCCTGCTGTCAGCAGCCAAATTGCGCGCAGCACCCCTCACCACTCCGCTCTTTCCATTTTGGCCGATACCTCCCATATTCGGGCCATGGCCAGACTCTCTGACAAGAAAACGCCGCCGCCGGCGAATGACGATCGCGCTTCGCCGCCCAAGCGGCGCAGCCCGCTGACCGATTTCCTCGATGCCTCGGAGCCACTGCACGGCTTTGCCGAAGCGCCGCAGGCCGAGTTCACCGGCGCGCCGCTAACCGGCTCGATCGCCGACTGGGCCGAGCAGATCGAGCAGGAAGCCGAGAAGGAAGGGCGCGTTTCCGGCAAAGTCGGCGGCAAATTAGCGAAGCCGGCGAAAAAGATCCCCGAGCGCTCGTCTTCCCCCGGCCGTACGGCACGCGGCACGTCGATGGGCGGCGCGGCTTCGGCGCGGGAGCGCACCGCGGCCGGTCTCAATCCTGTCGCCGGCCTCGATGTCTCACTGGAAGAGGCCGAGACCATGGCTTCGGGCGGCGTCACCGCCACCGTCGCGGCGCTGTCGGCGCTGATCGAATCCGGCAATCCGCTGCACAAGGACGGCGTGCTGTGGACGCCGCACCGCCCTGCCCGACCGGAGAAATCCGAAGGCGGCATCGCCATCAAGATGGTCTCGGATTTCGAGCCGGCCGGCGACCAGCCGACGGCGATCAAGGATCTGGTCGAGGGCGTCAACAGCAACGACCGCACCCAGGTTTTGCTCGGCGTCACCGGCTCCGGCAAGACTTTCACCATGGCCAAGGTGATCGAGGAGACGCAGCGCCCTGCTCTGATCCTGGCCCCCAACAAGACGCTTGCCGCGCAGCTCTATTCCGAGTTCAAGAAATTCTTCCCGGAAAACGCCGTCGAGTATTTTGTCAGCTACTACGACTATTACCAGCCTGAGGCCTATGTGCCCCGGACCGACACCTACATCGAGAAGGAATCCTCGATCAACGAGCAAATCGATCGCATGCGCCACTCGGCGACGCGCTCGCTGCTCGAGCGTGACGACGTCATCATCGTCGCCTCGGTCTCCTGCATCTACGGTATCGGCTCGGTCGAGACCTATACGGCGATGACCTTCCAGATGCAGATCGGCGACCGCCTAGACCAGCGCGCGTTGCTCGCCGACCTCGTCGCCCAGCAATACAAGCGCCAGGACATAAACTTCGTCCGCGGCTCGTTCCGGGTGCGCGGCGACACGATCGAGATCTTCCCGGCTCACCTCGAGGACCGTGCCTGGCGCATCTCGTTGTTCGGCGACGAGATCGAGGCGATCACCGAATTCGATCCGCTGACGGGCCAAAAGACCGGCGAGCTGAAGAGCGTCAAGATCTACGCCAATTCGCACTATGTGACGCCGCGCCCGACCTTGAACCAGGCCATCAAGTCGATCAAGGAAGAACTCAAGCATAGGCTGGTCGAACTCGAACGGGCCGGTCGGTTGCTGGAGGCGCAGCGGCTGGAGCAGCGCACCCGCTTTGACCTGGAGATGCTTGAGGCGACCGGCTCCTGCGCCGGCATCGAGAATTACTCGCGCTATCTGACCGGCCGCCAGCCGGGCGATCCGCCGCCGACCTTGTTCGAATACATCCCCGACAATGCGTTGGTCTTTGTCGACGAAAGCCACGTCACCGTACCGCAGATCGGCGGCATGTATCGCGGCGACTTTCGCCGCAAGGCGACGCTGGCCGAGTACGGGTTCCGCCTGCCGTCCTGCATGGACAACCGGCCGCTGCGCTTCGAGGAGTGGGACGCCATGCGCCCGCTGTCCGTCGCGGTTTCGGCAACGCCCGGCGGCTGGGAGATGGAGCAGTCCGGCGGCGTCTTCGCCGAACAGGTCATCCGCCCGACCGGCCTGATCGACCCGCCGGTCGAAGTGCGCCCGGCCAAGAGCCAGGTCGACGACGTTGTCGGCGAAATCCGCGAGACCACCAAGGCCGGCTACCGCACGCTGGTCACCGTGCTGACCAAACGCATGGCCGAGGATTTGACCGAATATCTGCATGAGCAAGGCATTCGCGTGCGCTACATGCACTCCGACATCGACACGCTGGAGCGTATCGAGATCCTGCGCGACCTGCGCCTCGGCGCCTTCGACGTGCTGGTCGGTATCAACCTGTTGCGCGAAGGCCTCGACATTCCCGAATGCGGCTTCGTCGCCATTCTCGATGCCGACAAGGAAGGTTTTCTGCGCTCCGAGACATCGCTGATCCAGACCATCGGCCGCGCCGCCAGAAACGTCGACGGCAAGGTCATCCTCTATGCCGACCAGATCACCGGCTCAATGGAGCGGGCGATGGCCGAGACCAACCGCCGTCGCGAAAAGCAGATGGAGTGGAACGCGGCCAACGGCATCACCCCGGAATCGGTCAAGTCGCGCATTTCGGACATCCTGGACTCGGTTTACGAGAAGGACCATGTCCGCGCCGACATCTCGCAGTTCACCGACAGCGCCGGCGCGATGATGGGCAACAATCTGAAAGCCCATCTCGACGCGATGGACAAGCAGATGCGCGACGCCGCCGCCAACCTCGATTTCGAGAAGGCGGCCCGCATCCGCGACGAGATCAAGCGGCTGCGCGAGATGGAACTGTCCATCTCCGACGATCCTTTGGCCAAATATGCCGACATGGAAAGCCCGGTCTCGGGCCGCGAAAAGGGCAAGCACAACAAGGGCGTGGCCAAACATCGTACATCAGAGGAACGGGAGCGTTTCCGCAAGCTCGACGAGGCACGTGCCGCCGAAGAGGCAGCCAAGGCTGCACGGCCCAACCTCTTCCGCAAGCCGGAGCTCGACGAAATGGGCGCCGACGGTGCCGTGCCGGTCAAGAAGCCGCTCTTCGCCAAGCCCTCGCTCGACGCGATGGGACCCGGCACCGACATGCCGACGCCGGCCGGCGCTGTGTCCCGTTCGCTGTTCAAGAAACAGTCGGCCGAAGAAGCGCACGGCTCCGATTTCGGCATCCCCGGTGACTCGACAAAACCGCTGTTCAAGAAGAATTCGCTCGATGAGATGACCGTGCGGCGCACAGAAAAGCCGATCGAAGGAAAAGTGCCGGCAAAGCCACAGGCAATCTCCCCCCGTGTGGGGGAGATTGGCAGCTTCGGCGCTCCGCTCGCTCCAGCGCCAACCACTTGCCATCGGCCCTGCCCTTGGTGTACCCAATCCCTA
>NZ_JAMYVG010000024.1:0-96197 GCF_040323855.1 Mesorhizobium sp. M0028
CGGCAGGACAGAGGGGGGCGCGAAGGATCGCTACAGAGCGTTTGCTATTGCCCCTGAAACGCACGGCCGACCCACGCCTCGACAGCTGTTACTTCCCCAGCTCTACCGACCGCAGCCGCGCCGCTTCCACCGCCTCGGTGAGCAGGCGTGTCAGCCGGTCCTCGCCCATCAGTACTGCAAGGGCCGCAGCCGTGGTGCCGTTGGGGCTGGTCACCTGCTGCCTGAGCACGCCGGGCTCCTCGCCGCTTTCGGCGGCCAGCGATGCGGCGCCGTAGACCGTCTGCATTGCCAAGAGCTTGGCAGTCCCGGCCGGCAGGCCAGCCTTCTCGGCGGCCACCGTCAGCGCTTCGATGAAATGGAAGATATAGGCTGGACCGGATCCGGAGACTGCCGTCACCGCGTCCATCAGGCCCTCGTCGTCAATGTCGGCCACTTGCCCGCTCGCCGAAAGCAGATCGGCGACAAGGTGTTTGGTGTCCTCGGAAACCAGCCTGTTGGAAAACACCACCATCATGCCCTTGCCGATAGCCGCCGGCGTGTTGGGCATGCAGCGCACGATCGGCGCGCGGTCGCCGAGAATGCCTTCGAACGTGGCGACCGGCGTCCCGGCGGCGATGCTGAGGAAAGTGGTTCGGCCATCGTTGAAGCGGATGTAGCCAGCCGTCACGTCGCGGATCACCTGTGGCTTGACCGCAAGGACGACGAGGGCCGGCACGGCGTCCGCCGGGATGACGCCGGCATCCGCGGCAGCAGCGCAGCCCAGTGCTTCGGCACGCTTGCGCAACTCGGCATTGGGCTCGACCACGAACACCGCAGCCGGAGCGAGCTTGCCGGCTTTCAGCCAGCCCGAGAGCATGGCGTAGCCCATATTGCCGCAACCGGCGAGAACAAGCCTGATCGTCATCGAAGCTCTCCATTCGAAAGGTTGGCTTTGCCATAGACGTTCATGGGCGGACGGGGAAGCCCCTCTCGGACCTTATCAGGGGCCGGGTTATGTCGCCGCTTTCGCCGCCTGATCGGGCTCGGTCAGTCCTGACCCGATCACTCTGGACGGCCAGGTTCGGCCCATCCCAGACTAAAAACAGGGATTGCAGACGAGGTGGGAGCGATAGCCTGGATTCTCCAACAGCGCACCAAAGCCGACAAGAAATCCTCCCCAACCAAGCACAACTGCCACGGCAACGACGCCGACTCCCATAGCCATCTTGCAAGTCGCCACGGCCCCTGAAGAAAGCGCCATGGGCGTATCAAAGCAAGGATTGCGGTCCCTGCCAGCAGACTAAGCACCGGAACTCCGAAGAGCACAGCGTGCATCTCCAGCATCAGCGCAAACGGAGTGTCTGGCGTTATCATACGGATAGCCTCCCCCGAATTCTGACGGTGTTCAAGATGGCGACTTCATGAACAATGGAACGTCTGCCTCCAACCCTAACCGACATCCCGCCATTTTTCGAGTGATCGACCAATCGCGGGCGACGAACTCGATGGCATTGTCTTAAGGCGGGAAACGAGGTCTCTCAGCCGACCAAATTAACCTTTTATTTCCTATGCCTGTTTAGCATCGCTTAACCAGTGGACGGTCGCTACGTCCCAGCCCTAGGGGAAAGCTCCAGGAACCATGGCTTACAGGGATAATCGTCAACACCGGAGGAACGAGCTGTCCTTGCTGTCGCTCGTCGAGGCAGTGCGCGACGAGGACGAAGCATCGCTGGTTTCGCTAGAGGACCGTGCAGGCGCGTCATGGCGCGAGGATGCCGCCACACGGCATCGTCTCGCCCGGTCGCGCCGCGAGGCGCGTGCCAGTCCGATCCTGTTGGCAGCCGCCGGCACAAGCCAGCTCCATCCTGATGGGCCGGAGGCCGCCACCATACTGACGGAAGAGCCTGCAGCTGCCGATGTATTGTTCGACCCCGCTGGCTCCGTTGGCGGCCGCGATGCCGGTCCCGCTGAGGACAAAGCGTACCGGGCAGCGCGTCGGGGTCCGATCGGTACCGTGTTGTCGGCGCTGCGCAGGCTCATGCCCGGCAGAGCGCCGGAGGAGATGGCGTCCGGCGAGACTTCCGCCGCGACAAATTCCGGCGCAGCGATGCCGCCTGCCTTCGATCTACAGCCGCTCTATGCCGGACAGCCACCTTATCCGCAGCAACCCACGCCGCAGCATTCGGCCTATACTCAGGCCTGGTCGAAGGAGGCAAATCAGGTTTCGGAAGCCGCCGATCAGCAAAGCCAGATCGAGGAAATCCGTGCCAGCCTGCGTGAATTCCGCGAAGCGGTTCGCGAGCTCACCGAAAACCGCACGCGCCGCTATTTCTAAGCGTCGAATAAAACATGCCGGTTTCGAGTTAGCGGCATGGGACGGCGCATTGACGGGATTGCCCGGCTCGATTTTCGTGAAAATGCCGCGCTGCATGTCCGCCCGGCTGCGCATGGTTCTGGGCAACGACATGCATAAAAGGTATCTGGAGTACGCCGCGGGATGCTTTAACGCGGCAGGCTTAGGCGATCGGCGTCGAGGGTGGTTCATGGCTGAGTTGATTGACGGAAAAAGCGTCGCCGAAGACGTGGTGCGGCGGGTCAAGGCCCTGGTCGCCGAACTGGCGGAAAAGGGCGGACGGCAGCCCGGCCTCGCGGTGGTCATCGTCGGCGAGGATCCGGCGAGCCAGGTCTATGTCGCCTCCAAATCCCGCACCGCCAAGGAATGCGGCTTCCATTCGGTTCAGCACACGCTGCCGGCCGAGACCTCCGAGCCGGACCTGTTGAAGATCATCGGCCAGCTCAACGCCGATCCGGCCATCAACGGCATCCTGGTGCAGCTTCCGCTTCCCGGCCATATCGATGCCGGCAAAGTCATCCAGACCATCGCGCCGGAGAAGGATGTCGACGGCTTCCACTTCATCAATGTCGGCAAGCTCGGCACCGGCGAGCTCGAGACCGCCTTCGTGCCTTGCACGCCGGCCGGCTCGATGCTGCTGATCGAACGGGTGCGCGGCAAGGATCTGTCCGGCCTCAATGCGGTCGTCGTCGGGCGCTCGAACATCGTCGGCAAACCGATGGCGAATCTACTGCTTGCCGCCAACTGCACGGTCACCATCGCACACAGCCGCACCAGGGACCTGCCGGCGCTTGCCCGCACCGCCGATATTCTGGTCGCAGCCGTCGGCCGGCCTGAAATGGTCCGCGGCGACTGGGTCAAGCCTGGCGCCACCGTCATCGACGTCGGCATCAACCGTATCGCCGCACCTGAAAAGGGCGAAGGCAAGACCCGCCTCGTCGGCGATGTCGCCTTTGCCGAAGCAGCGAAGGCGGCCGGCGCCATCACGCCGGTGCCTGGCGGCGTCGGGCCGATGACCATTGCCATGCTGATGGCCAACACGCTAGCTTCCGCCTACCTCGCAGCCGGGTTGAAACGGCCTTCCTTCTGACCAGAGAGCAGCGTCCTTGCCGAACCTCACTGTTCCCTTAGAACGGCCGGTCACCAATGATCCCGTTCAGGGCGGCCGGCAGTTCGGGTTTCTGCTGGTCGACAAGTTCTCCATGTTCTCGCTGGCCGCGGCAATCGACACGTTCCGGTCGGCGAACCGGCTGCTCGGCCGCGATTTCTATGGCTGGACGACGGTGTCGGCCGACGGCGATGCCGTCATGGCTTCCAACGGCCTGCCGCTCAAGATCGACTACGCCGTTGTCGATCTGCCGCCGGTCGATATCCTTTTCGTCTCGGTCGGGCTGACGACGGAATTTCCCGGCAAGAGCAAGGTGCTGGCGGCGCTGCGCAGCTGGGGCCGGCGCGGCAATGCGCTCGGCGCGCTTTCGGTCGGCTCCTATTTGCTTGCCGAAGCAGGCCAGCTCGATGGCTATCGCTGCACCATCCATTGGGAAAACCGCGCCGGGTTCCTCGAACGCTTTCCGGACATCAACTGCACCGGCAACGTCTTCGAGATCGACCGCAAGCGCTACACCTGCGCCGGCGGCACCACCTCGATCGACCTGATGCTGGAAATCGTGCGCGGCGATTTCGGCTCGAGTCTCGCCAATGGCGTCGCCAACCAGTTCCAGCATGAGCGCATCCGCTCGGCCGGGGACCGCCAGCGCGTCGGCCCGGAACGCGACCTGACCGGCAAGTCGGAGAAGCTGCGCCGCATCGTCGAGCTGATGGCCGACCATCTCGACGAGCCGCTGTCGGCGGTGCAGCTCGCCAAGTCGGCGGGCCTGTCGGTGCGCCAGGTCGAGCGCCTGTTCCTGCGCCATCTCAGTGTGACGCCCGGGCGCTATTACATGCGGCTCAGGCTCGAGCGGGCGCGCGAATTGCTGCGCCAGACCAACATGCCGATCCTCGACGTGGCAATCGCCACCGGCTTCACCTCGCATTCCTATTTTGCCCAGAGCTACCGGCTGCAATTCGGCCGGCCGCCTTCCGAGGAACGCCGCACGACCTATTGAGGGTTTGGCAGAGAGGCGACGCAGCTTCGTACTCCGTCCGGGCTTGTGTCGCGACGCGGCGTCAAATAGCGTTCCGGCGCCGAGCGGCGGCGACTGACGGGGGAGATTTTTGATGGCGGGATTTGTGCGGAGCGTCGCTGCGGCGGCCCTGTTGCTCTGGACGACGGGGTTCGGTTTCGCCGCCGATCGCGTCATCGTCATTCTCGATGCCTCCGGCTCGATGTGGGCGCAGATCGACGGCAAGCCCAAGCTCGAAATCGCCCGTCAATCGCTGCGGAACGTGCTGCAATCGGTCCCGGCCGATGAGGAAATCGGCCTCATGGCCTATGGCCATCGCGACAAGGCCAGTTGCGACGACATCGAACTCATCGTGCCGCCGCAGGCAGGCTCGGCAAGTGCGATCTCAGCCGCGGCCGACAGCTTGAAATTTCAGGGCAAGACGCCGCTGACCGCCGCTGTCAAGCAAGCGGCGGAAGCATTGAAATACACCGAGGACAAGGCGACGGTCGTTCTCATCACCGATGGCATCGAGACATGCAGCGGCGATCCCTGTGCGCTCGGCAAGGAGCTTGAGGCTGCCGGCATCGACTTCACCGTCGATGTCGTCGGCTTTGGCCTGACGGCTGCCGAAGGCAAGCAGGTCGCCTGCCTGGCCGATAACACCGGCGGCAAATATATCGAAGCATCGGATGAAAAGGCATTGCAGGACGCCCTCGTCGAGACCGTTGCGCCGCCGCCATCCGCTCCTGAACCGGCTGCCGCCCCGGAGCCTGCTCCCCAGCCGGCGCCTGCCCAGCCGGCGGAGTCCAATTTCGTGCCCACCGTCGTGCTTGCCGAAGGTGGCGATCCCGTCACCGACGGCAATGCCTGGGAGATCTATAAGGCGAATTCCGACGGCACGCGCGGCGATCCCGTCGCCACCGAGTACGGTGCCTACAAGGGCAATCTGGAGGCGGGCGACTATATCGTCGTCGCGCGCGCCGGCGAGGCCAAAGCCGAACAGAAGATCAAGATCGAGCCTGGCCAGGTCGCCAAGCCGCTCTTCACGTTGAATGCCGGCACGCTGGTTATCCACCCGCGGCCAAGCGAAGGGGCGGACGTTGACGGCGGCGCGGCGGTCGTGATCGCCTATCCAGGCGTCGACACCCTGCCGACCTACTATGGCGACACGAAAGTCGTGCTGCCGGCCGGCGACGAGAAGGTGACCGTCACGATCGGCCAGGGCGTGGTTACCGAGACGGTCCCGCTTGCCGCCGGCAGGGTCATCGACAAGGATATCATCGTCGGCGTCGGGCATGTCGTCGCCAACGCCTACTATGCTGCCGGTGGCGACAAGGCCGAGGGTTCTGGCGTCGGCTTCAAGGTGTTCCAGGCGAAAAAGGACATCGGCGGGACCAGGCAGGAGGTGACCTATGCCTACGGCCCCGACAGCAAGTTCGATCTGCCGCCCGACGATTATGTAATGGTCGCGACCGTCGATCTCGCGGTGGCCGAGCAGCCGTTCAGTGTCAAAATTGGCGAACATCAGGATCTGAAGATCGCCATGAACGCCGGCGTGCTGGCGATCACCGCGCCAGGGGCCTCGAAGATCGAGATATTCGAGGCCAAGAAGAACATCGATGGAACCCGCAAGTCGGTCGGCTACGCCTATGACCAGAAGTATCAGGCCACCTTGTCGGTTGGCGACTACGCGGTGGTTTCGGAGAAGTCGGACAGCAGCTCGAAGGAAGGCGCGGTAACGGTCAGGGCCGGCGCGCGAGCCGAGCTGACGGTTCAATAGATCCAAGGGAGAGCGGCCACCAGCCGCTCTTCCTCATGGCCGAAAAAGTCACGCCACGCCGAAGGCGCTCGCGCCATGGTCGGCGCGGCCCACCATCTGCCGGAACCCGGCGAAGAGCTCCCGGCCGAAGCCGAATTCATTGCCTATGAGGTCGCTGTCCGCGGGCCGGCGCAGTGCGAAATCGCCGGCCGGCACCAGCACCTCGAGCGTTCCGGCCTCGGCGTCGAGCCTGATAATATCGCCGTCATGAATCCTGGCGATCGGCCCGTCCTCCGCCGCTTCCGGCGTCACGTGGATCGCCGCCGGCACCTTGCCGGAGGCACCCGACATGCGCCCGTCGGTAACCAGCGCCACATGCTGGCCGCGGTCCTGCAGGATGCCGAGCACGGTGGTCAGCCGGTGCAATTCCGGCATGCCGTTGGCCTTCGGGCCCTGGAACCGAATGACGGCGATGAAGTCGCCGGTCAGCGACCCCGCCTTGAACGCCTCGTTCAGCCCTTGCTGGCTGTCGAACACCTTGGCCGGTGCCTCGATGATGCGCCGCTCCGGCTTGACCGCCGATGTCTTGATGACGGCGTGGCCGAGATTGCCTGAAAGCACTTTCAGCCCGCCGCTCGGCTGGAACGCCTTCTTGAACGGCGCCAGCACCTTCTCGTCGCCGCTCTGGCGCGGCGAGGCCTCGCGCACGACGCCGCCATCGGCGCCGAGCTTGGCCTCGACCGCGTAGGGGCGCAGCCCTTCGCCCCACACCGTCTGCACATCCTCATGTAAAATGCCTGCGTCGAGCAGTTCGCGGATCAGGAAGCCGAGCCCGCCGGCGGCGTGGAAGTGGTTCACATCGGCAAGGCCGTTCGGATAGACCCGCGCCAGCAGCGGCACCGCTTCCGAGATGTCGGAAATATCCTGCCAGGTAATGGCGATGCCGGCCGCCGCCGCCATGGCGATCAAATGGATGGTGTGGTTGGTCGAACCGCCGGTGGCGTGCAGGCCGACGATACCGTTGACGATCGAGCGCTCATCGATCATCCGCCCGGCTGGCGTGTAGGCGTTGCCGAGCGCTGTGATCGCCAGCGCCCGCTTGGTCGCTTCCCTGGTCAGCGCGTCGCGCAGCGGCGTGCCCGGATTGACGAACGAGGCGCCAGGCGTGTGCAGGCCCATGATCTCCATCAGCATCTGGTTGGAATTGGCGGTGCCGTAGAAAGTGCAGGTTCCCGGCCCGTGATAGGATTTGGATTCGGCTTCGAGCAGTTCGGCCCGCCCCGCCTTGCCCTCGGCATAGAGCTGGCGGATCTTGGCCTTTTCGTCGTTCGGAATGCCGGTCGTCATCGGCCCGGCCGGGATGAAGACCGCCGGCAGATGACCGAAGGTCAGCGCCGCGATCACCAGCCCCGGCACGATCTTGTCGCAGACGCCGAGATAGACGGCGGCATCGAACATGTTGTGCGACAGGCCGATCGCCGCGGCCATGGCGATCACGTCGCGCGAGAACAGCGACAGCTCCATTCCGGGCTGGCCCTGGGTTACGCCGTCGCACATCGCGGGCACGCCGCCGGCCACCTGGGCGATGCCGCCGGCCTCGCGGGCCGCGTCCTTGATCAGTGCCGGAAACGTCTCGAAAGGCTGATGCGCCGACAGCATGTCGTTATAGGAGGTGATAATGCCGAGGTTCGGCACCCGGTCGCCGCCAAGCGCCACCTTTTCGGAAGGACTGCACACGGCAAAGCCATGGGCCAGGTTGCCGCAGGACAGCACGGCCCGGTTGGCGGTGCGGTTCGAGGCTTCGGCGATGCGGCCGAGATAAGCCTCGCGACCGGGCCTGGAGCGCTCACGGATGCGCTGGGTGATGGCTTCGATGTCGCGTCTTGCGGTCATGGCGGTCGGTCCTTTCAGGCGAGGTCCCGCAAACACCTTCCGGCTGTTGCCGGGACCTGCAGCCAAGTTGAGATCAGGGTGCCCAGAAAACCTCTACGGGCTTTTGAGTTGCATCGAGCACGGCGCGAATGGGCTTTCGTGTTCCAACTCCAAGCGCGGCCTCGAATGCGGTGCGTTTTTCCGCGCCCTCGATATGCAGCGCGATGAAGCCGGCATTGATGATCCGCGCCAGTGACAGCGTCAGCCGCGGCTCGCCGGCGCTTGCCGCGTGAACCGGAAGCACGATCCTTTGCGACGACGGATCGAGCAATCTTGCCAGGTTGTCGGCATCCGGAAAGAACGAGGCGGTGTGGCCATCAGTTCCCATGCCGAGCACAACAACATCGAGGGGCCAGGGCAGCACTTGCAGCGCCTCACTGTCGGAGACCGCTGCGCCCGCGATAGTTGCCGCAGCGTGGTAGAGCGGCACGAAATTCGCGGCGGCGGCCGCGTTCTGCAGCAGGTTGGCGGCAACCAGACCGGCATTGGAGCGCGGCGACGAGGGCGGCACGAAGCGCTCGTCGACCAATGTTATCGTCACCTTTTCCCAGGCGATAGGAACGGTCGAAAGCGCCGCGAAGAATTTCGCCGGCGTCGTGCCGCCCGAGACTGCAAGCAGTGCCGTGCCGCGCTCGGCGATCGCCTTTGACAGGCGGCCGGCGACGTGGCCGGCAAGCGCTGTCGCCAACTCCTGGCGTCCGGCAAATTCGTGCCAGTTGTAGGCGCCGCCTAATTGCTCTCGTGCCATGTCCGCCCATCGCGTTCGATCAGCGCAATCGAGGCCGAGGGGCCCCATGTGCCTGCGGTGTAGCCTTGCGCCTCTTGCCTTCCGCTTTCCCAGGCGTCCTGGATCGGGTCGATCCATTTCCACGCAGCCTCGACCTCGTCGCGGCGCATGAACAGCGTCTGGTTGCCACGGATGACGTCCATGATCAGCCGCTCATAGGCATCGGGCGCGCGGCCGTCGAAGGATTGCGCAAAACTCATGTCGAGCGGGATCTGGCGCAGCCGCATGCCGCCCGGGCCCGGATCCTTGATCATGATGAACTGCTTGACGCCTTCGTCGGGCTGCAGCCTGATGACCAGTTGGTTGGCGGAGACCGGCCCGGCGCTCTCGCCGAAGATCGAATGCGGGATTGGCTTGAATTCGATAACGATCTCCGAAACGCGGGTCGCCAGCCGCTTGCCGGTGCGGAGGTAGAACGGCACGCTGGCCCAGCGCCAGTTGCCGATCTCGGCCTTGAGCGCAACGAAGGTCTCGGTGTTGCTGTTCTTGCCGAGTTCCTCGACATAGCCCTTCACCGGCCCGCCGGCCGAGGCGCCGGCACGGTATTGCCCACGCACCGTGTGCTTGGGCGCTTCGTTGCCGTTGATGCGTTTCAGCGCCCGCAGCACTTTCAGTTTTTCGTCACGGACGGCATCGGCGTCCATCGACGACGGCGCCTCCATGGCGACGAGGCAGAGCAGCTGCAGCATGTGGTTCTGTACCATGTCGCGCAACGCGCCAGCCTTGTCGTAATAGGTGACGCGGTCTTCCAGGCCGACCGTCTCGGCCACGGTGATCTGCACATGATCGACATTGGCGGAATTCCACAACGGCTCGTAGAGCGCGTTGGCGAAGCGCAGCGCCATCAAATTCTGCACCGTCTCCTTGCCGAGATAGTGGTCGATGCGGAAAATCTGGCTTTCATGGAAGTCGTCGCCGACCAGGTCGTTGAGCGCGCGCGCCGAAGCGAGATCGCGGCCGATCGGCTTTTCCAGCACGATCCGCGAATTCGGCGTGATCAGCCCGTGCTCCTTCAGCTTGTGCGAGATGTCGCCGAATAGCGCCGGCGCCACCGCCAGATAGAAAGCGCGGATGTGTTCGCTGTCGCCGATCGCCTTCTTCAGCCTGTCGAAGCCGGCACCTGTGGTTGCGTCGGCCGGGACATAGGAGAGCCGTGCGAGGAACGTTTTCAGTTCCGTGGCGTCGATATCTTCCGGTTTCACATGATCGGCAATCGCCTGCCTGGCGAAAGACTGGAATTCCTCATCGGTCATCTTCGAACGTGATGTGCCGATTATGCGCGTCGGCTCGGAAAACTGGTGGTCGCGCTGCCGGTGGTACAGTGACGGCAGAAGCTTGCGTTCCGACAGATCGCCGGTGCCGCCGAAAATGATAAAGTCGAAAGGGTCGACGGGGATGATCTGGCTGGTCATGGTCTGTCCGCTCTGACGCCGGTCGCGATAACGCGGCTGATATAATCTAATCGATTTAAACTTGCCAGTGTCATTGCGTCACATCCGCGTGTGCTCTTGACACCGGCTCTGGCCGGAGGCTTGTCGGCAAGCGATGCTTCCGGGAGCGTTCGCAGGTGCAGCATAGAGCGGGATCAAGGCGAAAGCCAAAGGAGAAATCGGCAATGGACACACATCTTTCGATGGCCATGGCCAAACGCGTCGTCGATCGTCTTCAACGATGAGTGAGAAAGGCATGCGCCTCCAAAACAAGGTCGCCATCATCACCGGCGCTGCCTCGGGTTTTGGCGAGGGCATGGCCAGGCGCTTTGCCGAGGAGGGCGCGCGGGTCGTTGTCGCCGATCTGAACGCCAAGGACGCAGAGCGCGTCGCCGGCGAGATCGGCGAAAAGGCGATCTGGACCCAGACCGACGTCTCGCTGCGGTCCGAATTCGACGACATGGTCCATGCTGCAATGAGCGTCTTCGGTCGCATCGACATCATGGTCAACAATGCCGGTTACACCCATCGCAACGGTGACATGCTGGAAGTCGACGAAGCGACCTTCGACCTGATCACGTCAGTCAACATGAAGGCAATCTACAACGCAGCACTTGCCGTGGTGCCGGCCATGGAGCGGCAAGGCGGCGGCGTCATCCTGACGACGGCTTCCACGGCCGGTATCAGGCCGCGGCCTGGTCTCACCTGGTACAACGCATCGAAGGGCTGGGCGATCACCGCGACCAAATCGATGGCCGTGGAACTCGCGCCAAAGAACATCCGTGTCAACTGCCTGTGCCCGGTCGCCGGCGAGACCGGCATGCTTGAGAAATTCATGGGCGCCGACACACCCGAGATCCGCGAGAAGTTCCGCGCATCGATCCCGCTCGGCCGGCTTTCGACGCCGCTTGACGTGGCCAATGCCGCGCTTTGGCTCGCATCGGATGAAGCAGCTTTCATCACCGGCGTGGCGCTGGAAGTCGACGGCGGCCGTTGCATTTGAACCCCTAGGCCATCCGGCGACAGGCGGCTGATGGCGAGCGATCCGAGCCGCGATCGCTCTGTCTGTCCTACGCCCCGGTTTTGACGTAGCTCTTGTAGACCCAGCCGCGCTTGCCGTTGTAGACGATCTGGCACCACTGCTTGCAACTCATCACTTGCACCGAGGTCTTGGCCGGCACGGTGAGAATGGCGGCCGCATTCTTCTTTGGGCCGGTGCGCATGGTGACGGATCTCAGGATGCGTCCGGTACCGGCAGTATTGGTTTTTCCGGATTTTGCCTTGGTGCTGTTGTCGTCTTCGCTCGCGGACTGCGTCGGCAGTTGCGGCTTGGGTGTGGGGATGGCAGCGGTCTGCGCACCGTCGGGCCCTGTGTTTTTCGTCGAGCTGCCGGGAGCCGCCACCTTGGCAAACAATGCCGCAGCGTCGGGTTTCGCTGCCGGATCGGCGAATGCCACCGAAGCAGACGATTTATCGGCCGCCTGATCGGTCTGGCTTGCCAGTTGGTCGGATGCTGCTGTGGCGGCGGCCGATGCCGTCTTTGGTCCCGTCCAGCGGGGATCGTTGGGAGCCAGCGCCGGTATGTCGGCTTCCGCCGCGGCCACCGCCGGGGAAACCGCGTCGGCCTTGCCCGTCGTCCGCGGCGCCGCAGCGACCTTGGAAGGCATGATCTTCGTCGTCTTGACCGGAATGGTCGGAACGGTCTGCTCAGGGCTCGCCGCCGCCTGTCGTTCATTGGCCGGCAAGGCCAGCCACAGCGCCACTGCGGCAACGCCGAGCAGTGCTGCCGTGCCAAGCGCAGCGATCACGAGATGCGCGTTCGACCGGACCCCGTGCCAGAACGTCGGCCGCATATCGTAACCGAATTGCATCGCAAGGCGCCGTCGTTCCGGCGCACCGAAACTGAAGGGCTCTCTCACACTTGCCACCTCCATTTGCGGGCCGATGTTCTCACGACCGATGCCGGAGAGCCGGCATTTCGATCGGCATCGTTCCCAAACCAAAAGCGGGCAGGCCCGCAAAAATTCCCCGTTCAGCTGCCCACGAGCATCATCTTTCGCCCGCGATTGTGGCATCACTGCGCCCTTGGCGGGGATTCTGCGCCCTGGTTAAGGATTCTGCAACGCCTGGTTAAATCCTGTCCCGCAACGCGTACCAGTTGAGCGCAAGAAAGAGCAGTGGCGCGCGGAAACGCCGGCCGCCGGGGAAAGGCGGAATCTTCAGATCCTCGATCAGCTTCAGCCGGTCGCGGTTGCCGGCGACCGTCTCGGCATAAAGCTTGCCGAAAAAATTGGACAGCATGACGCCGTGGCCGGAATAACCACCGACCGAGATCACATTGGGCATGACTTCGCGCACGAACGGCTTTCTCGGTACGGTGATGCCGACATAGCCGCCCCAGCCATGGGTGATCTCAATGTCCTTCAGTGCCGGATAGATCTCGGCGATCTGCCGGCGGATGTGGATGTGAATGTCCTTGGGATCGTTGACTGCGTAGATCTCGCGCCCGCCAAACAGCAGCCGCCCATCCTTCGATTTGCGGAAATAGCGCACGACGAAGCGCGAATCGTCGACCGCCTCGCCACCCGGCAACACTTTGGAATCGGCGCCCAGCGGTACCGTTGCGCCGATGAATGAGCCGATCGGCATGATATGCGAAGCACTCACCGGCTCGAGCGTGCCGCCATAGGCGTTGACCCCGATCAAGCACTTCCCGGCGATGATCGTGCCCTTCGGCGTCGTCACCCTCACTTTGCCGCCGCCGGAGGTGATGCCGGTCGACGGTGTCTGCTCGAAAAGCTTTGCGCCGGCCTGTGCCGCGACTTTTGCGGTGCCGATCACCAGCTTCAGCGGATGGATGTGGCCGGTGCCCGTGTCGCGGGTGCCGCCGAAATAATGCGTCGAGCCGAGCCGCTCGGCTGTCTCCGCGGCATCCATGAATGAGATGTGCGGATAGCCGAACCGGCTTGCCATGATCTCGGCATGTGCCTTGTAGTCGTCGACATAGCGCTTTTTGTGCGCCACCGACATTTGGCCGGGCATATAGTCGATCTCGATCTGGTGCACCGCGGCGAAGTCGAGGAGATGCGCCTTGGCCTCTTCGGCCAGGTCGAACAGCGCCTTGGCGCAGGAAAAGCCGTATTCCGCTTCCAGCTCCTCTGCCCAGGCCCGCTGTCCGGTGCCGAGCTGGCCGCCATTGCGGCCCGATGCGCCGTCACCGAAACGATGCGTTTCGATAAGCACGACATCCGCGCCTGACTTGGCGAGATGAGCCGCAGCCGACAGGCCGGTAAAGCCGCCGCCGACGATCACCACGTCGCATGTCCGGTCGCCGTCGAGCGCCGGATATTCGGGCCTTGGTCCGGCCGTGTCCTCGTACCAGGAGCGGCCGGGGGAGATTGGGGATTGGTAAGTCATGATGCTCGGCTAGGGGAGTAGGGGAGTAGGGCAGTAGGGCAGTAGGGCAGTAGGGCAGTAGGGCAGTAGGGCAGTAGGTGTCTATTCAGCCGACAGCTTGCGGATGAGAAGCCGCAAGAGCTTTCCTACGCTCTCGCTGTGAGGCATCAATGATTCGACTGCCTCGCGAGAGGTAATTCCAACCCGTTGCGCGATTAGAAGGTGTGTCTCCAGTTCCTTGAGTGATCCCTGGGGGATCCTGAGAAACTGCTGGTAGGAAGCTCGGCTTTCTCGGCCGTAACCCTCGGCGATGTTGGCTGGCACAGACGTTGCTGCCCGACGCACCTGACCCGTCAGCCCGTAGAGCTCGTCCTTCGGCCAGGTCCTTGTGACTTGGGAGATTGCAACCGTTAGGTCCATGGCTTGCTGCCAGACGATCAGATCCCTGTACGATGCGATCTTGTCCGTCATCCTTGCCCTACTGCCCTACTGCCCTAACTGCCCTACTGCCATATTGCCCTACTCTCCTACTACACATTCAGCAGCAAATACTCCCGCTCCCATGGGCTGATCACTTCCATGAAGGTCTCGAATTCCGCCCGCTTGATCGCCGCATAAGTCGCTGCGAAGGATTTGCCGAGTAGGGCGCAGAGTTCCTCGTCGGCCTCGAACAGGTCGACGGCTTCGAGCAGGCCGCGCGGCAGGTCGATCTCATCCTCATTGGCGGTCGTCAGTACCGGCGGATCGGCCTTGATCTTATTGGTCATGCCGATCAGCCCGCAGGCGAGCGATGCGGCCAGCGCCAGATAGGGATTGGCGTCGGAGGAAGGAATGCGGTTTTCGACGCGCCGCGCTGCCGGGTCGGAGCGTGGCACGCGAAAGGCCGTGGTGCGGTTGTCGTAGCCCCATTTGTTGTTGACCGGCGCCGAGGCCGCCTGCGTCAGCCGCCGGTAGGAATTGACGTAGGGCGCAAACATCACCAGCGCGTTCGGCACATGTTTCTGCATGCCGCCGATGAAGTGGAAGAAGGCCTCGGTCTCCGAGCCGTCCTCCGCGGAAAAGACGTTCTTGCCGGTCTTCTTGTCGATGATTGACTGATGGATATGCATGGCCGAACCGGGCTGCCCCTGGATCGGCTTGGCCATGAACGTGGCATAGATCTCGTGCTTCAGCGCCGCCTCGCGGATGGTTCGCTTGAACATGAACACCTGGTCGGCGAGCTCGATCGGATCGCCGTGACGCAGATTGATTTCGAGTTGGCCGGCGCCCTCTTCGTGGATCAGCGTGTCGATCTCCAGGCCCTGGCTTTCGGAGAAATGATAGATGTCGTCGATCAGTTCGTCGAATTCGTTGACCCCGGCGATCGAATAGCCGGCGCCGCCGCCGATCGGCCGTCCGGAGCGCCCGACTGGCGGGGTCAGCGGGTAGTCCGGATCGGGGTTCTTGCGCACCAGGTAGAACTCGATCTCGGGCGCCACCACAGGTCTCAGCCCGCGTCTGTCATAGGCGGCAAGCACGCGCTTCAGAACGTTGCGCGGTGTGAACTCGACCGAGCGGCCGTCCTGGTGGACGAGGTCGCAGATGACCGCCGCCGTCGGGTCCTCCTCCCACGGCACCACCGTCAGCGTCGAGAGGTCAGGCATCAGCTTGAGGTCGCCATCGTCCTCCGGATAGTGGAAGCCGTTGCCGTCCTCCGGATAACCACCCGAGATCGTCGTCATGAACACCGCCGAAGGCAGGGCAAGCGAGGTGTTGGAGGTGAACTTCTTCGACGGCATCATTTTGCCGCGCGCAACCCCGGCCTGGTCGGGCGTGATGCATTCGATGTCTTCGATGCCGCGCCATTCCAGCCAGGCGCTGACTTCCTTCCAGTTCTTGACGCCACGTTGGTTTTTCACGAAGGCAGGCGTGCGGGCGCGTCCTCCGCGGCTCGACGGACGGACTTCCTTTTTTGCAGGCGGCATCAATCACCAGATTTGTTGCAGATTGTGGAGTATAGCCGTTGCCGGCGACCAAAGGGAAGGGGAGCCGGCTGGCGTGCGCCTCGATTACCGGGGGAACACAACGACTTCCGGATAAAAACATCCTGGTCTAGGGTCGGCGTCCCGCAACGCCGCAATTGAAGACGCCGAATGCAACACAGCCGCAAACTGACGACGATCGGCTTCGACGCCGACGACACGCTGTGGCAGAACGAACAGTTCTTCCGCATGACCGAGAAGCGCTTTGCCGCGCTGCTCGCCGACCACGCCGAGGAGGACTGGATTTCGGCAAGATTGCTGGAGGTCGAGAAGCGCAACCTCGCGGTCTACGGCTTCGGCATCAAGGGATTTACGCTGTCAATGATCGAGACGGCGATCGAGGTCACCGAAGGCCACGTGCCTGCCTCAACCATTGCCGAAATTCTCGCCGCGGGCCGCGAGATGCTCAGCCATCCGATCGAGCCGCTTCCCTATGCGCGCGAGACCGTGGAAAAGCTGGCCGGCGCCTACCGCCTGGTGCTGATCACCAAGGGCGACCTCTTCGACCAGGAACGCAAGCTCGCGCAATCCGGACTGGGCGAGCTGTTCCATGCGGTCGAAATCGTCAGCGACAAGAGCGCTGCCACCTATAGCCGGATCTTCAGCCGTTACGGCGATGGCCCGGAAAAGGGCATGATGGTCGGCAACTCGCTCAAATCGGACGTCGTGCCGGCAATCGAAGCCGGCAGTTGGGGCATCCACGTGCCGCATGAACTGACCTGGGTGCTGGAGCATGTCGAGCCGCCGGTCTCAGCACCGCGCTTTCGCCAGATAGCCAATCTCGGTGAACTGCCGGGCCTGATCGAGCGTATCGGCGAGATTGATTGATCAGGTCCTGCAGTCGACGCGTCGCGATAGAGGTCAGTTGCGGCCGAGCCCGACCAGCCGGTCGATCACCGGCTGCAGCCGTTCGGTGGTGATCGGCTTGACGACCACCGCATCGATGACGCTCGACAGGCCCAGGGTCTCCGGAGTGCCGGTCTTGACTGAGAGCAGGATCACCAACGGAAGCGATTTGCCTGACGCCCTTCGCAGCGCATCGATGCCCGACAGCAAGGCGTCGCAGTCACCGTTCTCCGCTCCGCCGTCGAGAACGACAGTGCCGGGAATCAGCGCGTGCAAGGCCTTTGCCGCGGTTTCGGGAGTTTCCGAGATCGGTTTGAGGCCGGACCGCTCAACGATCTTTGAAACCACGACCCGGTTGATCGGTGATTTTCCGACCACCAGCACCCGCGAGAAATCTGGGAGCATCCGCGTCTCCACGCCCCGGCTAACGAACGCCGCCTGCTTTGCAGTCTCGATTTCGCGATTCGCTGGGCACATGGCGGGGCAGGCCGTTGTTCAGTGTTTCAATGCAGGGTTGAAACTTGAGAGGTAATTGGCGTGAGATCGCTGCTCATGTCAAGCTGAAATGGCATATCAGGAGAATATCGCAAGAAACATTAAAATTCAAATTAAGTGCTTTTCTTTGCCGCCGCTCGAAAGGAGAAGTCGCCATTACAACTGGGCAGGCTTCAGCGAAGTTTGGCTGTGCAGCGCGAACGCATCAACTCGCAGCCGTAGCCGGATTGAAGCAGGTTGGATGAAGGCGAGGCAAGTCTGTCGCGAGCTTGTCGCATCGCCTCGCTGGACTATCCTTCCTCGTTGGCTAAGCACGTCTCTTTGAGCGACGGGAGATGACAATGGAACTCGTGACTCATAAGAAATTTAAAAACGGCCGGTTGATGCCATGGGGAAAGGGTACGGTCGTTACCGGCGCAAAGGGGTTTGTCTACCTTTCCGGAAATACCGCGACGGCCGAGGACTACGATCCGATCGGCAAAAGCGGCGGCGGCGCCATTGGCGACGCGGCAGCACAGTGGCGCGCAGTTCTCACCAACATCAAATCAGATCTGGAGGAGCTTGGCAGCGCGCTCGAGCATCTCATCCGGCTGACCTTCTTTGTTAAGGGGCCATTTCCCGATGGCGGCGTTCTGAGCTCCCCCAATTTCCGCTTGGACGTCTTGGACGAATTCTTTGCGGTGCACTGCCCGAAGCACTGCAGCTACAACAACCCGCCGCCCTCGGAAGTTATTGAGTTGCAGCGCTTGCTCAGTCTGATCTTGTCATTGAAATCGTTGCATTAGCAGCTCTGCCGGACTAGGCAGAGCCGCAGCCTGCGAGGTGCGATAGCATGCGTTCAAAAAGGCGCGGTGCGGTAGAATTCATTAGTCGTGGCTCCGCTGTGTGACGATGACCGGGATCAGCAGATCGCCCCAGTTGCCATCGCCGCCATGGTGACGTGCCGAGCGCACCAGTTCGACCGAGACGCCGGCCTCGACCGCCTTCATCACCGACTGATTGAGCCTGTGCAGATCGTTCGCCAACATGCGAATGGTCGCCTGCTGGTCGACATTCATGCTGGTGGCTTGCTCTTCGGCCCGTTCCTTGACGCGGCTTATCGATGCCATTGGTCTTCTCCTTGTGTTGTCATGCCCGTTTGGGCGTTCCCTCTGTTTGTCTGCTATTCCGCTATTCCGCTGCCGGCCTGAATTGGGCGTGCTCGGTCGATCCATGCATGGCCGTTGTCGAAGACTGGCCACCGGTGATCGCCATCGAGACGGCGTCGAAATAGCCGGTGCCGACCTCGCGTTGGTGCTTGGTGGCAGTGTAGCCATTGGCTTCCGCGGCGAATTCCGCCTGCTGCAGTTCCGAATAGGCAGCCATCTGCCGCTCCTTGTAGCCGCGGGCGAGCTCGAACATGCCGAAGTTGAGCTGGTGGAAACCGGCCAGCGTAATGAACTGGAACTTGTAACCCATGGCGCCGAGTTCCTTCTGGAACTTCGCAATCGTCGCGTCGTCGAGATTCTTCTTCCAGTTGAAAGACGGCGAGCAATTATAGGCAAGCAGCTTGCCGGGATGGTGCTTGCGCACACCCTCGGCAAACGTCCTGGCCTGCGCCAGATCGGGCTTGGAAGTCTCGCACCAGATCAGGTCCGCATAGGGCGCGTAGGCGACGGCGCGGGCGATGCAGGGCTCGATGCCATTGCTGACACGATAGAAGCCCTCCGCGGTGCGGCCGGCGCCATAATCGACGAAGGGCTGGTCGCGCTCATCGATGTCGGAGGTCAAGAGCTGTGCCGCTTCCGCATCGGTGCGGGCCACGACCAGCGTCGGCGTGCCCATGACGTCGGCGGCAAGCCGCGCAGCGTTGAGGTTGCGGATGTGTGCAGCGGTCGGGATCAGCACCTTGCCGCCGAGGTGGCCGCATTTCTTCTCCGAAGCCAGCTGGTCCTCGTAATGGACGCCGGCCGCACCCGCCTCGATGAATGCCTTCATGATCTCGAAGGCGTTGAGCGGCCCGCCGAAGCCGGCTTCGGCATCGGCGACGATCGGCGCGAACCAGGTGTCGACCGACAGCCCCTTGCCTTCGGAAGTCTCGATCTGGTCGGCGCGCTGCAAGGTGCGGTTTATGCGCTTGACCAGTTCGGGCGCCGCATTTGCGGGATAAAGCGACTGGTCCGGGTACATGGCGGAAGCGGTGTTGGCATCGGCGGCGACCTGCCATCCCGACAGATAGATCGCTTTCAGCCCGGCCCGCACCTGCTGCATTGCCTGGTTGCCCGACATGGCACCGAGCGCGTTGACGAAATCCTCTTCATGGATGAGCTGCCACAGCCGGTTTGCCCCCATTTCGGCGAGGCTCTGCCGAATCTGCACCGAGCCGCGCAGCCGTCTCACGTCCTCTGGCGAATACGGCCGTTCGATGCCATCGAAGCGCCCTTGGGGCGCCGACGGGACAAGGTTGTAAAAATCGGTCATTGGTCACTCCAGGCTGGCTTTAATGCCGGTTTCGGAAACGCCGTACAGAAGGAATATGTGCGCCGTGTGCGTGACATCATTTACATGTCGGCACTAGGCAAGCGAGACAAACTCCGAAATTGGCCATGAAATAAGAGAAAACCTGTGTTGTATTTGACTGATGAGAGCTGTAAATTTGTCATGATTGTAAACGCTGCCATGCCATCAGCGGATGTAAATTTTTGTCAAGGACAGTCGATTGGCCGACCATAAAATCTTTGCCGGGCCGCGCATTCGTCGCATCCGCAACGCCAAGGGCCTGACCCAGACGGCGATGGCCGAAGGGCTCGGCATCTCGCCGTCCTATCTCAATCTCATCGAGCGCAACCAACGGCCGTTGACGGTGCAACTGATCCTGAGACTGGCGTCCGTCTACAAGGTCGACCCACATGAATTGCAGGGCGAGGCGAGGGGTTCGGTCGCCGATTTGAAGGAAGTGTTTTCAGATCCGTTGCTGGCCGGCGAACTGCCAGGCGACCAGGAACTCATCGAGCTTGCCGAGGCGGCGCCCAACGCTTCCGCCGCTGTGATAAAGCTGTTTCGCGCCTATCGCGAGCAGGCCGCGCGGCTATCCGATCTCAACGAGCTGCTCGCGCGTGAGGGCAAAGCCACCGCACTCTCCGGCGCCCGGCTGCCGATCGACGAGGTGCATGAGATTTTCGAACGCCGGCCGAACCATTTTACCGCGCTCGAAGAGGAAGCCGAGGCATTCACGTCGGTGCTCGATCCCGGCGACGATCTGTTCAGTGCGTTGAAGGCTTGGCTGCGGCGTGAATTCGGCGTCGTCGTCAAGGTACTGCCGGTCGCCACCATGCCCAACTGGCGCCGTCGCTATGACCGTCACTCGCAGCGCCTGTTCCTGTCCGAGCGCCTGTCGCCATTCGATCAGTTGCGCGAGGTGGCGATGGAGGCCTGCCTGATCCGCATGAGCGTTGCTGTCGCTGCCGAAATCCAGGCGCTGAAGCTGACCACAGACGAAGCCCGCCGGCTCGCCCGTTTCGAACTCGGCCGCTATGCCGCGCACGCGCTGATGATGCCCTATCAGCCTTTTCACGCCGCTGCGGTCCGCGCCCGCTATGACATCGACATGTTGCGGTCGCGCTTCGGCGTTTCCTTCGAGCAAGCGGCGAACCGGCTGACCACGCTGCAGCGGCCGGGTGCGTCGGGCGTGCCATTCTTCATGCTCGAGGTCGACAGTGCCGGCAATCGCTTCCGCAAGGCGGGCAGCCACGGCTTTCCGCAAAGCCGCTTCGGCGGCGGCTGTCCGAAGCTGCCGGTCCATACCACCTTCGGCCAACCCGGCCAGATCCTGGTCGAGGCCCTGGAAATGCCAGATGGTGCGGCGTTCCTCTGCATCGCCCGCACGCTCGAAGGCCCGCAGGGCTCGTTTGCCGAGCGACCGCGCCGCACCGCGCTGCTGCTCGGCTGCGACATCGGTTTTCGCGATGAGATCGTCTATGGAGCAGCGTTGCCGGGGCCGGCCGCCATCGGCAAGGCCGGACAGAACGCCGCTGTGTCGGCTACGCCGGTCGGCGCTGCCTGCCGGCTGTGTGAACGCATCGGCTGCCTCGCCCGCGCCGAGCCACCGGTGACACGCCCGCTCGGCCTCGACGAAATGGTGACGGGACTGTCGGCGTTCGATTTTCAGTGACGGCAAATCAGAGTTGCCGGGGATCGTGCCGCGGGCGCATTCTATCGGCTACCGCTGCCTATCAGAACGTCCATTTCAATCGTCAGCGGCTCTCCAGGGCTCGGCGACGCTAGCCCGCGCCAGACCTCCTCGCGCACGATGTGCTTCATATCCGGAGGCAGTTGGACATACTCCTGACCGCTCAATGTTGCGCCCTTGGCAATGCCGCTGAAATAGTCGTCGAAGGACGAGAACTTGATGGGCCGCGTTTCGAGCTGGACGTCAATCTTTCGAAACCCGGCGCGATAGAGCAAATCATGCAAGCACGTCGCGTCGGGGATGGAAAAGAAGCGATTTAGCTTTTCAGCTTTCTCAGGGGCATAGCGGGCGATTACCGCACCTATTCTGGCGAACAACGAACGCTCTGGCGTCGTTGTCACGCTAACTGCAGTCCAGCCGTTGGGGCGCAGAACCCGGCGAAATTCCGAAAGCGCTCCAAGCTGGTCCGAGAAGAACATGAGCCCAAGCTGACAGGTCACTGTGTCGAACCGACGGTCCTCATAAGGAAGCGCGTGAGCGTCGAACGTAGCGAGGGTGATTGGCTGGTCTTTCAAATTGCGTTTGGCGGATTCGAGCATGGCCGGCGAGATGTCGCCGCCAATCACGGCGCCGGAAGGGCCTACAATGATGGCAGCGGCTTGCGCTGCCGCTCCGGTGCCCGTTGCGACGTCGAGCACGCGATGGCCAGGCGCAATCCGTGCTGCCTTCAGCAAGGACGGGATAAACGAGTTCGTCGCACGGGCGAACAACTCGTCATAGCCAATCGCCGCCGTTTTGTAGAATGGCTCATCCATGGGGGCGCCCTATACATTTGCACCGTACGTCGAGCATGGGGCGTCTGTCGATGATCGGGCATCTCTGTGCACCTGTCGGTGCGCCAAATGGAACACGATGCTGGATCACTCCCCATCCCCGTCTTTGCGTTACGCGATTAAGGCACGTTTCTGTCGTCCGCTTTGCATCGTGCCGCCTCGAAACCGCCGACAGTCGTAATCATGACCGACATATCATCACCGCAGATCGCCGTTTCGCCTCCGCGAAATGAGGAGCGTATCGGTTTCCTGCTGGTGTTCCTGTCGGCGCTGATGTGGAGCCTCGGCGGTACCATTGCCCGTTTCATCGATGCCGGCGACAGCTGGACGGTGGTGTTCTGGCGCTCGGTCTGGGCCGCCGCCTTCCTGCTCTGCTTCATGGTCTGGCGCGACGGCTGGCGTGGCACGCTGAAGCTGTTTCGCGGCATGGGCCTGGCCGGCCTTGCGGTGGCGTTTTGTTTCGCCACGGCGTCGACCTCTTTCGTCGTGGCGCTTGCATATACCACCGTCGCCAACATCCTGTTGATGCAGGCCGGTGTGCCGCTTCTGGCGGCGTTGTTTGCCTGGGCGCTGTTTCGCGAGCGGGTGGCCGTGGCGACCTGGCTGGCGATCGCCGCCGTCATTGCTGGCGTCGCCGTCATGGTCTCGGAATCGCTCGATGGCGCCGTATCGCCGATCGGCGATGGGCTGGCGCTGCTCATTGCCGTTATGTTCTCGATCGCAACCGTCATCACGCGCCGCTTTGCCCATGTGCGCATGACTCCGGCGACGTGCCTCGGGACGATGCTGGCGGCCGCCTTCGCGGCATCGCAGGCGTCGGCACTGGGCGTTTCCAGCCACGATATGGGCTTCCTTTTTGCCTTCGGCGTGGTCAATCTGGGGCTCGGCCTCGCCTTCTTCGCCACCGGCGCCCGGCTTGTTCCGGCCGCCGTGGCGGCGCTACTCGGCACGTTCGAGCCGATCCTAGGCCCGATCTGGGTTTGGCTCATTCATTCCGAGGTGCCGTCGGCGCGCACCATCGTCGGCGGTGCGGTCGTCATCACGGCGCTCCTCGTCCATATCGGGCTCGAATTCAAGCGCCAGACGCGGCCGCAGCGGGCGGGCGTCACCGGTGTGCCTTCGCCTAATTGATGCAGCGCGCGCGCCAAAGCGAGATGGACCATTGACAATGTCGCAGCCGCGCGGGCAGGCTGCGATCACGGCAACAACAAGACAGGCGTATCTTGCCAAGTCTCCATGCCGGCTGCATCGAGGCCGGACAACATCGTCGTCTCCCTGCGCGCGCCGTAGCGAAAGCTTCTGACGGCGCCGCAACACCACCAGCGCCACGCCAAGTCTTCACTGTCGCCTCGTCGCCGAACCATAATGGCGCCGGCAATTCGCGCTTGTCGCCTGCCTGCAAGCTCAATACCCTGAAGCAAATGCCCAGCCGGGCGCACGCCGCGACGAGCTGGCGACGGACGGAACACTCATCAAAGGAGAATAGCATGACCCGCAAAGCGCTCTGGCTTTCGGCGACTTCGGCGTTTCTGGCAGTTTTTACCTTGGGCGCGCATGCCGAGGACCGTGTCGTCAATGTCTTCAACTGGTCGGACTATATCGACAGTTCGATCATCGACGACTTCACCAAGGAAACCGGCATCAAGGTCGTCTACGACACCTATGATTCCAACGAAATTCTCGAAACCAAGCTGCTTGCCGGTGGTAGCGGCTACGATGTCGTGGTGCCGACGGCAAGCCCTTTCCTGGCCCGTCAAATCCAGGCCGGGGTATATCAGAAGCTGGACAAGTCGAAGCTGCCCAACCTTTCCAATATGTGGAACGTGGTGATGGAGCGGGTTGCGAAGTTCGACCCCGGCAACGAATACTCGGTCAACTACATGTGGGGGACCACAGGCATTGGCTACAACACCGAGAAAGTGAAGGAAGCCCTCGGCGTCGACAAGATCGACAGCTGGGATGCGGTCCTGAAGCCGGAGAATATCGCCAAGCTCGCCAATTGTGGCGTGTACTTCCTGGATTCGCCTACAGACATTTTTCCGACTGTGCTGAACTATCTTGGCCTCAAGCCTGACTCGACCTCTCCTGACGACCTTGCCAAGGCCACAGAACTCATGCTGAGCATCCGGCCTTCTATCCGCAAATTCCATTCGTCGGAATACATCAACGCGCTCGCCAATGGCGACATCTGCGTGGCTGTCGGATTTTCGGGGGATCTCTTCCAGGCCCGCGACCGTGCGGCGGAAGCGAAAAAGGGGGTCGACATCGCCTACACGATTCCAAAGGAAGGTGCGGAAATGTGGTTCGACGAAATGGCGATCCCGGCCGATGCACCGCATGTCGCCGAGGCACACGAATTTCTGAACTACATGATGAGACCAGAAGTTATTGCCAAATCCACCAACTTTGTCTTCTACGCCAATGGCAACAAGGCCTCTCAGCCGCTCGTCAGCAAGGAGATCCTTGATGACCCGGGCATTTATCCGGATGACTCGACGCTGGCCAAGCTGTTCACTGTCGGTCCATATGACCCCAAGACGCAACGTCTCGTCACCAGATCGTGGACCAAGGTCATCACGGGACAATAGTGATCTGACGCGACCCCGGTGGCTGACTGCCGGGGTCGTTTTTCAGGGGCAGAATCAGGCACGGAGTGGGACATGAAATCGCTTGGCAGCATCCGCAGGGATTTCGCGCCATGGAACGATCCGAATGCCAAGCCATACATCCAGTTCGACAACGTCACCAAGAAGTTCGGCGACTTCACTGCCGTCAACAATCTGTCGCTGACCATCTTCGAACGCGAATTCTTTGCCCTGCTCGGGGCCTCGGGCTGCGGGAAATCGACGCTGCTCAGGATGCTTGCCGGCTTTGAGGAACCGACCGCCGGCCGTATCCTGCTCGATGGCCAGGATCTGCGCGGCATCCCGCCATATCGGCGGCCGGTCAACATGATGTTCCAGTCCTACGCCTTGTTTCCGCACATGACGGTCGAGAACAACATCGCGTTCGGCCTCAAGCAGGAAGGCATGGCCAAGGCCGATATCGACAAGCGCGTCGCCGACATGCTGAAGCTGGTCAAGCTCGAGCAGTTCGCCAAACGCAAGCCGCACCAATTGTCGGGCGGCCAGCGCCAGCGTGTCGCACTGGCCCGCTCGGTGGCCAAGCGGCCGAAAGTCCTGCTGCTCGATGAGCCGCTTGGCGCGCTGGACAAGAAGCTGCGCGAGGAAACGCAGTTCGAGCTGATGGACCTGCAGCAGAACCTTGGCCTCACCTTCGTCGTCGTCACCCATGACCAGGAAGAGGCGATGACGATGGCCGACCGCATCGCCATCATCGACAAGGGCGAGGTGATGCAGGTGGCGACGCCGGCCGAGGTCTACGAGGCGCCGGGTTCCCGCTTCGTCGCCGGCTTCGTCGGCAATGTGAATATGTTCGACGGCAAGATCGCGGCTGGCGAGGCCGGCAGCGCAAGCATCGACGCCGGCAACGGCATCACCATCCGCACCGAAAATGCCGGCCGTGCCGCCGCCGGAACGTCCGTTACCTTTGCTATCAGGCCGGAGAAGATCAAGGTTTCCTCCACGAAACCGGCTGGTGCCGTCAACGCCATCGAGGGCGAGGTCTACGACATCGCCTATCTCGGTGACATGACCATCTATCACGTCAGGCTGGATGACGGTCAGGTGGTGCGGGCGAGTACCATGAACGCGGCACGCATCACCGAGGATCCGCTGACCTGGAACGACCGCGCCTGGGTTTCCTTCCGACCCGACGCCGGCGTCGTGCTGACACGGTAGGGACTGATCATGTCCGCTGTCACTGCCGCAACAAGCTCCTCGGCAAGCGCTGCCGGCAAATCCGCCTTGGCCAGGCTGGGAGCGGCTTTGCTTAGCCGTCTCGTCATCATCATCCCCTACCTTTGGCTGCTGTTCTTCTTTCTCGTCCCCTTTATCATCGTCTTTAAGATTTCGCTGTCGCAGACCGCGATAGCCATGCCGCCCTACACGCCGGTGCTCGATTTCCGCGACGGCGTTTCCGGGGTTGTCGCGTGGTTTGGCGCGCTCAATTTTGACAACTACATCTGGCTGACGCAGGACGCGCTCTACTTCAACGCCTATGTGACGAGCGTCATCGTCGCCGCCATCTCGACGGTCCTGACGTTGGTGATCGGCTATCCCATCGCCTATGGCATGGCACGCGCTCCGGCGACGATCCGCCCGACCTTGCTGATGCTGGTGATCCTGCCGTTCTGGACCTCGTTCCTGATCCGTGTCTACGCCTGGATCGGCATTCTCAAGCCCGAGGGCCTGCTCAACGAGTTGCTGCTCGCCACTGGCATCATCAGCCATCGGCTGATCATCCTCAACACCTACACGGCGATCTTCATTGGCATCGTCTACTCCTATCTGCCGTTCATGGTCCTGCCGCTCTATTCGGCATTGGAGAAGATGGACAATTCGCTGATCGAGGCCGCCAAGGATCTCGGCTGCCCGCCGACCAGCGCCTTCTGGAAGATCACCTTCCCGCTGTCGCTGCCCGGCGTCATCGCCGGCTGCCTGCTGGTGTTCATTCCCGCCGTCGGCGAGTTCGTCATCCCCGATCTGCTCGGCGGCTCGCAGACACTGATGATCGGCAGGACGCTGTGGAGCGAATTCTTCGGCAACCGCGACTGGCCGGTGTCGTCTGCCGTTGCCGTCATCTTGCTGCTGCTGCTGATCGTGCCGATCATGCTCTTCCAGCGAGCCCAGGCGCGTGCCCAGGAGCAGGACCTATGAACGCTACCTGGAGCCGCTTCAACATCGTTTCGATCGTGCTCGGCTTTGCCTTTCTCTACCTGCCGATCGTCCTGCTCGTCGTGTTCTCTTTCAACGAGTCGAAGCTGGTCACCGTCTGGGGCGGCTTCTCGACGAAATGGTACGTGTCGCTGTTCCACAATCAGGGTCTGATGGACGCCACCTGGGTGACGGCGCGCGTCGGCGTCATCTCGGCCACCGTGGCGACCGTGCTCGGCACTCTGGCGGCGCTCACCCTGACGCGCTACACGCGCTTTCGCGGCCGGCTGCTGTTTTCCGGCATGGTGTTTGCGCCGCTGGTCATGCCGGAAGTCATCACCGGCCTGTCGCTATTGCTGCTCTTCGTCGCTGTCGGCTTCGACCGCGGCTTTCTCACGGTGACGCTTGCCCACACCACGCTGACCATGTGCTTCGTCGCTGTGGTGGTCCAATCGCGCCTGATCACGTTCGATCGTTCGCTGGAAGAAGCCGCGATGGATCTCGGTGCGCCGCCGGTAAGGACCTTCTTCCGGATCACGCTGCCGGTCATCATGCCGGCGATCGTCTCTGGCTGGATGCTGGCCTTCACGCTCTCGCTCGACGACCTGGTTATTGCCAGCTTCACCTCGGGGCCCGGCGCCACGACGCTGCCGATGAAGATCTACAGCCAGGTCCGCCTTGGCGTGACGCCGGAAATCAACGCGGCGTGCACCATTCTGATCGCGATCGTCGCAGTTGGCGTGATCATCGCTTCGCTCGCAAACAAACGCCGCGAGGTGCAGCGCCAGCGCGACGGGCAGGCGGCGCAGCGAGGTTGAGTTCCTGCTGCTTACTCGCCTGAAACACCGCGACTTATCGGCGAGATGAACGGCGTGCTCCAGGTGCCGCCGACGAAGAACGACGACTGCTTGGGCGCTTGGCCGTTCGTCTGCGTGGCAGCCGGGCTCGGCTGGACGATGCCGCCGGACAGCGCCAGCCCGCGTCCGGCATAGGATGCGATGCCGGAAAGCCAGATCTTGTATTGCGCGGAATTCACCTCGGCCTTGTCGATGCGCGCCACGCCGTTCGAAACGCTCGCCTTGAGCTCGGCCCCGTCGATCGGCAGCGTTCCGTCCGAGACGTCGTCAAGCGCAAAGAATCCACCCTGTTCGGTGTGCTTGAGGAACGCCGGCAGGTTAAGCCGGCTCAGCGCACCCGCGCCGAAGGTCGCGGACAGCGAGCCATTGGCGTTTTCGAAAATGGAGTCCCAGGTTCTGCCCGGCCCCTTGAGGATGACCGAAACGGTTCCGGTGCCGATCGGCACCAGCCGCGTCATCCCGGCCGCGGTGCCGAAAGCGCCGCCGTCGATGTCGGAAGCAAGCAGCCGGATCTCGACTTCCGTGCCGGCGGGCTTGCGGTCGAAACGGACGCTGCTTTGGACGTTGCCGCCAAAGGCGGATGCATCGGAGATGTCGAAGACGGCGAGGCCGTTCTTGACCTGGGCGGTGGCGGCGACGTCGGCAAGCTGGATTGCACCTGCCGTGGCATGCGCGGCGGACAGCCTGAGATCGAGATTGATCCGGTCGGCGAAGCTTGTGTCGATCTCGCCCGGGCCGGCGGCGCCGGCGGATGGTACGGGGGTAAAGGCGGAGAGAAACGATCTGAGGTCGAGCGTATCGAAGGCAAGTGTGCCGGAGATCACCGGCAGTGCCTCGCCGTAGGTGAAGTCCAGCGCGCCCATTCCGGGGTTGTTGTCGAGGGTCAGGGCCGTATTTTCGAATTTGATGCGCCCGGCCGTCGCCGTGATCTTGCTTGAAACCGAGATCGAGCCGATTGCCGCACCGGGCGCGATGCCGGCCTGCGACCATTCGAGCACGCGTCGCAGCGAAGGTGCGGCAAATTTTGCCTGGCCGTCGAAATAGCCGTTCTCCGACATGCTGGCCAGCCCGTCGAAGGAAAAGCTGGCCGGCGCCGCCTTGAAGGAAAGCGTGACCGGTGCTGCGCCGCCGCCAAACAGCACAAGCGGGTTCGGCGATGCGGCGTCGACGGAAACGCTTTCGCCGCGCCATATCCCGGTCGCCGACAGCGTCGCATTGCTGTTCATCGCGGCCCAATTCGCCTGGCCGCTCAGGCTGCTCAATATCTCCTGGTCCTTGCCGCCGATGGCGGCGACCACGCGGCCATCCCTGAACTCGACTGTGCCGAACGGATCTGCCGGCAGCTTGCCGAGATCCGGCTTGGCGGGATTTGTGTTGATCACCGCGCGGGCAGCATCGATCGAACGCGTAATGCGCCCGCCGCTCGGAATCGCAGGCAGGAAAAACCCGCTCGCGGTACGCTGAACCCTGATCGTCGGTCGCACCAGCCGCGCCGTCGAAAACACCACGTCGCCACGCAGCGCCGCCATGGCCGAGAGGTCGACCTCGACCCGTTCGGCCTCGATCACAGGCGGTGCATCCGTCTCTGTCCATTGCGACAGCGTCACGTCGCTCAGGATCGCCCGGAAATTCGGCCAGACCTCGATGCGCGGCGCGCCGTCGATGGTGACCCTGAAACCGCTCCAGGCGCTCATTTCCCACGCGATGCGGTCACGCACGATACGGGTCGAGGCGATCAACGGCAAGGCTGCAACGACCAGCGCGACGACGGTGACGGCTGCGCCGATCGCCCATATTCCGCGTCGGATCAAAGGTGATGGCATATCGCCCCGTATGCTTCCATTCCGACAAAATCGCCCGACGGGTGTAACCGACGGCTGACGCATTTCAAGTCTTTATGGCCCGGCGATGGCATTTGCGCACACCCTGACCGGCGCGGTCCAACAAAATCTTGCTCTGCTGCATCGCGATATGCATAAGCGATGCAGCCTGCGGAGGAACAATGATGGCCGACGACGCACCGCTCTGGATGCCGACGCAAGAGCAGATCGACGCAGCGCCGATGACCGCCTTCATGAACGCCGCGGCGAGCAGGGCCGGCAAGGCTTTCTCCTCCTATGCCGACCTGCATCGCTGGTCGATCGATGACCGCGAGACCTTCTGGAGCCTGGTCTGGGACTTTTGCGGCATCGTCGGCGACAAGGGCGAACGCGTGCTGGTCGATGGCGACAAGATGCCCGGCGCGACCTTCTTCCCTGACGCGAAGCTGAACTTCGCCGAGAATCTTCTGAAGAAAACCGGGCTTGGCGACGCAGTCGTCTTTCGCGGCGAGGACAAGGTCGAGCGGCGGCTGTCCTGGAACGAGCTGCATGCGCTGACCTCGCGCCTGCAACAGCTCTTCCTGTCGCTCAAGGTGAAGAAGGGCGACCGCATCGCCGCGATGATGCCGAACATGCCGGAGACCGTTGCGGCGATGCTGGCTGCCGCCTCGATCGGCGCCGTCTGGTCGTCCTGCTCCCCAGATTTCGGCGAGCAGGGTGTTCTCGACCGGTTCGGCCAGATCGAGCCTGTCGTCTTCATCGCGCCGGACGGCTACTGGTACAATGGCAAGGCGATCGAAGTCGCCGACAAGATCGCGGCTGTGGTGGCGAAGCTCGCCACCGTGCGCAAAGTCCTGATCGTCGATTATCTCGGCACGTCGACCGACGTCGCGGCAACCATCGGCAAGGCGGCTGCGCTGGAGGAGGCGCTGTCACCCTTTGCCGCCAGGCCTGTCAGTTACGAAAGGCTGCCGTTTTCGCATCCGCTCTACATCCTGTTTTCGTCAGGCACGACCGGCATCCCCAAATGCATCGTCCATTCAGCCGGCGGAACGCTGATCCAGCACGTCAAGGAAGAGCGGCTGCATGCCGGCCTGCTCGACGGCGATCGCTTCTTCTATTTCACCACCTGCGGCTGGATGATGTGGAACTGGCTGGTGTCGGGCCTGGCGTCGGGCGCCACCTTGCTGCTCTATGACGGCTCGCCTTTCTACCCGGACGGCAATGCGCTGTTCGACTTCGCCGATGCCGAGAAGATGACCTATTTCGGCACCTCGGCCAAATTCATCGATTCCGTGCGCAAGGCCGGCCTCAAGCCGATCCACACGCATGATCTTTCCAGTGTGCGCACCATCTCCTCGACCGGCTCGCCGCTGTCGCCGGAAGATTTCCGTTTCGTCTATGAAGGCATCAAGAAGGACGTGCATCTCGCCTCGATCTCCGGCGGCACCGATATCGTCTCCTGCTTCGTGCTCGGCGTGCCGATCGAACCGGTATGGCCCGGCGAGATCCAGGGACCCGGCCTCGGCCTTGCCGTCGACGTCTGGGACGATGATGGCCGTCCGCTTCGCAAGGAGAAGGGGGAGCTCGTCTGCACCAAGCCGTTTCCGGCAATGCCGATCGGCTTCTGGAACGACCCTGACGGCAAGAAATACGAGGCCGCCTATTTCGAGCGCTTCGACAATGTCTGGTGCCACGGCGATTTCGCCGAATGGACCGCCCATGGCGGGCTGATCATCCATGGCCGTTCCGACGCCACGCTCAATCCGGGCGGTGTTAGGATCGGCACGGCGGAGATCTACAATCAGGTCGAGCAGATGCCGGAAATCCTCGAAGCGCTATGCATCGGCCAGGATTTCGACAATGACGTGCGTGTCGTGCTGTTCGTACGGGTGGCGGCCGGCGTCGAACTCGATGCCGAGCTGGAAAAACGCATCCGCGCGAAAATCCGCACCGGGGCGAGCCCGCGCCACGTGCCGGCCAAGATCGTCGCCGTCGGCGATATACCGCGCACCAAATCGGGCAAGATTACCGAGCTCGCGGTCCGCGACATGGTGCATGGCCGCGCCATCAAGAACAAGGAAGCGCTCGCCAATCCCGAAGCGCTCGAGCTGTTCCGCAACCTGCCGCAGCTTGCCGACTGAGCATGGAGCCCGGGCTGGGAACCGGGGTCATGGTTAACGAAATGTCTCCGCGGAATTTACCTAGATTTCATGAGTGGTACACATTGGTAAATTTTCCGGCGTGCCGGTAAGGATTTGTTAAGGCCCGGCATCGATAGTCGTGCGTAACTTGAGGGAGAAATCCCGTTCCTCTTAGCCCCCAGAGGATCTGATTCGCTCAAGCCCCCGTTGTGACAGCAATTCTATCATTCAAGGCGTCCCATTGGACGCCTTTTTTCTTTGCGCAGCCATAGACCTAACCGGCCAGCACGCGGGTCGAGGGGAAGGCGACTTCGACCAGGGTTCCCTCGCCGGGCGTCGAGTTGATGGTGAACCGGGCACGGTTCGCTTCGACCATCGCCTTCGTCAGCGGCAGCCCGAGACCGGTGCCGTCGCCGCGGCCGCGCTTCAGCGCGTTGATCTGCTTGAACGGCTTCAGCGCCTGCTCGATCTCGGACTGGCTCATGCCGATGCCGGTATCGCGCACGCGCATGACGACGTCGCCGGAGAGCTCATAGGCCGTCGACACGATCACCTGGCCGCCGGCCTGCGTGTAGCGGACGGCGTTCGACAAGATGTTGAGCGCGATCTGCCGCACGCTGCGCAGATCGGCCACCACTTCCGGCAGTCGCGAGGCGAAGCTGGAGCGGATGATGACGCGTTCCCGGTTGGCTTGCGGCTGCATCATCGCCACGGTCTCGGCCAGCGTGTCGTTGAGCGACACCGCCTCATAAGCCATCTCCTGCTGACCGGCCTCGATTTTCGAAATGTCGAGCAGGTCGTTGACCAGATCGAGCACGTGGTTGCCCGAACGGTTGATGTCGCGCAGATAGTCGCGATAGCGGTCATTGGCCACCGGCCCGAATTTCTCGTCCACCATCAGCTCGGAAAAGCCGATGATGGCGTTGAGCGGCGTGCGGATCTCGTGGCTGATGCGGGCCAGGAAATCCGTCTTCTGCGACGAGGCGCGTTCGGCGACCGCGCGCGCCTGGGTCAGGTCCTCTTCGGCGCGCTTCCACTGGGTAATGTCGCGCACCACCGCGCAGAAGCCGCTGTCGTTGGGCAGTCTGCCGATGGTCATGAACAGTGGGATGAAGCGCCCCTGCGCCTCGCGTCCGATCACCTCGCGGCCATCGTTCATCACGCTTGCAACGCCGGGCTCCGACAGCCCCTCGAGATAGTCACGCGCCGCGCGCTGGCTTTCGATCGCAAACAGCGAGATGAACGGTTTGCCGGTCACCTCGTCGCTGTCGAAGCCGAACAGCGCTTCCGCCGGACGGCTAATTGAACGGATCGTTCCGTTACGGCCGATCAGCACGACGCCGTCGGTGGCGGTGTCGATGATGGTGCGCATTTCGGCAATGCGTGCCTTGAGCTCGGAAACATCCGGCTGCGTTTGGTCGTCGGCGGCGCCATGTGGAATGGCTACTGCTTCGTCGCCGGAACGGCGTACGACCAGCATCAGCGCCTTGCCGTTTCCCCAGGGGACGGAGCGTAAAATCGCGTCGATCGGAAACTCCTGACCGTCGCGCGTCTTCAGCCGTAGAGCGCGGTCGCTGCCGTCGGAACTGCCGTCGTCGGCATAAGGGTCGGCAAACAGCGCGCCGAGCCCGCCGGCCTCGTCCAAGGCATTGAGCGTCGCATAGCCGGTCAGGCCGAGGAATTCCTCGTTCGCGTAGTGCAGCTGGTCGCCGGAATGGATAAGCACCGGCACTGGCAGCTTGCCGAGGATCGAGGTGTCCGGACCCTTGTTGCCCTCTCCGGCAAACGCCGACGGCACGAAGCCGTTTAGTTTGAGCGGTGGTGCCTGCGGCCGCCCGATGGGCGGCGCCGAGCCGGCATTGCCGGCTGCGGCTTCGCTGTCATCGGACCAATCTTCGCTGTCCTCGGCGTCGCGGAAATCCTCCGCTGTCATGCTGTCGTCGTCTTCGCCATCCCGCGGCGCTTCGGCGCCGATCGTTCGACGGTTCGTGCTGGGCTCGATGCCTTCCTGGGCTTCGTCGCTGGGTTCGCGGTCGGCATAGTCGAGCAGCGACCCGGAGGCAGGGCGTGCGACGGGTTCGCCGGCTTGCGTCTCTTCTGCCGTCTCGTCGCGCTGCTCGCCGTCGAGCCGGGCGAGGTCCTTCTGGTCCTCGGCATCGGCCTCGGGCGGTTCGGCCGCCTCGCTTTCCGGACCTGGCGCCGGCATTTCACCCTTGTCCGTCGGACCGGCTTTTTTCAGCTTTGGCTCGCCGGTCTTGCCGGCTGCGTCGACTTTGGTCGCGGTCTCCGCAGCCGGCTTCGGCTTTCCGACGCTGGGCTGTTCGTCTACCGGCTTTTCGGCCGGGGTGCTGTCCTTCTTGAGACGCTCGCCAATCTCGCGAAACGCGCTGCGTTCCAGCGTCGACAGGCCCTTGTCGTTGGCCGGCTGCCGGTGCTCGGCCAGCCGGATCACCTTGTCGGCAAAGCGCCGCTCGGGCTTTGGCACGATGGTCAGTGCCGGCACTTCGCCTCGGAACGGATCGGCGGCTTTCGGTGTCTCGGGGATAGGTTCAACGGCTTCCGGCCTGACGCTCGCGGCAGGTTCCTCCTCGGCGGCAAGGGCCATGCCGGCCGCGTCCGGATCGACCACCGCATCGCCGCCGCGGGCGACGCCGAAACCGCGAAAACCTTCGAAAACGCGGCTGCGGCTGTAGACCGGGAGTGCCGCCAGATCGACGGGTATCTTCAGATCGGTGCCGGCGACCGGCCACAGCACGGAGCGGCCGGACCAGGTGTCGCGCCGTTCGAGCAGGCCGGCGATCTCGCCTGAAGCATCGAGGCCGTAGGCGGCCGAAACGTCGCCGAAGCGGCGGCCGATCACGTCGGCGGCGGGCTTGCCGACGAGTTCGGCAAATTCCGGCGACAGGGCACTGAACCGGCCCTCTGCGTCGGTACGCCAGACGAAACGCATGGGCGCGGCCGTACGATCGATCACGCGGCCGCGGCCCTGGGGCGGGGAAGCGGCTTTGATCGCTTGTGTGGCGCTTTCCTGCGGGGCGTCCAGACCGGCCGGCGAAGCGGCGGGGCTGGCTGGTGTCTCGACTTCGCCGGGCACACCTGCCCCGGGCGGGACCTGCGTGTCGTCGCCCGCATTGAAGTACCAATGGTCATGCTGCGTCGGCGTTTCGCCAGCCGTGTGCTGATTGTCGGCCCCCGAAACCTGCTTGGCTGTGTCGGCAGGCTCGTGCTCCGCCGATGCGGAGCTGCCTTCGATCGCCGCAAGGTCGATCTCCGCCGCGCCGGTGGTGGTGATTGGCGGCTCGGCGATTGGCTGCTCGTTGTCCTGGTCCGTTGGTTGGGGAAGACCGCTCGGCGCCGCTGCTGCCTCGCTGCCGGGTCCCGCGACGGCGCGCTCGCCAACAGGGGCCCCGCCGTCAAGCCGGTCCTCGTCGATCACCACCAGCAGGTGCCGCTCGTCTGTCAGACGGGCAAGGCCTGCCGGATAGGAGCTGGATCCGCCCGGAACCAGGCGCTTGACGATGCGGTCGCTGTCGTTCGCCACGTCGGCGACAAGCGCGGCCAGCGTCTCAGGCCGGATGCCGAGCGACGAA
This sequence comes from Mesorhizobium sp. M0028, assembly GCF_040323855.1. Classification (NCBI taxonomy): domain Bacteria; kingdom Pseudomonadati; phylum Pseudomonadota; class Alphaproteobacteria; order Hyphomicrobiales; family Phyllobacteriaceae; genus Mesorhizobium; species Mesorhizobium sp. M0028. Next base: position 35,291 of record NZ_JAMYVG010000024.1, read on the forward strand.
AAGCCGTCCGACGCGGCGTCGATATTGCCCTTGGCATCGACAAAGGCGATGTAGTGGCCGTCTTCGGTAAAGCCGCTGATGGCGCGATCGGCGATCTCGGCCGCGCTGCGCGAGCCGGTCTGCGCCGCCGGCAACGCCAGCATGATTGCTTCCTCGCCATCGGGCATGGTCACCGCGCTGGCCAGGAAACCAACCGCGCGGCTGGTCAGCCCGGTAGCCAGGCGGACCGTGATGGCACGGTCGCGGCCGATCCGCGGAAAACCGCTGGTTGCCATGATCTGGCGCCTGGCGATCAGCGGCAATCCTGCCGAAGCGCCGATGATGGCTCCGATGTCCGGATAGCCGAATACCGCTGCGCCGGGGCCGTTGGCCCATATCACCTGCTCGAGATCTGCCGACAGAATGGCGATCGCGTCGCCGGCGGCGAACCGCAGGCGGACCGCGTCGAGCACGGCAACATCGAGGAAGGAGTAGTTTTCAGCCGGCATGCGCTTGGCGACCCTCACAGAGCGGGCAATTTGCGGTTAACGCTTTGTTAATAAAAGCCGACGGCGCGAAGGTCCACAAGTCATAGCGTGCAACCAGCGGAATCTCTAGGCGCGTGGTTAACGTCGCGAAACAAATAATCAATGGTGCGATGCAACAAACATGTTGCAATGCACAAAATTTGCCTTTATATTGCCACGATAGATGAACGAGACGGCTTTCTGTCAAAGCCGCTGCCGCTGAAAAGGATGGAAAATGTCCAGGACCAAGACCGCCGACACGATCGAAAACGTTGAATTCCCAAGCTTCGACGCTTCCAAGGCCACCGATCAGATCCGCGCCTTCGCCGAAAAGGGCGTCGAGCAGTCGAAAGAGGCCTATGCCAAGCTGAAGACCGGCGCCGAGGAGACCCAGAAGGCTCTGGAGTCGACCTACGAGACCGCCAAGACCGTTTCCAGCGACCTGTCGCTCAAGACCATCGCCGCCCTGCGCGCCAATGCCGAGGCCGGCTTCTCGCATTTCGAAGCCCTGATTGGCGCCAAGTCGCTGTCGGAAGTCGTCGAGCTGCAGACTGCGTTCCTGCGCAAGCGCGTCGAAATGACCGTTGAGCAGGCCAAGGACTTCCAGGCGGTTGCTGCCAAGGCGGCCGAGGACGTATCTAAGCCGATCAAGACCGCCTTCGAGAAGGCCGTGAAAGAAATTAAGATCGCCTAATATTTGCACACAGTTTGACGATGCATCAAAAGGTCGCATTTCGTCAGACAAATAGATGTGCGATATAGTGGTTTAAGCGAATACCCGGCGGGTGGAACCTCCTCCCTCTGCTCACCGGGATAACCAGCCAGCACCTCCTCCCGCTGGCTCGTAACAGGAAAAGGCCGGCACCTCCTCCCGCCGGCCTTTTCTTTGTCCGGCGAAAAATGACGCTATGCCGGAGCGATCTTTTGCTTTGCCAAAAGCCTTGAATTAAACTCCGATAGCCCGTATGGACGCATCGCCGAACGACAGAGCGGGTCCCGGAGAATGAACGTTCCGTCTGGATATCGCTCGGGCAAGCGTGCCGTTGTAGCTCAGATGGTTAGAGCGCCGGATTGTGGATCCGGAGGTCGCTGGTTCGATCCCAGCCAACGGTACCATTCAGCTTTCAGCCAGGTTTCTGACCAATAGCGCCAAGCGATCTCTACGACCCTGGCGCGGTCACCTGCGATCCCGCCTGACGCGCACCGCGCAGGTGATCCACAAGGGCTCTCAGCTTCGGCGCGATATTCCGTCGGCTGGGAAAAAAAAGATAGAAGCCCGCAAACGGCGGAAAATAGTCGTCGAGGATTCGCACAAGCTCGCCGCGGTCGATCCAGGGGCGGAATGTGTCCGCCATGCCGAACGTGATTCCGGCGCCTGCAACGGCCAGCCGGATCATCAGCCACATGTCGTTAGTGGTGATCTCGGGCGCAACCGCCACGTCGAACTCGCGCCCGTCCTCGCCAAACTCCCACCGATAGGGCGAAACTCCCGGCGCCGGCCGCCAGCCGATACAACGATGAGCCACAAGCTCGCGCGGATGGGCGGGTGCTCCGAACTTTTCGAGATAGCGCGGGGCGCAGACGGCCATCTGTCGCTGATCGCCCGATACCGGCACGGCAATCATGTCCTGCTCGATCACTTCGCCGAGCCTCACGCCCGCATCATAACCTTCGGCAACGATGTCGAATTCCTCGTCGGTGACCACGATATCCAGATGCACCTCGGGAAATCTTTCTGCAAAGGACGCCAGCAACGGCCCTGACAGAAACGTCTCCGCGATCGACGAAACCGCGATCCGCAGCCGGCCGCGTGGGCGGTCCAGAAACTCCGTGGTGGCTTCGATTGCCGCGTTCACGTCGGCGATCGCCGGTGCGACGCTCGCCAGCAGGCGCTCGCCCGCCTCGGTCAGATTTACGCTGCGTGTCGTGCGCTGCAGCAATGCGATGCCAAGGCGCTGTTCAAGCCTGAGGACGCTCTGGCTGACCGCCGAGCGCGTCACGCCCAGCCGGTCTGCCGCAGCGCGGAAATTGCGTTCCTCGGCCACTGTGACGAAGACGGCAATTGCATTGAGATCGATGTCCATTGGTTAGCTAAACTTACCATCGAGGTTACCAGCGGGCGGGTTATCGCGACAATGCCATGGCTCTATCTCTGTCGCAATGGCAAGAAAGGCTTGATCCTCCCGATCAAGCCGATGCCGGATGACCAAGGAGATAACCCATGACATCACTGCCTTCCTCCTGGAACCTGGATGGAAAAGTCGCCCTCGTGACGGGCGCGGCACGCGGCATCGGCCGCTGCACGGCGGAGCTGCTGCGTGCCAGGGGTGCCCGGATCGTGGCAAGCGATCTCAGCGACACTGTACGTGAATTGGAAGCCGAGGATGTGGCAACCCTGGTCGGTGATGTCGCTGACGAGGCTCTGGCCAGACGCTCGGTCGAACTCGCGGCGAAGCGCTTCGGACGACTGGACATCGTCGTGAACAATGCCGGTCGCACGCTCAACAAACGTCTGACGGAGACCTCGGTCGACGACTATGACCGCATCCTGCAGATCAATGCGCGCGGCAGTTTTGTCACCGCCCGGGCTGCGGTGGAGTTGATGGCCGCCGGCGGTGGTGGCGCGATCGTCAATGTCTCGTCGATCTCGGCCGTCGCGGCCTTCGAGACGCAGGCGGCCTATGCATCCTCCAAGGCGGCAGTCGCACAGCTGACCAAGGTGATAGCGATCGAATACGGGCGCATGGGCATTCGCTGCAACGCCGTTGCCCCTGGCGTGATCGAAACCGACATCATGGAAGGCGTGGTGGAGAATGGCCGGGAGATGCTGCGCAGCTTCGGCGATGCGCATCCGATCGGCCGGATCGGCCAGCCGCAGGAAGTTGCCGAGGCCATCGCCTTTCTTGCCTCGCCGGCGTCCAGCTTCATCACCGGGTCCCTGCTTCTGGTCGATGGCGGCTACACCGCCCAGTGACCCCAAATAAGGCTGGCGCACTGCGGGAGCTCACCCGCACGCCATCCTTCACATCGTGAAAATAACCGCTGAACCAAAAGGATTATCTCGATGACCATGAACAAAGTTGTTCTGATCACCGGTGCCTCCAGCGGCATCGGTGCTGGCATCGCCCGCGAACTTGGCGCGGCAGGTGCAAAGCTGATGCTTGGCGCACGGCGCACCGACCGCCTTGAAGTCCTCGCAGCCGAAATCGAGGCAGCTGGTGGAATCGTTCGCGTACGAGCGCTCGACGTCACCAAAAGGGCGGATGTCGCAGCATTCGCCGATGCTGCGCGGGCCGAATGGGGCCAGGTCGACGTCATCGTCAACAATGCGGGCGTCATGCCGCTCTCGGCCATGGCAGCCATGAAGGTCGACGAGTGGGAGCTGATGGTGGACGTCAACATCAAAGGTGTTCTGTACGGCATCGCGGCGGTCCTGCCGGAGATGACGGCACGCGGCTCCGGGCATATCATCAATATCGGTTCCATCGGCGCACTGGCCGTCTCGCCCACGGCTGCCGTTTATTGCGCAACGAAATACGCTGTCCGCGGGATTTCCGATGGGCTCCGCCAGGAGAGTGACGATATCCGCGTAACCTGCATTCATCCTGGCGTGGTGGAAAGCGAGCTGGCCAACACGATCTCCGACGAAGCCGCTGCCGCCGCCATGAAAACCTGGCGTGCTATTGCCCTGCAACCCGATGCCATCGCCAGGGCAGTGCGCTACGCAATCGAACAGCCCGACGATGTCGACGTCAACGAGATCGTCGTGCGTCCGACGAAGGCGGCGCATTGATGCGATCCACTTTGGCCGCAATGCTTACGGGTATTGCCGTTGCTGTAGCCCCAACCGGCCTGACCCTTCCTTCAACTCCAATCCTTGCGGAGGAATCAATGACGCGCCAAGATCACCCCTATGTCGGAATGTGGGTCACCGAGGATCGCCATATCAGGCACGAACTCCTGCCGAACGGCCGTTATGACGAAGCGCGCGGTGACCGCGAGAGCGCCTATCGGGGACGCTATGAAGTGCAGGGAAACCACATAGAATACTGGGACGATACGGGCTTCACCGCGGACGGAGAGTTCGTCGAAGGCGTTCTCTATCATGCCGGCATGATCCTTTATCGCCAGCGGTAGAGAGCCACCCTGAGACAAGCAATTCAGGGTTCCACAAGACGCTATTGCATGCCTTGCATGAGGCGCTCGGCAGTTTGCACCACAAGGCCCGCCACACCACATATCTCCCGGCAAGCGCGGCGGATAGAAGCAGGATCGCGGGCAGAGTCGACATTGCAAATGGTTGTCACTATATAGCGGCGGCTTTGACGGCTCGCCTTTTACGTGGTGCCGGCGAGTGCGCGGTAAATGTGCTAGCTATTGTGTTATCTATTGTGATCTAAAACGGCTTGAAAACCGAAAAAAAGCAAATAGAAACAATAGCGCGGGTCAAACGAGTTTCGTCGAGAGAATCAGTCCTCAAGAACCAGAACGTGCTCCTTGAACCCACCATTCCCTTCATCTCTGTGGACCTCGGACAAGTTCGGCTTGCCGGGCGAAGCCGACTCGGCTCGAATGGCAGCACGCATCTTTTCGAAGATGCCGACGTTTATGATTACCAATCGGCATAGCCGCTAGGGAAACAGCAGTATGAGTGAACACGCGATCGAGTTCTTGCGCGGGTGGATTGGCGAAAAAGTCCATTGCCAGCCCTCGCCAGCCAGAATCGAGAAGCAGGCCGAGACCCTCGCCAGGGAATGTGCGGCCAAAGCTGCCGAAGCCGGCATACCCCTGGAGGATATCCAGGAAGAGGTCGGCGACATTCAGGAGCTCATTGCTTCGAGGCTCGAAGAGGCGGCCGAGGCCGATCAGGACGAGCAGAATTCCAACAAGCCTGCCGGCTGACGGATCGCCCCCGGCAAAACCTGCCGGGCGATTATTGCCTGTCTGATGCAGTTGCGCGGTCTTATCGCCGCGCAGCCTTGCCAAATCTCTCCTCGAGCCATGCTTTCGGCAACGCCGGTACGAAATTGCCGTCGCGCCCGGTCATGTCATCATTGGCGACCAGCGCGTTGAGGATGGCTTCCTCCACGCTCTGAACGACGGCGTCGAAGAACGGGTTGATGTCGGCATCCGGTATGTAGCCGGCGCTGACCAGCTTGCCGGCGGCGCCGCGCGCCGCATCGGCATTGGCCGTGCTGACGGCGAGAAAAATATCGCCGGATGAATTGTATCCATAGCCGCCGGTCAGCGCGACGCCGAGCGGCACGCGTTTCGCCAGTCTTTTCAACTGATGCGGCATGAATGGCGCATCGGTGGCGACGATCGCGATGATCGAGCTCTTTTCCGCTCGCGGCGTGTTGTCCCGGATCGCCGGTTCGGCGAGTTCCGCTCCGGCCCTGACGCCACGCACGACAAGGTTCCGCCGCGCACCGAAATTCGACTGGACGAAGCAGCCGATCGTGAAACGCTCTCCGTTCCAGTCGACGCTGCGCGAGGATGTGCCCGATCCCGCCTTGAAGCCAAAGGTGATCATGCCGGTGCCGCCGCCGACGCTGCCCTCTTCGATCGGCCCGCTTTCAGCCGTCTCGAGCGCCGAAAATACATGCTCGAAGCTCACATGGTGGCCGTTGATGTCGTTTAGAAAGCCGTCATAAGTCTCGCCCGCTACCGGCAGTGCCCAGGCGCTGTCGAGCGATTGCGGCAGCACCTTCTGCATCCAGCGCAGCGTTGCGTCGCGGCTGACGCCGCAAGAATGCGTGTTGGTGATGGTGATGGGAAGATTGAACGCTCCGAGTTCCTCTATCAGATGCGAGCCGGTCAGTTCGCCATTGCCATTGGCGCTGAACACGCCGGCGAACGCCGGTACGGCCAGTTCGCCCCTGGGCCGTGGCAGGATCGCGGTCACGCCGGTGCGTACTGGACCCTTGCCGACAACGAGCGGCCCGTCCCCTGAGATCAGCGTGGTATAGCCGACCGTCACGCCAGGCACATCGGTGATGGCGTTGAAGCGGCCCGGCGTGCCATCGAATGGGATCGCAAAGGCGCGGGCGCGCGGTTTGCCCGAGGGCGTCGCAAGATGAGGGTCGGTCATTTCTTCCTCAGAAAAGCGAACCTTGGCCGCCCGGCGCCTTGAGCTTGGCCGCGGGCTTGGCAACCGTCTTCGGCCGCGCCGTGCCACTGATGGCGACTGCATCCGCGGTGCCGTCGGCGAACTCCAGCGAAAGCGCCATTCCCGACACCACGTCCGCCGCATGCTTGACCACCGCGCCGTCCACATCCTTGACCAGTGCGAAGCCCCGCGCCAGCACGGCCTTGTGCGAGAGCGTCGCCAGCAACCGATCGGCCTGCGTCAGTTTTCCACGCAGACGGTCCAGTCGTCTCGAAATCGCGTGGTCCTGCCGTCGCGTCAGGGCCAGCAGGGCATCGCCTTGCAGTTTCTGCCGCCTCGCGATCGGCGCCGGTGACAGTCTGGCCGCCGTGCGCGAAAACCGCGCCCGACGCTCGCGCACGATGGCAAGGAACGCCGCTTGCGCACGGGCGAGGTCGCGGCGGGTCAGCGTGCGGGCTTCGTTCATGCGCCGCGACAAGGTGGCCGGCGTCAGCCGCTGCCCCAGAAGTCTGGCCCGCTTGCGCTCGACGCTGACCGACAGCGCCCGGCCAAGCCGGCTCGTCGCCTCGTCGAAGCGCCGCCGCGGCAGCGCCAGCAACTGGTCGGGCGAGGGCAGCGCACGGGCGGCCGCGCGCGCCGCTTGCCGCTTGCGTTCGAAATTGCGCGACACCGCGGTCTTCAACCGTGCGCTGAGACCGGCAAGCGTCGCTTCGAGGTCGACCTTGACCGGCACGGCGATTTCGGCGGCGCCCGTCGGCGTCGGCGCCCGCACATCCGCCGCCAGATCGACCAGCGTCCAGTCGGTCTCGTGGCCGACGGCGGAAATCAACGGAATGCCCGAAGCGGCGACGGCCCGGGCGAGCGCTTCGTCGTTGAAGCCCCACAGATCCTCCAGGCTGCCGCCGCCGCGTGCCACGATCAACAGGTCGGGCCGCGGGATGGCGCCGTCCGATGGCAGTGCGTTGAAGCCGTTGACGGCAGCGGTCACTTCCGCTCCCGCCGTTTCGCCCTGCACCCGAACCGGCCAGACGAGCACATGCAGCGGAAAGCGGTCCTTGATGCGGTGGATGATGTCGCGGATGACGGCGCCTGTCGGCGAGGTGACGACGCCGATGACGCCCGGCATGAAGGGCAGCCGGCGCTTGCGGCCGGCGTCGAACAGGCCTTCGGCCTGCAGCCGGCGCTTGCGCTCTTCAAGCAGCGCCATCAGCGCACCGGCACCGGCCGGCTCGAGATTATCGATGACGATCTGGTAGTTGGACTTTCCGGGATAGGTGGTCAGCCTGCCGGTGGCGATCACCTCCATGCCTTCCTCTGGACGGAATTTCAGCCGGCTCATCGTGGTCTTCCACACCACGGCGTCGAGCCGCGCGCGATCGTCCTTCAGGCAGAAATAGGCATGGCCGGAGGAATGCGGCCCGCGATAGCCGGAAATCTCGCCGCGCACCCGTACATTGCCGAAGACGTCCTCGACCGTGCGCTTCAGCGCGCCGGAAATCTCGCTCACCGTATATTCGGTGGCGTTGGTGCGTGATTCGGATGCTGCGTCGCTCATCGGCCGATTGGGGGACGGTTGTTGGCCGCCGTCAAGGCGCCTGTATCCGGCCGGGTGTCATAACGCGATCCCATCATCTCGCTACGGCCAAAAATTCGGCAGCCAGATAATCGCTGAACGCTCGAACCGCCGGCAACAGGCTGCGCCCCGAAGGCGACAGCAAAGTGATCCCAGCTTCTCCCGCCGTCCATTGCGGCAGGATGCGTTGCAATGTGCCATTGCCTGTTTCGGCCTGGCAGAAATAGGCCGGCAGCGCCACGATCCCCAAGCCCGCAATGGCAGCCTGTTTCAGTGTTCCCAGATCGTCGCTGCGCAAGCGCGCCGTGAGCGGCATCAGGACAGTCTCGCCGCCGATATTGCGCAGATTCCAGACCGCCCCGCCGGTCGGCCCGTTCAGTGCGAGGCCGCCATGGTCGGCAAGGTCCTGTGGGCTTGTCGGTGTGCCTGCGCCGGCAAGATAGATGGGTGCGGCGAAAAGATGCCAGGGCGTCGGCGCGAACCGACGCTGGATCAGGCTGGAATCGGGCAGCGGCTCGACATGGCCGCGAAGCGCAAGGTCAAACCCCTCGTCGACAAGATCCACATACCTGTTGGTCGCGTGCTGGATGATGTTTACCTTGGGAAACTTCAAAAGGAACCGGGGTAGCAATTCCGCCAGGAACGACTGCGCCATGCCGATCGAGCAGGTGAAGCGGACCGTACCGCTGGGCTCGGCCAGTCGTCGCGCCGCGGCGCCTTCGGCCGATTCCGCCTCGACCAGCATTCCCACAGCAAACTGATAGACCTCCTGGCCGATATCAGTGACGGCGAAGCTGCGGGAGGTTCGCTGGATAAGACAGACGCCCAGCTGCTTCTCGAGCTCGATGATGCGCCGGCTGATGTTGGACTTTGATCGTCCAAGCGCGTGGCTTGCGGCAGTGAAGCTCTGTTTCTCGACCACCTTCGCAAAATAATAAAGATCGTTCAGATCCAGCACAGTCGCACATCGTTGCCAATAGAGGACGATGCTTCCAATTCTATGCCATTTTGGCTGTTTCGTCCAGATATTACCTTGCCAATTGCCGCGCTGATCAGCGGGTGCTGGGCTCCATTTGGAAAAAGGAATCGGCATGACCGACCAGTTGAATATGAGCCACCACTCGAGCGTGGCTGACGTATCGGCCCGACCACGGTTTGGTCTGGTTTTGACATTGCTGGCTTTTGCCCAGCTTATTATTTCGATCGACTACAATATCGTTTTTGTCGCTTTGCCCGAGATCGGCCTGGGCCTCGGCTTCTCGGCGCAGACCCTGCAATGGGTCGTGAGTGCGTATGCGGTTGCGTTTGGCGGCTTCCTCTTGCTTGGAGGCAGGGCATCCGACCTGCTTGGGCGTCGGCGAATGTTCGTTTTCGGGCTTGTCCTCTACGCAGTGTCTTCGCTGGTCGGCGGTTTCGCCACGACGCCTCAGATCCTGATTGCCGCGCGCGCCGTGCAGGGCTTGGGCGGCGCTTTTCTTTTCCCGGCCACCCTGTCGCTGGTCAACACCACCTTCAGCGAAGGTCGCGAACGCAATATCGCTTTGTCCGTATGGGCCGGCTCTGGTGCCGGGGGCATGGTTCTGGGCTCGTTGCTTGGCGGCGTGCTGACCCAGGCATTCGGCTGGGAGGCGGTGTTCTTCGTCAACGTGCCTTTGGCCGGCATCGCGATCGTGGCGGCCTTTCCGGTGATTCTAGGAGACAGCGGGTACCAGTCAGGCGGCAAGTTCGATCTGCCGGGCGCATTGACGGCGACGGTCGGTACCACCCTGCTCGTTTTCACGCTCGTCCAGGGTCCAGAGTACGGCTGGGCCTCACAGGGTATTCTGGTCAGCGCTGCCGTTGGGATCCTGTTGCTGGCGCTCTTCGTGGCCATAGAGGCGCATAGCCGCGACCCGTTGCTGCCGCTGCGGCTGCTGGCCAACCGCAACCTCAGCACCGGCGTCGTCACCACATTCCTGTTCACCGCCACGTTCGGTTCTTTGCTCTATTTCCTGTCTTTCTACTTCCAGACAGTGCAGGGCTTCGGCGTTCTGCAGACTGGTTTCGCCTTCATGGTCCCGATGTTGGCCGTCTTGTCGGGCAATGCGCTGAGCGGTCGGATGGCGACCCGTCTGGGTACACGAAACACACTCGTCGTCAGCCTTGCGATCGGCGCGATTGGTACGGCGGGCCTGGGCATGGCCATGTCGGCGGACAGCACTTATGCCGACCTGGTCCCCGGACTGATTGTCTTCAGCCTCGGCGGCGGCATCACCTTTCCAACAATGTTCGCAGCCGCAGCCAAGGGCGTTGCCGCGCATGAGCAAGGCATCGCCTCAGGCATTGCATCCACGGGTCAGCAGGTCGGTAGCGCAGTGGGGCTGGCTGTCCTGGTAGCCGTTGCAAACGCCGGCACCGGCGGTTTGACAGGAGAAGCGCTGCGCGTCGCTACCGCTGAGGGTGTGCGGATGGCCGTCTATCTCGCCGCTGCCGGTACCGCGGCGATGATCCTCGTCGCACTGAATTTCCGTCGTCATTGAGCCCTAACTTGCATCGGCTCCGCGGTGGCAGGCCCCATGGCGCTATGAGACACGAAGCCCTACCAGCCCGGCAGGATCTGGTTCGGCTTGGTCCGCTTCATCTGCGCGAAGGCGAGGGCGGCGAAATCGAACGTGCCGGTCTCCTCGCCGAGCGGCACGGAAATATTGTCGAGGCTTTCCGAAATATGGCGGGCGAGCGCGTCGACGATCTCCGGCCGCGAGGTCTGGCCGCGCATGATGCCGATGCGGCAATCGGGCAGGGCGCCGAAACCGTCGGCCTCGCCCAGCACCCGCATGCCGGGCCGCAGCGCGCATTCCGGCAGCACCGAGATCGCCAGGCCGGAAAGCACCGCCGCGGCGATAACGGTGGCCGAGAAGCTGGTGAACAGGATGCGGTAGTCGCGGTTCTGCTGGTCGAGCACGTCGGCGGCGGCCCGCCGCCAGATGCAGTTCGGCCGGCCGAAGGCCATCGGCAGGATCGGCTGCTCATGCGTCGCATGATTGGCCGAAGTAACCCACAGCAGCGGTTCGCGCCGCACCACTTCCGATTGGCCGCGCGCGTCATTGTGCGTCACCAGCGCCAGGTCGAGATTGCCGCGCTTGATGTGTTCGACCAGTCCCGGCGTCGGTTCGCAGATAACGGTCAGTTCGACATGCGGGTTGGAACGGGCAAACCGCGCCATGATCTCGGGCAGGAAGCGATCGGCATAGTCGTCCGGCGTGCCGATGCGGATGGTGCCTTCGAGCCGGCGGTCGTCGAAGGCGGCCAGTGTTTCCTTGTTGAGATAGAGCAGCCGCCTTGCGTAGGAGAGCAGTCTGTCGCCCTCCTCGGTCAGCCGGTTGGTGCGGCCGTCTTTTTCGAACAGCGGCTTGCCGATCCGCTCTTCGAGCCGCCGCATCTGCATCGACACCGCAGACTGGGTGCGATGCACGGCTTCCGCCGCGCGGGTAAAGCTGCCGGTGTCGACAATCGAGATGAAGGTCTGCAACTGATCGAGATCGAGCGGCGCTTTCATCGGTCTAATCCATCATTGATGTTGATGCTAAAGATTAGAAACATTCGTTGGATTAATCAATCGCGCCGTGGCAAATTCCGACTGTCCACATGAAGGCATGTGAATCGAAGCCGGAACGGCCGCTGTCGCCAGCGCCCGATCGACTGGTTTCGCTCGTTCGAATGTGAAGGAGACCGACATGGCTACGTTTGATTTCGCTACCGAGACCTCGCGCATCACCTCGCGTCCGGCCGTTGCGACGCGCGTGGCCAATGCCGCTGCCAATGTTTACCGCGCCTGGAAAAACCGCCGCGCCTTTTATCGCCTCGGCGAGATGTCGGATGCCGAACTCGCCGACATCGGCCTGACCCGAGCCGACCTGCACGTCGCTGTCGGTGTGCCCTTTGGCCGCGATCCGACCGAGAGGCTTCGCGTTATCGCGGTCGAGCGCGCCGAAACGATCGAGGATATTGCCCGCAAGGTGGCCTGATCGCACAAAGTCGCGATTTTGGTTGCATTGAACCTTTTGAGGCACGACGCCACCAAGTTACGCAGGCTCCCCACTCCCTGCCGGATCCCCCCGGCCAGCCTGCGCGCTGCCCGGTCCTCCCAGGACCGGGCTTTCTTTTTTGGGCGGCACTGATGATTGGATGCCGGTGTCTAGTCTACCGCCGGCCCATACCCTGCTTGAACTGGTCGAAGATCGACTCCATGCCTTTCTGGTAGTCGTCGCGCTGCTGGGCACCCGTCTCGAACATCTTGCCGAACAGGTCGTCGAACGGATTTCTCGGCCTGCCGCTCGGATTGGCCTGCGGCTGCGGCGCCTGGGGCTGCTGGGGCGCCTGACGCGCCTGCGGCTGCGGTTGTTGCGCACCACCGCCGAACATGTCCTGCAGTACTTTGCCGAGCGGATTGTCACCATAAGGGTTCTGTGTCTGCTGCGGCTGGGTTTGCGGCTGCTGCCCGCCGCCGAACATGTCCTGCAACAGCTTGCCGAGCGGGTTGTCGCCGTAAGGGCTCTGCGTCTGTTGCGGCTGCTGTGCGCCGCCGAACATATCCTGCAGGACCTTGCCGAGCGGATTGTCCGCCGGGCCTGCAGGCTGAGGGGCCGGCGCCTGGCTGCCGCCGCCCGCCTGCCGCATCATCTGCTCGATGAGCTCGCCGAGCGGATTGCCGCCGCCGGGCCCACCCCCTGCCGCATGCATCTGCCCGCCTAACTGGTTGGTGGTCTGCTTGAACAGCCCGCCCATCATCATCGAGGCAATTGCCGGCAGCATCTGCTGCAACACCTGCTGGCTGACACCGCTCGCCTGCGCGGCCTGGCTGGCGACGGCGCGTGACAGATCCTTCGAGCCGAACAAATGCCCCAGAATTCCGTTGCCTTCATCGAGGCCCTGCGGCGAGAAGGCCCGGCTTGCATCCTCGAAATATTTGGGGTGCTGGCCGCTGGCCATCGCCGTCATGAAGGAGCCGAGTCCATAAGGGTCCGCTGTGTTGCGCTTCAGCCCCTGCGAAAAGGCCGGCAGCAGCGCCGCGACCGCCGCCTGCGTCTGCTGCTGCGACAGCCCGAACTGCTGGGCCAGCGCCTGCATGCCGTTGCCGTTCTGGGCCTGTGCCAGAATATCGAACAAGGAAGGCATTGTTTTCTCCTCCGGGAAAATCCTCGTTGGAGAAGCCTAGTTCGTTTCCATCATTGATTGAAGCGAATTTGCCGGACCGTGGCTCATGCGGATAGCGAAGCGTTAATACGCGTATTCCATGAACACCGGCTCGATCGAGCCGCCCCAGCGTGTGTGGTAGGCCGACAGCATCTCTTCGGCGCTGGTCGTGCCGCGCGCGACGACCTCGTCCAGCGTGTTGAGAAACGAGGTCTCGTCATAGCCGTCGCGGTTCTTGCGGCCCCGGTTCTTCAGTCCCATGCGCGAGATGACGAGCACGTCGCGTGCGATCTCGCGCAACGTCGTGTTGCGGAAGGGCGCCGAAATGCCCTGTTCTGGCACTGCGTTGCGCATTGCCAGCACTTCGTCATAGCTCCAGCTCGAGGTCAGCGCCTCGGCCGCGTCGAGCGCCGCCGCATCGTAGAGCAGCCCGACCCAGAAGGCCGGCAGCGCGCAGATGCGCCGCCACGGCCCGCCATCGGCGCCGCGCATTTCGAGAAAGCGCTTCAGCCGCACGTCAGGGAACAGCGTCGACAGATGGTTCGCCCAGTCGCCCATCGTCGGCAGCCCGTCCGGCAGTTCGTTACCGGCAGCACCCGCCATGAACTGGCGGAAGGTGACGTGCGTCATGTCGTGGTACTGGCCGTCGCGGATGACGAAATACATCGGCACGTCGAGCGCCCATTCGACATAATCGGCAAAGCCAAAATCGGGCGAGAAGCAGAATTCGAGCAGCCCGGAGCGCTGGTTGTCGGTGTCGCGCCAGATCTCGCCGCGCCAGCTCTGCAGGCCGTTCGGCCGGCTTTCGGTGAAGGGCGAGTTGGCAAACAGCGCCGTCGACAGTGGCTGCAGCTTCAGTGACACCTGCATCTTGCGGCGCATATCGGCTTCGCTCTCGAAGTCGAGATTCACCTGGATGGTGCAGGTCCGGTACATCATGTCGAGACCCTTGGTGCCGACCTTGGGCATGTAGCGGGTCATGATCTCGTAGCGCGATTTCGGCATTTTCGGCGTCTCGGCCAGCGACCATTTCGGGCTGCCGCCAAGGCCGAGGAAGCGAATGCCCATGGGTTCGGCGATCTCGCGTACCTGCGCCAGATGCGCATTGCCTTCGCGGCAGGTCTGGTGGATCGTCTCCAGTGGGGCGCCGGACAGTTCGAACTGGCCGCCGGGCTCCAGCGAGATCGCGCCCTGGCCGGTCGGCTCGACCAGGCCGATGATGCGGCCGGCATCCATGATCGGGTCCCAGCCGAGTTTGTCCTGCATGCCTTCGAGGATGGCGCGGATGCCGCGCTCGCCGCCATAGGGCACCGGCGCATTGCCGTCGATATAGAACGGGAATTTCTCGTGCTCGGTGCCGATCCGCCATTTGTCGCGCGGCTTGTTGCCTTCGGCCAGATGCTCGACGAGTTCGTCGACGCTTTCTATCGGCCGGAAATCGGTAGTATCGCGCGCCATAATAGCCCTCCGCACACGACCCCGAAAATCGGCTTCGATTTTCGGAAAGGATCATGTGCCCAATCAATATGCTACAGCGTCCTTTGCGCGCCCGAAAGGACGCGCTGCGCTGCAGAGCAGTCGCACGACCGCCGGCGCTAGATGGACGAAATGTCAGTAGCCGATCAAGCGAAAAATCCTGAGCCAGAGGGTAACGGGAATTGATCACCAATCGCCGATTGTCGCCTGGATCAGCGCCAGTGCCGCCACCGCCGCCGTATCCGCTCGCAGGATGCGCGGCCCGAGCGGAATGGCGGTAACGAAGGGCAGCGCTCTCAGCATCCTGCGTTCCTCGTCGGAAAAGCCGCCCTCCGGCCCGACCAGCAGCGCGAGCTTGTTCTCCCGCACCGCCTGCAATGCCGGCAGCGGATTGTTGGTGGCGGCATCCTCGTCGCAGAAGATCAACCGCCGCCCCTTGTCCCAGCCTGCCAGCAGACGCTCGAACCTTTCCGCTTCGCGCACCTCCGGCACCGCCAGTATGCCGCATTGTTCGGCCGCCTCGACGACATTGGCGCGCAGGCGCTCGATGCCGGGTCTTGCCACTTGCGTGTGCTGGGTGATGACCGGCTGCAGGATGCCGGCGCCCATCTCCACCACCTTCTGCACGAGGTAGTCGAGGCGTCCTTGCTTCAGCGGCGCGAAGCAATAGACGAGATCGGGCAGCGGCGGCTGCGGCCGCTGCAATTCCAGCACCTTCAGGCGCAACGCCTTCTTCGATTTCGCGGCGATCGCCGCCGACCATTCGCCGTCGCGGCCGTTGAACACCAGAATTTCGGCGCCTTCGCCGAGCCGCAGCACATGCGAGAGATAATGGCTCTGCTGCGGGCCGACGTCGAACTCGGTATCCGGTCCAAGCTCGTCCGGTACGAACAGCCGCTGCATCTTGTAATTGGCGCGCATCGCGGAGGAATGCGGCAACGTCACCCTCGGCGTCAAGCCTCGGCCGAAGGATGCCAGACAGGCTCGTAGCCTTGCTGCAGCACCGAAACAGTTGTCGCCGGCGTGAGCATGTGGATTGGACCGTCGGTAAAACCGCCGAACCCCACCGGTTCGCGATAGCCGCCGAAACTCCAGGACAGCGCGGCGCCGTCAAACAGGGCGTACGCCCTGTTTCCTGACGAGATCATCGTGCCGTCCGGCAAGTCCGCAAGCGCCTCCGGTTCCAGTCTCGGCGCCGGTCCGCCCGATGCCAGGCGCTCCTTGTGCAGGCGCTTGTCGAGTTGCGGCGCGCGCGGCTCGGCAATCCCGAAGGCGTCGCCGAAGCGCTGGACAAAATCCCTGGCTCGCTCGCGCCGGCAGAAAAAGCACGGCCGGTGCCCGGCCGCCAGCGCCGTCACCTCGTCGAGGAAAAACAGTTCGGTCCAGCCGGCCTTGCCGCCCAATTG
Source organism: Mesorhizobium sp. M0028 (assembly GCF_040323855.1). Lineage (NCBI taxonomy): Bacteria > Pseudomonadati > Pseudomonadota > Alphaproteobacteria > Hyphomicrobiales > Phyllobacteriaceae > Mesorhizobium > Mesorhizobium sp. M0028. The sequence goes on from NZ_JAMYVG010000024.1 coordinate 51,533, forward strand.
GTCGTCGCTTTGCCGGTTGCGCCCCATCGGCTCGCGCCGCACATTGCGGAATTCGCAGACGCAGATGATCCAGGCTTGCAGCGCCCAGCGCTTCTTCAACAGCGTTCTCGTCTCGGCGTCGTGAATGATGCCGCGATTGCCCATGAACAGGCCGCGCTCCGGCACGGCATGGATGGCGCCGAACGGATCGACCCGGTTTTGCAGTGGCATAGGCGTTCCTTGTTGGCTGCGATGCTGGCGCCATGATATCGCTCGCTGCATCTATTTCATGTCAGCAGGTTTCGATGCGGGTCTTGGTCGTCCAGAACTTCGACAATGAGGGCCTTGGCCAGATCGGCGCGGCGCTTGTCGAGGCCGGCGCCGATATCGACCTGCGCCGGCCCTATCGCGGCGACGCGCTGCCGCAAGATAGCGGCGGGCATGACGCCATGGTGGTGCTCGGCGGCGCCCAGAATGCACTGGACGACGAGCTCTGTCCTTATTTTCCGGGCCTGCTCGACCTGACGCGCGATTTTGCCGAGAGGGATCGCGCGGTGCTCGGCATCTGCCTTGGCGGCCAGTTGGTCGCGCGCGCCTTTGGCGGCGAGAACCAGATCGGCGGTGCTTCGGAGTTCGGCTGGCACGAGGTCGCGCTCACCGCGGCCGCGAACGCCGATCCGGTGCTCGCCGCCTTGCCCGAAAAATTCCCGATCTTCGAATGGCACGACGACACCTTTGTCTTGCCTGAGAGGGCCGTGCGGCTGGCCGGCAACGCCGTCGCCGAGAACCAGGCGTTCCGCATCGGCCGCGCCGTCTATGGCTTCCAGTTCCATTTCGAGGCCGACCGGCCGATGGTTCGCGACTGGAGCACCTCCTTCGCACCGCTGATTGCCGAGCGGCATCCTGAATGGGCAGGTCGGCTCGACGATGAAATGGCCCGCAACGGACCGCAAGCCGATGCCGCCGGCCTGGCCATCGCCCGCGCCTGGGTGGCGACGATCTGACGACTCATACAGCCAACGTTGCCTATTTGGCGACGTTGCATATTTGGCACGCGGCGCCAAATCCGCCGGGGATAACGCGTTTCATCCTTGGCCTGTGTCAATCCGCTAGCCTAAAAGGCGCCGCTCTGCATCTTCCGTGCAACCGCGGTGAACCTATCCTGTGACCCGCGCGACACACCGCCGATACAGAACATGCCTAGAAGCGCGAAACCGTCAGACATTTGCGACGAATTTTGCGTTTCAACGCATTGGTAACCCGCTCGTGCATAGATGCAGGAAGCTCAACAAGAGATGACGTCCGTGAAAGCAGCCTTTTTGTCCTTTGCCATGTTGTCGGCCATTGTCTTGTGCGGCCTCGGCATTTATTCCGCCGACGCAGCCAACAACCACAATGCCGTCGACGGCTACGGCGTCACCGCCGCGCTTCGCTAGACCCTCTGCTCATAACCCCACGCCTTCCCTAAGCCCGCTCACCCGTGACTGTCAGGATATGCTTGTCCGCGCCGTCCACGACGAGCGCGGTGAGGTTTCCCGACTGCCAGGCGAGGGTGTCGACATTGACGCGGTTGCCTGTGATCTCGGGCTTGGGCACCGGCGTATGGCCGTGCACCACGATCTTGGGATGAAGACCGGTGTGATCGTGGAAGACCTCGCGGATCCAGATCAGGTCCTGCGGGCTCTGGCTTTCCAGCGCAATGCCGGGCCGGATGCCGGCATGGCAGAAGAAGAAATCGCCGAACGTCACTGAAAAGGGCAGCGAGCGCAGGAATTCGACATGGTTCTGCGGCACCGCCTCGACCAGTGCGGCGTGCCCTTGCCGCAATGCCGCATCGGCGCGGCCAAACCAGGCGCTGCTCCCACCAAGTGACACACCATACGACAGCGCCGTCTGGATGCCGCCATAGCGCATGAACAGCCCGTCCTGATCGGGGACATCGAGAAAATCGAGAAAGCCGAGATCATGATTCCCGGCCAGCATCAGGTGACGCGGATCGCGTTTTTGCGCGTCGATCAGGAAATCGATGACGCCTTTGGAGTCCGGGCCGCGGTCGACATAGTCGCCGAGATGGATCACGCGCCAATCGGCCGACGGCCTTTGACCGAGCTCCGCCTCGATCCGCCGGTGCATGGCGGCCAGCAGGTCGAGCCGGCCGTGCACATCGCCGATCGCATAAAGGCGCATGCCTTGCGGTCCGCGCGCCTCGTAAAAATTGATGCCGGGCTCCGTCAATGCCTGCGTCGCCTCCGTGATCATGCTGTCACGGGACTTTAGCGCCGAAGCTGATCCTTGCCCATGTCGGTGACCAGACGCTTTCCGCACAGTGCCAGCGTTATGTCCATCTCCTTGCGGATGATTTCCAGCGCCTTGGTAACCCCTTCCTTGCCGAGTGCGCCGAGGCCGTACAGGAAAGGCCGGCCGATATAGGTGCCTTTGGCGCCGAGGCACAGTGCTTTGAGCACGTCCTGGCCGGAACGGATGCCGCCGTCCATATGCACCTCGATCGTGTCGCCGACGGCATCGGCGATCTCTTCGAGCGCCATGATCGATGACGAGGCGCCGTCGAGCTGGCGGCCGCCATGGTTGGAAACGATGATCGCATCGGCACCCGACCTGGCCGCCATCATCGCATCTTCCTTGTCGAGAATGCCTTTCAGGATCAGCTTGCCGCCCCAGCGCTCCCTGATCCAGGCGACGTCCTTCCACGACAGATGCGGATCGAACTGCTCCTTCGTCCACGACGAAAGCGAGGCGAGGTCGCCGACGCCCTTGGCATGGCCGACGATGTTGCGGAAGCTCCGGCGTTTGGTCCCGGCCATGCCGACGCACCAGCGCGGCCTTGTCGCCATCTGCCAGAGGTGCTTCGGCGTCATCCGCGGCGGCGCCGAAAGCCCGTTGCGGATATCCTTGTGGCGCTGGCCCAGGATCTGCAGGTCGAGCGTCAGCACCAGCGCCGAACATTTCGCCGCCTTTGCCCGGTCGATCAAATCGAAGACGAAATCCTTGTCGCGCAGCACATAGAGCTGGAACCAGAACGGCTTCCTGGTCACCGACGCGACATCCTCGATCGAGCAGATGCTCATCGTAGACAGCGTGAACGGCACGCCGAATTCTTCCGCCGCCTGCGCCGCCAGCATCTCGCCGTCCGGATGCTGCATGCCGGTCATGCCGGTCGGCGCCAGCGCCACCGGCATCGCCACCTTCTCGCCGATCATGGTCGATTCCAGCGAGCGGTTGTCCATGTCGACCAGCACGCGCTGGCGGAACTTGAGCTTTTGGAAATCCTCTTCGTTGGCTCGGTAGGTGCTTTCGGTCCAGGCGCCGGAATCGGCGTAGTCGAAGAACATCTTCGGCACACGGCGGCGCGCCAGGTCCTTGAGGTCGGCGATGGTGAGGATGCTGCTCATGGATCTTTTTCCGCTGGTTCTTCGCTGGTTCGTCGTTGAATTTTCTGGCCGCGGCCTACGGCTGTTTTCTTGCCGGCTCGCCATCACCGGGCTCGGAGCGCTGCCTGAGCCTCAGCCGCGACACGCGCTGCCAGTCGCCGCTGCGCTCGGCCTCGGCCATCGACCGTTCGACATAGGAGATGTGGTCCATCGCCGCCTGCCGCGCCGCGGCCGGATCGCCGGCCTTGACCGCGGTGTAGATTGCCCGGTGCTGCGAAAGCAGCGCCTCGCGCGCACCCGGCACGCTGAACACCAGCCGCCGGTTCTGGAACACGCCTTCCGACAGCAGCCGGTAACAGGCGCGCAGCGTGTGCAGCAGGATGATGTTGTGCGCGCATTCGCAGATCGCGTGATGGAACTCAACGTCGATTTCCGCCTCGTCGTCGAAATTGCCGGTCCGGTGCGCCTCGTCCATCCGTGCCATGATGCGGTCGAGCAGCGCCAGATCGTCCGATGTGGCGCGCCGCGCCGCATATTCCGCCGCCACCGCCTCGATCTCGCGGCGGTACTCCAGATAGTCGGTCACCGCCTTGCGATGCATCGAGATCAGGTCGGCCACCGGCTTCGTGAACAGCTGGCCGATGACGTCGGCGACATGGGTGCCGCCGCCTGGCCGTGTCGTCAATAGCCCGCGCCCTTCCAAGGCTTTCAAGGCATCGCGCAGGATCGGCCGCGACACCTCGAACTGGCGCGCCAGCTCGCGCTCGCCCGGCAGCCGGTCGCCGGTGCGCAGCACGCCTTCGAGGATCAGGTTCTCGATCTGCTGCACCACCTCGTCGGCGGTGCGCGAATGCTCGATCCGGGAGAAAATGTCGCTCAAACGGGGTGCCTGGGGGTTGAACCGATGTCGCGCAAGATAAAGCCAGCGTCGCCAACTGGTCAAATTATTTATCCAATTCGCCCGGCCGGGTCGGTTTCACAGCCGCGGCTTCATATCACCTTCTGCTAAACTGGCTGTTTGCGTCCCCTGGCGATTGCCTCTAGAGCAATTCCAGGAAAAGTGTGAAACGGTTTTCCGTCCGGAATTGCGCAGAATCAAAGGGATAGAGCGGTTCGGCGTTTCCGTAAAACGATAAAACCGCTCTAGAGGGACATCATTGCCAAAGGGCTCAGAGAAGCCCGGGGGACCAGCCGTGCCAGACGCCGACCCGTCCAATCTCGAATTCCAGCTGCGCGCCAAAGCCATGGGCGGCAGCGTCATGGGCTTTCCGGCGCATGAAGGTCGGCCCGGCGCGCTCGGCGAGGTCCACGCCCGACCGCATCCGCTGGTCGAAAAGCCGCGCGTGCTGGTGCAGCTTTCCTTCATGACCGAAGGCGGCTCGAGCGTCGATCTGGCAGTGCTTTCGGAACTGTCGCAGCGCCTTGGTATTGCCGCGCCCGACCGCCATGCCCGCCATCACGCGATGAAGTGGGGCAAGGGCTCGCTGCGCTGGGAACGGCACACGGAGTTCTCGACCTATCTCTGGGAAGGGCCGCTCGCCGAAAACGGCAGGGGGCAAGAAGATACCCCCTTCGGCAACGGGTTTTCGCCGCCGGGCACGGTGATTTCCGGCATCAGGCTCGAAATCCGCAAATGGACACCGGCGAACGAGCGGCTGATCGCCGGCTTCGACCCGACCAGCCTGTGCTATTCGCTGGTCGAGCGCGGCAACGCGGCCATCGTCACCGATTTCCGCCAGGATGGCGACGGCTTGACCCGCATGCTGGTGCTCGATCGCGGGCTGACACCGGCGCGCACCGGGGCGCTGTCGCAGCGGCTGATCGATATCGAGACCTACCGCACGCTGGCCATGCTTGGGCTGCCGCTGGCGCTGATGCTTTCGGGGCGTGCCCGCCGCATCGAGGACAGGCTGGCCCAGACCACGCTGGAAATGAAGGTCGCCGAAACCCGCGACAGCCAGACCTTGCTGGCCGACCTGACCGAACTTGCCGCCGAACTGGAGGCGGATGCCGCCTCCAGCCTCTACCGGTTCGGCGCCAGCCGTGCCTATGACGGCATCGTCGGCGAGCGGCTGGAGGCGCTCGAGGAAGAAGCCGTGCCCGGCTACGACACCTGGGGCGGGTTCCTGCAGCGGCGCGTCGCGCCGGCCATGCGCACGTGCCGTTCGGTCGAGGAGCGCCAGGCCAATCTGTCGCGCAAGCTGACCCGTGCCACCACGCTGCTGCGCACCTGGGTCGACGTCGAGGTCGAGAAGCAGAACCGCGATCTGTTGGCATCGATGAACAATCGCGCCCGCCTGCAATTGCGCCTGCAGCAGACGGTGGAAGGGCTGTCGGTCGCCGCCGTTTCCTACTATGTCGTCGGCCTCATCGGCTACGTCGCCAAGGGCGCCTCGATCTTCGGCCATGCCTTTGCGCCGGAAATGGTCACCGCCGCCTCGGTGCCGCTCGCCGTCCTGCTCGTCTGGTGGGGCGTGCGCCGTGTCCGCCGCATGCACTCCGAACCGGGCAAGCAGCCGGGCGAGTAGTGTGGGGCGCGCAGCGGCAGATTGCCGCTGCGAAAGGCTGTCCCGGCCATAGGCCCGCGATCCCGGCGAAAGCGGCATTTGCAACCGATAGCCGTCGCTGGTAAAAGATTTTTACCAGTCGGTCGAAGGAGGCTGTCGATGTCCGGTCTTGCGATGCCGAAACCAGACGACGCCACGCTGCGCCGGCGCGATGAGATCGTCGCCGATATGCGCATCATCGTGCCGGGCGAGGGCGTCGTCGACGCAGCCAATGCGATGCGCGCCTTCGAGAGCGATGGGCTCACCGCCTACCGGCAATTGCCGCTGGTCGTGGTGCTGCCGCAAACCGTGGCGCAGGTCTCGCGCGTGCTGAAATATTGCAGTGACCGCAATATCCGCGTCGTGCCGCGCGGCTCCGGCACCTCGCTCTCCGGCGGGGCGCTGCCGCTGGAAGACGCGGTGCTGCTGGTGATGAGCCGCTTCAACCGCATCCTCGAGATCGATTTCCAGAACCGCATCGTCGTCGCTCAGCCCGGCGTCACCAATCTCGGCATCACCACCGCCGTCGAGCAGGAGGGCTTCTATTACGCCCCCGATCCATCCTCCCAGATCGCCTGCTCGATCGGCGGCAATGTCGCGGAAAATTCCGGCGGCGTGCACTGCCTGAAATACGGTCTCACCGCCAATAATGTGCTTGGTATCGAGATGGTGCTGATGAATGGCGAGGTGGTGCGCCTCGGCGGCAGCCATCTCGACGCGGAAGGCTACGACCTACTCGGCGTGATGACCGGCTCCGAAGGATTGCTCGGTGTCGTCACCGAGGTCACCGTCCGCATTTTGAAGAAGCCCGAGACGGCGCGTGCCCTGCTGATCGGCTTCCCGACCAGCGAGCAAGCCGGCCAATGTGTCGCCGACATCATCGGCGCCGGCATCATCCCGGGCGGCATGGAGATGATGGACCGCCCGGCCATCCACGCCGCCGAGGATTTCGTCCAGGCCGGCTATCCCCTGGATGTCGAGGCGCTGCTGATCGTCGAGCTGGACGGGCCGGGTGTCGAGGTCGACCATCTGATTGGCCTGGTCGAAGCCATTGCCTATAGGAACGGCTCGACCACATGCCGCATTTCGCAATCGGAGCAGGAGCGGCTGAGTTTCTGGGCCGGCCGCAAGGCAGCCTTCCCGGCGGTCGGCCGCATCTCGCCCGACTATTACTGCATGGACGGCACCATCCCGCGCAAGGAATTGCCGCGCATCCTCGCCGGCATGCGCGAACTGTCGGAGAAATACGGGCTCGGCGTCGCAAATGTCTTCCACGCCGGCGACGGCAATCTGCATCCGCTGATCCTCTACGACGCCAACGTGCCGGGCGAGCTCGACAAGGCGGAGAGTTTCGGCGCCGACATATTGCGGCTCTGCGTCAAGGTCGGCGGCGTGCTGACCGGTGAGCACGGGGTCGGCGTCGAGAAGCGCGACCTGATGCCGGAAATGTTCAACCAGATCGATCTCGACCAGCAGATGCGCGTCAAATGCGCCTTCGACCCCAATCACCTGCTCAACCCGGGCAAGGTATTTCCGCAGCTGAGGCGATGCGCGGAGCTCGGGCGGATGCACGTGCATCGCGGGCAGCTGGCATTTCCGGACATTCCGAGGTTTTGAGGGTATGTTGGCGCTTGGACACCCCCCTCTGTCCTGCCGGACATCTCCCCCGCGAGGGGGGAGATTGGCTGCTTCAACGTCCTGCTCGCCTTCAAGCGTTGATGGTTGGCGAAAGCCTAAGCGACATCCGATCTCCCCCCTTGCGGGGGAGATGTCCGGCAGGACAGAGGGGGGTGGGAAGGATCGCGGCTTCTCGTCATTTACGACTGGTGGTTCTGCCGCATGACCACCTTCACCCCGACCACATCAGCGGAAACCCTCTCCACCATCGCCTGGGCCGCAGCGGAAGACTCGCCGCTCGAGATCCTCGGCCATGGTTCCAAGCGCGGCATCGGCCGGCCGCAGCAGAGCGAGCATACGCTCGACCTGTCGAACCTGTCCGGCGTCACGCTCTATGAGCCGGCCGAACTGGTGCTGTCGGCGAAAGCCGGCACGCCGCTGGCCGCGATCGAAAGCCTGCTTGCCGAAAACGGCCAGCAACTGGCCTTCGAGCCGATGGACTACGGCCCGCTGCTCGGCGGTGAACGAGGACGAGGCACGATCGGCGGCGTGCTGGCCGCGAACCTTTCCGGCCCGCGGCGGCTGAAGGCCGGGGCTGCGCGCGATCACATCCTTGGCATCGCGGCCGTTTCCGGCCGTGGCGAGGCCTTCAAGTCGGGCGGCCGTGTGGTCAAGAATGTCACCGGCTATGATCTGTCCAAGCTGATGGCCAACAGCTGGGGCACGCTGGCGGTGTTCACCGACGTCACCTTCAAGGTGCTTCCCGCTGCCGAGACCGAAGTCACGCTCGCCATCCGTGGCCTGCTCGACGATCATGCCACCGCCGCCATGGCGCTGGCACTGGGTTCCAGCGCGGAGGTGTCGAGTGCGGCCCATCTTCCTGAACGGGTCGCCGCGCGGGTCGCCGGCGGCAGTCTCGGCAGCGATGCGGCGACGCTGCTGCGCATCGAGGGTTTCGGCCCGTCGGTCGCCTACCGCATCGCGGCGCTGAAAGACCTGCTGAAAAACGCCGGTCCGCTGCAGGAGATTTCCGGTTCGGTCTCGTATTCTGTCTGGCGTGACATCCGCGATTGCGCGCCGTTCGCCGATGGCAGCGAAAGGCCGGTGTGGCGCGTCTCGATGGCGCCGTCGCAGGGCCACCTTATGGTGCTGGCGCTGCGCATGCAGGCCGCGGTCGATGCCTTCTACGATTGGCAGGGCGGGCTGATCTGGCTGCGCATGCAGCAGGACGATCCAGAGGCCGGCCTGTTGCGCGGGCTGATCAGAAAGCATGGCGGCGGCCATGCCACGCTGGCTCGCGCAACCCCTGCGCATCGCGCGGCGATACCCGTGTTCGAACCGCAAGCGCCGCCTCTTGCAGCACTGTCGGCGCGGCTGAAGGCCGAATTCGACCCGAAGAATATCCTCAATCCCGGGCGTATGGCGCCGGGCGCAGGCTCTGCTACTCTCGCCCCAGCAACCGAGGGAGGAGCGCAATGAGCGATGCAGGCCAAAACGGTACGTCACGCCAGACCGACCGCTGGCTGGAGCCCGGTCCGACCAACGCGCTGGTCATCTATATCCTCTATCTCGCCGGCCTCGTTATCGGCGTCAGCGGCATTGTCGGCATCGTCCTGGCCTATATCAACCGCGGCAAGGCCGGCGGCTTCGTCGAAAGCCATTACGCATTCCTGATCCGCACCTTCTGGATCGGCCTGCTCTATGCACTGATCTCGGCGCTGCTGATGGTCGTGGTCGTCGGCGTCGTGCTGATGGTCGCTGTCGCCGTCTGGTTCATTGCCCGCTGCATTCTCGGCCTGCAGGCGCTGCAGCGCGGCGAGGCGGTCAAGAACCCGGAAAGCTGGTTCCTCGGACTACGAGCATGATCCCAAAAAGCGGATACCGGTTTTGGGAAAAGATCATGCTCAAACGGTAAGGATTCGTTTACGTGCAGACCTCCTTCTCGCTTGCCCAGCTTGCCGATCCGCATGTCGCGGAATCGGAAAAGATCCTGCGCAAATGCGTGCATTGCGGCTTCTGCACCGCCACCTGCCCGACTTATGTGACGCTCGGCAACGAACTGGATTCGCCGCGCGGCCGGATTTACCTGATCAAGGACATGCTGGAGAACGGCCGTCCCGCAGACAAGGAGATCGTCACCCATATCGACCGCTGCCTGTCCTGCCTCGCCTGCATGACCACCTGCCCGTCTGGCGTCAACTACATGCATCTGGTCGACCACGCTCGCGCCCATATCGAGGAGACCTACAAGCGTCCGCTGGCCGATCGCCTGACACGCGCCATGCTGGCCTTCGTGCTGCCTTATCCCTCGCGCTTTCGCGCGGCGCTCAAGCTGGCGAAGCTCGGCCAGCCATTCGCCGGCCTGTTCGAGAAAATCTCGGCATTGAAGCCGCTGGCGGCGATGCTGAAGCTCGCTCCAACGCACATCCCCGCTGCATCGCCGATGGCTTCGCCGGGCGTCCATGCGGGGCAGGGCGGCAAGAAAAATGGCCGCGTCGCCATCCTCACCGGCTGCGCGCAATCAGTGCTCGATCCCGGCATCAACGACACGGCGATTTCGCTGCTGACCCGGCTTGGTGTCGAGGTCGTCGTCCCGCAGGGCGAGGGCTGCTGCGGCGCATTGGTGCATCACATGGGACGCGAGGACGCTGCCTTGGCGTCGGCCCGACGGAACGTCGACGCCTGGACGCGCGCCATCGAGCAGGGCGGACTCGACGCCATCGTCATCACCGCATCCGGCTGCGGCACCGCCATCAAGGATTATGGCTTCATGCTGCGCCTCGATCCTGCCTACGCCGACAAGGCGGCGCGCGTGTCGGCGCTGGCCAAGGACATCACCGAATATCTCGGGAGTCTCGACCTGCCGGAACCGGTGCGTAGACCGGGCGCTATCGTCGCCTATCACTCGGCCTGCTCGATGCAGCATGGCCAGAAGATCACCCGCCAGCCGAAGGAGCTTCTGGTCCGGGCCGGGTTCGTCGTGCGCGAGCCGCGCGAAGGGCATCTCTGCTGCGGTTCTGCCGGCACCTACAACATCCTGCAGCCCGGGATTTCGGCGACGCTGCGCGACCGCAAGGTCAGGAATATCGAGGCGACCGGCGCTGAAATCGTCGCCACCGGCAACATCGGCTGCATCACCCAGATCGCCTCCGCCGCCAAGCTGCCGGTGGTGCATACGATAAAGCTGCTCGACTGGGCCTATGGCGGCGAGCCGCCAAAATTGGTTTGATTGCTGCGCACCCGCCAATGAGACTGCCGAGATGCCCAACCCAAAATCCGAAGAGATTGGAACCGTCGTTCGGCTGCTGTCGGACAGATCGCCGGCGACGTTCCAGGCCAGCTATGGCGAATGCCAGACAATCGTCGTTCGTCATCTCAAGGATGGGTCCGAATTCCTGTTTGCGCTCATAAAGGCAGCGGTAGAAGCCGACGTCCAGCAAGACAATCTGATTATCGACGCCGTTTCGTTTCTCGACGACGCGCATTTGGCTCGTCTGGCATTTTTCCTGCAAGAGGAAGTGAAACGCGGAATAGACGTGGAGGATCTGCTGGCTCACGTCGCCTTGCAGGCGCCGGAATTGTTTCCAGACAGTACCTTGGGCGACATTCCCGATTTCGCAGACTGGCTGACGCATGATGATCCTCGTTCGCCGCCGGCATGTCATCATTTCAGCTTTGAGGAGGGCGCTCCGAGCGACATGTCTTTTCCGACGCACCGCAATCATCCTACCTGGCATCTGCCGGCGACTGGCAGGCCACTTACGGTCGGCGGCGAAGGATCGGCAGTGTGCCCGACCTGTCGAGAGCGACTGATACATCTGGTTACGCTGGACGATCTTGAGCTGACGATGCCTCTTCCCAGACTCCGTATCGAGACCTGTGCGAATTCTCTCGAACCGACCTACTATTCCCACGACGCTGCCGGTGTGCCGACGCCGATCGCGCCTCTGCATTCGCCCTACATTGAGAGGCCTGCAAAAGCCGCCGAGAAAAAAACTGTTCGGTTGGCACCGACCCCTAAACGGTGGCTCAGGCAGTCGTACGGGATAAGCAATTCAAGGCAAAACCTGTTTCGGCTTGGTGGGCTGCCGTCATGGATTCAGGGGCCGCAGTTTCCAGTCGTTCCCGGGACGGACCGGCAAATGAAATTTCTTCTCCAGTTCGATTCACTCGCCGGTTTCTTCTGGGGCAGCGGCGGCATGCTCTACGTCTTCTGGGATGACGAGTCCCGGATCACCTGCCATGTGCCGCAATACACGTGACGAAAGCGCCTACTCCGCCGCCAGTCTGTCCGCCGTGCCGTAGGTTGCCTGGTAGCGGGCGCGCTGGCGGCTGAGCGCCACCATGGTGTTGCGCAGCAGGATCGCCACGGTGATCGGGCCGACGCCGCCCGGCACCGGCGTGATCCACGACGCGACGTGCCTGACGCTCTCGGCATCGACGTCGCCGACGATGCGGCTTTCGCCGTCCGGTCCGATTTCCGAATTGATGCCGATATCAATCACGGCGGCGCCCGGCTTGACCATGTCGGCCTTGATCAGCCGCGGCTTGCCGACGGCCACGAACAGCGCGTCGGCGCGGCGTGCGTGTGCCGCCACCGAGCGTGTCATGTGATGGCAGACGGTTACCGTCGCGCCTTCGCTCATCAAAAGGAAGGCGATCGGCTTGCCGACAATCTCGGAGTGGCCGACGACCACCACTTCGAGCCCCTTGAGGTCGAGGCCGGTTTCCCTGAGCAGTTCGACCGAGGCAGCGGCAGTGCAGGGCGCCAGGTCGAGCTGGTTGTAGACGATGTTGCCGATCGACGCCGGATGCATGCCCTCGACGTCCTTGAGTGGATGCACCGCCGCCTGCAGCGTCTTGATCGGGATATGCACCGGCACCGGTCGCTGGATGATGATGCCGGTGACGCGCGGGTCGGCGTTGAGGCCGTGGATCGCAGCTTCGAGTTCGCCGGCAGTGATGTCGGCGCGAAAGCGCCTCTCCTCGAAGCCGATTCCGGCCAGCCCCGCCTTGGCGCGCTGGTTGCGGACATAGATGTCGACCGCCGCTGTGTCGCCGACGGTGATCGACACCAGCTTGGGCGGAAAGCCTTCGGCGGTGGCGATCGCCGCGTCCTCGCGCACGCTGGCGATGATGCGTTGGGCAACCGGGCCGCCCTTGAGATAGCGGCTGTCATCGGAGAGGGACATCGAGATAGGGCCTTTGTCTGGAATTTTGGCTGCCACATAGCAAAGGGACGGCGAAAAGGCAGCGCGAAAAGCGAACCGCTATGCCTGTCGCGCGACGTGCCGGCGAAATCTTCGTCAATTCTCGCTGGCGGAAACAAAAAGGGCAGCACGGCTTGCCGCGCTGCCCTTTCGTGACTGGCCGCATCCCCACACGGCCCGTCCCCCGTTGTTTATTCATCTGGCCTCAGAAAGCCAAAGCTAATGTCTTTCTAGACCAGATGATTCGTCGCGGCAACTATATCACCACCACCGTTGTTCCGATATTCACGCGTTCGTAAAGATCGACCACATCCTCGTTGCGCATGCGGATGCAGCCCGACGACACCGCGCCGCCGATGGTCCAGGGCTGGTTGGTGCCGTGGATGCGGTATTCGGTCGAGCCGAGATAGAGCGCGCGTGCGCCGAGCGGGTTTTCCATGCCGCCGGCGAGATAGGTTGGCAGATAACGGCCCTTTGCGGCTTCGCGGGCGATCATCACCGCCGGCGGCCGCCAGTCCGGCCAGACCCGCTTGTTGGTGATCTTGTGAGTGCCGGACCATTCGAAGCCCGGCTTGCCGGTGCCGACGCCGTAGCGCCGCGCCTTGCCGTTCTTCTCGACCAGATAGAGGAAATTCTCTCTCGTATCGATGACGATCGTGCCCGGCTTCTGCGGGCCGTCATAGGCGACTTCCTGCGGCAAATAGACGGGATCGATCTGCGGCCGCATCACCATGCGTTTGGCCGGCGCCTGCACCGCTGCGGTGCGCAACTGATCGGGTTCAGCTTGCCGCCGGTAGCGCCGTAGCGGCTGCGCTTCCTGCCGGCTCTGCCGCACGATGCCCGGCGCATGGCCGAGCTGCAGCACCCAGGGCGCCGAAAGGTCGGGGCTGACCACCACCGGCGGCCTCTCGGCATAGCGGTCGTTGGCATTGGCGGCGCCGACGGCAAGCACGGCCGCGGCGCCGAACAGTGGGAACAAGAATATCTTCATCGGATCGCACCTTGATCGTCGAACATGCCGGGGCGCAAAGCCTCCCCGATTTCCGCGACATTGGGCGCGAAGCGGCAACCGAAACATGAATCGGAATGCGTAAAATGCCTGTCTGTCAGTAAACCTTTTGGTGTGGTTACCGCCCGGTTCAGGAATCTGGTAAAGCCGCGGTAAAGGCCGCTTCAAAACGCGTTAACGCCAAGACACGAACGGAATTCCGCCATGGACGAAAAGACAGGTCTGCTTGCTGGTCCCGACGGCATCGCCCGCTGCTTCTGGCACGGCAACCTGCCGGATTATCTGCACTACCACGACCACGAATGGGGCCGGCCGGTCGCCGACGATCGCCGGCTGTTCGAAAAGATCTGCCTCGAAGGCTTTCAGTCGGGCCTGTCCTGGCTGACCATATTGCGCAAGCGCGACAATTTCCGCGAGGCCTTCGCCGGCTTCGATGTCGACAAGATCGCCGCCTTCACCGACGCCGATGTCGAGCGCCTGCTCGGCAATGCCGGCATCATCCGTCACCGCGGCAAGATCGTTTCGACCATCAACAACGCCAAACGCGCCCGCGAACTCATCAACGAGGCCGGCTCGCTGGCCGCCTGGTTCTGGAAGTTCGAGCCCGGCCCGGACGAGCGGCCCGAGATCGTCGACCTCGCCCATCTGCGCGCCAATCCGACGACGGCCGTTTCGGTCCGCATTTCGAAGGAGCTGAAGAAGCGCGGCTGGAGCTTTGTCGGCCCGACCACCGTCTACGCTTTCATGCAGGCGATGGGGCTGGTCAACGACCATCTCGAGGGCTGCGTCTGCCGGGAACCGGTCGAGGCGGAGCGGAAAGCGTTCAGGCGGCCGAAATAGCGGCTCAGGCGCCGCCGGCGCCGGCCAGGAAAAACCCGGCCAGGATGGCCGCCAGCGCGGCGAACACCGGATAGATCACCAGCAGGCCGGTCATCAGCACGTCGCGCATGGTCGGCCCGCTGCGCTGTTGCGCCGCGATCTCGAACAGTCCGGCGATTTGCTTCGTCGTTTTTGGCCCATAACCATCGGCCGGCCGCAGCCGGACCGGGGCGTCGCGTGCGCCGCTATCGATGATGTCGAACTTCTGTAGCGTGGCCATGGCCCCGAACCCCTTGTTTCGGCGCGCTTATCGGCCCGGATTGTGTCGGCACGATGCCGCGCGCATGGCGCAATTGTTTCAGCTTCTTTTTCTTGCCTTCTCCCCTTGTGGGAGAAGGTGGATCGGCGCGCAGCGCCGAGACGGTTGAGGGGTGTTGGAAGAAATGAGGCGCAGGCGTTCCCTGGAACACCTCTCATCCGACCGAGCTTCGCTCGGCCACCTTCTCCCACAAGGAGAGAAGGAAGAAGCGCAAACCCTTGCCGCTCCCGGCTGCATCGGTTAGGACACCCGCGCCGTGGAAATCGGTTATTTAACCGATCCCCGGAGCGCCACGAAACCACCGAGTACCCATCCCATGGCCGACAAATCCGAAAAGATGAAAGCGCGGCTTCCGCGCGGCTTTGTCGACCGCGGCGCCGACGATCTGCGCGCCGTCGAGAAGATGATGGCGACGATCCGCTCGGTCTTCGAGCTTTACGGTTTCGAGCCGGTCGACCAGCCGCTGATCGAATACACCGATGCGCTCGGCAAATTTTTGCCCGACCAGGACCGGCCGAACGAGGGCGTGTTCTCGTTCCAGGACGATGACGACCAGTGGCTGTCGCTGCGCTACGACCTGACCGCGCCGATGGCGCGCTTTGTCGCCGAAAATTTCGAACGCCTGCCGAAGCCCTATCGCAGCTATCGCTCCGGCTGGGTGTTTCGCAACGAGAAGCCCGGTCCCGGCCGATTCCGCCAGTTCATGCAGTTCGATGCCGACACGGTTGGCACGCCGGGCGTCGCCGCCGACGCCGAGATGGCGATGATGATGGCCGATGTGATGGAGGCGCTCGGCATCAAGCGCGGCGACTACGTCATCCGCGTCAACAACCGCAAGGTGCTCGACGGCGTGCTCGAGGCGATCGGCCTCGGCGGCGAGGAGAACGCTGGCCGCCGCCTGCAGGTGCTGCGCGCGATCGACAAGCTGGACAAGTTGGGCGTCGAGGGCGTGCGCCTGCTTTTGGGTGCAGGGCGCAAGGACGAGAGCGGTGATTTCACCAAAGGTGCCGGGCTGGATAATGCGCAAATCGACGTTGTGATCAGCTATTTCACAGTCATGGCGCAGCACGATCCCGAAAAAATTGTCCAGACACTGGGATCCATCAACCCCGGACTCAGCAATCTTGTCGAGGAAAGGAAACTCGAACATCTGGGCATAACGAATGCGTCGTTTGTCGAGGGCCTTGCAGAGCTGGAACAGATAAGAACCATGGTCGCACAAAGCGGCTACGGTGAGGATCGCATCCGCATCGACCCCTCCGTCGTCCGCGGCCTCGAATATTACACCGGCCCGGTCTACGAGGCCGAGCTGCTGGCCGAGATCCCCAATGAGGACGGCCAGATCGTGCGCTTCGGCTCGGTCGGCGGTGGCGGCCGCTATGACGGCCTCGTCTCGCGCTTCCGCGGCGAGCCGGTGCCGGCGACCGGTTTTTCGATCGGCGTCTCCCGCTTGATGACGGCGCTGAAGAACCTCGGCAAGCTCGACATTTCGGATGTGATCGCGCCGGTCGTCGTGCTGGTGATGGACAAGGATACGGAAAGTCTCGGCCGCTACCAGAAGATGGTCGCCGAGCTGCGCGCCTCCGGCATCCGCTCGGAAATGTATCTCGGCGGCGCCGGCATGAAGGCGCAGCTCAAATATGCCGACCGCCGCGGCAGCCCGGTCGCCGTCATCCAGGGCGGCGACGAGCGCGCCAAGGGCGAGCTGCAGATCAAGGACCTGATCGAAGGCGCGAAGATGTCGGCCGAGATCGCCGACAACGCCGAATGGCGCGCCGCACGGCCGGCGCAGGTGACCGTGGCGGAAGGCGATCTGGTCGCCGAGGTGAAGAAGATACTGGCGGCGCAGGCGGCCGACCGGGCGAAAGGTGGCGCGTGAGCACCCCCCTCTGGCCTGCCGGCCATCTCCCCCTCAAGGGGGGAGATTGGCAGCTTCAGCCTCACCGTCTTCTTTCCAACGCTGGAGATTGGCGAAAGCAGGCGCGATATCCAATCTCCCCCCTTGCGGGGGAGATGGCCGGCAGGCCAGAGGGGGGTGCCTCGCGCCCCACATCCCCATGACCTCCCCTGCCATCGCATCCGACATCGCGACGCTCTTCGCCGCGCGCAACACCCATGCGGTCGAGGTCGCCGTGCTGCAGCCGGCCGATCCGTTCCTCGACATGGCGGGCGAGGATTTGCGCCGGAGGATTTTCCTCACCGAAAGCGAGACCGGGCAGACGCTTTGCCTGCGGCCGGAATTCACGATTCCGGTCTGCCTCGACCACATTGCCAGCCAGGCCGGCACGCCGCGCCGCTATTCCTATCTCGGCGAGGTGTTTCGCCAGCGCCGCGAGGGCGGCAACGAATTCTTCCAGGCCGGCATCGAGGACCTCGGCGACCGCGACACGGCCGCCGCCGATGCGCGTTCGCTGGCCGATGCGCATGCGCTGCTTTCGCTGGTGCTGCCCGGACGGGAGCTGGCGGTGACGCTTGGCGACCAGACCATCTTCGAGGCGGTGCTGGCAGCGCTTGGCCTGCCGCGCGGCTGGCGCATGCGGCTGGCCCGCGCCTTCGGCTCGGCGCCAATGCTGGAAGCGGCGCTTGCCGACCTCGCCAATCCGCCGCGCAACAGCCAGATCGCCGGCGCGGTGGCAGCGCTTGTCCTCGACGGCGATCTGGAGGCTCTTTCGGCGCATATCGCCGGCGGCATGGAAGAGGCCGGCCTGTCGGCAACGGCCGGGCGTTCGCCGTCCGAGATTGCGCGGCGGCTAATCGAGAAAGCCGAACTGCGCAGCGTCCGGCTGTCGAACGAGGCATTTGCGGCTTTGAAGGGTTTCCTGGCGATCGACGTGCCGCTAGATAGCGCCGCCGGGGCGCTCGCAAGTTTTGCCGCCGATGCCGGGCTTTCGCTGGGAACTGCGCTGGAGAATTTTGCCGCCCGCGCCGCGGCCATCGAAAGCCTCGGTCTGCCGATGTCTGAAATCAGCTACGATGCCGCCTTCGGCCGCCCGCTCGATTATTACACTGGCCTCGTCTTCGAGGTCGCGGCGCAAGGCGGCGACCGGCCGCTGGCCGGTGGTGGCCGCTACGACCGGCTGCTGACGCTGCTCGGCGCCAAGACGCCGATCCCCGGCGTCGGTTTTTCTGTCTGGCTCGACCGCATCGAGGCGCTGCGGGAGACAGCGCCATGATCACGCTGGCGATCCCATCGAAGGGCCGGCTCAAGGAGCAGGCGCTGGAGGTGCTGGCCAAGGCCGGGCTTGCCGTCAGCCTGCCCGGCGACGAGCGCAAATACCGCGCCCGCATCGATGGCCTGGACAGCGTCGAGATAGCCTTCCTGTCGGCTTCCGAGATCGCAGGCGAAATCGGCCAGGGCTCGGTCGATCTCGGCATCACCGGCGAGGACCTGCTGCGCGAAAACCTCGCCGACTGCGAGGCACGCGCCGAAATCATCGCCCGCCTCGGTTTCGGCAATGCCGACGTCGTCGTCGCCGTGCCCGACATCTGGCTCGACGTCGACACCATGGCCGACCTCGACGACGTCGCCGCCGATTTTCGCCAGCGCCATGGCCGGCGGCTCAGGATCGCCACCAAATACTGGCGCCTGACCCAGCAATTCTTTTCGCAAAAGCACGGCATCCAGGTCTACCGCATCGTCGAAAGCCTCGGCGCCACCGAAGGCGCGCCGGCGGCCGGATTGGCCGACATCGTCGTCGACATCACCACGTCAGGCGCGACGCTGCGCGCCAACCATCTCAAGGTGCTCGCCGACGGCGTGATCCTGCGCTCGCAGGCCTGTCTCGTGGCGTCGCGGAAGATGCGCGCTCCGGCCGACGAGGCGATCTTGCGCGATATTGCGGCCAGGATGGCGTTGGTGAACTCGAGTTGACGATTGCGGAGCAGGCGCCGTCGGCCAAGCTGCCAATCTCCCTCCTTGCGGGGGAGATGGCCGGCAGGCCAGAGGGGGGTGCTGTCCCGCCGACCTGTCAGCCAATCGGAGCCTCATCCGTTCCCGGTTGGGGGTGCTGAAGTCGAACTTGGCGATCCTTCGCCCCCCCTCTGCCCTGCCGGGCATCTCATCCGCAAGGGGGGAGATCGGATATCGCCTCGGCCTTTGCCAACCACTAACGTTGGATCCAGCGGTCTAGCCGCGGCACCGACCCGAAGCGATTTTCCTGATGTACAGCAATTTTGTTCTTGCTTTTGCCGGCAGCTATGCTACTAATCTCGCTATGGTGCCAATTGGCCCCGAACACCCGCCCGCCGTGGCGGGTTTTTTTGTTTTCGGCCCTGACAGGGCGAGTTCCAACCCCAGCCCTACCATCGACGGGATTTCCACCACCCCGCCGGGCTGATAGGCTCGTTCTGTCTGCGGAGGACACGGCGATGCCGATCAATCTCGACGAGTTGAAGAATGCAACCAACCTGCGCGGCAAGCGCGATGGCGGTTCGTTCATTGCGCCGGTTGACGGCACGGCGCATGTCTCCGGTGACCGCAGCGTGCCGTTGCTCAACCTGACCATCCCGGCGCTGTTTGCCGATACGGTCGGCAGATACGGCACGCTCGATGCCGCCGTCTTCGTCGAGCAGGACAAGCGCTTTACCTGGGAGGAACTGTCGGACACCGTCGATGCGCTCGCCGCCGGCTTCCTGGTGCTCGGCCTCGAGAAAGGCGACCGCGTCGGCATCTGGTCGCCGAACCGCTGGGAATGGCTGGTGACGCAATTCGCCACCGCCCGCATCGGCCTGATCCTGGTCAACATCAACCCGGCCTACCGGCTGGTCGAGCTGGAATATGCCTTGAACAAGGTCGGCTGCCGAGCGCTGGTCACCGCCGCCAAGTTCAGGAGTTCCGACTATCTCGGCATGATCGAGACGCTGGCGCCGGAGATCGCCAAGGCCACCCCCGGCAAGCTCGACGCCAACAGACTGCCGGCGCTAAAGACCGTCATCCGCATGGACGAGGAGAATTCGCCGGGCATCTTCAATTTCGCCGACGTGCTGGCAATGGCCGGGCGCGACGAGCATGACAAGCTGGACCGCATCTCCGACGGGCTGAAACCGGACGACGCCATCAACATCCAGTTCACCAGCGGCACCACCGGTGCGCCGAAGGGCGCGACGCTGACTCACAACAACATCGTCAACAACGGCAATTTCGTCACCGCGGCGATCCGGCTCACCGTCGACGACCTGCTGTGCATTCCGGTCCCGCTCTACCACTGCTTCGGCATGTCGATGGGAACGATGGGCTGCGTCACCAAAGGCGCGACCATGGTTTTCCCGAGCGAGGGTTTCGATGCCGGCGCCACGCTGAAGGCGGTGGCAACGGAACGCTGCACCGCGCTCTACGGCGTGCCGACCATGTTCGTCGGTCTGCTCGACCATCCGGAGTTCGCCTCCTTCGATCTCACCAGCCTGCGCACCGGCATCATGGCCGGCTCGCCATGCCCGATCGAGGTGATGAAGAAGGTGGTGTCGCTGATGCACATGGCCGAGGTGACCATCGCCTACGGCATGACCGAGACCAGCCCAGTGTCGTTCCAGAGCAGCGTCGACGACCCCCTGGAAAAGCGTGTCTCGACCGTCGGCCGGGTCCATCCGCATGTCGAGGTCAAGGCCATCGACGCCGAAGGCGCCACCGTCGCGGTCGGCGCGCCGGGCGAGCTCTGCACGCGCGGCTATTCCGTGATGAAGGGCTATTGGGACGACGAGCAGAAGACCCGCGAGGCGGTCGACGCCGACGGCTGGATGCACACGGGCGACCTCGCCACAATCGATGCCGAGGGCTATTGCAACATCGTCGGCCGGGTCAAGGACATGGTCATCCGCGGCGGCGAGAACGTCTATCCGCGCGAGGTCGAGGAATTCCTCTATCGCCACCCCAAGATCAAGGAGGTGCAGGTATTCGGCATTCCCGACCCGAAATATGGCGAGGAGCTGTGCGCCTGGATCGTGTTGAAGCCCGGCCAGATCACCACGGAGCAGGAGGTCAAGGCCTTCTGCGCCGGCCAGATCGCCCACTTCAAGATCCCGCGCTACATCCGCTTCCGCACCGAATTGCCGATGACGGTGACCGGCAAGCCGCAGAAATACCTGATGCGCCAGGCGATGATCGATGAACTGGGATTGGTGACGCAGAAGACGGCTTGAGGAGCCTTCCGTTCGTATCTACGCGTGACAGAGGCGTTGTTTGAGCAACATGTTTGAGGGGAGTGTTCCATGCGGTTTGGGTTAGGTGTGCTTTTCCTGGCAACTCAGCTGGCAGCCACCGCGGCGCTGGCGCAGACGGCGGCCGAGCGTGAGGCCTGCCAGGCAGATTACCAGAAGTTGTGCAAGGGCGTGTTGCCGGGCGGTGGCCGCGCCGTCAAATGCCTGGCCGGTCACATGAGCGAGCTGACGCCCGAATGCAAGAAGGTCGTCAAAGCCAACAAGCCCGGCTAGCGCGTGAGCTTCCCTGCGGGTGACATGATGTTTCGGACTAGGGGACAGCGGAGGTGTGCGGAGGCAGGGGCAGCGCAATCGCGTATCCAAATGCGATTGCCCTCCCCCTTGAAGGGCTAGGGGTGGGGTACGCTGCGATGGGGCTCGTCATCACCTGTCATATGCGATTCCTCTGGGCCGGAATGGTCGCAGTGCGCAACAGCGGTTGCAAATCGCCCTTCCACCGGATTCGCGGGAAGGCAAAAAGGTGACAATGAGTGGTTTCGCAAGATCGGCGGTTTCCTACGGCATGCCGCTGGCCGCGCTGGCGATGGCTGTCGCGGTCAGGGCCAGCGGGGTGTCGGTGGACGAAGGGTCGCTAGGCACCAGGATATTTATCGGCGCGCTGTCGAGCGCGATCATGTTCACCACCATTTTCGTGGTGCTCGACCACGCCGAGGCGGTGGCCAGGCGGGTAGGCGAGCCGTACGGCACCTTGGTGCTGACCATCGCCGTGACGGCAATCGAAGTCTCGATCATCGTTTCGATCATGCTGCATGGAGCCAACAACCCGACGCTCGCACGCGAGTCCGTCTTCTCGACGGTGATGATCACCTCGACCGGCGTCGTCGGCATGTGTCTGACGTTTGGCGGCTGGCGTCATCGCAAGCAGGCAATCGTCCGCCAAGGCACCAGCGCCTATCTGGCGGTTCTGGTCGCGCTCAGCGTTACGACGCTCATTCTGCCGACCTACACGCGAACCACCGATCCCGGCACGTTCTCGGCCGCCCAACTCGGCTTCGTCAGCGTGCTTTCAGTGCTGCTCTATGCGGGTTTTCTGTTCGCGCAGACTGTCCGCCACCGCGACGATTTCATCGACGCACAAGCACATGGCGCCGCAGTGCCAGCCGACGCCCACGAAAGCATTGCCGCTAGTGCTCTGCTCCTGCTGATCGGGCTGATCGGCATCGTCATGCTGGCCGAGCAGGTCGCCGCCAGCGTCGAAGATGCGCTCGTCGCCTATCAGGTGCCCCAGGCCGACGCCATTGTCGGCGCAATGATCGCTGGGCTGGTCTTGATGCCGGAAGCCATCTCGGCGGTTCGCGCCGCACTCAACAACGAGCTGCAGCGCGGCCTGAACGTCGCCATGGGTTCGGCCTGCGCCACGATCGGCCTGACAATACCAGGCATCGCCGCCGCCAGCCTGCTGACCGGAAGAGGGCTGACGCTGGGGCTGCCGTCGACCGACGTGGTGCTTTTGGTCTTGGCGCTTTTCATCTGCAATGTGAGTTTCAGCACGGAGAGAACGACGTTCCTGACCGGGCTGGTGCACCTTGTGGTGTTTTGCACGTATGTGTTTTTGATATTTGTGCCGTGAGGGGGTGGGGGAGGTGGGCGGTCAGAGGCGGATAGGTTAGGAAAACTGCTTGAACGTCTCAATATGGGCCGGTGGCGGTCTGTCCGCTCTTGGTCACCGCTTCTCGAAAGCAGACATCGGTGTGCGGTACGTCGACGGCTCATTTTGTGGCGGCAAGCCGTGCAAGACGAGCGTCGGTTGACCATCGGGATCACCACCCTGCAGCGCGTGAAAGGTGCAGTGTGGCAGGTCGAAGGTGACGTGTTCGAACTCCATGTGTGTCAGGCTTCTCCAAGAGCGGTCGGACGAGCGATCCTGATGCTGGCCTCGGTGTCTCTGGTTTTGGACATGTGCGTCTCCTCAGGTGCCGGGTGTACTGCGTCAGCCGGCAGTCGGTTTCCGTGACACCGGCCCGCAACCTTCAGAATATGATAGCTCGCGGCAAGGAAGCCGGTGCTGGTTTATCAGAAGGCCCCGCAGGCGGCAGCGGCGGAATGGTCAGAGCCAGCGGCGAACCTCGGCCTTGTAGCGGCGGTAGTCGTCGCCGAACTTCGCTTCGAGATAGCGCTCCTCGCGGGCGATCACCTGCGTCTGGATCGCGATCAGCACCAACGGGAGCAAGGCGAAGGCGATCGGCCCGTCGAAGCCGATCGCAAGGCCGGAATAGATAAGCGCCATGCCGAGATACATGGGATTGCGGGTCCACCGATAAGGACCGGTCGTTGCGATGAGGGTCGTTGGCTGCGACGGCGGAACGTTGGTGCCTAGCCGCCGGAACAGCCCCGCCGCCGCAAGCATCATCGCCGCGCCGGCAACGAACAGCAGCGCGCCCGTCGCGACCAGCAACCGCCAGTCGATGCCGAAAGAGCGCAGGGTGACGAACCGCTCCGCCGCCAGCCCCAACAGCAGCGCTCCTAGATAGACGAAGGGCGGAGGGAAGCGCACACCCGCGCTGTCCGGTTCGACGGCCATGCTCATCTCCAATCTGTGCTCTCAAACAAGCATCGACTGCTGGGCTGAGATACCCGCCGTCGCGCCCTGCGATATTGCTGTGGTGACCGAAGCCATGGCTGGGTTTGCAAGATCGCCGGCGGCGTACATTCCGGGTATGCTGGTTTCGCGGCGCTCGTCGGCCTTCAGGGCGATGCCGAGGGGCGTATTGACCGTGGCGAGTCCCAGTGATTCATGCAGGCTTGCGGACGGCTTGTTGCGCGGATGCGCGAACAAGATATCGACTGCGACATCGGGGGCGGTATCGAGCTTGACGGTGGCATTGTGGCCCCTGTGGCGGGCGATTTCGGTGATCCGGCCATCAACGACAGGTATGTTGCGGCGCGCCAGATCGGCCCGGATATCGGGTGCAATGTCGTGACCATCGGCGAAGACCGTCAACGTGTCGGTCCAGTCGTGGTACAGCCTGACATAATTGTGCGACGGCGGGCCGGACCAGACGAGGCCCCAATGCTGGCCGGCGACTTCAAAGCCATCGCAATAGGGGCAGGGTACGATGGACGTGCCCCAGCCTTCGGCAAAGCCCGGAACATCAGGCATCTGGTCGGCAACGCCATAGCTCAGGATCAGTCGCAGCGCCCCAAGGCTTTCGCCAGCGCCAGTGAGGACAGAGAAATCGTCGATGGCGCCGGAGACCCTGTCGGCCCGGGCATTGACCAGCCTGATCGTGGGATAGCGCGCCAGCTGCTGCCGCGCTTCGGCCAGGATGTCCAGCGGTGGCTTGTGATCGTGGCCGAGCAGACCATGCGAGTGGCCGGCGAAGCGGTTGCGCGGCAGGCCGGTATCGAGAACGGTGACCTTGCGGCGGGCACGGCCGAGCTGCAGGGCGGCGGCGAGACCGGCAAAGCTGCCGCCGATGATGATGACGTCATCCATGGTGATGGGCTCCGTATGTGGATGAGGGGTTGGCTTGGGCCTGGCTTGCACATTTTTGACACTGCGTGGTATCGTAATTCAAGAATTATGATACTGTCAAGGACTGGAATTGTCGTGACCGAAAACAGCCAGGGCCGGCGCGGCCGGCCCGCCAATGAGGCGCTTGGCCAAACGATAGTCGACGCCGCGTGCGAACTCTTTGAGGAATTGGGTTTTCATGCGACGACATTGGACAAGGTCGCCCAGCGAGCGAAGATATCCAAGCTCAGCATCTATCGGCACTTCGAGAACAAGGAGGCGCTGTTCAGCGCGGCCATCGCGGCCCGCTGCCATCAGTTTGCACCACAGGCCCTTTTTGAAGGCGTCGACGGTTCGGCCGAAGATCAGCTCATGGCGGTGGGATCATCCCTGCTTCGCACGCTGTTGAACCCGGACGTCCGCAGTGTCGAAGCCATGATCATGGCCGACAAGACGAATCAAAAGTCGTTAAGCAAGCTCCATTACGAAGCCGGCCCCGCCCATGTCATCGCCCAAATCGAGGCCCTGTTGCGTCAGTTGCACGCGAAGGCGGTTCTGAACGTGACCGACCCTCTCCGGTCCGCCCGCTTGTTTGCCGCGCTTATCAAAGGATCCGATCTCCTGATTATCGCACGCTTCGATGAGGCGAGAGCAGAGGACGACAACGAAATCGAATCCTATTGCCGGTCGGCCGTCGCCATGTTCATCGCCGCGCACGGTGGCAACGACCACCCGGGCGGATAGACTAGGAGTACTTGCATGATATTTGGGATGCTCGCATTGACATCAACGCGACTATTATCGTTGGGCAGCGGGCTGACCGGCGGAGTAACCGCTACCACCCCATTCGAGGCCTTAGTGCCGGCTTAGCAGACCGTCAGCTTTCGGGAAGCTGCAATGGTGGTCTGAACGGCAAAAATGCGGCGCAAAGCAGCCATTCAGGATTTGCCGGACCTTGTTGCGGAGCCGCCATGGTGCAGATCGCGGAACTCTAACCCTAGCGGAACCAACCGCCACGCAGCCGATTAACCGGCATGGAGCTCCAAACCACCCAAGGGCCACCCCATGAGCATTCTGCAAACCACGAAGAAGGCCGTCGAGCAGGTCACCGGCATCGCCAGGCCAGACAGGCGAGAGGTCGCCGACCTCCTGAGGCCGCGCAAAGCGAATGCATTTCGGTTCAGGGATGACGGGCTGGTGCCCAACCATCCGTTCTGGCCGCTGGTCGTCTATCGCGGCGCCGTGACGCTGCCCGAAGACTTCGATCCGGCGGCTGTCATGGAGGCGCTTTTTGAAGCCAATGGCTGGGGCGATAGCTGGCGCAACGGCATCTACAACTACGTTCACTACCATTCGCGCATACATGAGGTGCTGGGCGTCGCGCGCGGCACGGCCAAGGTCCGCTTTGGCGGCAGCAAGGGACGAACGCTGTCGCTGAAGGCCGGCGACGTCGCGGTGCTTCCGGCCGGCACCGGACACCAGCGTCTTTCCGCATCCGACGACCTTCTGGTCGTCGGCGCCTATCCTCCTTCCGGCACCTATGACGAATGCACGACCGCCGCCGACCATGCCAAGGCGGTCGCGACGATCCCCAGGGTCGACCGCCCGCGGAAGGACCCTGTCTACGGAAGCAAAGGCCCGTTGCTCGCAGCCTGGAAAAGGGACTGAAGTCGTTCCTTTCGAAGGGGCTTGCGGGTTGGCTTCGGGGCTCAAACCGAACCGTTGACCAACACCTACGGCGCCACCGACGAAGAAGGCCGCCTTGTAGATAGCGAAGCGGATCGTGCCGCTGTCGGCGTGCACAGGGCAGGCAATCAGGCTTGGTACTATATTATTGCAGTGACCCTGCCCGACGCATCGAGGCGGCAACTGACTTGCGCCTGTCGGACTTCGATGCCGCCTTTTCTTGCGTAGTCTATTCGCACCTCGATCGGCGCCGTGAGTGCACCCCGAAGTTGACGCAAGGCGCCTGCGCTTGCCGCGTGGACACGGACGGCGCCCAGCGGCGTTGCAGCGGCTATGATCGCCGCGCGGCAGGCTCGCACGACCGCAATCGGCGTACCGGGTTTCGGTGTCAGTGGCCCCAGAGATCCAAACGGATACCCCTTGGTGAAGTCACCCTCACCGGCTTTGGAAGGCCTGAGGACGGGTGGCAGCACGATGAATTGCCTGGCGGTCTTGGCAGAGGCAGGGGCCGTCGCTGCAGTCGAACTGTCGGGTGCGGTAGCCGCCTCGTTTTCGGCGGACGGATCGTCGCCCACACTGGCACTTGTGCTTGTGTCACCAACGTTGCCGCTGGCACCAACGCCTGCGTCGACTGATCCGTCATCTGCACCGACCGAAGCTCCAACATTTGCTCCGCCTACGCCGTCGACGCTCGTGCCCGCCCCCACAGATACGCCTTGCGAACCGGCGCTCACTCCAGCACTGACCCCGACACCGCCGGCCCTACCGCCCACACCTGCTTCAAGAGCCGAGGCAGGCCCAATTGTGATCCCGATCGTCAACGCGGCTGCGACATACTTGTTCATTGTCATCTCCCCTGCGGCTTTCGCTCCCTAGTCTTCACTGGCGCGGCTCGCCGCTTTTGGATGGCCGTGTTGGAAGCAATGCGGCGGGAAGAGGTATGGTTGCCAGCAGAGCAGTTTGTGGCGACTTTTGGACCTTCACTTTCTGTTTTTTCGGCAAGCCCGGTTTACGGGCTGGTTGGGCGCCCGTACGTGCTTTCGGCGCGCGCTCCACAGCCGCAGTGCGACGCTTACCCTTGACAATATCAATTGCCTGACGCGCGGCACTGAGGCTGCGGGCTAGACCGATAGCCCTTTCACGCTCCTGGTCCAGAGCGGCACTCAATTCTACCGAGTTCTGCTTTAAAGCATCGCGTTCCTGGCGAACAATATCGAGGTCACGTACAGCTGAATCTGCTCGTTCGTGTCCCCGTTCGAGTGTTTCTCGAGCCTGCTTTAGAGCGGCCTCGGCCACCTGTCGGTCCCTTATGGCGTTGGCCTGCTCGACGGCTGCCAGATTTGCGCCTTTCTTAAGAGCATCGATAGTTTGGCGAGCCGTGGTAAGTTCTTGTTCCAAGAGCTCAACCTTGTGCCGCTCGTCATCAAGCGTTCGCTTCGCAGCAAGCTGGGATGCGTCCATAGAGGGGTGCGCTCCAAGCGCGGCAGCCTTCTCGCTGTTCCAGAGACTGGCTTCGGCCCTGTAGCTTTCGATAACGCGCTGCGCGGCCTCCAGATCGAGCGCGAGCGCTTCGTCTGTTCGCTGCTGCTCATTTAGGGCTTGTGCTTGCTGAGCCACCGTGTCTGCCAGTACGTGTGCCTGGGCGCTTAGCTCACGTGCGCCGCGCTGCATAGCGTCCAGCTCCGCTCGTGCTGCGGCCAATTCGCGGCGTAAAGCCTCCTCATGCTCGCCGAGCGGCGTTTGCGCGCCCTCCTTGAGTGCCCGTGTTTTGAGTGCCTGCGCTTCGCTGAGCACCAGCTCTCTAGATATACGGGATCCCAGCGCGCTCGGTTGTGGCTTGCCCGGTTCTTTGCCGACCTTGGTGTGTTCGGAAACCACGACCGACGAGCTGTCGTTAGCTGTGGCAACCGCTGACGCTTCGGGCGCCAACTGACCATTTGCCGGAGATCCCAACAGCAGAACGAGGCATAACGGAATGAGGGATGGTATGGCGTTGCACCCCCTGCCGCGTATCTCGTGAAGTAAAATCAAGGGCCGTCGTTTAATAAAGGTGAAGTCACAGCGGAGACATTTTGACCTGGTACTCTGCGCATGATTCATCACTGAACCTCACCGATCGCGGCCCTCACCGCTATTGTATTCTCCACTTACTGCACGCCGCGGATGCCGCACCAAAAAGATCAATGCTAGTCAAGCACCCTCGGCACCGCCAAAGCACGGAATTGCGCGCAAGGCTGTTTCCTATTTCCTTAGTTGTCATCATTCGAACAAACGGGACTTTCGGCTTTCGGGATGACCATCTTCCCTACCCAACGGCTGTGATGCGGCGCAAAGCAGCCATTCAGGTGCGAAGGTCGACTTCGGGTCAACACCAGACTTCCGCTGGATGGTACGGCGCACCTCACCCGCCAGCACCGCCGCTTCCAATCGGGATGATCTTCGCAAGCTGGATGCATTCATCGTGCCGGACCTTGGTGGGGAGCCGCATGGCGGCTTGCTCCCCGCCTGGGAAAGGGACTGAAGTCGTCCCTTTCGAAGAGGCTTGCGGGTCCGCTTCGGGGCTAACCGGACCCAACATCCGCCGCTCTACGCCGCCAGCACCGCCGCATCCAGCCCGCGAATAATCTTCGCCAACTCCACACATTCGTCGTGCCGCACCTTGTTGCGCCGCCATGCTAGGCAGATCGTGCGTTGCGGCATCGGTTCCTGGAACGGCACGATCTTCAGATCGGGGATAGTGCTGGCCGGTCCTGTCGCCATTTCCGGGATGAGCGTGACGCCGAGCCCGTGCGCCACCATTTGCAGCAGCGTCGTCAGGCTGGTCGCGCCGTAGCTTGCCATTGCCACCGGCCGCACGCTGCCGCAGACGGCGAGCGCCTGTTCGCGCAGGCAGTGGCCTTCCTCCAGCAGCATCAGCCGCTCCAGCGCCGGGCTTTCCGGCGGCACCGGCGGTGAGGCGAAGGCGGGATCGCCGGCCGGCACGGCCAGGAAGAACCGGTCGGAGAACAGCGCCTCGGTGACCAGGCCTGGGTAATCGAGAGGCAGCGCCGCGACGAAGGCGTCGAGCTTTCCCGAAGCCGTGTCCTCGACCAGAGAGGCGGTCACCGCCTCGCGCAATTCGAGCTGCAATGCCGGGAAATGCCGTTTCAGTTCCGGCAGCACATGCGGCAAGAGATAGGGCGCCACCGTCGGGATGATGCCGAGCCGGAAGCGGCCTTCCATCGCCGGGCGGCCGCGCCGGGCCGTCGCCTCGA
The DNA here is from genome assembly GCF_040323855.1 of Mesorhizobium sp. M0028. Lineage (NCBI taxonomy): Bacteria > Pseudomonadati > Pseudomonadota > Alphaproteobacteria > Hyphomicrobiales > Phyllobacteriaceae > Mesorhizobium > Mesorhizobium sp. M0028. Next base: position 81,028 of record NZ_JAMYVG010000024.1, read on the forward strand.
CGTCGCTGATATCGGCAAGAATGCGCTCGATGCGCGGCAGCAGGGCCTGCGCCTCGTCGGTCATCCGCACCGATTTGCCGCCGCGCTCGAACAACCGGCAATTGAGCCGCAGCTCCATCTCGGCGATCTGCGAAGAAAGCGCCGGCTGGCTGACGCCGGCGAGTTTGGCGGCGCGGCCGAAATGCAGCGTCTGCGCCAGCGCTTCGAAATAATGCATCTGCCGGACGGTCAAGCCAATCATAAGGAAAACCTATCAGAATAAACAGCAAAGGCAATTTGTCTTTATCGGCTGGGCAGGCTAGTCTGGAACCATTCCAGAATGGCGCGGCTGCTGGCCCTGCCCGGAAAATCAACAAAATCCCGGAAAATCAACAAAATCGGAGGCAAAGATGGACGCGAAAACCGACGACAACAGCGCCGGCAAATGCCCGGTCCCACATGGATCGGCCAGGAGGAGCAATCGTGACTGGTGGCCGAACCAGCTTGACCTTGCCGTCCTCCACCAGCAGTCCAGCCTCTCGGACCCGATGGACGAGGACTTCGACTACGCCAAGGAATTCAAGAGCCTCGATCTCGATGCGGTGATCAGGGATCTGCACCAGGTGATGACCGATTCGCAGGATTGGTGGCCGGCCGATTTCGGCCATTACGGCCCGCTCTTCATCCGCATGGCCTGGCACAGCGCCGGCACCTATCGCATCGGCGATGGCCGTGGCGGCGCCGGCGCCGGCCAGCAGCGTTTCGCGCCGCTCAACAGCTGGCCGGACAACGCCAATCTCGACAAGGCGCGCCGGCTGCTGTGGCCGGTCAAGCAGAAATACGGCCGCAAGATCTCCTGGGCCGACCTGTTGATCCTCACCGGCAACGTCGCGCTGGAATCGATGGGCTTCAAGACCTTCGGCTTCGCCGGCGGGCGCGCCGATGTCTGGGAACCCGAGCAGGACGTGGACTGGGGGTCGGAAACCAAGTGGCTCGACGACGAGCGCTATTCCGGCGACCGCGAACTTCAGGGCCATCTCGGCGCCGTGCAGATGGGGCTGATCTACGTCAACCCGGAAGGGCCGAACGGCACGCCCGATCCATTGGCCTCGGCACGCGACATCCGCGAAACCTTCGCCCGCATGGCCATGAACGATGAGGAAACCGTGGCGCTCATCGCCGGCGGCCACACCTTCGGCAAGACCCACGGCGCCGGCGATGCGTCGCTGGTCGGGGCGGAGCCGGAAGGCGCAGGCATCGAAGCGCAGGGCCTCGGGTGGTCGAGCAAGCATGCCACCGGCATTGCCGGCGATGCCATCACCTCGGGCCTCGAGGTGACGTGGACCACGACGCCGACCAAATGGAGCAACAACTTCTTCGACAATCTGTTCAACTACGAATGGGAACTGACCAAGAGCCCGGCCGGCGCCCATCAGTGGACACCGAAGGGCGGCGCCGGTGCAGGCACCGTGCCGGATGCGCACGATGCCTCGAAGCGCCGCGCCCCGGCGATGCTGACCACCGACCTCGCGCTACGCGTCGACCCGGCCTACGAGAAGATCTCGCGGCGCTTCCATGAGAATCCGGATCAGTTCGCCGATGCCTTCGCCCGCGCCTGGTTCAAGCTGACCCATCGCGACATGGGTCCCGTCGTCCGCTATCTCGGCCCGCTCGTGCCGAAGGAAGAGCTGATCTGGCAGGATCCGATACCGGCAGTCGACCACGAACTGGTCGGCGAACAGGATATCGCCTCGCTGAAGGCGAAGATCCTGGCCTCCGGCCTGTCCGTGTCCGAGCTGGTCTCGACCGCCTGGGCCTCGGCCTCGACTTTCCGCGGCTCCGACAAGCGCGGCGGCGCCAACGGCGCCCGCATCCAACTGGCGCCGCAGAAGGACTGGGAGGTCAACCAGCCGGCGCAGCTGGCCAACGTGCTCGAAAAGCTCGAAGGCATCCAGAGCGAGTTTAACGCCGGGCAGTCCGGCGACAAGAAAGTCTCGCTTGCCGACCTCATCGTTCTCGGCGGCGTCGCCGCGGTCGAGAAGGCGGCGAAAGACGGCGGCCATGACGTCAAGGTGCCGTTCACGCCAGGCCGCATGGACGCCTCGCAGGAACAGACCGATGTCCAGTCCTTCGCCGCGCTCGAGCCGAAAGTCGATGGCTTCCGCAACTACGTCAGGGGCAAGCCGCCGATGTCGGTCGAAGCGATGCTGGTCGACCGGGCGCAGCTGCTGACCTTGACGGCGCCGGAGATGACTGTGCTCGTCGGCGGCTTGCGAGTGCTCGGCGCCAACACCGGCAAGTCGAAGCACGGGGTGTTCACCGACAGGCCGGGCACGTTGACCAACGATTTCTTCGTCAACCTGCTCTCCATGAACACGGTCTGGGATCCGGCCGCCGGCTCCGATGAAGTCTACGAAGCGCGCGACCGCAAGACCAGGGCGGTCAAGTGGACCGGCACCCGCGCCGATCTGATCTTCGGCTCGCACGCGCAGTTGCGGGCGCTTGCCGAGGTCTACGGCTCGGCCGACGCCGGGCAGAAGTTCGTCAGGGATTTCGCCGCGGCCTGGACCAAGGTGATGAACGCCGACCGTTTTGACCTCGCGGCCTGATCCAGCACACGAAGTTCTCGACGCAACAAAAAAGGCGCGGGCCTCGACCCGCGCCTTTTCGTTGGGCCTCCGAAAAGTCAGTCCTTCTCGAAGATACCGGCCTTGGCAACCACGCCGGCAATGGCGCCGCCGATCAGCGGCGCGACGATGAACAGCCACAGCTGGCCGATCGCCGCAGTTCCCGAAAACAGCGCCGGTCCGATCGAACGGGCCGGGTTGAGCGATGTGCCGGTCACCGGGATGATGGCGAAATGCAGGCCGGCCAGCGTCAGGCCGATTACGAGGCCGGCGAAGGCCGTGGTGTGCTTGGCGTTGGTGACGCCGAGGATCACCGTGACGAAGGTGAAGGTGCCGATCAGCTCCCACAGGAAGGCCGAGCTGACGCCCCATTTCGTCACGTCCCAGCCATTGGCGCCGAAGCCGCCGGTGTGGCCGCCGACCTGTCCGGAGACGATGATCCACAGTGCCAGCGATGCGATGATGGCGCCGATGACCTGCGCGATCCAGTAGGGAATGACGTCCCTGGCCGGCATCCGCCCGGCGAGGAACACACCGAGCGTCACCGCCGGATTGAGGTGCGCGCCGGAAATCGGGCCGATCGCATAGGCCGCCGCAATCAGGCCGATGCCGAATGCCAGACCGATACCTTCCTGGCCAAGCGGCAGCGCGCCGCCGAAGCCGCCCGTCACCACCGAAGCCGTGCCGATGAACACCAATAGAAACGTGCCTAGAACTTCCGCCAGATAAGTTTTCATTGCCCTCTCCTCGTGTCGACCCGCGGCTCCGCTTTTTTCTGCGACGCGAATCACCGCGCAAAGAGTATTCGCAACCGCAAAAGTTGCAAAGCAGCGCAGTTGCACCTGCCGGTGTGCTTGTGCTCGCCAGACAAGAACATGAGAGGCTTATAATATATTGATCGAATTATTTGGTCCCGCATGCCGACGCCCGCTTGGTGGCGGCGGCTCGCGATGCACCAACCCACATTCGTCACCCGCCTTGCATGGATTGTCTCGCCGTCGGGGGAAACAGACTGTTTCAATCAGGACACGAAAAGCTCTAAGAGCAGGGCCGGATTTTATTTTGCTGAGTAATGGAAGACGACAATGAGACTGGGCGGGCGGCTGGCGGCAGCCATCGAAGTGCTTGACGACATCGGCCGGCGCCACCGGCCGGTGGCCGATGCGCTGAAGGACTGGGGCCTGTCGCACCGCTTCGCCGGTGGCGGCGACCGCGCCGCGATCGGCAACATCGTCTACGACGCGCTGCGCCGCAAACGCTCCGCCGGCTGGCTGCTCGGCGACGACACGCCGCGCGCCATCGGCTTCGGCGCGCTGCTGCTCGAGTGGGGCCAGACGGCACAGTCGCTGAACGAGGCGCTCGAGGGCGACAAGTTCGCGCCGCCGCTGCTGAACGCCGACGAATTGAAAACCCTCGCCGCTCGCCGGCTCACCGACGCGCCGCCGGCTGTCAGGGCAGACATCCCTGACTGGTGCATGCCGCTGTTCGAGCGGGCGTTCGGCACGGCCTGGGTGGAAGAGGGTGCCGCGCTTGGCACTCGCCCGCCGCTCGACCTCAGGGTCAACACGCTCAAGGCCGATCGTGGCAAGGTGCTGGCGGAATTGGCGGAGACCGGCGCCAAGCCTGCGCGGATCGCGCCGCACGGCATCCGCATCCCGCCGATCGACGGCGACGGCAGGCACCCGAACGTGCAGGCCGAACCGGCCTTCCAGAAAGGCTGGTTCGAGGTTCAGGACGAAGGTTCGCAGATTGCAGCCGAACTGGCCGGCGCCGAGCCTGGCATGCAGGTGCTCGACTTTTGCGCCGGCGCCGGCGGCAAGACGCTGGCGGTGTCTGCGGCGATGGACAATCGCGGCCAGATCTTCGCCCACGACGCCGAAAAGGCAAGGTTGGCACCGATCTTCGACCGCATCCGCCGCTCGGAAAACCGCAATGTGCAGATCGTCACCAAGCCGGCCGAGCTCGCGCCGCTCGGCAAGCATATGGATATCGTGCTGATCGATGCGCCTTGCACCGGCAGCGGCACCTGGCGGCGCCGGCCGGATGCCAAATGGCGGCTGACGCCGAGGCAGCTCGACGCCCGCAAGGGCGAGCAGGAGACGATACTCGACGCCGCCAGGGACTTCGTCAAACCCGGCGGCCTGCTGGTCTACATCACCTGTTCGGTGTTCGACGAGGAAAACGGCGACCAGGTTTCGGCCTTCCGGGACCGCCATCCCGGCTTTGTCCCGGTCGATCACCGCCAGCTTTGGGACAGCCGTTTTGCGGGCCACGAAGCGGCAGTGCGTATTGGCGCCGCGGGCGGCATTTCGCTGTCGCCGTTGCTGAGCGGCACCGACGGCTTTTATTTCTGCGCGCTGCGGCGGGCTGGCTGAACGGTTGCCGGATGTCGCCGATCTCGCTTCTTATCAGCAGGTTTAGCCAATTGCTGCAGTGCAGCATTTGCGATTGCCTGCCGCCCACCCCTCTGCGATAAATGCCTCTGCAATAAGATTTGTCGAGAAACGAAGGGCGACGGCCATGGCAGCAAAGATCGTTCCTGCTCCCGATTATGAGGACCGCGTCAGGACGTCCTTCGCGCGCCAGAACGCGATGATGACGATTGGCGCCGAGCTGACGCTGGTGACGCCCGGTATCATCGAGATCGAAATGCCCTATTCGTCGGCACTGACCCAGCAGCACGGCTTTCTTCATGCCGGCGTCATTTCGACGGCTCTCGATTCGGCCTGTGGCTATGCGGCATTCTCGCTGATGCCGGAAAATTCCGGCGTGCTGACCATCGAGTTCAAGGTCAATCTGCTGGCGCCCGGCCGGGGCGAGCGCTTCCTGTTCCGCGGCTCGGTGACCAAGCCCGGTCGCACCATTATCGTCGCCGATGGCCAGGCCTATGCGTTCACCACCGACGGCGAGGCCAAGTTGATCGCCACGATGACCGGAACGATGATGACGGTGCTCGGCCGCGACGATATCGAGGGCTGAGGAACGGGCAGGGGAGGACAGACGATCATGGCCGGCAAGACACCTGGTGAGCTCACCCTGATTTCCGGCAAGTCCGTTCTCTTCGTCATGGCGGCCGAAGCCGAATACGGCCCACACTTGCAGCGGCTGTTCACGCCGCTGATGACCGGCGTCGGGCCGGTCGAGGCCGGCGTCGGGCTCAGCGCCGAACTGTCCCGGCTGCACGCCGGGAAGGCGCTGCCGGATCTGGTCGTGTCGCTCGGTTCGGCGGGCAGCCGGATGCTGGAGCAGACGGAAATCTACCAGGCCGTTTCGGTCGCCTACCGCGACATGGACGCTTCGCCCTTGGGTTTCGAGAAGGGCGCCACGCCGTTTCTCGACCTGCCTGTCGGTGTGCCGCTACCGTTCAGGATACCGGGCATCAGGCCGGCGACGCTGTCCACCGGCGCGGCAATCGTCTCCGGCGCCGCCTATGACGCGGTCGCCGCTGATATGGTCGACATGGAGACCTTCGCCTGCCTGCGCGCCTGTCAGCTGTTCGACGTGCCGCTTATCGGCCTGCGCGGCATTTCCGACGGGGCGGCCGATCTGAGACACGTCGGCGACTGGACGGAATACCTGCATGTCATCGACGAGAAGCTGGCCGGGGCGGTGCAACTGCTGGAACAGGCGATCGCGTCTGACACGCTGCAGTTTTGACCTGTCGCATGAAGATGCGGATTCGGAGTGAGAGAGACGGCCCGCAACCCATTGCGCCGACTCGTTTCTTTCTTTAAACGCTCGCCATGAAAACAGCCAATCATCCCGACACCGTCCTGATTGTCGATTTCGGCAGCCAGTTCACTCAGCTGATTGCCCGCCGCATTCGCGAGGCCGGCGTCTTTTCCGAGATCGTGCCCTTCCAGTCGGCTGAGGCGGCGTTCAAGCGCATCAATCCAAAGGCGGTGATCCTGTCCGGCGGTCCGGCCTCGACCAGCGACATCGGCAGTCCGCGCGCGCCACAGATCGTCTTCGACGCCGGCGTGCCGGTGCTCGGCATCTGCTATGGCCAGATGGCGATGTGCGTGCAGATGGGCGGCGTCGCCGAAAGCTCCGACCATCGCGAGTTCGGCCGCGCCTTCGTCGAGATCGCCAAGGACAGCCCGTTGTTCGAGGGCCTGTGGGCGCCCGGCCAGCGCCACCAGGTGTGGATGAGCCATGGCGACCGTGTCATCTCCCTGCCGAAGGGATTCGAGGTGCTCGGAAAATCGGAGGGCTCGCCCTTCGCCATCTTCGGCAATGTTGAGCGCAAGATGTACGGCCTCATGTTCCACCCCGAAGTGGTGCACACGCCGGACGGCGCCAGGCTGCTCCAAAACTTCGTCCACAACATCGCCGGCATCGAAGGCGACTGGACGATGCGGGCCTACCGTGAGCACGCGGTCGAGACGATCCGCAAGCAGGTCGGCAAGGGCAAGGTGATCTGCGCGCTTTCGGGCGGCGTCGATTCCTCGGTCGCGGCCCTGCTGATCCACGAGGCGGTCGGCGATCAGCTGACCTGCATCCTCGTCGACCACGGGCTGATGCGCAAGGACGAGGCGGCCGGCGTGGTGGAGATGTTTCGCCAGCACTACAATCTGCCGCTGATCCTGGTCGATGCTTCGGACCGTTTTATCGGCGCGCTCGAGGGCGAGTCGGATCCGGAGAAGAAGCGCAAGACCATCGGCCGGCTGTTCATTGAAGTGTTCGAGGAGGAGGCCGAGAAGCTCGGCGGCGCCGATTTCCTGGCGCAAGGCACGCTCTATCCCGACGTCATCGAAAGCGTCTCTTTCACCGGCGGACCGTCGGTGACGATCAAGTCGCACCACAATGTCGGAGGCCTACCCGCGCGCATGAACATGCAGCTGGTCGAGCCGCTGCGCGAATTGTTCAAGGACGAGGTGAGGGCGCTCGGCAAGGAGCTCGGCCTGCCCGACAGCTTCATCGGCCGGCATCCGTTCCCCGGCCCCGGTCTCGCCATCCGCTGCCCGGGCGGCATCACCCGCGAAAAGCTGGAGATCCTGCGTGAGGCCGATGCCATCTATCTGGATGAGATCCGCAAGGCCGGCCTCTACGACGCCATCTGGCAGGCCTTCGCCGTGCTGCTGCCGGTGCAGACCGTCGGCGTGATGGGTGACGGCCGCACCTACGAATTCGTCTGCGCGCTGCGCGCCGTCACCTCGGTAGATGGCATGACTGCGGATTTCTACCACTACGACATGGCATTCCTGGGCGCCGCCGCCACCCGCATCATCAACGAGGTGCGCGGCATTAACCGCGTCGTCTACGACGTGACGAGCAAACCGCCAGGCACGATCGAGTGGGAGTGAGGAGGGAGTGCGGTGGAGTAGTATCGGATAGCAGAGGACACTCGAGCGAATCCTAGGCCATCGATAGCAGCCGATAGGTTCTAGGCGACCGGCAGATCTGCCGCTGTGTCGGGCGTCTCCCCGCTCTTCGAACGGCGCCCATACCCCGTCGGGCCCACCCCAACCTTCGCGACTTTGTGGCCTTCAAATATTCGGTCGCGCGCTGCTCGAAGAAGTTAGCGCGCGACCAGTTCTCGGCGTCGACCACACGGTCGTAGATCGATTACTGCTCCTTCTTGAACAGGTCCTGGAAGATGAGCTGGCCCCAAGTGCGGCCGCGTGCGTGCACCAGCGCGCCACCCTCGCTGAGCTTTCCCAGCTTGACGGGTGCGAACCCGAGTTGTTTGGCCAAGGCCGCCACCGGAGCGGTCGCGTCCTCGTCGTCGCTCGACAGAAAGACGACCCGGTGGCCGCCCTCGACGACCAGGTGATTGAACCCTTTCACGAGCTTGGCGCCGGTGAACGCCTTCGCGACGAAGGCGGAGGACGGGAGACCGTCCAGCTCTTCAGGGACTGGAAACGCGTTCATCGCGTCGATGACCGTCTTGCCTTTCCAACTCGGCAGGACCTTCGCAACCTCGCGATGCTCCCCGAACGGGACCGCCAAGATGATTGTGTCGGCCTCGAGTGCATCCCGCAGCGACTTGGCGACGACCGTGGGTCCAATCGCCCGAGCCTGTGGCGCCAGCGCCTCGGGTGGCCGGCGGCTCGCGACGGTCACGTCGATGTTTTTACGGGCGAAGGCGTGGGCGAGGGCCTGGCCTACCGCACCGAATCCTACAATCGCATAGCTCATAATACTTCTCCGATCCGTGTTGGTCTTGATTCCCCGGCCCTCAACGGCGCTGGGTTATCCGTTTCGCTGCATGGCGACCTTCGCGAGATCTTCGGACTGCCACCCCAAGCGATGCGCGTCATCGGTTCGAATTCCTGAATTGACGCGTAGACGTCCTGCCGTGAACGACTTCCGCGCGGCCGGACGGTCAGCCGCGCGGCAGGCAAGCCCGGATACTCGAACGTGTGCGTCCAATCCTCCTCACTCGTTCATGTCGACATGGCTTGCGATCTCCGACTCAGGCGGAACCTATGACTCACAACCGACCCCAAGGAACACTGTTGCCGCCCATCTAGCCGTCTTATCGGTATCGGCGAAGCCGCTGATCTGTGCTAAGCCGCCGCCCGAATAGCCAAAGGAGTACACCCGTGAGCGAGCCGACCGTGGCCGAGGCGACCGACAGCATCTATGCATCGCTCCGGGCGAACAATGCCGACATCGACGCACATATCGCGGCGCTCAAAGCAGCGCTGACGCGAGAGGGGATAGAACAGGCGGTGTTCGATCCGGCAAGGCTGGCACAGAACAACCGTTCGGGCCGCAAGCTGATGCAGGCTTATTTTCGGCAGCGCGGCGTGAGCGTGAGGTTTTCGGCCTCGTAGGGGCGCACACTGAGGCGCCACAGCCCGCCGGCAATCATTGTGGTCCAGGACCCCTCGGGGAGTTCAGGCAAGTCCGCTTTTGGCTTCTGTAGGCCGACATGCGTCTTCTGGCCCCGCCGACGTCAAAGTACCTAGGAAATCGGCCGACAAATGGTCAATTCAATCACCTGCGCTGGCTGCCGAGTACATCAGCGACCGATTCGCCGCTTCTGGCCTTCGGATTTGACCGGCCCAATCGCATGTATCTGCCGCCTCGAGCGCTTCGGCGCGGTCAGATTTGTCTAACGCTCCTATCCGTCGAACCGACGCGAAGAACCGTGGATAGTCGCCCGAACACAAATCGAATAAGCGGAGAAACGCAGTCACCCGATCGCTGTAGACGGAAGTCGCGGCGAGCTTTGCGTTGTTGATCGGAGCATCGAACCAGGCGTCATATCCACGGTATCCACCCCAGCGCCTGTCGCGCATCTGTCGGTATCGCGTCCTCAGCCGTTCGATCGCGGCCTTCTTCGCGGCCCACTTCTGCTCAGAAGTAACATCGTCGTCATAGACATGCCTTAGCTCGTCCCGGGTCTGCGACACCAGCACAAGAAATTCAGCTCTGCGCCTCCGGTCGGCTTCGTAACGGCGCAATCCGGCAGTATCGCCGGTCGCGCGCAGCCATTTTCTCACACCCGTTGTTTCGACAGCGACAGCGAACGCTTCGTTGAACGAGGAATCGTCATGCACGTAGACGCGCTGGTGAGCGAGTTCGTGGAATACCAGCCCTGCAAGATACGTTTCATCTTGGCTGAGCATGGTGCTTAGCAGCGGGTCACTTGACCAGCCGAGCGTGGAATATGCAGTGATGCCCGTCACATAGATGTCCAGGCCCTGTCTCTGAAGTTCGACAGCGGTTTCAATCGCAGACCTTTTGGAGAAGTACCCTCGGTACGGTACGCATCCGAACACCGGAAAGCACCATGTTCGTGGCGTCAGCGAGAATTCCGGCGCTGCAAAGATGGCCCATGTCACCGCGTCTCGACCAACGTCAACATAGCTGCGGTAGCTGTTGTTGTCCGGCAGCGCTAGTTCATCTATCGCAAACTGTCGGATGGCGTTCGCCGATGCCATTCGAGCGCGCAATGTCCCAGGGGTCGAAGGATTGTCGATCAGCTCTCCGACATCCTGGCGCGCCGCCATGATCTCCACGTGACCCTTCAAGGATTGTGCGTAGTAGGAAATGCTGGTGCAACCTGCCACGCCGGACATCACGATCATCGCAGCAACCGAACGAAAAGCATGCATCATGCCCACGGCATCGCTCACACTTCCGGATAGGGCAAATGTCGCAACTACGCCCGGTCCCAAACAGTCGCGCCAATTTGGTAAGGTCCTGGAGGGGGTTTAGGTTAGACGTTCGTCCTCGGCAAGATAGTCACAATTCGGTCACTCGCCGCCAAATTGCCGAATGTCCGGACACGGCCGACTTAAGCAACGCAGCATTTTCCACTTTGAGGCGAAATAATTCTCAACTATGGTCCGCCAGGCTTTAGGCATGGGGGAATATTGCCGATGGTTTTATCACGCAGGGGTGTCGTGCTCGGCGGCCTGGCGCTGGTCGCGGTAGGTGCAACCAGCAATATTGCTCAAGCCGCGGCGGCAAAATCCTTTTTCGCCGGTACCGCCAGCGACAACAATTTTGTCTATCGCAAGACCAACTTCGCCAAGATCGACAAGAGATGGCATCGCCAGATCGTCAAGTATTTCAGCAGCGAGCCGGTCGGCACCGTCGTGGTCGATACCCGCCACCACTTCCTCTACGTCATCATGGAAAACAAGACCGCCATCCGCTACGGCGTCGGCGTCGGCAAGGACGGCTTCAAATGGTACGGCCGCGCGACGATCGACCGCCGCGCGCTGTGGCCGCAATGGGTCCCGCCCCCCGAAATGCGTAAGCGCAAGCCGGACCTACCGCCCATGGTCGCAGGCGGCGCGTCCAACAATCCGCTCGGGCCGCGCGCGCTCTATCTGCACCGCGACGGCGCCGACACCGGCTACCGCCTGCATGGCACGCTGGAGCCATGGAGCATCGGCACCGACGCTTCCAGCGGCTGCATCCGCATGTTCCCGGAAGACATCATCGACCTCTACCAGCGCTGCCCGATCGGGACCGCGGTGCAGGTCTTGCCGCACATCGCCGACCAGGCGCCCGCTTCCACCACTGTCGAATGATTGGCGCCTCATGAACCGCACGATTGAAAACACGCGCCGGCTGCTCGCCGCCGGCCTGCTGGTGCTGGCCGCATCCTGCTCGACCAGCAACACGCTGGCCCCTTCGACGCCCAACATCACCAACACCGAGGTTGCCGGCTTCCAGAACGTGCAGCCGGGCAGCGAGGAGGATTTTATCCTCAATGTCGGCCGCCGCACCTATTTCACGCAAGGTTCGGCCGCGCTCGATTCTGTCGCCAAGGCCACCCTCGACACCCAGATCGCCTGGTTAGCAAAGCATCCGCGCTGGCTGCTCAAGCTGCAGGGTTTCGCCGACGATCCCGGCGCAAGTGAAACGGCGCTGTCGCAGCAGCGCGCCGATGCGGTGATGGACTACCTCGCCGCCGGCGGCATAGACCGCAACCGCATGTGGGCCAAGGGCTACGGCAAGGACAGGCTCGTCCGCGAGTGCCCCGACAACGCCTGCAGGTCGCAGAACCGCCGGGTTGTGTCTAATTTGCGCGATGTGAGGGACGAGCCATAGGGCTGCTGTTTTGCTTGTGACCCGAAGCAGAGTCTCACACGCGACGGCGGCATGGCTGCTTTGCGCCTCATCTCAGTCGTTAACCCAAACTCTGCCTCGACTTGAAAGCGGTTGTTCCCACAACTGCAACAGCGGCAGCCAAGCGTCCTTTCTTTTGTGATGATCCCAAGAGCCATTGCTCTGCCACACTACGGCCTTTGGGTTACAGACAGGCGAGTGTGACGCCTGTTGCTTCGGCGTTTCCTGCGGGCTTGCGAACCGCAATATCGGAAGCCGATCGCTCGGTGACCTCCGTCGCCGATTTGGATCAATCAGCGGTTCACAATTTGTTTCGCGTAGGATAATGCCCGATCGTGGGAAATTTTGCGATCGTCACTGAATGAACAACCTTGACCTTTCCGCCACGACTTCGTTCTGAGCGTCAAGCCAGAGTACGCTACCAAGATTGTAAGCGGTCAGAAGAAAGTCGAACTGAGGCGTCGATTTCCGTACCTTTACACGCGCGGCAGCGTCGACTTCTTCCGCACATATCCCGGAATGTATGTGCCGCGGCCGCTGATGCTGCGATGTCAGGTCCTCGGTCAACCACTGCAGCATATCGCGTACGAGACCCTGGCTTTGACCAAGATGAATTGGAACAACACTCAGTTCGACAACGGAATGCCGATTACTATTGCGACGGCAAGACAGGTGCGGCAGGTGCTGAAGTACCTCGGAGACGGGCAGGAGATCGCTCCAAGGTACAGCTTTTACATGTAGAGAATCGGCTCTGACGCTGCGGAAGCGGGCAGCTCTATGTCGGCGAACGAAAGCGATGGAGTGAACACAAACGCCCACTCTGGCTGCGCGAACGGAGGGGAGTGCTGTGGAGTAATATCGGATAGCAGAGGACACTCGAGCGAATCCTAGGCCATCGATAGCAGTCGATAGATTCTAGGCGACCGACAGATCTGCCGCTCTGTCGGGCGTCTCCCCGCTCTTCGAACGGCGCCCATACCCCGTCGGGCCTACCCCAACCTTCGCGACTTTGTGGCCTTCAAATCTTCGGTCGCGCGCTGCTCGAAGAAGTTAGCGCGCGATCAGTTCGTGGAGATGTTTCGCCAGCACTATAATCTGCCGCTGATCCTGGTCGATGCTTCGGAGCCGGTGCTTTCCAACCATGCGGTCGAGCGGCACAATATCACGGCGGTCTGGCCGGAAAGCCGGCGCGCCAATCCCGCTGTGCGCGCCTTCCTCGACCTGTTGCAGGGTGTGTCGAGAAACAGGTGAAGGTCACGGCCAGCATTTGGCCTGAAGACACCGGGCAGGGGAAACTCAGCCGCAGGTGTCGACCGTCCGCTGGTCGGCGCCATTAGCGCCATAACCGTCTCGGCAGCTACGCGACGAAGCGGACCACGCCGCCATCCACCCGCAAAGCCGCGCCGGTTGTCGCCGAAGCCTGCTCCGAGCATGCGTAGATGATCATGTTGGCCACCTCATCGGTGGTCGCGAAGCGTTGGATGAGGGTGGTCGGACGCATCGCCTTCAAGAAGCCCTGTTCGGCCTCCTGCTGCGTGATTCCGTTTGCGTCAGCCTGCTTCGCCATGAAGTCGCCCAGGATCTCAGAGCGGGTAGGTCCCGGCAGGACGGCGTTGATTGTGACACCCGTGCCCGCGACCGCCTCGGCGAGCCCGCGCGACACCGCGAGTTGAGCGGTCTTGGTCATGCCGTAGTCGAGCATTTCCTTAGGGATGTTGACTGCGGACTCGCTACTTACAAACACGACGCGGCCCCAGCCTTTCGCCACCATCCGCGGCAGATAATGACGGGTCACGCGCACGCCACTCATTACGTTCAACTGGAAGAGGCCAAGCCAGTCCTCGTCGGGGATCTTCGCGATGTCCTCGACGCCACTGTAGCTCCGGATGTGAGCCGTACCAACATTGTTCACAAGGATATCGGCGTCCGGCGCCTGCGCGATCAAGGCCTGGGCACCCTCCGCTGTCGCAAGATCGGCGGCGATGCCCGAGATGTCGCTTCCGGGAAAGGCCTGCCGCATCTGCCTCACCGCCTCGTCGACCCGGGTATTCCCACGGCCGTTGACGACGACCGATGCACCGGCACGGGCAAACCCCTCCGCCGTCGCGCGGCCGATTCCGGCGGTGGATCCGGTGACAATCGCCTTGCGGCCCCTGAGTTCAATATTCATGTCATTTATCTCCAATGGTAGGTGGGTGATCATCCGCCGATCCAGGCTGGAAGCGCCCGTCGTCTGTTGAGTACCGACAATATTCGGGACGAAGGCAGGCCCAGTACTGTTCGGTCGAAAGCGTTGCGGCCCAAGCAACCGGCCAGGCCTTAAGACAAGCCCATTCAACTTGCCCTGCTTGCCACTTCCGCCTCCGCAGCGCGGGCGAGGCTTTCGACCCATTCCTGGTGATAGCGGTAGAGTGCACCGGGATGCTTGCGCCCGAGTTCCTCAAGGAACCAAGGGCCCTGCTGCGTTTCTTCGGTCAGCACATGGCAGCCATCGACCGTAGGAGTGATGACCCAGCCGTGGTACGCGCTCGAGCCGGTCTCGTCGCCATCGACCGTCGTCGCCCACGCGAGCCTGCGGAAGGGTTCACACTCCGTCACGACCAGACTCATCGGAAAGCCAACCGTCACCCGGCTGTATCTGGTTTGAAGCGCCAGTTCCGGCTTGCCGGTCAAGATCTTGACCTGATCTTCGGCGGGAAAGTAGCTCGACCAATTCTCGGCATCGACGAGCAGCTTCCAGACCACTTCAGCCGGCGCCTGCACGTCAATGTCGTTGAGTGCGTAGATGGCCGACGTTTTCGGATCATATCGCTCGGGCCAAATCACATGATCATACATCGATTACTGCTCCTTCTTGAACAAATCCTGGAAGATGAGCTGGCCCCAAGTGCGGCCGCGTGCGTGCACCAGCGCGCCACCCTCGTTGAGCTTTCCCAGCTTGACGGGTGCGAACCCGAGTTGTTTGGCCAAGGCCGCCACCGGAGCGGTCGCGTCCTCGTCGTCGCTCGACAGAAAGACGACCCGGTG
>NZ_JAMYVG010000025.1:0-79324 GCF_040323855.1 Mesorhizobium sp. M0028
ACCCCCCCCTGTTCGCCCCTATGGCGCCCCCCCAAAAAAAAAAAACAGGTTTTATTTTCTCCTTTTTTCACCGGCGGCGCGCCCCCGGCCGCGCCCACAGCATATTCCTTGCGTCAGGGGCGTAAAATCAGGCGGAGACGGCGGCCGGTATGGCGCAGGAGACGCCGGTTCCCTGCAGGCCGCAATAGCCGTAGGGGTTCTTCGCCAGATATTGCTGGTGGTCTTCCTCGGCGAAGTAGAATTCCGGCGCCGGCGCGATCTCGGTGGTGATCTTGCCGCGTCCGGCACCGCGCAGCGAAGCCTCGTAAGCATCGCGCGAAGCGAGCGCCGCCTGGTGTTGCGCGTCGTTGAACGTGTAGATCGCCGAACGGTAGGTGGTGCCGACATCATTGCCCTGGCGCATGCCTTGCGTCGGGTCGTGGCTTTCCCAGAACAGCTTCAAAAGCTCGGCATAGGACACGATCTTCGGATCGTAGACGACGAGCACGACTTCGGCATGGCCGGTGAGCCCGGTGCAGGTTTCCTGATAGGTCGGGTTGGGCGTGACGCCGCCAGCATAGCCGGCCGCCGTGACCCAGACGCCATCGACCTGCCAGAACAGGCGCTCGGCACCCCAGAAACAGCCCAGCCCGAACATCGCCGTCTCAAGCCCTTCGGGATAGGGACCCTTGAGCGGCCTGTTCGAGACGAAATGCTTCGATGCCGTCGGGATCGGCCGGTCGCGGCCGGGCAACGCCTCGGAGGGCTTCGGCAGGTTGAGCTTCTTGTTCAGCATATCGCTGAGAAACATGTGCGATTTCCTTTTCTTCTTGCTTGAGCCTTCCCCGATCCGGGGAACGCTGGATCCGGGAACGCAGGAATTTTAGGTCGCGGCGAACCGCCCGCTGGGGCGCTGCCGCCTGTAGCCGATGGCATAAAGAACGAAGGCCAGCACCGCGAACACGGCAAAGCCGGGCTGGCTGAGCACCCAGGCGATGGCGCCGTCCCACAGCAGCGGATTGAGCTTGTCGCGGACGAAGCTTTCAAAGGCGCTGCGCGTGTCCGGCGAGACGGCGAGCCAGCTGGTGTTGAGCGGGGTCATCACCAGCGCCGAAGCCGCCACCGACCGGGTCGCGTCGAGCACGGCCATGATGACCGAAACCGAAAGCGCGACCATTGCAGCGAGACGAAAGACGAAGCGAAACATCCAGACCCTTCCTCCCCAGGAGTTTATCGGAATGTCGTGTCGGACTGTTAAATAGGATTTACCTGCTTCGTCTGCAATCGCGACACGCGAAGTTGAACTTACGCCGGCGGCTTGCACCTGGGCCGGCTGACGAGCCAGACGGCGAAGACGCCGCGGCCGACTGGTTTGTAGGCGCCCAACGAGCACACTGATGCCATGGGCTGAGCATCCCTGTCCGGCAAAGCGAATAGAGTGTCTTGGCATTCGGCACCGGATCGACTAGATGAGCCCCGCGCCTGTTGCTTGACGGCTCGGGTGCGGGGAAAGGGTATCCGCTGGTTGACGGCGCCCACGGCCGGAATTCCGGGCCGGAATCCCAAAGGAGATGCATCTCCCCAACCCGCACGGCGAAACCGGCCGCGTCGAAGATGCTAAAAGGACGGAGAGGTGGCCGAGTGGTTGAAGGCGCACGCCTGGAAAGTGTGTTTACGGGAGACCGTAACGCGGGTTCGAATCCCGCTCTCTCCGCCAGCTAATCCCGAGAAACCCTTTATTTTCCGGGCGTTTGGTAAGGTTCGGTTAGTAGCCTACTAACCAGCCTACTGATCACTAGGGTCAAAACTCCGCCAATGGCCGAGATGGGTGGAAGACCGACGTTCGTTGACAGAAAGACATCACCGTCGCAGCGTCGTCTACAAACGGGGAGGTGTCTCAATGTCAGTGGAAATCCGGGCTGCCTCGGAGGCAGACTTTGACGCGCTCGTTCGGCTCAATCAGGTGGTTCAGAGTCTCCATGCTGAATTGCATCCAGACGTTTTCAAACAGGCAGCCGATCCGTCTGCGGTGAGGACATTCTTCGCAGCGAGGCTGGCTGATCCGAAGAGCTCGATCGCGATTGCTGAGATTGATCGTGCTCCAGTCGGCTACGTCTGGTTTGAAATTCAGTCGCTGCCAGAAACGCCGTTCACTTTCCCTCGGCCCCTGATCTATGTGCACCACATCTCGGTTATGCCGGAAGCTCGTCGTCGTGGAGTTGCCGCAGCTTTGATGTGCCATGTTGAACAGCGAGCTGCTTGCGAAGGTTTCGACGAAATTGCTATGGGCATCTGGGCAGCCAATCTCGACGCGCGGCATTTCTTTGGGTCGCAAGGATGCGTTCCGTACAACATTGCACTTTGCAAGAAGCTTGTGAGAGTCAGCTAAGGGTCAGCAAGCGGACGTTTGAATTACGGTGACAGTGCACTTTGAATTACGGCGACAGAATTACGGTGACAGTGCACTATTTGTCATGTTTGCTCGGCTGTCGCTGTGCGTAAATTGAACGCATGGCTCGACTTGCATTACCGCGCCGCCGATGTCGTGCAACCGATGGGCAGCGAAGCACTTCTCGACCGTGATTGCCGAGCAAACCGGAAAGAGCAGTGAAATTGGGAAACGCGACAGGCGGGAAAAAGAAAATGGTGCACTGTCACCGTAATTCGTAATTTGCAGAGGGCGCGAAGGATCGCTACTGAGCGGCTCCATCTGCGCCGCACCCCTTACCCCAGATCAGCCCACAAGCCGAACGACCCGCGCTCCACCAGAGCGCGGGCTTCGACAGGTTCGTTAGTGTCGCTACGCGTCTAGCGCGGAACCGCTTGTATTCCCGAGACCGAGCGCTCTGTTTCGCCGGAGAAAACCACGAAGGCAAAGATCAGCACGGCGACAGCGACAATCATTGAGCCGGTGGCGACGATCGGCTCGAGCGCCGGATTTCCCTGCAGCATCAGGTAAAGCGCCGGCAACATCACGACCAGGCCGAGATTGTACACGCCATAGTGGATCATCGCCGTCCTGCGGGCAGCCTTCGCCGGGTTCAGCGCATAGTAGCCGCCGAATATTGCACTAGTGACCCATCCCAGCAGGTTGATGTGCGCGTGAGCCGGAAACGCGCCGTGATCGCCTGAAATTGCCATCTGCAGGCCAGCTGCAATTCCCAGAATAAGAAAGACGATGGCTGTCTTGAAAAAGAGCTCCGAAACCTTAGGCATGTCATTCTCCCAAACCCGTTTTGCCGCCGCATCATGCTTTGTTTCCGGCGACCTTGCCAAGGGGGGACGTCGGGCCTGCCGAACCATTTGTTGGCGGCCTGACGGCCCGTTGGCGGCCGGCCGCCGGGCCTGGCCGGTTGCGAGTCCAGCCGGTAAAAAATATGCGCTCACGCTAATTTGATTGCAATATCACCCGCCAGGCTTCCACGTCGTTCTCACAAGGGAAGTGTCCTGCACGATGGTGGTGCCATACGCGCCAAAGGTCAGCCCGTCAGTGTTGCAGCAAGGCCTCGCCAAACTTCTCCCACAGCTGTGTGCAATCTGTTGCTCTGAGGCTGGGGGTTCCGAGTGGGCCATATCGGATGACGGCGGCGTGAACATCATAGCCAACGATAGGTGCATTGGCGACAAAGTGGATAGCCTCGCCCAATCGGCGAGAGCCAATTGGCGCATCGGTTTTGTTGGTGATGTCGAAGACACCACAAATATCCACTTCCTGATTTCTGGCTGCCAACGCAGCTTCCATTACCTGTTCGTGCATCATCGAAATCTCTCCTAACGGTCTAAGTCTAAGAACCGCGGCTTTTGCCGGTCCGGCAGCTGACAACCGCCAAGTCGAAGTGCCTTTTGCAGCATCTCGATTGGCTCTTGCTGCGAGCCACTCCGCCCGCTCCCGCGGCAAGCCGATAAGGCAACTGCCCGCGAAATCCGCAGGCACGTCCACGGTCGCATCAAACACGGCCCACGTGCCAGTCGGCTCCTGAACGGGCAAAAACCTCATAACAGCGCCTGCTAATATACCATACCGACTGTGAGGACGGAGCTTTGTTCCTGCATCGATCAAACGAATGAGAGATGTTGTCGAAATGTCAGGCGACGCTCGCCGAAAACAATCGTCGGCGACATCGCCAGGATCGAAGGCTGAGCAGCGATCCGGCCGCATTCGGGACAAGCACAAGATGCGGGAGACAAGCGCGGTCAGAATGTTCAGCCAGAATCGCGTTTTCGTTGCGGATGGATGGTCTCGCCGCGCTTCAGCATCTCCACGAACGCCGCGATCTTCTTCTTGCGTCCGGCTTCGGTCTTCATGTTGTGGGTGCGGAAGGCGAGCGCGAAGCGGTTTTGCTCGCTGAGCTTCGCCAGCATCTCTTTCGCCTTGGGCTCGGCGTCTATTGCCGCCTGGAGGTCGTCGGGGATCTTCATTTCCTTGCCGCTCCTATAGGCGCGCGCCCAGCGGCCGTCGGCCTTGGCTGCCTCGGCCTGCCTCAGCCCATGCTCGGTCATCCGGCCCTCCTCGATCAGCCGGGCGACATTGTCGACGTTGATCTGGCTCCAGGTGCTCTTCTTGCCGCGCGGGGTATAACGCTGCAAATAGCTTTTGCCGTCCAGGGCCTTGCGCACCGCATCGATCCAGCCCCAGCATAACGCCACGTCGATGGCTTGCTTCGGCGTGATCGACGGCAGCCCCGAATCGCGCTTATGGATCTTGATCCAGACTTCGTCCTCGCTGTCGTGATGCTCGCCAAGCCAGGCATGGAAGCTTTCGGCATCCCTGAACTCGCGCACCTTGGCCGGGTCGACCTTGACGGGCGCCATCAGCCGGTCCGCCCGTGACACAGGCGCGTAACGACGCCGAACCGCTTGCCGGCCGCGCGCGCGCTCATCTCAGCTCCAAGTCCGCAATCCGCAGGCCGGATGATTCCCGCTGGCACGCGTTCAGCCTGCGCGATTGGGCGTGCCGAGGACATGGGATTTCGGCGGCAGCATGACGTCGTCGAATGTCTGTGTGAACATCGCCGCCGCAAAGAAAGCGACGGCGCGCAGGGTTTCGGTGCCGGTGTTGACGAGGTCGTGCCGGACCGGCGTCGGAAGTACCAGGACGCTGCCGGGCCTGACCGGGTGGATGCTGCCGCCCTCGATGTGCAGCTCGCCGGTGCCGGCGATGATGTATTGCGTCTCCTCGGTGGCGTCGGTGTGCCAGCCGAGCCGCTTGCCGGGCTCGATCTCGTAGACAATGACTGAGGACTGGGTGGTGCCGTGCCCGCCGTAAACCGCGAAAGCGCCGGCCCATTTGACCGACGGATCGTCCTCTGCCCAAACCAGCGAACGTTCGAGCCTGTCGGATGCGACGACTGCTGTCATGGCTTCGTTCCTCTCAGCGAATGGCGAACACGAATCTAGATGATTTTTCTGGTCTGCGTCAGCAAAACTGGCTGCCAACCGTTTCCTCGCCCATTGCGCGTAACTATTTGTCGTGCCGCGATCTGACCATTCTACTTCGGGATCGGATCACTGAGCCGATTTCACCATGCAACCAAGCCTTTACCTTTCAGCCAGTTTGAAGTTGCCCCTGCGTTGCGTTCGTGGTCCGGTACAACCAGGGCGCTCAATGCGAATTCGGCAACGGTCGCCTCACCGACCGTCAAGGCAACACACCGTGAAGGCAACCCAGGAGATAGCAATGGGCATTTTCGACAGTATCAAAGGTGCGATTTTCGGAAACGCGGTTGCGGCCGAAGCGCCGCCGGCGCAACCGTCTCCCGCGCCTGCTTCGAGCACGGCCACCCAGCCGACGGCGCCTACCCGACCCGACCCGGCTGCAACCCCGGCTCCGGCAACGCCATCCGCGCCGTCCTCTGCTCCTGACATCGCTGCCATTCTCGACAAGGCGGTGGCCGCGAAAGGGCAAAAGCTCAACTGGAAGAATTCGATCGTCGACCTGATGAAGGCTCTGAATATCGATAGCAGCCTCGGCGCCCGCAAGGAGCTTGCTCACGAGCTGAACTACACCGGCGACATGAACGACACCGTAACGATGAATCTGTGGCTGCATGATGCACTGATGAAAAAGCTGGTCGAGAATGGCGGCAAGCTTCCGAGCGATCTGGCCGCCTAGAGTCATAAGACAAGCAATTCCAGGAAAACGTGTGAACGGTTTTCCATCCGGAATTGCGTCAAACAAAAAAGACAGACCGGTTCGGCGTTCCGTGAAACGAAGAACCGTCCTGGTCCTGCCCGCACCGTGGTTCTTGCTGCGCTGACTTCGACCGCAACCGAGCAGACCCGACTGCCAAGCAATCAAACTGCCAAGTAAATAAATTGAGACCCATCCCGGCCGCCGGGATGGGTCTGTGGCGAAGTCGCATGGCACAAAAGTGCTGCCGCCTCGCGCCTGGATTGCCTCACGCAAAACCGACGATTTCGGTCGCTGCCCCGCGCGCTGGTAGGACCACCATTTCGCTGGCGAAACCCGACGTTCGGCGTATCATTCTCGCGGGAGAGGGTTCATGGTGGGAGGAAGCCAATGAACGTGGTGCAGAGGGTGACTGTCGCCGACTTGACGGCCCAAGAGCTTGTTTCATCTGCGCTTTCAAGATTCGGCGCCGGCGACACCATATCGACGAGGGCGATGCTGGACATCGTTCGCCGGACGGCCCCGGCCTGCGGTGACAGTGACGACGATCTGGTCGAGATTATCGTCATGACGGCCGTTGGTAGGACCATGGGGGTCGTGTTCGACCATCGCTACCCTTAGCAATCCGCAACGAATACCAGGCTGCGCCCAGGAGCAGTGGCGGGCGGTTGGCAGCGCGCGGCGGAAATTTACTGGTGCGGCCAAGGAAGCGAGCCTTTTTGTGCGCGAAGGCCAGCCTGGCACCGTGCCCTTGCTTTGAGCAAAAACCGCCGCTCATGTCGGGTCATGCCCGAGGGTAGGCAACTGGGCGACACGCTCGAAGGAACTCGCTGAAATCTTGCCCGTTATGCTCTCGTTGAGATGAGGAGAGCTGCCATGGCCGACGACAAAACCAGGACCGACAGTCGCGACCGCTCACGAGTGGCGGGCGGCGAAGACTATGAGGTACGCCATTTCGCCGAGGAAGCGGGCATTACCCCTGATCAGGCACGCACGCTGATCAAGCGCCACGGCACCGACCGCAAGGTGCTGAACGAAATCGCCGAGAGCATAAGAGCGTCGTAATGGCTAACAAGAAAACCGCAATGGCCGACCGCAAGACGCGCGATCCGGACGAAAAGAAGGCTCTGCACCTGGCCGAAACCACCGACGTTTCGCCGAAGCAGGCGAAGGATCTGATGCGCAAGCACGGCAAGGACAGCCCGAAAGTCGAGAAGGAAGCCAAGAACTTCAAGGCCGAGGGCTGAACGGCCGGAGGTCTGCCCCTCACCCGCAACTTAGTAGTCGCTGCTCAACGTGCCCAGCCGGTTAGACGCGCGGCACAGGGTTGTGGCCGCAATCCTGCAGCTTATCGGTTTTCTAACAAATTCGGGCTATCCCTTCCGCTATCGCGGCTCAGGGATGCCATATGCGCGGGATGTCTGGTGAGGCGAGGCCGTCGATAGACGACATACGGCATGTGAGGCTGGTGTTTTGCCTGCTGGCGGCCGTCGTGATGGCGACGGCGCTCCTCGCCTTTGCCACCTCCCTCCTGCAGGATCCCGATAGCTGGTGGCACATCAAGGTCGGCATGGATATGCTGGCAAGCCGCACATTCCCCTCCGTCGACATTTACTCCTACACTTTTGCCGGCCAGCCATGGATCGCCAAGGAATGGCTTAGCCAGGTTCTCCTTGCCCTTGCCTTCGAAGCCGGCGGCTGGAACGGCGTGGTACTGCTGGCGACTGCGGTAATCGCGCTGACGGCCTTCTTGACGTCGTGGTATCTCAGCGCGTCGTTGAAGCCGACGCTGGCGATAGCACTGACACTGGTGCTCGCGCTCTTGATCGGGCCAATCTATGTCGCCCGACCCCACATCTTTACCTTGCCCATTATCGTCGTCTGGACCGCCGGTCTTTTCCAAGCCGCACGCAACGAGAAAGCGCCGCCTCTATGGCTGCTGGCGCTGCTTTGCCTGTGGGCCAATCTCCATGCCACCTTCACCTTCGGTTTCATTATCGCCGCCTTCGCCGGCCTCGATCTCGTCATGCGCACGCGCTTGTCGAACTCCCGGCTGCTGGCCAAGTGGATCGCTTTCGGGCTGCTTTGCCCGCTGGTCAGCCTGCTCAATCCCTATGGCGTCAAGGCCATACTCGCCACATTCACCGTGGCCTATGGCAATGAGGCGGTGCCTTACATTGCGGAGTGGCAACCCTTCGACGCCTCGCGGCATACCCTCCAGGAGGTGGCCCTGCTGGTGGCGTTTTTCGGGCTGCTCGTGTCGAGATTGCGTATTGGCTGGGCCAAGGCGCTGTTCCTTGTCTTCACCTTGCACGTCTATCTCACCCACATACGGTTCATGTACCTGTTCTTTCTTCTTGTCCCGGTCGTCCTTGCCGTCGAGGTTGCGCAACAATATCCAGCGCTTTCAGCCCCTACATGGGCCGCGGAAAAGCGCGACGGACTTGAACAATTTTTCGCGCGGCAATTTTCCAGAATTTGCGCTGGACTTGCCGTTTTGCTGGTTTTGGCGGCCGCGGTCTTCCTGGCCTATCCGGTCGTGCCGAGCCAGAAGACTTCGGCGAGGGATGCGCTGGCCTTCGCCCAAGCCCATAATCTGTCAGGCAATCTGCTGAATTCCTACAATTTCGGCGGCACGCTGATTTTCCATGGCATCAAGACGTTTATCGACGGCCGGGCGGATCAGCTCTTCCTGAACGGCTTTACGGAAACGGATGAGCAGACTGGGCACAGCCGGGGCAAGCCGATCCTGAAAGCCCAGCTCGAGAAATATGCGATAGGCTGGGCATTGTTGACCGCCGACGACAGCCGCATTCCGTTCTTCGACGAACTGGGCTGGAAGCGGGCCTATGCGGACGATTACGCTCTGATCTATACCCGCGCAGACTGATCCCCGGCAGCTTCGCGCGCCGGTGCGCACCTCCCCCTGAAGCTGTGGCCAGCGCCGAGGCGGCGAAATCCTTATGGGATTTTGATTTCTTTGCTCCGCGTCCCGTCTCGAACCTTTATGGCACTTTGATCCATATTCGGCAGAGCGATGTATCCGGCCGCCGATGTGAAGCGGTGAGCGGGCTTGGACAGTTTTGTCCAAGTTGAAAAGAACAAACTCAATATAGGAAATTGCACGATGGACATCATTGTTGTCGGGATAGGAATCTCGTTCTTTGCTCTATGCTTCGGTTACATCAAAGCCTGCGACGGGCTGTAAGTTTAGGGGATCGAAACATGCTCTTCGACTATATCCTCGGCGGCGCCGTGACCCTGTTCCTTCTCGCTTACCTGACATACGCCCTCGTTCGCCCGGAACGCTTCTGATCTCCGCTGGCAAGGAGCCAACCCCATGACAATCAACGGATGGCTGCAGATCCTCGTCTATTGCGGGATCGTCGTTTTGCTGGCCAAGCCGCTCGGCGGCTACATGCATCGCGTTTTCAGCGGCGAGCGCACATTCCTGTCGCCAATTCTGGCCCCGCTCGAGCGCGGGCTCTACCGTATGTCCGGGACCAGCGAGCGCGAGGAGCAGCACTGGACCTCCTATGCGGCGGCCCTGCTGTTCTTTAACCTGGCCGGCTTCCTGGTGCTCTATTTCCTGCAGCGGCTGCAAGGCGGCCTGCCCTACAATCCGGGCGGCATGACCGCCGTCGAACCTGGGCTTGCCTTCAACACCGCCGCCAGCTTCATGACCAACACCAACTGGCAGAACTACGGCGGCGAAAGCACGATGTCCTATCTCGTGCAGATGGCCGGCTTGACCGTGCAGAACTTTCTGTCGGCCGCGACCGGCATCGCCATCGCGGTCGCACTGATCCGCGGTTTTGCTAGAGCCTCAGGCAAATCGATCGGCAATTTCTGGGTCGATATGACCCGCTGCACGCTCTATCTGCTTGTGCCGTTCTGCATCGTGTTGACGCTTGTCTATGTCTATCTCGGTTTGCCGCAGACGGTTGGTGCTTACGTCAACGCGACGACGCTGGAAGGCGCGCAACAGACGATCGCGGTCGGGCCGGTCGCTTCGCAGGTTGCCATCAAGATGCTCGGCACCAATGGCGGCGGCTTCTTCAACGCCAATGCAGCGCATCCCTTCGAAAATCCCGACGCGATCTCGAACCTGATCCAGATGGTGACGATCTTCGCCTTCGGCGCGGCGCTAACCAATGTCTTCGGTCGCATGGTCGGCAACCAGCGCCAGGGCTGGGCAATTCTGGCGGCGATGGGCGTGCTGTTCATCGCCGGCGTTGCCGTCTGCTACTGGGCCGAGGCCGCCGGCAATCCGCTCGTCCATGCGCTGGGCATCGACGGCGGCAACATGGAGGGCAAGGAAAGCCGCTTCGGCATCGCTCTGTCGGCACTGTTTGCCGTCATCACCACCGCCGCGTCCTGCGGCGCGGTCAACGCCATGCATGACAGCTTCACCGCACTCGGCGGCATGATCCCCATCATCAACATGCAGCTCGGCGAGGTCATTGTCGGCGGCGTCGGGGCCGGCTTCTACGGTATCCTGATGTTCATCGTGATCGCCGTCTTCGTTGCCGGGCTGATGGTCGGACGCACGCCCGAATATCTCGGCAAGAAGATCGAGGCCAAGGAGGTCAAGATGGCAATGCTGGCCGTCTTCTGCCTGCCGCTGGCGATGCTGGTCTTCACCGCCATCGCGGTGGTGCTGCCGACCGGCGTTGCTTCCATCGCCAACGCCGGCCCGCACGGCTTCTCCGAGGTCCTCTATGCCTACACCTCGGCCGCGGCGAACAATGGCTCCGCCTTTGGCGGTCTCAGCGGCAACACGCCCTGGTACAACATAACGCTCGGCATCGGCATGCTGATGGGCCGCTTCCTGGTCATTATTCCGGCGCTGGCGATTGCTGGATCGCTGGTGGCGAAGAAGACCGTCCCTGCCTCCGCCGGCACCTTCCCGACCGACGGTCCGCTGTTCGTCGGGCTGTTGGTCGGTGTCATCCTGATCGTTGGTGGCCTGACCTTCTTCCCGGCCCTGGCGGTCGGACCGATCGTCGAGCACCTGGCGATGATTCACCGTCAGACATTCTGAAACGGCCATGCCCTGGTTCAAGATCATATCTCGAAAGGCCCGGCATCGTCCCGAGCCGGAGGGGGAGAAAACACCTCCTCCTTTCCCGACCCTGTCCACATTCCTCGCTATTGCGGCAGCCTTGATCATTATCTGGCTGCTGGCTTACGGGCCGCCGCACCTTCGTTCGGCACACGATCGACCGGTCACCAACATCGACACTGGAGCCACCAAATGAGCCAGTCGAAATCCGTGAGCATCATGGATCCCCGCATTCTGTTGCCCGCCATCGGCGGATCCTTCAGAAAACTGAACCCGCGCACCTTGATGCGAAACCCGGTGATGTTCGTCGTCGCCGTCGTCTCGGCGCTCACCACCGTGCTGTTCGTCAAAGATCTCGTTACCAGCGGCGGCGATCTTGGCTTCACGCTGCAGATCATCATCTGGCTGTGGTTCACAGTGCTTTTCGCCAACTTCGCCGAAGCGGTGGCCGAAGGCCGCGGCAAGGCGCAAGCAGACTCGCTGCGTCGGGCGCGAACCGAGACGCAAGCCAAGCTGTTGAACGGCGGCGACCGCCGCAAGTTCAAGCTGGTGCCCGGCACCAGCCTGAAGGTCGGCGATATCGTGCTTGTCGAAGCCGGCGACATCATCCCCTCGGATGGCGAGGTGGTCGAAGGCGTGGCTTCGGTCAACGAGGCGGCGATCACTGGCGAATCCGCACCTGTCATCCGCGAATCCGGAGGCGATCGTTCGGCGGTGACCGGCGGCACGCAAGTCTTGTCCGACTGGATCCGGGTGCGCATCACCGCGGCTTCCGGCCATACGTTCCTCGACCGCATGATCTCGCTGGTCGAAGGCGCCGAGCGCCAGAAGACACCCAACGAGATCGCGCTCAACATCCTGCTCGTCGGCATGACGCTGATCTTCGTGCTGGCGACAGCGACGATCCCGAGTTTTGCCTCCTATTCGGGCGGCTATATCTCGGTGACGGTGCTGGTCGCCCTGTTCGTCACGCTGATCCCGACCACGATCGGCGCCCTGCTGTCGGCCATCGGCATCGCCGGCATGGACCGCCTGGTGCGTTTCAACGTGCTCGCCATGTCGGGCCGCGCCGTCGAGGCGGCCGGCGATGTCGACACGCTGCTGCTCGACAAGACCGGCACGATCACGCTGGGCAACCGCCAGGCAACGGCATTCCGTCCGGTCAGGGGCGTCACCGAACAGGAACTGGCCGACGCCGCCCAACTTGCCTCGCTTGCCGACGAAACGCCGGAAGGCCGCTCGATCGTCGTGCTGGCGAAGGAGAAATACGCCATCCGCGCCCGCGACATGGCAAGCCTGCACGCGAGTTTCGTGCCCTTCACCGCGCAAACCCGCATGAGCGGCGTCGACCTGGAAGGCTCCTCGGTCCGCAAGGGCGCAGTCGATGCGGTGCTTGCCCGCGTCAACCTCTCGACCATTGCCACAGGCAGTACGCGCCCCGGCAGCGACACCGTCCGCGACCTTCAAACCATCGCCGACGAGATCGCCAAATCCGGCGGCACCCCGCTGGCGGTCGAGCGCGATGGGCGCCTGCTCGGCGTCGTCCACCTGAAGGACATCGTCAAGGGCGGCATCGCAGAACGCTTTGCCGAATTGCGCCGCATGGGCATCCGCACGGTGATGATCACCGGCGACAATCCGATGACCGCGGCGGCGATCGCGGCGGAAGCCGGCGTCGACGACTTCCTTGCCCAGGCGACGCCCGAGGACAAGCTGAAGCTGATCCGCGACGAACAGGCCAAGGGCAAGCTGGTCGCGATGTGCGGTGATGGCACCAACGACGCGCCGGCGCTTGCGCAGGCCGATGTCGGCGTCGCCATGAACACCGGCACGGTCGCGGCACGCGAGGCCGGCAACATGGTCGATCTCGACAGCGATCCGACCAAGCTGATCGAGATCGTCGAAATCGGCAAGGCGCTGCTGATGACGCGTGGTTCGCTGACGACCTTCTCCATCGCCAACGACGTCGCAAAGTATTTTGCCATCATCCCGGCAATATTCGCCGTCTTCTACATCGCCCCGGGCCAAACCGCCGGGCCGCTGCAAGCGCTCAACGTCATGCATCTGGCAACGCCGCAGAGCGCTATCCTCTCGGCCATCATCTTCAACGCGCTGATCATCATCGCGCTGATCCCGCTGTCGCTGAGGGGCGTCAAATACCGCGCTGTCGGCGCCGGTGCGCTGCTCAGCCGCAATCTCATAGTCTACGGCCTTGGCGGCGTCGTCGTGCCCTTCGTCGGCATCAAGGTGATCGACATGGCCATCACTGCTCTCGGTCTCGCATAAGGAACCACGTCGATGCTCAATCAAATCAGGCCTGCGATCGTCATGATCGTCTTCTTCACCGTTCTGACGGGGTTGGTCTATCCGATCGGCATGACCGGCATTGCCCAGGCGCTGTTTCCGCGCCAGGCCAATGGCAGCCTGATCGAGAAGGACGGCAAACTCGTCGGTTCCGAGCTGATCGGCCAGGCCTTCACCAGCGACCGCTACTTCCATGGCCGTCCGTCGGCTGCCGGCGACGGCTACAATGCCGCCGCCTCGGGAGGTTCGAATCTCGGCCCGACCAACCCGAAGCTGATCGACCGTATCAAGAGCGACGCCGAGAAGTTGAGAGCCGAAAACCCGAACCAGCCGGTACCGATGGATCTGGTCACCACGTCCGGCAGCGGCCTCGATCCGCATATCAGCTCCGATGCGGCCTATTTTCAGGTCGCCAGGGTGGCTAAGGCCAGGGGCGTCGATGAATCCAGGATCAAATCGCTCGTCGACAGCCATATCGAGGATCGCGAATTGGGATTCATGGGCGAGGCGGTGGTCAATGTGCTGGCCCTCAACCTTGCGCTGGACGATGCGATGAAACAATGAAGGGCGGCGCCGGGATCGACACCGAAGCCGGCGCCGTTCATGATTGACCCTTATGCCAGACGACAGCCGCACCGCCGAAACCAGGCCTTCTCCCGACGCGCTGCTCGCGCACGCCGAGCGGGAGGAGCGCGGTCGGCTGAGGATATTTCTCGGCGCCGCCCCCGGTGTCGGCAAGACCTACGAGATGCTGATGTCAGGCCGCGCCAGGCTGGCCGAAGGAGTCGACGTGGTGATCGGCATCGTCGAGACGCACGGCCGCAAGGAAACCCAGACGCTGGTCGAAGGCTACGAGGTCATTCCTCGCCTTGAGATCGATTACAAGGGGCGGATCCTCGAGGAGATGGATCTCGACGCCATCCTCGCCCGGCGCCCGGCGCTGGTTCTGGTCGACGAACTCGCCCACACCAACGTCGCCGGCAGCCGCCACCCCAAGCGCTACCTCGACGTCCAGGAAATCCTGACGCACGGCATCGATGTCTACACGACACTGAACATCCAGCACGTCGAAAGCCTGAACGACGTCGTGGCCCAGATCACGCGCGTCAGGGTGCGTGAAACCGTTCCCGACTCCATCATCGATCAAGCCGACGACGTCGAGATCATCGACCTCACTCCCGACGACCTGATCAAGCGGCTGGAAGAAGGCAAGGTCTACTTCCCCAACACCGCCCAGCGCGCCATCGAGAACTATTTCTCGCCGGGCAATCTGACCGCGCTCCGGGAATTGGCGCTTCGCCGCACCGCCCAGCGGGTCGATGAGCAGTTGCTCAACCATATGCAGGCCCACGCCATCCCGGGACCCTGGGCGGCCAGCGAGCGTGTCCTGGTCTGGGTCGATGAGGATCCGCGCAGCGCGTCGCTTGTACGCTATGCCCGCCGCCAGGCAGAGCGGCTTCGCGCCTCGTGGCTGGCGCTCTATGTCGAGACGCCACGCTCGACCGGGCTGTCCGAGCAGGATCGCGACAGGCTGGCATCAACGCTTCGCCTTGCTGAACAATTGGGCGGCGTTGCCGTGACCATACCTGGCCACGACGTTGCCGTAGACATCCTGCGCTATGCGGCGGCCAATAACGTTACCCACATCATCACTGGCAAGCCACGCAAGTCGCGCTGGCGGCAGTTATTTGACGGCTCCGCCACTTATGACCTGATACGCGATGCCGGCAAGATCAGCGTTCACGTCGTCTCCGGTGACGCCCAGGCGCAAGTCCCGGCGTCGCGGGGGCTGACTCCCGCTCAACCACCGCGCCTCGACATCAGGCCCTATCTGACTGTCGTCTTCTATGTCGTGGCAGGGCTGTTGTTCGGCGAATTGCTGTCGCGCGTGCTGGATGTGCGCAACATCGCTCTTGTCTTTCTCATGGCTGTGCTGGCGTCAGCGGTCACGGCCGGGCTTTGGCCGGCGATATTCGCTTCCGTTCTCAGCGCCGTGGTCTTCAATTTCTTCTTCCTCGATCCTCTCTACACGCTGAATATCAGCGATCCTGAAAGCGCCGTCGCACTCGGCTTCTTCTTCTGCGTGGCGATCATCGCCAGCAATTTGACGGCTCGGGTGCAGCGCCAGGTCGTGGCAGCACAATCCCGCGCCCGCACTACCGAGGATCTCTATTTGTTCTCCAAGAAACTGGCCGGAACGGGCACGCTCGACGACGTTCTCTGGGCGACTGCCTTCCAGATCGCCTCGATGCTGAAGCTTCGCGTGGTGCTGCTTCTGCCGGAGAACGGCACGATTGTGGTCAAGGCCGGCTACCCGCCCGACGACACGCTGGCCGAGGCAGACATTGCCGCAGCGCTCTGGGCCTGGGAACACAACCGCGCCGCCGGGCGCGGCGCCGACACGCTGCCGGGCGCAAAACGCCTCTATCTGCCCTTGCGGACCGGACGCACGGCGGTGGGCGTCGTTGGCCTCGACAACGACAAGCAAGGCCCGCTGCTGACACCCGACCAGCAGCGTCTGCTCGATGCGCTCGCCGACCAGGCGGCGGTCGCCATCGAGCGCATCCAGCTCGTCGCCGATGTTGACCGGGCCAAGCTTGCGGCCGAGGCAGACCGTCTGCGCTCGGCCTTGCTCACCTCCATTTCCCACGATTTGAAAACGCCGCTTGCCGCCATCATGGGCGCGGCCGGAACACTCAGCGACTTCGAAGCCGCGCTTCCCGAGCAGGACCGGGCGGGACTGCTGTCGACCGTGCTTGATGAATCGGAAAGGCTGAACCGCTTCATCGCCAATCTGCTCGACATGACCAAGATAGAGTCCGGCACGATGGAGCCAAATTATGCGTTCCACTATGTCGGCGACATTGTCGGCTCAGCCCTGCATCGGGCCCGCAAAATCGTCGGCGAGCACAAGACCGAGATCGATATTCCATCGGATCTGCCGATGTTGCGTGTCGATCCCGTTCTGTTCGAGCAGGTGCTGTTCAATCTCCTCGACAATGCTGCAAAATACGCGCCGCCAGGTTCGACGATCCGCCTGCAGGCCTGGGCCGACAATGGCAGCGTCATCCTGCAGATCATGGATGAGGGACCAGGCATTCCGCCAGCGGACCTGGAGCGCGTTTTCGACACTTTCTACCGTGTGCGCAAGGGTGACCAGGTGCGTGCCGGCACCGGGCTCGGATTGTCGATTTGCCGCGGCTTCATCGAAGCGATGGGCGGGACGCTCTCGGCGGCGAACAGGACCGACCGCTCGGGCGCGGTTTTCACCATAAGAATGCCGGTGCCGGCAGAACTCCCCGATGTCGGTGAACCCGATGCTGACGATCGAAACATGGACCACCTGTCATGACGAATTTGGACGTCAGGATATTGGTGGTCGACGACGAGCCGCCGATCCGGAAACTGCTTCGCGTGGGGCTCGGCAGCCAAGGCTATGCGATCAGCGAGGCGCCGAACGCCAGCGCGGCGATTGAACTCATGGAGACGGAAAAGCCGGACCTGGTCCTCCTCGATCTCGGCCTGCCCGGCATGAGCGGGCATGAGCTGCTGCGCAAATGGCGGGATGATGGCCTGGACATTCCCGTGGTTATTCTTTCGAGCCGCACTGATGAGGCCGGCATCGTCTCGGCCCTCGAACTCGGCGCCGACGATTATGTCACCAAGCCGTTCGGTATGAACGAGCTTGTGGCACGCATCCGCGTGGCGCTGCGCCACAAGTTCCAGCAGCAGGGTGAGAAACCGGTGTTCCACACCGGCGACCTCTCCGTCGATCTGGTGAAGCGCATCGTCAAGGTCGAGGACAAGGAGATAAAGCTCTCGCCGAAGGAATACGACATCCTCCGCATCCTCGTACAGCACGCCGGCAAGGTTCTCACCCACCAATTCCTGCTGAAGCAGGTCTGGGGCGATTCCACCGACGTTCAATATCTCAGGGTCTATGTCCGGCAACTCAGGCAAAAGATCGAAAAGATACCCGACCAGCCCCGTTATATCACCACCGAGACCGGCGTCGGATATCGGCTGCGCGAAGTCGAGTGAAATGGGAGAGCCAGCCTCGCGTACCGCAATGCCTCCTCAAAGCCGGCAGGACGACGTAGCAATTCGCCGCGAATCAGCGGCGGCCATGGCATCGCCGGGCAAAACCCCTATATTAATCTGAGGTCGGTTTTGTGCGGGAATTAATGAATGTCACAGCTTCGTCTATTGACGTTTTTAGGGTCGGCAATGCTGGCAACGGTGATGCTGTCGGGCGTAAATCCTGCCGCATCGGCACAGATCGTCAGCCCCGCCGACCGCAACGCATTGATCCAGCAAAACCAGTTGCAGATGCTGGAGAACAGGCTGCAGCGGCAGCAATATCAGCAGCAGCAACAGCAATACCGTGCGCAGGACCGCCAAATCCCGGCGCCCCAACCGCAGGTGGTGCCGCAGATGAAGCCGACTTGTCAGTTGCTGCCGTCAGGGAGCGGCTTTGTCAGCACTTGCCGCTAACGTTTTCATTTATTTAGCCGACTTATTATGCTTGGATGCCGCCGCACCTGAGATAACATCGAAGGCGGTTTGGATTTAGCAATGCTGCCCTTCGTGCTTTGGGCACCGCTTCGACTGGATTTTTGAATGGCAGCCAGCAGAAAGAAGGTCGTCCGTAAGGCAAGGAAGGGCGCCCGGATTCGCCAGGTCGCGGCGATCCCCTTTCGGCTGAGCGAGCATGGCGAAGTCGAGGTTATGCTCGTCACATCGCGAACGACGAGGCGCTTCATCGTGCCGAAAGGCTGGCCGATGAAGGGCAAGGGCGGTCGCAAGGCGGCCACCATCGAAGCACAGGAAGAAGCCGGCGTCCTCGGCAGGATATTGAAACAGCCGGCCGGCACCTATTGCTACTGGAAGCGGCTGGCGAACCGCTTCGTCCGCGTCGACGTCGTCGTCTATTTGCTGGAGGTAACCGAGGAACTTGCCGACTGGCAAGAAGCCAACAGGCGGCAGCGGGCATGGCTGGCACCGGCCGACGCGGCGCTGCTGATCGACGAGCCGGATCTTTCGACGCTGGTGAGGAACATCAGGAGTCCCGAGCTGGAGCATACCCCCAAAAAGCAGAATCCGGCTTTCGGAAAAGATCACGCTCAATAAAACATGGGGGTCTATCCCGACTCTATCGGGAATTGGCTCCAGCGCCCTCCGCTGTCGCTTGAACCGACATCTCACTGGCTGCCTTCGTCTTCCTCGGGCAAAGGCCGCGCCGGCGTGCCGGTATAGGCCCACAGCCATTCGCGCGGCAGCGGCCCTTTGTTGCGGTCGCTTTCCTGCGACTGTTCCCATGCATGGGCCAGGATGCCGACCGAGCGCGACAGTACGAAAAGGCCTCGCGTCAGCGGCGGCGGGAAGCCGAGCTCTCCGTAGATGACGGCCGTGGCGCCGTCGATATTGAGCGGGATTTTTTTGCCCTTGCGCCGCGCAACCTCGGCCTCGATCGCCTCGGCGATGTCGGCGAAGCGCCCGCTGACAACGCCGAGCGCGGCAAAGTCGCGGGTCAGCTCGATGAGGCGGGGTGCCCGCGGGTCGACCGGATGGAAACGATGGCCGAGCCCCGGCACATAACCGTCTTCCCCAGCAAGGAAACGATCAACCCGCGCCGACACGGCGTCCGCGAGCGGCACGCCGGCGTCCAGTTCGGCGGCGATGTCTCCGTAGAAGGAAAGCGCCTGTTCGCCGGCGCCGCCATGCACGTCGCCAAGCACGTTGATGGCCGACGCCATGGCGCTGTTGATGCCGACGCCGCAAGTGATCGCCATACGGGCGATGGCGATCGACGGCGCCTGCGGTCCGTGGTCGACGGCGGCACCCAGCGCGATGCCAAGCAGCGTCGCCTGCTCCTCGCTTGGCAGTTCGCCGCGCATCATCAGCCAGATCATTGCGGGAAAGCTGACGCGGCCGATCAGATCCTGGATCTCATAGCCGCGCAGCCGGATGACGCCGGGCCGCATCTCGATGATGCCGGTCTGCCACCATTCCTCGCCGCGCGCGCGGCCAGTCTTGTTTTCCGTGTCGCTCATGCCTTCTTTTCCGTGCCGCTCATACCTTCGCTCTTTTCTTGGCGCGTGGCGGCAAACCGGCAAAAACCTCGTCCATATGCTCGCCGAGCCCCGGCGGCGGCCTGCTCGGCAAAGGTGCCTCGCCATCGACCATGAAGCCGCCGCGCACCACGATCAGCGGCCGGTCCATCCCGGACACAGCCTGGAAGCGCGCCGTCATGCCGCGCTGGATCACCTGTTGCTCTTGCAGTACCTGCGGGATTGTCAGCACCCGGCCTGCCGGCACGCCGGCGCGATTGAACGTCTCCTCCCAGGCGGCGGCAGAGCCGCTCGCCAAGGCATCCTCGATCAGCGCTTTCAATGCAATGCGGTTCTGCTTGCGCGTTTCGCGCTCGGCAAAGCGGACATCCGACGCCAGCTCCGGCCGATCGATCAACCGGCACAGTGTGACGAACTGCTCCTGCTTGTTGGCTGCGATGTTGAGCAAGCCGTCGCCGGTGCGAAACGCGCCAGACGGTGCGGCCGTCATGTTTTCATTGCCCATCGGCTGCGGCTCGACGTCCGCCGTCAGATAGTTCGACACCGGCCAGCCGAGCGCAGAAAGCGTGCATTCGAGCATAGAGACGTCGAGGAACGCACCCTCGCCTGTCGTCTTCTGCTTGACCAGCGCGGCGGTAATGGCGAACGCCCCGACCAGCCCGCCAAGCGTATCGGCGACGGGATAGCCGACACGCAGCGGCGCCGTTTCCGGTGTACCGGTGATGCTCATGATGCCGGAAAGACCCTGGATGATCTGGTCATAGGCTGGATTGTCGCGCATCGGCCCGGTCTGGCCGAAGCCCGATATCGCACAATAGACAAGGCTTGGCCGGACCTCCTTCAGCCTGGCATGGCCAAGCCCCAGCCGGTCCATGACGCCGGGGCGGAAATTCTCGACCAGCGCGTCGGCCGAAGCGACCAGATCGAGGAAGCGTTCGCGGTCGGCCTCCTGCTTGAGATCGAGCGCCACCGAGCGTTTGCCGGCATTCTGCGCCAGGAACGAAGCGCCCATGCCCACCCGGTTGAGCTCCGGCGAGGCGCCAAGCTGGCGCGCCAGATCACCGCCTTGCGGCGTCTCGACCTTGATGACGTCGGCCCCGAGCAATGCCAGCTGGTAGGCGCAATAGGGGCCGGCCAGCACATTGGTCAGGTCAAGGATGCGGATGCCGGAAAGCAGGTCTGTCATGACGTCACGAACAGCTCAGGCATCGCCCGGCACGTGCTCCGGTCCGCGCATGCGCCTGTGCTCGATGTAGGCCCAGATATGCGGTCCAACCAACCCGATGAAGGCCAGCGTCAGCAGCGTCAGCGACAGCGGATGCTTGTAGAACACCGTCCAATCGCCGTTCGAGATGGTCATCGCGCGGCGGAACTGCGTTTCGGCAAGCGGCCCGAGAATCATGCCGATGATGACTGGCGCGGTCGGGAAATCGAAACGCCGCATCAGGAAGCCGGCGGCACCGAGCAGATAGAGGATGATGAGGTCGATCGGCGATTGCGAAATGCCGTAGGTGCCGACCGTGGCGAACACCAGAATGCCGGCATAGAGCTGCGGCGCCGGAATCTTCAGTAATCGCACCCAGAGCCCGATCAGCGGCAGGTTGAGGACGACGAGGATGACATTGGCGATGAACAGGCTGGCGATCAGCCCCCACACCAGGTCGGCCTGCGTCGTCAGCAGCAGCGGCCCCGGATTGATGCCGTAGCTCTGAAATGCCGACAGCATGATCGCGGCCGTCGCCGAGGTCGGCAGGCCGAGCGTCAGCATCGGCACCAGCACGCCGGCGGCGGATGCATTATTGGCCGCTTCCGGCCCGGCAACGCCCTCGATGGCACCGACCGTGCCGAACTCCTCCTTGTGTCTGGAGAGTTTCTTCTCGATGGCATAGGAGAGGAAGGTCGGGATTTCGGCGCCGCCGGCCGGCATGGCGCCGATCGGGAAGCCGATCAGGGAGCCGCGCAGCCATGGCCTCCACGAGCGCGACCATTCAGCCGCGGTCATGTAGAGCGACCCTTTCAACGGCACGATGTCGTCCTTGCCGGCATAGCGGCGCGAGGCCATGTAAAGCGTCTCGCCAACGGCGAACAGGCCAACGGCGACGACGATGACGTCGACGCCGTCCAACAATTCGCTCATGCCGAAGGTGAAGCGCGGCTGCCCCGTCTGCAGATCGACGCCTATCATGCCGACGACGAAGCCGACGAACAGGCTGGTCAGGCCGCGCACCGACGACGAGCCGAGCACCGCCGAAACCGTGATGAAGGCCAGCACCATTAGCGAGAAATATTCGGCCGGACCGAAAGCCAGCGCGAATTTGACGACGATCGGCGCCAGGAAGGCAACGCCGATCGTGCCCAGCGTGCCGGCGACGAAGGAGCCGATCGCCGAGGTTGCCAAGGCCGCACCGCCACGGCCGGAGCGGGCCATCCGGTTGCCTTCCAGCGCGGTGACGATAGTGGCGCTTTCGCCAGGCGTGTTGAGCAGGATCGATGTCGTCGAGCCGCCATACATGGCGCCGTAATAGATGCCGGCAAACAGGATGAACGACGCCTCCGGCGCCACCTGGTAGGTGATCGGCAACAGCAACGCGATGGTCAATGCCGGTCCGAGGCCGGGCAGCACGCCGATCGCAGTCCCCAGCGTGGTGCCGACCAGGCACCATATGAGATTGATCGGCGAGAAGGCGACCGAAAATCCGTGCGCGAGATGGCCGAGCGTTTCCATGGCGTCAGCCCCTCAGCACGGCAACGACCGAATCGACGATCGCGTTCAGCTGGTTTTCGATGAAGCCGGCGCCGATATTGACGCCGAGTGCCCTGGCAAAGCCGAAATAGGCGGCCAGCGCCAGGATCAGACCGAGCAGCACGTCACGCAGCGGACGCCGGCTGCCGAAACCGTGGCAGATGAGAACGAACATGATGACAGATGCGGCGGTAAAGCCGAGCGGCTGGATCAGCACGAGGTTGGCGATCAGTCCGAGGACGACGATGCCCATCGCCTTCCAGTCGGTCGGCGTCTCCTTTTCGTCCTCCGGCTGCCATCCGCCCCGCAAGGCGGCAATGATGAGCAGCAGCGACAGGATCACCATCCCCGTCATGGTGATGTAGGGAAAGACGGTCGGACCGACCTTGGAATAGAGCGGCGACACCGGGATTGCCAGCGTCTGCCAGGCAACCGCACCCGCACAGGCGAGGAGCCCAACGCCGATCAGCAGTTCGGGCACTGCAAGGCGCGGCGGCGCCTGCTGGTCGCTGGTGCTCATCATCGTCCTCCCAATGTCGGTCCCTTGGGGCCGGTTCTCCTTGGACCGGTCTCACTCGGCCGATCTCGGCGTAGTTTCACCTCCGGCGCCGCGTATGTCCATGCGGCTGGCGAAAGTCGGCAAGGGTTGGCGCAGGCCGCCCCTTGCCGAGAGCATCACGCCAGGCCGAGGTCCTTGAGGATCGTCCCGATGCGGGCCGTGTCTTCGGCGACGAATTTCGCATAGTCGTCACCGGTGAGCAGGATCTGCGTCCAGTTGCGGTTCTTGCATTCGGTGGCCCAGGCGTCGCTCTTGGCCATCGTCTCGATCAGCTTGATCATTGCTGCCTTGTCGGCGTCCGAGACGCCGGGCGGCGCGAAGACGCCGCGCCAGTTGAACAGCTCGACGTCGATGCCGGCTTCCTTCATGGTCGGAGCATCGATGCCCTCCTGGCGTTTGTCGGCAGATATCGCCAGCAGCCGCAGCGCGCCCGCCTTGACCTGTTCGGCGAACTCGCCATAGCCCGAGATGCCGGCCGCGACCTGGTTGCCGAGCAGCGCCGACAGCGCCTCGCCGCCGCCGGCGAACGGCACATAGGACAGGTTGGTTGCAGGAACACCGACGGTCTTGGCGATGAGGCCGAACAAGATGTGGTCCGAGCCGCCGGCCGAACCGCCGGCGACTGGAACCTGCGTCGGGTCGGCCTTGAGGGCGGCAACGAAGTCGGCCGCAGTCTTGAACGGCGAGGCGGCCGGCACCACAAGCGCCTCGAACTCGCCGGTAAGGCGGGCGATCGGGGTGACCTCGGTAAGGTTGTTGGCCGCCTTGTTGGCGATGATGGCGCCGACCATGACCATGCCAGCCACCATCAGCGCATTGCCCTTGCCCTTCCACTGGTTGACGAACTGCGGCAGGCCGACGGTGCCACCGGCGCCGCCGACATTGGTGATCTGCGAGCCGGAGATCAGCTTTTCACTGCGCAGCACCTGGTCCATGGCGCGCGCCGTCTGGTCCCAGCCGCCGCCCGGCGCCGCCGGCACGAAAATCTGCAGCTGCGGTGCGTCCTGCGCGAAAGCGGGGATAAAATGCGATGCCGCGAGCCCGGCAGCACCTGCCGCCGCGGTGCTCATCAAGAATCTGCGTCTGTTCAGCATGGGATTCCTCCAAATCGCGACACCTCCTCCGGTGCCTGCCAGAAACGTAGCCTGAATTCAGACCCGCTCGATAAAATTCATGCAGAGTTTGCGTCATCCTGTCAAAGACAGAACACTCCCCATGCGCCACAATCGGCCCGTGCGATGTTCAGGCTGGCGAACTCGACGCCCGACTACGATGTGGCAGGCAGTGCCCAGACAGCATCGGTCAGGGCTGCCGCTGCAGCAGGATGGTCGGCTTGTCTTGATAGACGGTTCACAGCACTTCGCCATAACCGCATTTTGCCGCGACGTTCAGCGAGCCGGTGTTTTCCGGATCGATGATGCAGACGGTCTTCGCGGCTGCAAATGCCTCATCGCCCCAGGCAAGCACCCGTGCGACGACTTCGCTGGCCAACCCCTGGCCATGCACGCCCGAAACCAGAGCCCATCCGGCCTCCGGAATGCCCTCGATCGACGGCGTCATGTCGCGTTTCAGATCGTGGAAGCCGGCCTCGCCGATGAAGCGGCTGGTCGCCTTTTCCTCGACCGCCCAGAAGCCGTAGCCCAGAAGCGACCACAGGCCGGCATGGCGCAGGAAACGCATCCAGCTTTCCTCCCGCGTGCGCGGCTTGCCGCCGATAAAACGGGTGACGACGGGATCGGCCCACATTGCGACATAGGCGTCGAAATCGTCCAGCCGGTGCGGTCGCAGGACCGTGCGAGAGGTCTCAATCACTGGGGCGACAATCGTCTGCGGACTGGTCATGGTCATGCCTCGGTTGTGTTGCCGGTGCCTAATGCCGGTCATCCAACGGTTAGGACAGCGACATGCATAAAATGGGGAATCAAAATCCGTTGCGTAAAACAAGAACCAAGGCTGTGTAGATCATCTTCCAGGCTGATGTGAATCCCGCCAAGCGGTGTTAGTTTTTCGCCAGTATTTGGTTCACTGCGTTCGGTTTCGGCGCTGCCGTCCGACAGAGGGGAAACAGCATGGACACCACCGACCTTGTGCTTACCATCTTCCATCATCTGCTGGTGTTTTCGCTGGCAGGCATCATCGGCGCCGAATTCGTCCTGATCCGCAGCGACCTGTCCGCCGCGACGCTGAAGCGGCTTGTCGGTATCGATCGCCATTACGGCATCATTGCCATGCTGATCATCGTCGTCGGCATCGGCCGCGTCATCTATGGTCTCAAGGGCTGGGAATTCTACGTCTACAACTGGATGTTCTGGGCAAAGATGGCCGCTTTCGCAATTGTCGGCCTGTTGTCGATTATCCCGACCGTCCGATTCCTGTCCTGGAGCAGGCAGGCGAGCGCCAGTCCCGGCTTCCAGGTGCCTGCGGCGGAGCTAGCGTCCGTTCGCACCTATGTCCGCACGGAGGCATTCATCTTCCTGTTGATCCCGGTGTTCGCGGCGGCGATGGCGCGCGGCTACGGCTATTAAGATAGGTCGGAGGAAGGGCATCGCGCGGCCCGACCTTTCCACTCATTTGCGCGGACAAACGTGCAGTTTGCCGTTTGAGGCGATTGTCATTTGTCGGGTTGCGCTAGTTATTGCTCCATCTACATTCGGTTTGAGAGGAACTCCGCGCAGCGGTTGGTAATTCGTATTCTGGGAGGAAATCACGATGAGAAAATTCGTCGCCGCGCTGGCTGCCGTTGCGGTCGCCATGCTTTACCCGTTGGCCGCGGGCGCGCAGACGTACCCCGAACGCACCATCACCGTTGTCGTGCCGTTTTCGGCCGGCGGCCCAACCGACACCGTCACGCGTCTTGTCGCGGAAGCCATGTCGAAGGACCTCGGCCAGCAGGTCATCGTCGAGAATGTCGGCGGCGCCGGCGGCACGCTAGGCGCCGGCCGCGTCGCGAATGCCGATCCTGACGGCTATACGCTGCTCCTGCATCACATCGGCATGGCGACCAGCGCGACGCTGTATAGGAACCTCGCCTACGACACGCTGAACGCGTTCGAATATATCGGTCTCGTCACAGAAGTGCCGATGACCATCGTCGGCCGCAAGGATCTCGAGCCGACCGATCTGAAGGGACTGGTCGACTATGCCAAGGCCAACAAGGACACCGTCACCGTCGCCAATGCCGGGATAGGCGCGGCCTCGCATCTGTGCGGCATGCTGTTCATGAGCGCCATCGGCACGCCGCTGGTCACCGTTCCCTACAAAGGCACTGGCCCGGCCATGACCGACCTTCTCGGCGGCCAGGTCGACATCATGTGCGACCAGACGACCAACACCACCAAGCAGATCCAGGGCGGCACGATCAAGGGCTATGCCGTAACCTCGGCGCAACGCCTCGACGTGCTTCCGGACGTGCCGACAACGACGGAAGCCGGCCTTCCGCAGGTGCAGGTCGGCATCTGGCACGGAATCTATGCACCCAAGGGCACGCCGGCCGAGATCACCGAGCGCCTGTCGAAATCGCTGCAGGTGGCGCTGAAGGATCAGAACGTCGTCGCCCGCTTTGCCGAACTCGGCACCAAGCCGTCGCCCGAGGCCGACGCCACGCCGGCCGCGCTCAAGGCCAAGCTGGAAAGTGAGATCGCGCGGTGGAAGCCTATCATCGAAGCGGCCGGCCAGTACGCCGACTAAAGCTTGAACGGGGCGCCACCAGCGCCCCGTTTTTACACGGCATGGGCAAGCCCGCGGCGCGGCCCGGGAGGACGTCATGAAACCGTTCGCAATCGACAGAACCAACGGCATTTGCGCAGCGCTGTTCATCTTCCTCGGCGCATTTTTCGCGCTGCAGTCGCTCGGCCTCGAAATCGGCACCGCCTTCCGTATGGGACCGGGCTATTTCCCGCTGGTGCTGGCGATCGTGCTGATCCTGCTTGGCGCCGTCATCCTCGTCCAAGCGGTGCGTTTCGAGAGCGACCCGATCGGCCACATCGCGTGGCGCGGCATGCTGTTCATTCTGCCCGCTCCGATCTTCTTCGGCCTGACGGTGCGCGGCCTCGGCTTTATCCCCTCGATCTTCCTGACGGCGCTAATCGCATCGTTCGGCAGCGGCCGTATGAAGCCGCTGACCGCGCTCGTGCTGTCGGCCGGCCTGACGCTGTTCGCATTCGTCGTCTTCAGCTACGCACTCGGCCTGCCGTTCCGGCGTTTCGGCCCGTGGCTGCCCCTATCATTGTGAGGAGATGAAATGGAACTCCTCAACAATCTCGCACTCGGCTTTTCGACGGCCACATCTTTGGCAAACCTCGGTTTCTGCCTGATCGGCGTCCTTCTCGGCACGCTGATTGGTGTCCTGCCCGGCATCGGCGCCACCGCAACCATTGCCATGCTGTTGCCGATCACCTTCCAGATCGGCGATCCGGTTTCCTCCCTCATCATGCTCGCCGGCATCTATTACGGCGCGCAGTATGGCGGTTCGACTACCGCCATCCTCATCAACATGCCCGGCGAATCCTCGTCGGCCGTCACCGCCATCGACGGCTACCAAATGGCCAGGAACGGTCGCGCCGGGGCGGCACTGGCGACCGCGGCGATAGGCTCGTTCTTTGCCGGCACGGTGTCGACCTTCCTCGTCGCCATCTTTGCCCCACCGCTGACGGCGATAGCGCTGAGATTCGGCGCAGCCGAGTATTTTTCGCTGATGATTGTCGGCCTGGTCTCGTCCGTCGCGCTCGCCCACGGCTCGATCGTCAAGGCACTGGCCATGGTCGTGCTCGGCCTGCTGCTCGGACTTGTCGGCACGGATATCTACACCGGCACGCCCCGCTTCACGCTCGGCATCCGCGAATATGCCGACGGGCTGAATTTCGTCGCAGTGGCGGTCGGTGTCTTCGGCGTCGCCGAGATACTGCGCAACCTCGAAAACGAGCATGAGCGTTCCGTGCTGATCCGAAAGATCTCCGGCCTTATGCCGACCCGCGAAGATTTTCGGCGCATGGCGG
This sequence comes from Mesorhizobium sp. M0028, assembly GCF_040323855.1. NCBI lineage: Bacteria > Pseudomonadati > Pseudomonadota > Alphaproteobacteria > Hyphomicrobiales > Phyllobacteriaceae > Mesorhizobium > Mesorhizobium sp. M0028. Next base: position 27,846 of record NZ_JAMYVG010000025.1, read on the forward strand.
CCCCCATCGTGCGCGGGACAATCATCGGTTCGGCGCTCGGCATCCTGCCGGGAGGCGGCGCGATCCTTGCCGCCTTTGCCTCCTACACCGTCGAAAAACGTGTCTCGAAAAGTCCGGGGGAATTCGGCAAAGGCGCAATCGAAGGCGTCGCCGGACCGGAATCGGCCAACAATGCCGGCGCACAAACCTCCTTTATCCCGATGCTGACGCTCGGCATTCCGGCCAACCCGGTAATGGCGCTGATGATCGGCGCGATGATCATCCAGGGCATCGTACCCGGCCCCAATGTTGCGATCGAACAGCCTGCACTGTTTTGGGGTATCATCACCTCGATGTGGATCGGCAATCTGATGCTGATCGTCTTGAATCTGCCGCTAATCGGGCTTTGGGTGAAACTGCTTACGATCCCGTATTACGTGCTCTTCCCGATCATCATGGCGTTCTGCTCGATCGGCGTTTACAGCGTCAACACCAACGTCTACGACCTCTATGCAGTCGCACTCTTCGGCTTGCTTGGCTATCTCCTGACCAAGCTGCGCTGCGAACCCGCGCCGCTGCTGCTTGGCTTCGTGCTCGGCCCGCTGCTCGAGGAAAACCTGCGCCGCGCCATGATCCTCTCTCGCGGCGATCCGAGTACCTTCGTGACGAGACCGATCAGCGCCAGCCTGCTCCTCATCGCGCTCGCCGTGCTCGTCATCGTGTTTCTCCCCGCGGTCAGGAAGAGGCGCGAGGAGGTGTTTGTCGAAGAGAGCTCCTGAACGTGGATGGCGCCACATAGGAGGAACTTCAGAGTCACTTGGCTGGCACTGATTCAGTAGCCGCCTCTACTGGCCCGAGCGGCGCGATCTCGACCAGTGGTGCAGGCACGCTGGTCGTCTTTTCCTTGGCCTTGCAGATATCGGCGATGACGCAGGCAGGGCAATCCGGCTTACGCGCCTTGCAGACATAGCGGCCGTGCAGGATCAGCCAATGATGCGCATGTCGCATATATTCGTCCGGAATGATCTTCAGGAATCCTTGCTCGACCTGTTCCGGCGTCTTGCCCGGCGCCAGGCCGAGCCTGTTGCCGATGCGGAAGATGTGCGTGTCGACCGCCATCGTATGCTGGCCGAAGGCGACGTTGAGCACGACATTGGCGGTCTTGCGGCCGACACCCGGCAGCTCGACCAGTTGATCGCGATCATCGGGCACCTTGCCGCCGTGGTCGCGGATCAGGGCTTCCGACAACGCGATGACATTCTTGGCCTTGTTGCGCCACAGCCCGATAGTGCGGATATGGTCGCCGAGCCTGGTCTCGCCCAGCGCCAGCATTTTCTGCGGCGTGTCGGCGATCTTGAACAGCGCCCGCGTCGCCCTGTTGACGCCGGCGTCCGTCGCCTGCGCCGAAAGCACCACCGCCACCAGCAGCGTGAAGGCGTTGATATGTTCGAGTTCGCCTCTCGGGTCCGGCCGCTGAACGGAAAAGCGCCGGAAAATCTCATGCACCTCGGCCGGGCTGTAAAGCGCCCGCGACCTCGCCGGCCGCGGACGCGGCTTGGCGTTCGAGCCGTCGCGGCGGCCGGGCAACAGGTCTTTTTTTAGCGCCGAAGAGTTTTTGGACTTGGGGCTTGTCATTGCTTTCCTATAATATTCTGTAATGAGCGACACAAACGCCTCATTTCAGGCCGACGAGCCATTCTTCCAGGCGCTGCTGATACCGCACCGGTCGCTGGGCAAGACCGGCTTTGTCATCCTGATGGGCGCATTGCTGTTCGGGTGGCTGGTGACCGGAGCGTTTTTCCTGTCGCGCGGCGCCTGGCCGGTGTTCGGCTTCTTCGGCCTCGATGTTATTGCCATCTATATCGCCTTCCGCGCCAATTATCGTGCCGCTCGGGCTCGCGAGGAGGTGTCGGTGTCTCGCACCAGCCTCGATATCCGCAAGACTGCCCCGTCAGGCAAATCGGAAGCACATCGCTTCAATCCGTTCTGGGCACGCTTTTCGATCGCCCGCCACACCGAAATCGGCATCACCAGAATGGCGGTCGAGGCGCAAGGAAAAACAGTCTCGATCGGTGGCTTCCTCAACCCCGACGACCGCGAAAGTTTTGCCACCGCATTTTCGCGCGCTCTGGCGACCGCCAAGGCGCGCTGACGATCAAAACCGAAATCTCAACAGCCTGCCGACCCTCCGAAGAGCCGGAACGTGGCTCCAGAGGCGAAAGACCAGTCCGGCGAACCAGCTCACACGGGCGGCATGTTCGGGTTTGTACGCCATCGTTTCCTCGACCAACCGCAGGCCGGGCACTGACCGTTCCAAGTCGCGCGGATCGTTGATCGCCCAGTGGAGTTCGGCTCCGGTGGCGCGGAACGACCGGTTGAGGCGCACGAGCTTTAGACCCAGGTCGCTGTAGGCATCGCAGATAAATTCGCCGCTGGCCAGATGCGACACAAGCCGCGAAACCAGTCTTGGGCCCTCGTCAGCGGCAAGGTAGGGGGTCAGGCCTCCGCCACGACCATCGCCGGGCGATCGCCGGGCACTTCATCTAACCAGCCAGGCTCCGTGACGGATGATCCGATCAGGTGGTAATGCTCGCGCATCGGGTAGAGCTTGCGCCTGAGCTCGATGACTTCGGCGTAGTCGACGTCGAACCAGTCGACGCCGGCTGGCGGGTCGATACGGAATATTCGTGTGTCCAGCCCGCAGCCGAGATGCAGTACAATGGCGTTCGGGTTGTTCGCCAGAAAAGCCGAAACCCAGTCGTCCAGCGTCTTGGCCCGGATCGCCAGACCGACGCCGAGATTGTTGTCGACCTTGAGCCGCGAGAAATCGTAGTCGATGCGGCGAACCGCCTCGTCCGCAAAGCGGTCTTTCAGCAGCGAGTTGGGAAGCCGGCTTTCCAGCGCCTTGCCGTAGACGGTGATCAGCAGCGTTTCTTTTTCCTTGGTCAGCTGCATCTTCTCGCCGGCCATGATTGTCCTCCCCATTCAAAGCCAACTCTATCTGGGTACATGCTGCGGGAAAGCAAGTTTCGGGTGGTGATCGGCGCCGCGAAGGACGATATTCGCACTCAAGGAGATACTACCATGAACGCCCAAATGCCTCTCAAAACGACAGCAATCCTTCAGAAAGACATCACGCCTGAAGGCGGCGACTACGAAATCGTCCGTCGTGCCATCGAAAAGATCAGCCTCGACTATCGCGACCAGCCTTCGTTGGAAGTGCTGGCCGAGGAGGTCGGCGAGACGCCGACCGGGCTGCAGAAGCTGTTCACCCGCTGGGCCGGCCTGTCGCCGAAGGCTTTTCTGCAGGCCGTCACCCTCGATCATGCGCGCAAACTGCTGGATTCCGGCATGCCGCTGCTGGAAACTTCGTTCGAACTCGGCATGTCCGGCCCAGGCCGGCTGCACGATCTGTTCGTCACCCATGAAGCGATGTCGCCGGGCGACTACAAGACCCGCGGCGCAGGGCTCACCATCCGCTACGGCTATCATATCTCGCCTTTCGGCATCGCTTTGATCATGGTGACGGACCGCGGCCTTGCCGGCCTCGCCTTCAACGACCCCGGCGGCGAGCGCGCGGCCTTTGCCGACATGTCCAGCCGCTGGCCGAATGCGACCTATGTCGAGGACATGGCGGCGACGGCGCCCTATGCCGCGCGCATCTTCGATCCGACGCTGTGGCGCGCCGACCAGCCGCTGCGCGTCGTCATGATCGGCACCGACTTCCAGGTCCGCGTCTGGGAGGCCTTGCTGCGCATTCCGATGGGCAAGGCCTGCACCTATTCCTCGATCGCCGCGCGCATCGGCGCACCGAGCGCCAGCCGGGCTGTCGGTGCCGCGGTCGGTGCCAATCCGATGTCCTTCGTCGTGCCGTGCCACCGGGCTCTCGGCAAGTCCGGCGCGCTCACCGGCTACCATTGGGGCCTGACGCGCAAACGCGCCATCCTCGGCTGGGAGGCGGGACAAGTCTCTTCTTGAATAGCCAACGAATGGAACGATAGGAGCGAAGGGCCCCGAGGGTGACAAGCAGCGATCTTACGGAGTAGCTTCCCGCGCAATTAGAGTGACATGCGCTAGCGGGAGGCACTTCTTGATCGTCGTCATCGGTTCCATCAATCTCGACCTCATCGCCAGTGTCGACCGCTTGCCCGGTCCCGGCGAAACGGTGCGCGGCTCCGGTTTCGCCACCGCCCCCGGCGGCAAGGGAGCCAACCAGGCGCTGGCCGCCGCCCGCGCCGGCGCCAAGGTGCGCATGGTCGGCGCGGTCGGCAAGGACAGCTTCGCCGGCGAGGCTTTGGCGCTGCTGCGCGACGGCAAGATCGACCTGTCCGGCGTCGGCGAGACCTTTGCCTCGACGGGTACCGCGTTGATCATGGTCGGCGCCGACGGCGAGAACGTGATCGCCGTCGTGGCGGGCGCCAATGATTCGGTCGTGCCGGGTGACCTTTCCAAGGCTTTCCTGAAAAACGGCGATGTCGTGCTGCTGCAGTTGGAGGTCCCGTTGCAAACGGTCGAGACAGCGCTTGACGCGGCAAGGACGGCCAACGCGGTCACCGTGCTCAACACCGCACCTTTCCACGGCGACGCGGCCGGCTTCCTCGGCAAGGCCGACTATCTCGTCGCCAACGAGACCGAGTTCGACCTCTATGGTGAGGCGCTGTCGTTGAGTGGCCGCGACCGCCCGGCACGGATGCGCGACTATGCCTCGAGAACTGGCCGCACCATCGTCGTCACGCTTGGCCCAGACGGCGTTCTCGCCGCGACGCCGGACGATCTCCTGATGGTTCCGGCGCTGAAGATCACTCCGCTCGACACGGTCGGCGCCGGCGACACGTTCTGCGGCTATTTTGCTGCCGGACTGGCGGCAGGCCTGCCGCTCGACCAGGCGCTTGCCCGCGCTGCCGCAGCCGGTTCGCTGGCCTGCCTGAAAGCCGGCGCCCAGCCTGCCATCCCGCTGGCCAGGGATGTCGACGCCGCCATGCCGACATCTGCCGGCTGAAGCGCGATGACAGCCACGCGCCCGACCACCAGGCATGCCGTGCCGCCCGCCGGCGACATCTGCCGCCTGTCCGCCGTGGAACTGGCCGACAGGATCAGGCGCCGGCAGCTTTCGGTGCGCGAAGTGATCGCTGCATTCCTGGACCGGATCGAGGCGGTGAACCCACAGGTCAACGCCATCGTTTCATTGCGTGAGCGTGCCGACATCCTGCGCGAGGCCGACGAGGCAGACGCTCATTTGGCGCGAGGAGCAGATACCGGATCGCTGTTCGGTCTGCCGATCGCGATCAAGGATCTTGCGCTGACAAAAGGCCTGAGAACCACCTTCGGCTCGCCGATCTTCGCCGATTTCGTGCCTGAGGAAGACGACTTCTTCGTCGAGCGTGTTCGGCAGGCCGGCGCCATCATCATCGGCAAGACCAACGTTCCCCAATTCGGGCTCGGCTCCAACACCTACAATACCGTGTTTGGACAGACGCTCAACGCGTTCGACCCAGCGCTGACCGCCGGCGGCTCGAGCGGCGGCGCGGCGGTCGCGCTGGCGCTCGACATGGTTCCCATTGCCGATGGCAGCGACTTCGGCGGTTCGCTGCGCAATCCCGCTGCCTACAACAATGTCTATGGCTTCCGCCCGTCGCAGGGATTGGTACCGGCCGGCCCTGATCTTGATGTGTTTCATGCGCAAATGGGCGTCGAAGGGCCGATGGGGCGTAACGTGCGCGACATCGCCCTGCTGCTCGACGTTCAGGCCGGCTATCATCCTCGCGCGCCGCTGTCGCATGATAAGCCAGGCTCGTTCCTCGAAGGGCTGGAATCGCGGGCGGCCGGCGGGCGCATCGCCTGGCTCGGCGATCTTGACGGTCATCTGCCGATTGAAGCAGGCATTCTACAGCTTTGCGAGGCAGCACTCGGCCGGTTAGCGGATCTATCCTTCGAAGCCGAGCCGCTGATGCCGGAATTCGAGTTCGAAGCGCTGTGGCAGGCCTTTGTAACGCTTCGCCAGGCGAGCAGCGGTTGTGCGCTCAAGGTGCATTACGACGATCCCTTGAAACGCCGCCTTCTCAAGCCGGAGGCCGTGTGGGAAGTGGAACATGCACTGGGCCTCACCGCACCGCAGATCCACGCCGCCACGGTGAGGCGCTCGTCATGGCACAAAACCCTGCTGTCGCTCTTCGATCGATTCGATCTCATCGCGCTGCCGACCGCGCAGGTCTTCCCTTTCGAGGTCTCCACCCACTGGCCAAGGGAAGTGGCCGGGCGTGCCATGGACAGCTATCATCGCTGGATGCAGGTTTCAGCGTTCGCCACGCTCGGCGGCTGCCCGGCGATCAATGTGCCGGTGGGCTTCGACCCCAAGGGCAGGCCGATGGGCATGCAATTGATCGGGCGGCCACGCGCTGACCTCTCGGTGCTGGGGGCGGCTGCCGCCTATGAGGCAACGCTACCATGGCAGGCCGGCGCCTGCTGAAATCAGCTCCGCATTGTCGGCGCCTCGCCGGCTTGCACGCAACTCATCGCCATGCATTGATCGCGACAGCGCGCCGCACGAGCGGCATTCTGCGGAGGGAAAAATGTCGCTGGAACTCTACGCCACCTACGTCGTCGCTTGCATCGTCATCATTCTTGTGCCGGGGCCGACGGTCACGCTGATCATCGCCAACAGCATCCGCCACGGCTCGCGCGCCGGCCTCGCCAATGTCGCCGGCACCCAGGCCGGGCTGGCCATCATGATCGCCATCGTCGGCATCGGGCTGACCTCGCTTATCGCCGGCATGGGCCACTGGTTCGAATGGGTCCGGCTGATCGGCGCCGCCTACCTGATCTGGATGGGCGTGCAGATGTTCCGCTCGAAAGGCAAGCTGAACGCCGACGGATCGGCTAAAAAGCCGCGCGGCGGCTTCTTCCTGCAGGGCCTGCTGGTGGCGATCAGCAATCCGAAGACGCTGGTGTTCTTCGGCGCCTTCTTTCCGCAGTTCATCGCCCCCGAAGGCAATTACGCGTTACAGATCGGCGTCATGGGTCTCACCGCCATGATCTTCGCCGCCGTCTCGGATTCGACCTACGCGTTGGCCGCCGGCCGCGCCGGACGCCTGCTCTCGGCCGGCCGCGTCAAGCTCTTGTCGCGAATCAGCGGCAGCTTCCTGGTGGGCGGCGGCCTGTGGCTGGCGTTTTCCAAGGCGAAGTAACAGCCGCGAGCCGGGACGCAAATAGCAATCTCCTGGAACAGGAAGCCCGATTGAAAGTCAGCCTTCTGTGCACCACATGAATCGACAGTTGGGGGTTCATGCCGGTGCCATGGACTTTTGTGGATGTGAAAAGGCACGCGATCGGCGTGATCCTGATTGTTGCTTTGTTTGCGGCGGTGTTGGCCCTCGATCCGCTCAAGTGGACGAATAACGCCAGCCCGATCCGCTCGGTGGACCCAATCGATGCAGCCGTCAAAAGTGCCCATTGGGGCAAAGGCCGAAGTGTCTACATGCTGGTCCTTGAAGACGGTTCATCTGTTTTCATCGACGACGATCGTCCGCGCCTGATCGGCTCGCACGTCGGCATCGAGCGCGTCACGCGCGACAATGGCTTTGTCTTCTACCGATTTCCAAATTGAACGGCGATCGATCAATGAAGCTGTTTTCGAAGGTAAACGAGTGACAGAGCTCTCTTCGAAGAAATCGCTCTTGAACAAAGCCCTTACGCTATTCAACTCTAAGTGATGGGGCCGACGAATCTTTCTCTTAGAAACCGCCTTCTTCTGCTTCGGGAAGAGTTTCGCGATACAGTCGTTGGCGTCGCTTTCTTTTGCTCATTCGCTCTTGTGGCCGCCGTGGCGATTGTAACAAGACAGAATAGCCCGATCATGGGCACGCAACGCATAGGAGGCATCGTCGAAGATGTTGCGACGATGCCTCTAAATCCGAAAGGTTCCGTCGGCCATGGACTTTATTATAGATATGAAGTCCGTCTCCATGACGGCAACGCACTGGTATTTATCGATGGTGAGGTGGAGACGCCCCACATGATCGGATCGGAAGTCTCGATCGAACAACAGCACCGCAATAACGGCACCAGCACCTACCGCCTGCTCAATGACTGAGCGGCACTAAAGCCGCCCCAGCCTTTCCAGCAACAGCGCGAAAAACGCATCATGATCGATGTCGCGCATCACCATGGCGTTCTTCGGCCGCTTGGTCACTCCCCACCAGTCGATCACCGTCATGCCCATGGTGAGCTCCGAGGCGGTTTCCACACTGACATTGCAGTTGCGGCCCTTGAACAGCTTCGGCTTCAACAGATAGGCGATGACGCAAGGATCGTGCAGCGGGCCGCCATCGGTGCCGTATTTCTCTTCGTCGAAGCGTTCGAAGAATTCCAGCATGTCCGCCGTCGCCGTGCCGACCCTGGTGCCGAGCTTGCGGAAAGCCTTCGTGCGCTTGGCGGTGGTCAGCGCCTTGTGGGTGACGTCGAGCGGCATCATCACGATCGGAATGTCGGATTTGAACACGACATCGGCGGCATGCGGGTCGACATAGATGTTGAACTCGGCAGTCGGCGTGACGTTGCCGCCCTCGAAGAAGCCGCCGCCCATCAGCACGATCTCCTTGATGCGCGGCGCGATTTTCGGCTCGCGGATCAGCGCCAGCGCAACATTGGTGAGCGGCCCGAGCGCGCAAAGCGTGATCGTGCCGGTCTCCTCCTTCATCAGCGTCTCGACGATGAAATCGACCGCATACTGATCCTGCAGCTTCATCTTTGGCTCAGGCAGTTGCGGTCCGTTGAGGCCGGTCTTGCCATGCACTTCCTCGGCGGTGACGAGTTCACGCGCCAGCGGCCGGATGGCGCCTGCATAGACCTTGACATCCGGCCGGCCGGCCAACTCGCAGATCTTGCGTGCGTTTTTTTCGGTGAGTTTCAGCGGCACGTTGCCGGCCACCGCGGTGATGCCGACGATCTCCAGCTCGGCGCTGCCGAGCGCCAGCAATATGGCGACGGCATCGTCCTGACCGGGGTCAGTGTCGATGATGATCCTGCGGGATTGGGGCATTTCAATTCCTTGTTTTGGCAAGTCTTTTTGGGCGGGACGTGTGACGGCTTGAAGTCTGCCGGGCGGCGGACCATATCAAGACCATCGGGAAAAATGCCATCCGGGTTTTTCCACTTTATGTCGCTCTTGAGAGGACACTGTAACATGAGCCGAATGACGCCTTTTTCCAGCCCGCTTCTCCTCGGTTTCGATTCCATGGAAAAGACACTGGAGCGCTTGGCGAAGTCGGGTGACAGCTATCCTCCGTACAACATCGAGCGCCTCAGCGGTGCCGACGGCAAAACCGAAAGGCTGCGCATCACGCTCGCCGTCGCCGGTTTCGCGGAAAGCGATCTCGATGTCTCCACGGAGGAGAACCAGTTGGTCGTGCGCGGCCGTCAGAACGACGACACCGAGCGCGAATTCCTCCACCGCGGCATCGCCGCGCGCCAGTTCCAGCGCTGTTTCGTGCTGGCCGACGGCATGCGGGTGATTGCGGCGGAATTGAAGAACGGCCTCTTGTCGATCGATCTCGATCGGCCGGAGTCCGAACGGCTGGTACGAAAAATAAACATATCGGTGAAAGACTGAGTTTTGCCGATAGCTCTCATGCGGGATGGCCTTGAGCGGCGTCTCGCGGCAAGGAGGCTTGAAATGACCAGAACTGACGAAAATATCATCATGACCAGCGGCGAATTCGCTCATCTCGGCGAAGGTTCGGTCGCCTATCTCAGGAAAGTGTCGAGCGACGATCTGCGCGGCCGTTTCCCGGGCCTCGGCGAAATCGCGCCCGGGCTGGAACTGTGGGCCCTGTTTGCCGCCAACGGCCAGCCGATCCTGCTTTCGGATGCTCGCGACCGGGCGCTGGCCGGCGCCTTGGAAAACGATCTGACCCCCGTCGCTATCCACTAACAACACGGCGCGCCGATCTGGCTGAAACGGACAGGGCCGCTCACGGCGGCCCTTCAACGCGTCCAATCAACTCAGGCGGCGTGCGAGGCCTGTGTATCCGACAGCAGCGCGTGGATGGCCACGGCATCGCGCGTGCCCCTGATCTTGGCAACCGTGTCGGCATCGCGCAGCACCCGCGCGATGCGCGACAGCGCCTTGAGGTGGTCGGCGCCGGCACCTTCGGGGGCCAAAAGCAGAAACACCAGGTCGACCGGCTGATCGTCGAGGGCCTCGAAATCGACCGGTGTCTCCAGCCGGGCAAAAACTCCAGCGATCCGCTTCACCCCGGCCAGCTTGCCATGCGGAATGGCGATGCCGTTGCCGACGCCGGTCGAACCCAGCCGCTCGCGTTGCAGGATGGTGTCGAACACCTCCCGCTCCGGAATGCCGGAAATTGCCGCCGCCCTTTCAGACAGCAATTGCAGCAGCTGCTTTTTGGAGTTCGCCTTCAACGCCGGCATGATTGCCGGAACGTTGACGAGATCGCTCAGATCCATGCTTGAAATCCCTTGTTCGCCTGCCGTCGCCAGTCCCCACGCTTGCGTGCGGCTGGTTTTTACCCCTGCGCGACCTTGGCCGTAGACGGGTCGATCCAGCCGATATTCCCGTCCGGCCGGCGATAGACGATGTTGAGATGGTCGTTTCCGGCATTGCGGAAGACCAGGACCGGGCTGTCCTTGGTGTCGAGCTCGATCACGGCTGACGCCACCGACATGGTCCGCAGCGTCATGGTCGATTCGGCGACGATGGCCGGCGCGAAATTCTCCGGTATCTCCTCGTCGTCATCGGCAAGCGGGGCCATCACCGTATAGGCGACGTCGGTGAGTTCGCCATTGCTATTGCCTGAATTGTGCGACTTCAGCCGGCGCTTGTAGCGCCTGAGGCGGGTTTCCAGACGGTCCGCCGCGGCATCGAAGGCAAGCGTCGGATCCTGGGCATCGCCGGTCGCCTGCAGCGAAGCACCGGAATCCAGCCGGATCATGCAATCGGCCGTGTAGCGCGACCCCGATTTGACGACTACGATTTGCCCTGAAAAGCCCCGATCGAAATATTTCCCGATCACTTCCCCGACACGGTCGTTGATGCGCGTACGGAACGCATCGCCGATATCCATGTGTTTTCCCGATATGCGCAATGTCATCTGAAAACTGACCTTCCTTGCTCAGGCTTCAAACTGTCCCGAGTTTATACTCGTGGTCCGTGCGCACAAGCTTTGCGGCGTCACTTGCGCCGATTTTAAATCCGAACTTTCCGGTTGATCACAAGCCGCCTTCTTGGCCGTCCGTGGCCTACGTCGTGACGGACCATCTCTCGTGCGGGCATCAGCGAACTCAAATCCACTCGCCAGCCCGTCTCATGCGGGCGGGCTTCTAGCCACTTCGTTGCCGCTTGTCAATGAACGCGAAAGCTGTGGAAATTCTGCCGGAGTTCAACGGCCGGCGCTGGCCAAAGCGCGTTTTTCGCGCCGCCGTTGCACCGAAGAGGGTATGTTCATGCCTTCCCGGTATTTGGCAACCGTGCGCCTGGCAATGTCGACGCCGCTTTCCCGCAGCATGTCCACGATGGCATCGTCGGAAAGCACATCGACGGCTTTCTCCTCGTCGATCAGCTGCTTTATGCGGTCGCGCACCGCTTCCGACGAATGCGCATCGCCGCCACCCGACGAAGCGATCGAGGCGGTAAAGAAATAGCGCAGCTCGAACACGCCGCGCGGCGTCAGCATGTATTTGTTTGCCGTGACCCGGCTGACCGTCGATTCGTGCATGCCGATAGCGTCCGCCACCGTGCGCAGGTTGAGCGGCTTCAGGTGCCGCACGCCGTGGACGAGAAAAGCGTCCTGCTGGCGCACGATCTCGGAGGCGACCTTCAGGATAGTCTTCGCCCGCTGGTCGAGGCTGCGCGTCAGCCAGTTGGCATTCTGCAGGCATTCGGCGAGGAAATCCTTTTCCGCTTGGTTTTTCGCATGCGGCGTGACCTGAGCGAAATAGATGTGATCGACCAGCACGCGCGGTAGCGTCTCGGCGTTGAGCTCGACCGTCCAGCTGCCGTCATTGGCTGCGCGCACCTCGACGTCGGCCACGATCGCATCGCTGGCACCGCGCGAAAACGCCATTCCCGGCCGCGGGTCGAGCGCCCGGATCTCGGCCAGCATGTCGAGCAGATCCTCCTCGTCGACACCGCAAATCCGCTTCAGCGTCTGGAAATCGCGCCGTGCCAGGAGTTCGAGATTGGCGATCAATGCCCTCATCGCCGGATCGAGCCGGTCGCGCACGGCAAGCTGCAGCGACAGGCATTCGGCGAGGTCGCGGGCGAAGATGCCGGCGGGCTCGAATGTCTGGCAAATCGCCAGCGCCATTGCCACCGCCGGGGGGTCCGTGCCGAGGCGGGCCGCGATCTCGGCCATGTCCGCACGCATGTAGCCGGCCTCATCGAGGCCGTCGGCAAGCTCGCTGGCGATCAGGCGCGCGGCCGGATCGGCGAAGGCGAGCGCCACCTGCTCGCCGACATGGTCGCGCAGCGTGATGGCAGCCGCCGCCATATCCGCGACGTCGAAGCCGTCGGAGGAAGAGGCGGAACTATTGCCGGACGCCGATTTCCATTGCGCCGTCAGGTCGGGGCCGAGCCGCTCGCTCGTTCCAGGATCGTCGGGAAACAGGTTTTCCAGCGACGTATCGAGCTTTTCCGAGATCGCCTCGGCGCTCCACGCCGTCTCCGCTTCGAACCAGTCGCCGTCGGCGGCCGGTTCCGATGCGGCGTCGCTCTTCTGCGCCTGGTCGCTGGCGGCGTCGTCCTGCGGTTCGGCGCGTTCCAGCAGGGGATTGCGTTCGATCTCGTCGTCGATGAAGCGTTCCAGCTCGAGGTGGGTGAACTGCAGCAGGCGGATCGACTGCATCAGCTGCGGCGTCATCACCAGCGACTGCGACTGTCGTAGCTGTAGTTTTGCCGCCAACGCCATGGTTCGGTTTCAAACGCCCCGTCTACGCACCCGCACTGCTGGAAAGAATTTTCCAGGCCAGCATAGAAACTGGCCCGGCTTTTGCTTGTCAAGGCGAGGTGCGGAAAAACTCGCCTGCCAGCGCGTTTTTCAGGCAGAAAATCGAAGAAAAAGCTGCCGGACTACGCCGGAAATCCCGTTCGAACCGGAATTTCGCATTTAGAGCGTAAATCCCTCGCCAAGATAAAGCCGCCGCACATCGGCATTTGCGACGATTTCGTCGGCTCGGCCATGGGTCAGCACCTGACCGGCATGGATGATGTAGGCGCGGTCGATCAGGCCAAGGGTCTCACGCACATTGTGGTCGGTGATCAGCACGCCGATGCCACGTGCCGTCAAGTGGCGCACGAGCTGCTGGATGTCGGCGACGGCGATCGGGTCGATGCCGGCGAACGGTTCGTCGAGCAGCATGTAGGCGGGGCGGGTTGCCAACGCACGGGCAATTTCGAGGCGCCGCCGCTCACCGCCGGAGAGCGACAGCGATGGAGCCTTGCGCAGATGGCTGATGTGGAATTCCTCGAGCAATTCGTCGAGCAGGCGCTCACGCTCCTTGCGGCTCTTTTCGACCACTTCGAGCACGGCCCGGATGTTTTGCTCGACGTTCAGGCCGCGAAAAATCGACGCTTCCTGCGGCAGATAGCCGATGCCGAGACGGGCGCGGCGATACATCGGCATCGACGTGACGTCGAAGCCGTCGATTTCGATGGTGCCTTCGTCGACCGGCACCAGCCCGGTCACCATGTAGAAACAGGTGGTCTTGCCGGCGCCATTGGGGCCGAGCAGCCCAACCGCCTCGCCGGCGCGCACGCCCAGCGTCACGCCGCTGACGACTTTGCGGCCCTTGTAGCTTTTGGTCAGCCCCTTGGCGATCAAGGTTCCCTTGAACTTTGCCGCTTCGACGGTGACCCTGGCCGGTGCCGCAAGTTTGCTGGCGGCGCGCCCTGGAAGACGCGCCAGCAGCGACGATATGCCGGTCATCAGGGTTTCGCTGCTCCAGACTTCGCCTGCGGCGTGATCGACATCATGACGCGGCCGCCGCAGGCGTCGACCTGGGCAAGGCCGCTCTTCATCTGCACGGTAAGCTTGCAGCCGACAAGCACGTTGTCGCCTTGCGAGAGCACGACCTTGCTGCCCGAAAGCACCAGCACCTCGGTCTTCATGTCGAAGGTGCCGCGGTCGCCGGTGGCAACCTGATTGTCCGATTTGATGTAGACCTTATCGTCGACCACGAGATGGTCGATGTTGGCGGATCCGGTCATCGCCGCGGCACCCGCCGGCTCGGCGCCTTTGGCGGCGGCTGCATCCCTGACGTAATAGACCGTCATTTTGCCGGCCTTGAGTACGGTTGGACCCTGGACGACGTTGACGTTGCCGGTGAAGACGGCGACGCTTTCCGCCTGGCGCACCTCGAGCTTGTCGCTTTCGATCTGGATCGGCTTGTCGCCCGACAGCCTGAGGCCGGACATTTGGCTGGTGGCGCTGGACTGCGCCAGCGACGAAGCCGTCCCCAGGGTGAGCCCCAATGGCAGCCCGAGGGTCAGCAACGCCGAAACCGCGGCGAGGCGCCGTGCCGAACTACTGAACCGCATTGGTCTCTCCGCTCTTTGCCTCTGCCGCCTTCAAACTGGCGGGATCGATGTCGACGCGCACCTTGTTCTCGAAAACCAGGACCTTGCCATTGTCCTGGACCGACATCGAATCCGCCCTGATCCGGGACCCGCCGCGGCTGACATCGACGGGTTCGCTTGTCTTCATAGTGCCTTCGCCCATGTCGAGATAGACTGATTTGAATTTTGCCACCACGCCATCCGTGGTCGATACCGTCACGTCGCTGGTCAGGCTGAACGTGTTGCCGTCGCGATCATAGGTGCCGCGCGCGGCATCGATGGCGGCCGTGTTGTCGGCCGCAATCGGCAGCCTGGCCTTGATGCCTTCCAGATCGATGATGCCTTGTTTGCTGACGTCCTGTATGGCGCGCAGGGCCGTCATCGAATAGGGCAGGTTCTGCTTGGTGAAGCCGTTGAGCTTGGGATTGGCCATCACCAGCTTGCCATTGGCAAAGGAGCCGCCGTCGGCCTGCACCTCGATTGCAGCGGGAGCCATGAGATAGGAATAGACCGGAAACGCGACCGCGATCAGGGCGGCGACCAGCGGCACGGCCAGCTTGAGGATCCGCACCCGGCGCGAATGACGCTGCGCGATGTCAAAGGCGTCGACCCGCGCCCGGCCTGCGGCCTTGGGAGCCAACTCCGTCTCGGTGTTGGTCGGTTCGATTGGTCCCGCTAACATGACTGCTTCTTCTAAACCCCTGCCCGCCAGGCCGCCCTATAGGTGGGGTGCCGGCACCCTCAAGCAAGCACAAGCCGAGGAAAACCGCAAAAATATGACAGCCGCCCCTATACAACGAAAATGGCCCCAGCGCAGCCTGAACCTCATACCAGATATGGGCGCACAGTGTTAGAGCCTGTGGAACGCGACAGATTGAAGCTTGCCCGAACGCCGAAGACGGCTTTGGCGAAGGCCGTCAGGAAACGGTAGCCGGGCGCGAATGGTTGCTTTAAAAGCATCTGCTCCCACCGACTACGAGGCTGACCATGGCATTGAGAGCCGACGACCTGATCGACCGCCGCCGCTTGCGCCGCAAGCTGACATTCTGGCGTGTTGCGGCGATTCTTGTCGCCGCAGCCGGGCTGATCGCCTTTTCCGCGTGGATTTATGGTGACGAATTCACCGGCGCGGCTGTCGACCACATCGCTAAGGTCAAGATCGAAGGTACCATCACCGAAGACGAAGAACTGATCAAGCGGCTGGAAGCCATCCGTCAGTCGCCGCGCGTCAAGGCTGTGATCCTGTCGATCGATTCACCCGGCGGCACCACCGTCGGTGGCGAGTCGATCTACGAGGCAGTGCGCAAGCTCGCCGCCGACAAGCCGGTGGTGGCCGAGGTCGGCACGCTCGCGGCGTCGGCGGGTTACATGATAGCCACCGCGGCCGACCATATTGTCGCACGCAAATCCTCGATCGTCGGCTCGATCGGCGTTCTGATCCAGTACCCGGACGTCAGCGGCCTCATGGACAAGCTCGGCGTCAAGCTGGAGGAGGTGAAATCCTCGCCCTTGAAGGCCTCGCCTTCCCCCTTCAAGCCGACCAATGACGATGAACGCGCCATGGTCCGCAAACTCATTCTCGACAGCTACGACTGGTTCGTCGGCATCGTCGCCGAGCGCCGCAACATGACCAAGCCGGAGGCGCTGGCGCTCGCGGACGGGTCGATCTTCACCGGCCGGCAGGCGGTCACAAACAGATTGATCGACGCGGTCGGCGGCGAGGCCGAAGCGATCGACTGGCTTGCAGGCAAGGGTGTCGATGCCAAGCTCAAGGTGGTGGAATGGAAGGACACGGAAAAACGCGGTGGTTTCCTGTTCTCCAAGGCGATGGCGCAGACCGTCGGCGCTGCGCTTGGCCTGCCTGGCCATGGCGGCGACGTCCTTCACGAAATTGGAGCGGACCGCTTGTTTCTTGACGGTCTCGTTTCCGTCTGGCACCCTTGAGGAGCCGCTTGGGAGTGAAAAAGCAAATAAAATCATTCTGATAATTTCGGCGGCACTGCTTTCACGGGGAGCCTTTTCATGATCAAATCCGAACTTGTGCAGATCATCGCCACGCGCAATCCGCATCTTTTCCTGCGCGATGTCGAAAACATTGTCGGCGCCATCTTCGATGAAATCACCGACGCGCTTGCCGAGGGCAACCGGGTCGAGTTGCGCGGCTTCGGCGCGTTTTCGGTGAAAAACCGCCCTGCCCGCACCGGCCGCAATCCGCGCACCGGCGAATCCGTAGAGGTCGAGGAGAAATGGGTGCCGTTCTTCAAGACCGGCAAGGAATTGCGTGAAAGGCTGAACGGAGGCAAATAGGCGCGGCGCCCGCCGACCCGTTGCTGCCTTTTCTTCCGAACGGAAAAACATGTTCAATCGCTTCATCCTCATCGTGGTTTTCGTGCCGCTGGCCGTCATCCTGATTGCGCTGGCCGTCGCCAACCGCGAACCGGTGGCCTTCACGCTCGATCCGTTCAATCCCGGCAATCCGGCGCTGACGCTGACCGTGCCGCTGTTCATTTTCCTGTTCCTGGCGCTGGCCATCGGCATGATCGTCGGCAGCCTGGCGACCTGGATCAAGCAGGGCCGCTACCGCAAGCTGGCGCGCCAGCGCGCCGCCGAGGCCGAGAACCTGCGTCTGGCAGTCAGCCGCGCGCCCACAGCGGCGCAGGGCCCGGCCTTGCCGAAGCCGATGAACTGAGCCGCGGCTCGGGCAGGAAGCGCAACCGGCCTATTTCTCCACGGAGCCATCATGCTGACCATTTCCGCCGCCGAGGTCGACCGCGCGCTGACCTTTCCCGGGCTGGTCGAGACATTGCGCGCCGCTTTTCGCGACGGCGCCGTGCAGCCGGTCAGGCATCATCACACGGTCGAGCGGCCCGACGGTGCCGCCTCGACGCTGCTTCTGATGCCGGCCTGGACCGACTTCAACGCCGGCACCTCGGCCGATGGCCATATCGGCGTCAAGATCGTCACAGTGTCGCCCGACAACAACGCCGTCGGCAAGCCTGCGGTGATGGGCCTCTACCTGTTGCTGGACGGCGCCACCGGCGAGCCTCAGGCCTTGATCGATGGCCAGCGGCTGACGCAGTGGCGCACCGCCTGCGCCTCGGCACTGGCCGCGTCCTATCTGGCCCGCGAAGACGCATCACGGCTGCTGGTGGTCGGCGCCGGCGCGCTGTCGCCATTCCTTGCAAAGGCGCATTCGGCGGTGCGGCCGATCAAGAACATCCGCATCTGGAACCGCACGCCGGCCAATGCCGAAAAGGTCGCGGCAAAATTGCGTGCCGAGGGTTTTGCGGCCGACGCCGCAGGCGATCTCGACGTCGAACTCGGCCAGGCCGATATCGTGTCATCGGCGACCATCACCACCGCGCCACTGATCAAAGGGGTACTCTTGAAACCGGGAACCCATGTCGATCTGGTTGGCGGCTTCACGCCGGCGATGCGCGAAAGCGACGACGACGCGATTGCACGCGCCCGCGTCTATGTCGACACCCGCGCCGGCGCCACCAAGGAAGCCGGCGACATCGTCCAGCCGCTGGCCTCCGGCGTGCTGAAGCCGCAAGCCATCGTCGCCGACCTCTATGAACTGGCACGCGGCCAGAAAAAAGGCCGGCAGGGCAATGACGAGATCACGCTGTTCAAGTCGGTCGGCGCGGCCCTCGAGGACCTGGCCGCCGGCATTGCCGTGTATCGCGCAAGCGTAGGGCAGTAGGGCAGTAGGGCAGTAGGGCAGTAGGGCAGTAGGGCAGTAGGAAACCGTGCTAATCGTGCGGCGCCGCGCCTAGTGCTACTTTGCTCTCGCCTACTGCCCTACTGCCCTACTGCCTTACTCCTTTTGCCAATAAACCCGTAGCCGGTGGTTGTCCGGATCGAGCGCGACGAAGGTGCGGCCGAAATCCATGTCGGTCGGGCTCTGCAGGATGGTCAGCCCACGGTCGGCCCACTCGGCATGGGTGGTGTCGACAGCGCCAGGCGTATCCAACGCAAAGACGACCTCGGCGCCACCGCCTGCGGCCGCCGCGGCCGGCTCTACGGTATGACGCGACCAGAGGCCGAGTTTGAAGCCGTTGTCGAGCACGAACAACACGAAGGTCGGCGAGGTGTCGACCGGCTCGCGTCCGAGCAGCGCGCTGTAGAAGGCGCCGCTTTGCTCAGGCTTGTCGACATAGAGGATGACGAAATTGGGCGGTGTCATGAATTGCTCTCCAGATGGTTTCGACTGGAGCAGCATAGCGTGCACCACTGCCAGATTCTGGCAGCAGTCTTAACTGAGCGGCAGCCTTAGCTTGGCTTGTCGAGCGTCGCCCGCCATTCTTTGAGCAGCACCTGGCGACGGCGCGGATAACGCGTCTCGGTGGCGTTGAGGCCGGATATCCGATCGGCGCGAAAGTGCCTGAAATCCTGGCGCATCTCGCACCACGCCGCGACGACGCGCACCTTGTCGAAGAAGCCGAGTGCAAACGGCCAGACGGTGCGCTCGGAGGCAGCGCCGCCGGCATCGCGATAGACAAAGCTCAACTTGTGCTCCTCGCGGATGGCTTGCCGCACCACGCCGAGATCGATGCCTTCGGTGACCTCGGTGCGCGACCCGACCAGCAGCGTCGAGGCATCGAGCTCTTCGCGCAAATCGTCCGGCAGCACGGCGGCGATCTTGGCCAGCGCGTCGGTGGCGGCGTTGGCAAGCCGCCAGTCCGGCTGCTTGGCCACCCAGCGCGAACCGAGCACGATCGCCTCGATCTCCTCGTCGGTGAACATCAAGGGCGGCAGCATGAAGCCTGGCCTGAGCACGTAACCCAGCCCCGCCTCGCCCTCGATCGGTGCGCCCTGCCCCTGCAACGTGGCGATATCGCGATAGAGCGTGCGGATCGACACACCCATTTCGCCGGCAAGGCTGCGGCCGCTGACTGGCCGGCGATGCCGGCGCAGGATCTGGATCAAGTCGAGCAGGCGTTCGGCGCGGGACATGGATCGCAACCCGGTTTGGATGGATGCCCAATTTGGATGGACGATAGTGCGCCTGCGCTTTCGGCGGCAAGCAGGATGATCGCCGACCGGAACGTATGCGGCCTGACGCCGTTGTCTGGCCATTATGGATATACGCGGTCTTCTGTTGTTCTGGTCTGTTTTGACCGCCACCGTTGCTGCCCTAAGCCTCGGACCATCCTTCGCCCACGTACTGGAATCGGTGCCGCGGCTGACCAGATGGCCGCCTTCGCTCTGGCGAGAAACCACGGTCTTCAATGCTCAGTTCCAGTTCTTTTTGACTGTCGGCGCACCGCTGGACGTGGCGGCCGTCGCCTGTCCGGGGCTCCTCGCATGGATGCTGCGCGGCGACCGCCCGGCATTCTGGTGGGTGTTGGCCGCCACCATGCTTTATCTGATGGCGCTTGTCGCGTGGGTTGCGCTCGTCAAACCGGCAAACGATGTCCTGGCCACCTGGGTGCCTGGACCGATCCCGGGCAATTTCGAAGCTATCCGGAGCCGCTGGGAAGCCGGCCATATGGTCGTCACCGGCTTCAAGGCCGTCGGTTTCATCGCGCTCGCAGTCGGGCTGCTGTCGATCAGGCGTGGCTGATCCGTTCGCAAACGCCTGCAGCCCTTTTGTTGCGCCGGTCAATTCGCTGTGGCAGAAGCGGCGCAGCCGCCGTCCGGAGATGCGCCTTCTTGAAACCTTTTCGCGACAAACGCCGCGACAGCCGCCCGCCCGCGAAAAAAGGCGGGATAGAGCAGCCGCGGCGGCGCGACCCCAATCCAACCGCTGGTCCGGAGACGAAACCGCAGGACCGGTCCGAGCAGAAAGCAGCGCCGCGCCCACTTTCGCGCCGCGATGGCGCGCTGCCTGCCGAACATCTGCCGCTGATCCTCGAAGTCGGCGCCAATCAGGATTACGCGCTGCTCGACAGCGGCGCCGGAGAAAAGCTCGAGCAATACGGCCCCTACCGCATCGTTCGGCCGGAGGGCCAGGCGATCTGGCAAAAGGCATTGCCGGCCAGGGACTGGGAACGCGCCGATGCCATTTTCACCGGCGATACCGACGAGGAAGGCATCGGCCGCTGGCGCTTTCCGAAGACGCCGCTCGGCGAGACCTGGCCGATGAAGCATGACGGCATCGACTATCTCGGCCGCTTCACTTCGTTTCGCCATGTCGGTGTCTTTCCCGAGCAGGCCTCGCACTGGGACCACATGGCCGGGCTGATTGCGGCGGCAAAACGGCCGGTGAAGGTGCTGAACCTGTTCGGTTATACCGGTCTTGCCTCGCTGGTGGCGGCGCGTGCCGGCGCCGAGGTCACCCATGTCGATGCTTCCAAGAAGGCGATCGGCTGGGCGCGCGAAAACCAGGAGATGGCGGGCCTGTCGCAAAGGCCGATCCGCTGGATCGTCGACGATGCCGTGAAATTCGCCGAGCGCGAGGAGCGCCGCGGCAGCCGCTACGACATCATCCTGTTCGACCCGCCCGCCTATGGCCGCGGACCGAAGGGCGAGGTCTGGCATCTGTTCGAAGATTTGCCGGCGCTGACCGACATCTGCCGTGCGATCCTGACGCCGAAGCCGCTCGCTGTGGTGCTGACCGCCTATTCGATCCGCGCCTCTTTCTTCGCCATCCACGCCTTGATGCGCGACACCTTCGCCGGCATGGGCGGCACGGTCGAATCCGGCGAATTGATCATCCGCGAGAAATCCGCCGGCCGGGCGCTTTCGACCTCGCTGTTCTCGCGCTGGGTGGCCTGAATGAGTGCGTACGAACGGCACGCGGGCGCGCCAGGGCAGGTGAAGGAAGTCACCAGCCTCGCCAATCCGCTGGTCAAGGACATCAAGGCGCTCGCGCAGAAGAAATTCCGCGACCAGCAGAATGCCTTCATGGCCGAAGGCCTGAAGCTGGTCATCGACGCGCTCGATCTCGGCTGGTCTATCAGGACATTGGTTTTCGCCAAGGCCGGACGTGGCAATGCGGCGGTTGAAAAAGTTGCGGCGCGCACGGTTGCCGCCGGCGGCACCGTACTTGAAGTTTCGGAAAACGTGCTGGTCGCCATCACCCGCCGCGACAATCCGCAAATGGTCGTCGGCGTGTTCTCGCAGAAATTGCTGCCGCTGAAGGACATTCGCGCCCATGATGGCGACGTCTGGGTGGTGCTCGACCGCGTCCGCGACCCCGGCAACCTCGGCACCGTCATCCGCACGGTCGACGCCGTCGGGGCCAAAGGCGTCATCCTGGTCGGCGAGACCACCGATCCCTTTTCGGTCGAGACGGTACGCGCCACCATGGGCTCGATCTTCGCCGTGCCGGTCGCCAAGGCGTCGGCCGAGGCTTTTCTCGCCTGGCGAAAGAGCTTTCCCGGCCTCGTCGCCGGCACCCATCTTAAGGGTGCGGTCGATTACCGCTCGGTCGATTTTTCAAAAGGCCCGGTGCTTTTGATGATGGGCAACGAGCAGCAAGGCCTGCCTGACGAGCTTGCCGCAAGCTGCGACAAGCTGCTGCGGATACCGCAGGCAGGCCGCGCCGATTCGCTCAACCTTGCGGTGGCCACCGGCGTCATGCTGTTCGAGATCCGGCGCGGCGCGCTGAAGCTCGGCCCGGAGGATGCCCGATCGTGACATCCCAAACCGTGAAACTGCAAACCATGAAGTCCTGGAGCCCCTACGCTTTTCTGGTTGTCGCCGCGATAGCGCTCGACCAGTGGCTGAAATATCTGGTCGAGACCGGCCTTGCCTTCCAGGAAAGGCTCGATCTCCTGCCGTTCCTGGCGCTGTACCGCACCTACAACACCGGCATCGCGTTTTCGCTGTTTTCGTCCTTCGGCGACACCGGCCTGGTGGTCGTCGCGGTTCTGGTGGTCGCTTTCGTTCTCTATCTTGCGGCCCGCACGCCGCCCGGCCACCTGCTTGCCCGCGTCGGCTTCGCGCTGATCGTCGGCGGCGCGCTCGGCAATCTGATCGACCGCGCTGCCTATGGCCATGTCATCGACTATATTCTGTTTCACACGCCGGTCTGGTCCTTCGCGATCTTCAACCTCGCCGATGCCTTCATTTCGGTCGGTGCCGTGCTGGTCGTCTTCGATGAGCTCATTGGCTGGTGGCGCGGAACATCGAGCGATTGACCTCACTCGCCCGGCACCGCACATTTCTTATTTGCAAGCCCGAGGAGAAAAAATGCCCGAAGCCTTCAAAGCCATCCTCGTTTCGCGCGACGCCGAGAAAAACCAGTCGGTCGCGGTGACCGAGCTCACCGAGGCAGACCTGATGGAAGGCGACGTCACCGTCGCGGTGGAGGCGACGACGGTGAACTACAAGGACGGCCTTGCAATCACCGGCAAGGCGCCGGTGATCCGCCGCTGGCCGCTGGTGCCGGGCGTCGATTTCGCCGGCACCGTCATCTCGTCTTCCAATCCCGACTGGCGCGAGGGTGACAAGGTCATATTGAACGGCTGGGGCGTCGGCGAGACGCATTTCGGCGCCTTTGCCGGACGCGCCCGCATCAAGGGCGACTGGCTGGTACCGCTGCCGGACGGCATGAGCCCGCATGATGCGATGGCGGTCGGCACCGCCGGCTACACCGCCATGCTTTGCGTCATCGCGCTGGAGCGCCACGGCATCGTGCCCGACCGCGGCCCTGTGGTGGTGACGGGCGCTGCCGGTGGCGTCGGGTCGGTCGCGGTCTCGATCCTGTCCAGCCTCGGCTATCACGTCATCGCCTCGACCGGCCGCAGTGCCGAAAGCCCCTATCTGACCGACCTCGGTGCCGCGGAAGTGATTTCACGCGACGAGCTTGCGCAGCCTGCAAAACCGCTAGCCAAGGAACGCTGGGCCGGCGGCATCGACGCTGTCGGCAGGCACACGCTGGCCAACGTCCTGTCGATGACCTCCTATGGCGGCGCCGTTGCCGCTTGCGGCCTCGCCGGCGGCATGGACCTGCCGGCAAGCGTCGCCCCGTTCATCCTGCGCGGCGTCTCGCTGCTCGGCATCGATTCGGTGATGGCGCCCAAGGCGGTCCGCATCGAGGCCTGGCGCCGCATCGGCACCGATCTCGATCACGCAAAGCTTGCCAGCCTGTCGACGAGCATCGGCTTCGACGGCATCATCGGCGCCGCGCATGACATCGTCGAGGGCAAGATCCGCGGCCGCGTGGTGGTGGACATGTGAGGCTCCAAAGGGAAAAAAAGAGCGCGACCGCTAAAATTCGAACGATCAACCACAACCTTCAATAAGCTCTGTCTGGCAGGAATTCCGTATGATTGCGGAACCCGGCATCAGAGAGGCGGAACCAGCCGAACGGGCCGACCGGGCGGCCCCCGAGGCGTCAGGGCGGCAGCTTGTCGCCGCGCCGCCGCTGGCGCCGGAATTGCCGGACGCCAACCGCCACGGCCTGCCCTTCCTGACTCTCGTCGCCATCGTCGTGCTGGCAGGCCTGTCGCATCTGACCGGAGCGCCGATCTTCATCACCATTGGCCTTTTGGCGACAGCCATCGCCGGGCTCGCCATGCATCTGCGCAACAGGCGCACCCAGCGTCGCGCGGTGGCCCTGCTCGATGCCACGACCGCCCGCAGTCGCGCCGAGATCGAGACGCTGGCCGACCGCATGTGGGAGATGCAGGAGAGCGAGGAGCGCTTTCGCGGTCTGATCGATGCACTCGGCGATCTCGTCGTCCACCGCGACCGCGACGGCCATATCGTCTACGCCAACAAGGTTTTCGCCGACCTTGTCGAAACCGACCAGCGCGACCTCGCCGGCAAGACCCTGGCGGAACTAGGCATCGATGTCGGCATCGTTCCCGACGCCGCCTTTTCCGACCATGAATGCCTGAGTTCCACTGATGTCGCCATTCGCACGCCGGACGGCCCACGCTGGTTCTCTTGGATCGAGCTGTCGGTGCGCGACAAGGACAGCGGCGCCGTTTCGCATCGCGCCATCGCCCGTGACATCACCGCCCGCAAACGCGCCGAATCCTCGCTGATCACCGCCCGCGAACGGGCCGAATATGCGAGCCAGGCCAAATCGCGCTTCCTCGCCACCGTCAGCCACGAGATACGCACGCCGATGAACGGCATCATGGGCATGGCCCGGCTTCTCGCCGACACCAGCCTTTCGCCCGAGCAGCGGACCTATGTCGGCGCCATCTCGACCTCGGCCAGCGCGCTGCTGGCGCTGATCGAGGACCTGCTCGACTATTCCAAGATCGAGGCCGGCCGCTTCGATCCCGAACCGCAACCGATGTCGGTGCGCGAGATCGCCGACAATGTCATCGAGCTTTTGGCGGCGCGGGCTTTTGCCAAGGATATCGGCCTCGGCTGCCATGTCGAACCCGACGTGCCGCAGCTGATCACCGCCGACCCCGGCAGGGTCAGGCAGGTGCTGCTCAACCTTATCGGCAATGCCGTCAAGTTCACCGACAGCGGCGGCGTCCTGGCAAGCATCGGCCGCGTCCGCACCGAAACCACCAACCGCATCCGCTTCACCATCACCGACACCGGCCCCGGTCTGCGCGAGGAGGACATGGAGCGCATCTTCGAGGACTTCGAACAGGCTGACGGCACCTCGACCCGTACGCATGGTGGTGCCGGCCTCGGTCTCGCGATTTCCAAGCGCCTGGTGACGGCGATGGGCGGCACTATCTCGGTGTCGAGCCGGCTTGGCCAGGGATCCGAATTCGTCTTCGAGATTCCCGCTATTTCCGCCGTCGAGGCGCTGCAGATCCGCCAGAACGCGCTGTTGGGCCGGCATGCGGTAATCGTGTCGAAGAACCTGGTCGAGGCCGAAGCCATCGCCCGCACCATTCGCGCCAATGGCGGAACGGTCGATCTGGCCGCCGCCGCCGCCCAGGCCGCCCCTTTCGCCGAGGGCTGCAACGTGCTTCTGGTCGATGCTGCCATGGAGCAAAGCGACGGCAGGCTGCTCAGGCGCCTGCGCCAGAGCGGATTTGTCGATTGCGAGGCGGTGACGCTGATCGCGCCGACCGACCGCGGCATGCTTGGCGAGTTCCGTGCCAACGGTTACGCCACCTTCCTGGCGAGGCCGGTGCGCGGCGAGACATTGCTGCGCGTGCTTTTGACCAGCCACGCACCGGTCATCGCCGAGCCGCAACCGCAAAAGCGCGGCGCGCAGGCTGGGCACGCCATTGGCGGCCGCCAGCAGGGCCTGTCGGTGCTGATCGCCGAGGACAACGACATCAACGCCATGCTGGCCCGCGCCACCCTCCTGAAGGCCGGGCATCGGGTGAAAGTGGTCGGCAACGGCAAGGCCGCGGTCGAGGCGGTCATCAGCACCGGCCATAAGCACCGCTACGACGTGGTGCTGATGGACCTGCATATGCCTGTCATGGACGGGCTGGACGCCATCGCCGCCATCCGCCGCCATGAGGAGGAGACCGCGGTTCCGCCGGTGCCGATCATGGTGCTGTCGGCCGACAGCCAGGAAAAGACCCGCCACGCCGTGCTCGCCCACGGTGCGAGCGGCTTCGTCACCAAGCCGCTCGACCCTGATGCCCTGGTTCATGCGGTTGAAGGGCAAGTGGCCGCTTGAGGCACAACATAGACGGTCGATAGATTACCCAGCCGACGAAGTATTGCCCGCAGAGCCGTATCACGGTACTGTCACAATCCTGTTGCACCTACACCGTATCCCCGTGCCAAGAGGGATGGCTCGAAGGAGAATCACTCGTGCATACAGTCATGCCGGAATGTGATGCTCGGCCGAACGCCAGCGGGCCTTTGCTCGTCGGCCGGAACGCCGATGCCGTCATAAAAGGCGCATCGCTCGGCCGCATCGGCAATCTCGAAGTGCGGCTCGCCCGCAACGAGGCCGAGATCGCCGCCGCGCAGGAAGTGCGCTACCGGGTGTTCTACGACGAGCTTGGTGCCAGGAAGGACCTGTTCCAGATGCAGGACCGCCGCGATGCCGACCGCTTCGATCCCCTCTGCGACCATCTGCTGGTCTTCGATACTTCGCTTTCCGGTCCCGAGCATCGCCGCATCGTCGGCACCTACCGCCTGCTGCGGCAGGAGATTGCCGCGGCGGCGGGCGGCTTCTATTCCGAAGGCGAATTCGAGTTGACCAAGCTGATCGCGCGACATCCCGGCCAGCGCTTCCTCGAGCTCGGCCGCTCCTGCGTTCTGCCGGAATACCGCTCCAAGCGCACCATCGAGGCGCTGTGGCAAGGCATCTGGGCCTATATCAATCATTACGGCATTGGCGTGATGACCGGCTGCGCGTCGTTCCACGGCACCGTGCCGGCGGCACATGCAGAGGCGCTGACCTATCTTGCCCACCACTGCCGGACGAATTCATCGTGGGACGTGCGTGCCGTCGCCGGGCGCTATTGTTCGATGGATCTGATGCCGATCGAAGCCGTTAACACCAAGGCGGCGATCGCCGCGATGCCGCCGCTGGTCAAGGGCTATCTGCGCGTCGGCGCGCGCATCGGCGACGGTTGCGTCATCGACCGTGAATTCTCGACGGTCGACGTGTTCGTGGTGATGCCGGTCAAGGAGATCGGTGCCCGCTACGTCAATTATTATGGCGGGGAAGCGCAGCGGTTTGCAGCCTGACACCTTAAATCAGGGAATATCTTCCGGACGCCGGCCAGGCTTGCTTTTGTAGGACGGAAAGGCCCAGCCGAATTTCAGCGCGCCGCCGCGTACGCAGAAAGCCGCCATGAAACCTGCCAGGCCCGACGCAAGCGGCGGCAGTCCGGCGAAATCGCCAAGTGTGTAGAGGCCGGCGCCGGCAAGCGCTGCGGTAACGTAGATTTCCGGTCTCAGGAGCACCGAAGGCTCGCCTGTCAACAGATCGCGCAGAATGCCCCCAAGGGTTGCGGTGAGCATGCCGGTGACGATCGAAACTGCAGGTGACCCGGTGATCGTCAGCCCCTTGGCCGCGCCAATCACCGAAAATGCGGCAAGACCTATGGCGTCGAGCCAGAGCAGCAATTTGTAGCGCGACTCGAAACGATGTGCGCTGAAGAAGACGACGACCGCCACCGCCGCACAGATTAGCACATAGTCGCGGTTTCCCACCCAGAACACGGGCACGTTGAGGATGACGTCGCGAAACGTTCCGCCCCCGATGCCGGCAACGCTAGCCAGAAACAGGTAACCGATAATGTCGAGCTGTTTGCGCGAGGCGGCCAGCGCACCGGTCGCCGCGAAGACGGCGACGCCGGCATAGTCGAGAAGCTCGATCGGGTTCATGGAGGGAATAATGAAATACCGAGTGGGGAATAGCGAGTGGCTCCTGCGAATCTGGATTGACTCCAGATAAATTAAATGATTGAATTGTTCATTCAATTATTTGGGTGGACGTCTATGTCCCCTCGCCGCTACAGCATGGCTTCCCGGACTGCCGCCTTCGCCAAGACGAGGCAGCGCATTCTCGACGCGACAATCAAGCTGCACACCCAGAACGGCATCTTTGGCACGACTTGGAAGGATATCGCTACGGAAGCCGATGTCGCCGTTGGCACCGTCTACAAGCATTTTCCTACTCTGGATGACCTGGTGCCGGCGTGCGGCGAATTGCTGATGGAGCGCCTGCGTCCTCCGTCGCCCGAAGCAGTGAGGGAGATAATCGGCGACGCGACCGATCCTGAAGAACGGCTACGCCGGGTCGCCAACGAGCTGTTCGCCTTCTACCAACGTGGCGGACGGCATCTCGAAAGCGACCTGCGCGAGCGCGAGCTTCCGGCCATGCGGGAATGGGAGGAATACCTGCGACACATGGTGGCCGGATTCGTGCGTGAGGCACTGGCGCACGACGGTCCGGGCGATGATGTCGTGCAGGCAATCAGCTTTCTATTCGACTTTCCGACGTTCAACGCCATGCGGATACGCGGTATGACGGTGGACCTCGCCGTCGAAACGGCAACGACAATGGCGCTCTGCTGGCTCAAAGGCAGAGGCCGGACGAGCACGTCTTGAGCGAACAGAATGCGGGAGGCGAAACAAAGGTCAGATGGCAAAGGGAGGAAGTCATGGACACGAATGTCGTTGAAATCACTGAATTTGCATTGAAGCCCGGATTCACCGAGCAGATGTTCCTGCAGACTAGGGATGAAGTGAATGACGAGGTGCGAAAGCTCAGGGGTTTCCTCAACCGTCGCCTGCTCAAATCCGCAGGCGGCTGGACGGAGATATTCGAATGGGCGGACATGGACAGCGCCAAGGCGGCTGGCGAGGTCTGGTCCTCCCTGCCCGGCATCAAAAACTATTGCTCGATGGTGAATTCCGCCTCGATCAAGGTCGGCTACCATTCTGTGGCGGCCGTGGCTGGCGGCGAAGCTGGCAGGAGCACTCCCCACGCCTTTTGCAGTCACGCCTTGGAAGGAGAGGCGCGCTGGTGGCTTGGCTCGCTAGCGGTGATCAAGGCGACAGCGGTCCAGACCGCGGGCCAGTTCACGCTGATCGAAGTGCTCGAGAGCGAAGGTGAGGCGCCGCTGCATGTGCACCATCGCGAGGACGAGTCATTCCTGGTGATGGAAGGCGAGATCGAGTTCGAGATCGGCGGTAAGGCGATTATGGCTGGACCCGGTTCGTTTCTCTTTGGGCCACGCGATGTGCCGCACCGCTATACGGTCAAGCGTGGGCCGGCCCGGATGCTGTTCTTCTTCACGCCTGGCGGTTTCGAGGAACTTCTGAGGGCGACCAGTGTGCCCACCGCCGACAGGCGCATTCCTCCGGACGGCGAAGGAATGCCGGACATGGAGACATTCCCCGACGTGGTCCGCCGCTATGGCTGTGAACTGCTGAGCTGAGGGCAGGAAAGCCTGCACGGCGAACTGTTTGATCGCCCTGAAATCGGATAGGTTGGGGGCGGTCGATCATCCCTCACGCTTTGATGGCGGTTGCTGGCTAACGGAGCCCTACTCCCAGTTCACGCATCCTTCTCAGCCTGCTCGTTCACCGGCCCCGGCTCCACCGGCGCTTCGCTTGCCACATGCTTGGGGCCGCCCTTGGCGACGCCGACCATGGCCGGCCGCAGCACGCGCTCGC
This sequence comes from Mesorhizobium sp. M0028, assembly GCF_040323855.1. Lineage (NCBI taxonomy): Bacteria > Pseudomonadati > Pseudomonadota > Alphaproteobacteria > Hyphomicrobiales > Phyllobacteriaceae > Mesorhizobium > Mesorhizobium sp. M0028. The sequence goes on from NZ_JAMYVG010000025.1 coordinate 57,367, forward strand.
CGATCGAATAGCCGGGCTGCACGACCTGGACGACCGTGTTGGCCGGCACGTCGGGATTGGGCACCTCGAACATCGCCTGGTGGAAATTCGGATCGAATTTCTCCCCCTCGGGCTCGAGCTTCTTCACGCCGTGGCGCTCCAGCGCCGACAGCATGGCGCGCTCGGTGATCTCGACGCCGTCGATCAGCGCCTTGAAGCCGGCATCACCCGACGCCTTGGCCTCCTCCGGGATGGCATCCAGCGCACGGCGCAGATTGTCTGATACCGACAGCATGTCGCGGGCAAAATTGGCGACCGCATAGGCGCGCGCATCGTGGACGTCTCGGGCGGTGCGGCGGCGCAAATTCTCCATGTCGGCCGCCACGCGCAGCGCGCGATCCTTCAGCTCTTCGTTTTCCTTCAGTAGCCGCACAAGCGCTTCATAGTCGCCGTCGACGCCGCCTTCCCTTGGCTCCGCGGCAGCCTCGGTCTTCTCGGCTTCATCGGGCGCGCGTTCGTCTTTTGCCTGGTCGCTCATCGCCGTTTCCCGTCATTTTCAAATGGTGTGGATTTGCGCCCGATATCGAGGTTTAGCGGCCAAAAATCAAGGGGCAAGCGATACTGCAGCCGCTGTTGCGGCTCGATGGCGGACGGCGCAAACCTTTCGATTTAATTCAAACTTTACCGTAACCGCCGGCTTTGCTTGCCAGGCTACTACAATGCGGGAACCATTCCTCCCTTGGAAGAGTTTCGAAGCCGACACAGGATTTTGAGATGATGCCCCGCAGGAACGGCGAAAAACGCAACGGGCTCGCCGCCGATATCCGGCGCCAGCTCGGCACCGAAGCGACCAAGCGCTTTCTGCGCACCTTGCCGGCCTTCCGCACCGAGTCCGATATTCCCGACCGTCTGAAGGAATTGCTCGACCGCCTGGACGGCGTGGAAGCCAAGGTGGTCGCAGGCGGGCGCCGTCGGTAGCGCGCCGTTGCCAGGGACGCGACCGGCAATTGTGGCCGGTTGCCATCGCGCGACGTTTACGCGCAGTAACTTTGCGTGATCTCCGTCTTGCGGCAGCGCCCTGCTCCGCCTATGTTTCATGATGAACATGATTTCCCCCGAAGCTGTGGCAAACAGCAAGCGCGCCTGGTTGAAAATCCTGTCGCGCTATAAAAAGCCCGACAGACGTCGCAGCGCTGTCGAACTCGCCATCACCCTCATCCCTTTCGCCACGTTATGGGCGCTGTCCTCGGCCGCCTATGCCTATGGCCATTGGTGGGGTCTGGTCCTCATCCTTCCGGCCGCCGGCTTTCTGGTGCGGATCTTTATGATCCAGCACGATTGCGGTCACGGCTCCTTCTTTGCCAATCGCTATGCCGACGACTGGATCGGCCGCGTCCTTGGCGTGCTGACGCTGACGCCCTACGATTGCTGGCGCCGCGCCCACGCAACCCATCACGCCAGCGCCGGCAATCTCGACGAGCGCGGCACCGGCGACATCAAGACACTGACCGTCGCCGAATACCGGCAACTGTCGTGGCGGGGCCGGCTCGCCTATCGCCTCTATCGCCATCCGCTGGTGATGTTCGGCCTTGGCCCGATATGGATTTTCATTTTCGAGCAGAGACTGCCCTTGGGCATGATGCGGGGCGGCCTCACCCCTTGGGTGTCGTCGATGTCCACCAACCTCGCCATCGCCGTCATCGCCGCTCTGCTCATCTGGTTCGTCGGCCCCGGCGCGTTCCTGGTCGTGCATCTGCCGATCGTCATTCTCGCCGGATCGGCCGGCATCTGGCTGTTCTACGTCCAGCATCAGTTCGAGGAAACGGAGTGGACAAAGGACTCCGAGTGGGAATTCCAGCACGCTGCCCTGCACGGCTCGTCCTATTACGACCTGCCGCCGGTTCTGAACTGGATCACCGGCAATATCGGCGTCCACCATGTGCACCACCTCTCGGCCAAAGTGCCGTGTTACCGGCTTCCGGAAGTGCTGAGGGACTATCCGGAGTTGCGTGAGATCGGCCGCGTCACGCTTCTCGACAGCCTGCGCTGCGTCAAGCTGGCGCTATGGGACGAGAGCCGCAGCAAGCTGGTCTCGTTCCGCGAAGCGCGGATGGCCGTGTAGACGCACCGCCGCACCTAAAGCGCGTCGCGCTCGACCGGCCTCATGCGACGCGCTTTAAGTTCTTGTTTATGCATGCCGTTATCGCAAAACCGCTGCACACTTTTGCGCGACATGCATTAGGGGCGCGGCGGCTCCAAATTCCGAGCTTAAGCCGCCTGGCGTTGGTCGCGCATCAGGATCTCTCCCTGGCGAATCTCGGTGCCCAGCACTTTCAGACATTCGCGCATGAAGGCGGCAAGGCCCGGCCAGCCCTTGGCCGACACCAGATTGCCGTCGACATGGGCACCCGTCGGCGCAACATCGATATAGATGCCCCCGGCCAGCGTGACTTCCGGCTCGCAATATTGCAGCGCCGCGACTTCCCTGCCGCGCACCACGCCGTCGACCGCGATCAGGATCTGCACGCCGTGGCAGATGGTGAAGATCGGCTTGCCGGCCTCATGGAAATGCCGCACCAGCGCCTGCACGCGCTTGTCGATGCGGATATATTCCGGCCCGCGCCCGCCCGCCGCGTAGACGGCGTCGTATTCGGCCGGGTTGACCTCGGAAAACGTCTTGTTGAGGATGTAGTCGTGGCCGAGCTTTTCCGTATAGGTCTGGTGGCCTTCGAAGTCGTGCAACGAGGTCTTCAGGATGTCGCCGACCTTCTTGTCGGGGCAAACGACATGGACCGTATGGCCCACCGCATGCATGGCCTGTTCAAAGACGAAAATCTCGTATTCCTCGCTGAACTCGCCAACGAGCATCAATATCTTCTTGCCAGCCATACCCGGTTCCTCCCTTGTGGCCACATTTATTCGGATCGCAAAATAATGGACCTATCCTAAGACGGGGACGGGCAAAATAAAAGATCGAATCGGCAATGTGGTCCGACCAGATCGTGCTTCTGGTCCCCTGGAGCAGATCAGCTGGCGCGCACCCGCCGCCAGGAATATTTCGGGCCTTTGGCCTCCGGCTTCACCGCCGGCTGGTAGAACAGCGGCAGTCCGCCGGTGCGGCCTTGCTCGAGCCGCTTCAGCAGCACCGGGTGCGAGATCTCGAATTCGTCGAAGCCGAGGCGCAGCATGTGCGGCAGCTGGTCGATAAGCACCTGCCCGGTGGCGCGCATGGCGCCGGTGAAATGGTAACGGCTGCGCAGCAATTCGCCCTTGGAGAACGAGCGGCCGTCATTGAACGCCGGGAAGGCCAGCGCCACCAGCGACAGCTGATCGAGCAGGCCGGCGATCTTTTCGAGCTGATCGCCGGGCTGCAGCAGCACGCCGATGCGTTCCTTCGCCGACCGCCGCACCTCCCGATCGAGGCCGAGAAACGCCTGCAGCGGCAGGATGAAGCGGCCATTGCCGACCAGCGCCTCGGCGCTTTCGGCATGAACCCACTCGTCCTCGCAAAAACCATTCGGCGTCCACAGCCGGGTGGCGTTTTCCGCTATCAATTCGCTCATCAAGAAATTCCCAAGTCCACAAGGTTCTAAAGTGCAAAACACCTCAGGGGGTGTTGAGATTCAGGTCAGGCCGAGCCGGAGCCGAAGGCGGGCGCGAAGCGACCAAACTGCGTGGCTTCCGAGAACCGGAGCGGAGCGTACTTTTGGGTACGTGAGCGCCGGAAGCGCAGGAAGCCGCCGTTTGCAGGCCGGCATCACCTGAATATCAATATATCCTAAAGTGAGGCATCGGTCAGCGACTTCTCCAGCCCCGACAAATGGATGCCGCATTCGGTCTTGGCGTGCCCGGCCCAGCGGCCACTGCGCGCGTCGTCGCCCGGCTGCACCGGCTGCGTGCAAGGGAAACAGCCGATCGACAGATAGCCATAGGCGACGAGCGGGTTTTCACGCAGCGCATGTGCGCGCATGTAGCTGGCCTGGTCTGATGTCGTCCAGTGCGCCAGCGGATTGATGCGGATGCGCGAGCCGACCGCCTCGAACACCGGAAGCGCTGCCCGGGTCGCGGCCTGGAAGCGCTTGCGTCCGGTGAACCAGGCGCGGAACGGCTCGACGCCGCGCGCCAGCGGCTCGACCTTGCGCACGTCGCAGCAGGCGTCGGTATCGGTCTCGTTCAGATTGCCGGTCGGGTCGATCCTTGCCAGCGCCGCATCGTCGGGCCTGATCACCCGGATATCGGTCAACCCGAAATCGGCGACCAGCGCGTCACGATAGCCGAGCGTTTCCTCGAAATGCTTGCCGGTGTCGAGAAAGATCACCGGCAGCGTGCGGTCGATCTCCGCGATCATGTGCAGCAGCACCGCCGAATCCGCGCCGAAGGACGAGACGGCGGCGATTTCGCCGTGAAAGAATTCCCGGGCCGACCGCTCGATAATCTCCAGCGGCTTTAGATGGCCATAGAGCGCGTCGAGACCCGCCGCTTCGGCGGCGATGCCGGCCTCGACGTCGATGATCCGGTCAAGCGGCCTTGGTTTCGCCAGCATAGAGCGCCTCCTTGAACGGCGCGGGACCGACACGGCGGTAGGCGTCGATAAATCTTTCGTTTCTGTCCAGCCGAAGCCCGAGATAGGTCTCGACGATCTGCTCGATGGCATCGGTGATCTCTTCCGAACTGAAGCCGCGGCCGATGATCTCGCCGACCGAGGTGTTCTCGTCGGCCGAGCCGCCGAGCGTCACCTGGTAGAGCTCGGCGCCTTTCTTCTCGACGCCGAGGATGCCGATATGGCCGACATGGTGATGGCCGCAGGCATTGATGCACCCGGAAATCTTCAGCTTCAATTCGCCGATCTCGCGCTGGCGCTCCAGCGAGGCGAAGCGCCGCGAGATTTCCTGTGCCACGGGAATCGAACGCGCTGTCGCCAGCGCGCAATAATCGAGGCCGGGGCAGGAGATGATGTCGCTGATCAGGTTGGAATTGGCCGTCGCCAGCCCGATATCGACAAGCGCGTCATAGACCGCCTTGAGGTCGGCACGCGCGACATGCGGCAGGATCAGGTTCTGCTCGTGACTGACGCGCAGCTCGTCGAAGGAATATTTTTCGGCAATGTCTGCGACCGCTTCCATCTGGCTGTCGGAGGCGTCGCCGGGCGTCTCGCCAATGCCCTTGAGCGAGATGGTCACCGCCGCGTAGTCGGGATGGCGATGGGTGACCACATTCTGGTCCAGCCATTCGGAAAAGCTCTTCGAGTCGAGTCGGGCAAGCTTGACCGCCTCGTCGCCTTCCGGCCGATCGACAAGCGCCGGCGGCGCGAAATAGGCGTCGATGGCGCGGATGTCTTCTTCCGGCAGCCTCAGCTCGGCGTCCTTCAACTCCTGCCATTCGGCCTCGACCTGGCGGGTGATCTCCTCGACGCCGGTCTCGTGGATCAGGATCTTGATGCGCGCCTTGAACTTGTTGTCGCGACGGCCGTAGAGGTTGTAAACGCGCAGGATCGCCGTGCAGTAGGACAACAGATCCGCTTCGGGCAGGAAGTCGCGGATCTTCTTGGCCACCATCGGCGTGCGGCCCTGGCCGCCGCCGACATAGACGGCGAAACCAAGCTCGCCGGCGGCGTTCTTCTTCAGATGCAGGCCGATGTCATGCGTCTGGATGGCGGCGCGGTCGCGCTCGGCGCCGGTCACCGCGATCTTGAATTTTCGCGGCAGGAACGAAAACTCCGGATGCACCGACGACCATTGCCGCAGGATTTCGGCATAGGGGCGCGGATCGGCAACCTCGTCGGCGGCGGCGCCGGCGAAGTGGTCGGCGGTGACGTTGCGAATGCAGTTGCCACTGGTCTGGATGGCGTGCATCTCGACGCTTGCCAGGTCCGCCAGGATCGCCGGGATGTCCGACAACGCCGGCCAGTTGAACTGGATGTTCTGGCGGGTCGTGAAATGCCCATAACCCTTGTCGTATTTGCGTGCGATGTGGCCGAGCATACGCAGTTGCTTGCTGTTCAGCGTGCCGTAGGGCACGGCGATGCGCAGCATATAGGCATGCAGCTGTAGATAGACGCCGTTCATCAGCCGAAGCGGCCGGAACTGGTCCTCGGTGATCTCGCCGGCAAGCCGCCGTGCGACCTGGTCGCTGAACTCGGCGACGCGGGCCTTGACGAAATCGTGGTCGAACTCATCGTAACGGTACATTTTCAGGTCTTTCCGGGCGCGTCCGCCCGTTATTTTCTTCGTTCGAGCACGATCGGGATCATGCTTGTGTCATCTATGCCGCGCGTGCGGCCTGCGGACGGGCCTGCTTGCCCAGATCGTGGCGGGTGGTCGGGCCGGCGGCACGGATCTTTTCGCGCAGCCGGACCGCCTCGACAGTGCCGTTGACCACAGTCACGTCGATCAGATTGACGTCGACCACCTCATTGTCGGCGGAGGCCTTGGCGCCGATCGCCTCCAGCCGGTCCTCGGCCGCCTTGTCATGGGCGATGTCGGCATGGTCGATGATCTCGGCCCAGCCGCCATTGGCGTACCAGACGGCTATGCCGTCGGCGAGACGGTTCGCGGTCAGCACTTTCATTGGTTCACTCCTTCCGCGGCAGCACGGGCCACGCTGTCCTGCCTGTGTGCGGCCAGCGGCTCGGACCGTTCGAAATTGGCGCCGGCGACGGCGTCGCCGATGATCGTCATCACCGGGCCGCTGAGGTCGGCGCGCGCCTCCAGCGACGGCAGGTCGGCGAGCGTGCCGTGGAAACGGCGGCGGTTGGCAAGACTGGCATTCTCGACCACGGCGACGGCCGTGTCCGGCGACAGGCCGGCTTCGATCAGCCGGCCGGCGACCTCGGCGGCGACCGAGCGCCCCATATAGACGGCGACCGTCGCGCCCGAAATGGCGAGCTTTGCCCAATCGGGCAGCGAATTTCCCTTGAGGTCGTGGCCGGTGGTGAACACCATCGACGACGACACGCCGCGCAACGTCAGCGGCAGTTCGAAATCGGCGGCGGCGGCGAAGGCCGCGGTGACGCCCGGAACCACTTCGTAGGCGACGCCGGCATCGCGAAGTGCCGCCATCTCCTCGCCGGCCCGGCCGAACACCAGCGGGTCGCCGGACTTCAGCCGCACGACGCGCTTGCCGGCGTGGCCAAGCTCGACCAGCAGCGCATTGATCTCGGCCTGGCTCTTGGAATGGCAGCCCTTGCGCTTGCCGACCGGCAGGCGTTCGGCATCGCGGCGGCCCATGGCGACGATGGCCTCCGGCACCAGCGCGTCATGGACGATCACGTCGGCTTCCATCAGCAGGCGATGGGCGCGCAGCGTCAAAAGGTCCTCGGCGCCGGGACCGGCGCCTACAAGCGCGATATGGCCCGATGCCGGTTCGTTCGAAAGCAGCAGGCCGACGGCGGCATCATGCGCCTGCGAAAGCTCGCCGGCCTCCACGGCACGGGCCGGCGCGCCGCCAAAGAAATCGCTCCAGAAGCGGCGGCGGGCATTGCCCTTCGGCAGCAGCTTTTCGGCGGCGCCGCGAAACGACGCGGCAAGTGCCGCTAGCGGCCCGAGCGAGGGCGACAGCATGCGGTCGATGCGGCTGCGCAGCATCTGCGCAAGCACCGGGCCGGCACCTTCCGTGCCGATGGCAATGGCGACCGGCGCGCGGTTGACCAGTGCCGGCGTGAAGAAATCGCAGAGCTCCGGCCGGTCGACGGCATTGACCGGAATGCCCAGCCGGCGCGCATCCCCGGCAACGCGGCGGTCGAGCGCCTCATCGCCGCTGGCGGCAAACACCATCACCGCACCATTGAGATGTGCTGCATTATAGGCGTCGGCAATGTGGGTGGCGCCCGTCTCGGCGATGCAGGCCAGCAGATCGGCGCTTGCGGCATCGCTGACGATGCGCAGCACAGCGCTCGACTGAGCGAGCAGCCGCGCCTTGGCCAGCGCTTCCTCGCCGCCGCCGACGATGGCGACGGCTTCGCCCTCGACCCGCATGAAGACGGGAAAGGCATTGAGCTTAGGCTTGGCTTGCGGCATGACGAGCGGAATCCTGGAACCGTTTGCCAGTTCTACGCGGGGCCGCGAAAAACCAGAAGGCACCCACTCGCGCATCGCTTCGTAGCAGGCAATCTCTTTTCTGCAAGCATAACGGCCAAGAGAAAAATATTCCACATTCAGATGCGGAGCGGATTGAAGCTGCTGTTGCGGCCCTTGATCCGCTGCCTTTCTAGCGGCTTGCCGAGCCAGCCACAAAACAGATTTTTCCAATTTCTACCAATTTAGTAGATTAAAGCCGCCGCATGCCAGCCGAGCCATCAAAGACAGCCTGGCGCTCTCGCCGGCTCCTGTCGGAGATACCGGGTCCGAGTACCGGAACATTCACGCCTCGGCACGCGTTTGCTCTATAGGGCCAAGCCCGGTCATGCCCCTGCGGCAAAGGCCCGGCTATGGGCTTGAAAAATCAAAAAGGAGCGCCCCATGAGCAACGTCAGACTGAAACGCGGACTGTGGATCGTGGTGGCAGATGGCGAAAAGGCGCTGTTCCTCGAGAACCGTGGAGACGTCCAATATCCCGACCTTCAGGTCGTGCACGAGATGGAGCAGGAAAATCCGGCAACCCGAGAGCAAGGCACGGACCGCCCCGGCCGCTACAGCGACGGCCCTTCCGTCCACCGCAGTGCGGTCGAGGACACCGATTGGCACCGCCTCGGCAAGGAGCGTTTTGCCGACGAGATTGCCGACCGGCTCTACAAGCTCGCGCATCGCGGCACCTTCAAGGAGATCGTGCTGATCGCACCGCCGCCAGTGCTGGGCGACATGCGCCGGAAACTGCACAAGGAGGTCACCGACAAGATAACGGCCGAAATTCCAAAGACGCTGACCAACCACAGCATACCCGATATCGAGAGCCTGCTGCAGGCGACCTGATCGGGCATCGGCGGTGCGTACATTCCTTATTGATCGTGAGGCTGAAGCAGCCCAGGGCAATCGCATCAGGTTTGTGCTGCCCCTCACCCTTACCCATTCCGGGGCGAGCCGCTTGTCTCGCCCGTCCTTCGGCCCCCCGTGAAAGACGGGGAGAGGGGGTTGCCAGCGTTGCGTCCAAGCCCCTTCTCCCTGTCACTTACGGGGAGAAGGTGCCGGTAGGCGGATGAGGGGCAGCGTTCCGCCCTCCCACCCCGACGCAAGGGTGAGGAGAGAAACACAAGGCGGCACGTTCACCCTCCAAGCCTCGCTCCGGAAGATGTCGAAATGGGCCTCCTTCGCCACGTTCCAATCGGTTCAAAGCTGACCGGGGGCCGGATCACGGCGACAAAACGTACTGTCGGTCGGGATGCGCCAGCATCGTCATTGACCGTCGAGCATCACGGCCATGCAGATGGTGTCGACATAGCGACCATCAATGCAAACGCTACGCCTGAGGACACCTTCCGTAACGAAACCAGTTTTCTCATACAGCGTTATGGCCCGGCTATTATCGGCGTGCACCGAGAGTTCAACGCGAACGAAGTTTTCTTGCCGAGCCTTTTCTAAGGCGGCGGTGATAAGGCGACGGCCCAATCCTTGTCCACGATAATCGGGTATGATTCCTATCGCTAAACTTCCGCGATGAGCGTGAGATGGAAAGAAATGGCGGGTGATGTCGCACCATCCCACAACGCGGTCTCCTTCCGTCGCCACGATATGCGGGTTTCGCTGCTTAATCATATTCAAAACGAAATCGCGTGTCTCAGGAAGCGGGAACGCTTCAAGCATGGTCAGGTATTTTCGCTCCCGCGCGACAACGTCGAGAGCCGCATGGAAACTCTCAATGTGCTCTGCGGCTGTATTGGCGATTTCAACCATACTTCCTCCAAGGTTCTCCGCTTTCCCAAAGTCTTTGTCGAAGATTGTCTCATCCGCAAGCGCCCGGCTTCAAAAACGCCTGTGGCGCAGTAGGAGGCTGCCACGATCTGACAGGACACGGGTTGGCGAATCGTGCCTGATGCGTCGCACCCATCTTCCATCCCGAGGACCGCTTCGGTCTGCTAACGGATGAATCCCAGTTCTATCAATGCACAATTAGCAGCGTCTGCCTGCGCGAACGGGATAAGCCCTTTTCCGTATCAATCGCCTGCCTAGAGCAGGCCGCGCCGGGTGGCAACGCTTACCGGCTCTCTGCCTTTTGCTTCTTTGCCATCGATTTCATGGGGATTGCGGGTTGTCTCGCGACTGTCCGAGCCCCCATACTGCCGAGGCGGCGGCTTTCGGGCGGCGCACGTCCGACATGGCAATTCCTGAAGGCGCTCCATAGACAATGCCGCATGACACGCCCCTTATCGCCACCATCGTTGCCGGTCTGGGGCTGGCTTTCGTCTTCGGCGCACTTGCCAACCGTTTTCGCGTGCCGCCGCTGGTAGGCTATCTCATTGCCGGCGTTCTGGTTGGACCGAACACGCCGGGTTTCGTTGCCGATGCCGGCCTCGCCAATGAACTGGCCGAGATCGGCGTCATCCTGCTGATGTTCGGCGTCGGCCTGCATTTCTCGCTGAAGGACCTGTTGTCGGTCCGCGCCATCGCCGTGCCCGGCGCCATCGTGCAGATCGGCTTCGCGACAGCCCTTGGCGCCGGCCTCGCCTGGATGCTCGGCTGGTCGATGGGCGCCGGGCTGGTCTTCGGCCTGGCGCTTTCCGTGGCCTCGACCGTGGTGCTGTTGCGCGCGCTGCAGGAGCGGCGGCTGATCGAGACCGAGCGTGGCCGCATCGCTGTCGGCTGGCTGATCGTCGAGGATCTGGCGATGGTGCTGGCGCTGGTGCTTTTGCCGGCATTGGCCGGCGTGCTCGGCGGCCAGGAGCAGGTGGGGGTGCACTCCGGCGGTCTGCTGTCGCTGCCGGCGAGCTACGGCGTCTGGGGCGTCGTCGGCATCACACTGGCCAAGGTCGCGGCCTTTGTCGTGGTCATGCTGGTGGTCGGCCGCCGGCTTATCCCCTGGATCCTGCACTACGTCGCCCATGCCGGATCGCGCGAACTGTTCCGGCTGGCGGTGCTTGCGATTGCGCTTGGCGTCGCCTTCGGCGCGGCCAAGCTGTTCGGCGTGTCGCTGGCTCTCGGCGCTTTCTTCGCCGGCATGATCATGAGCGAATCCGAGCTCAGCCATCGGGCGGCCGAGGAATCGCTGCCGCTGCGCGACGCCTTTTCCGTGCTGTTCTTCGTTTCGGTCGGCATGCTGTTCGACCCGTTCAGCCTGATCAGCAATGGCTGGCCGATCCTGGCGACGCTGGCCATCATCGTTATCGGCAAGTCGCTGGCAGCCTTCGTCATCGTCGTCGTTTTCCGCTATCCGGTCGCAACGGCATTGATGATTTCGGCAAGCCTTGCCCAGATCGGCGAATTCTCGTTCATCCTGGCCGAACTCGGCGTCGGGCTGAAACTGCTGCCCGAACAAGGCCGCGACCTCATCCTCGCCGGCGCCATCCTGTCGATCGTCCTCAATCCGCTGATGTTTCTTGCCGCCGACCGGATGAAACCCTGGCTGGGAGCACGCGCCGGCAGGACGGCGCCGTCCGGCGAAGCAAGGCCGATCGGCCCGGCGACCGAACCCGGCCAGGTGGCTTCGGTCGCGGCGCCCGCGAAGGAGGATGGCCCGCCGCCCAGGACGAGGCTGACCGGCCACACCATCCTGATCGGCTACGGCCGCGTCGGCAGCCTCGTCGGCGCGTCGCTGAAGCAGGCCGCCCTGCCCTTCCTCGTCATCGAGGATGCCGACAAGACGTTGGCGAAGCTCAAGGCCGAAGGCGTCGAAACCGTGGCCGGCAACGCGGCGAATGGCGACGTGTTCGCCGCATCCAATGCCGAGGGCGCGAAGCGGCTGATCCTGGCCATCCCCAACGCCTTCGAGGCCGGGCAGGTCGTGCTGCGCGCCCGCGCCGCCAATCAGACAATCGAGATCATCGCCCGCGCCCATTCCGATGCCGAGGTCGAGCACCTCAAGGGCCTTGGTGCCGACACCGTCATCATGGGTGAACGCGAGATCGCCCGCGGGATCGTCGAGGAGGTTTTGGCAGCACCGAAAGCGCCCACGGCAGCCTAAGCCTGCGCTGCCCCGCCAGCGTAGCGGTCAAGCCCCTTCTCCCCGTTCTTCACGGGGAGAAGGTCCCGGCAGAGGGATGAGGGGCAGCGTCAACGATTGATCAAAACCAACCGCTCAAACGTGCTGGCCGCCGTTGATGTGGATTTCTGAGCCGGTCACGTAGGACGCCTGCTGCGAGCACAGGAAGAAGATGATGTCGGCGACTTCCGCGGTGGTGCCGAGCCGCCTCAGCGGAATGGTCTCGACGATTTTTTCCGTGCCCGGCGACAGGATCGCGGTGTCGATCTCGCCCGGCGCAATGGCGTTGACGCGAATGCCGTGCGGACCGAAATCATGCGCCATCTCGCGCGTCAGCGAGCCGAGTGCCGCCTTCGAGGTCGCGTAGGCGGTGCCGGCGAAAGGATGCACGCGGGTGCCGGCGATCGAGGTGACGTTGACGATCGAACCCTTGGCTGACGCCAGCTCCTTGAACAGGCCCCGCGCCAGCATGATCGGCGCGAAGAAATTCACCTGGAAGACGTCGCGCCAGACATGCATCGGCGTGTCGATCGAGTTCATGCGGCTGTTGCCGTCCTTGAGCTTCGGCGAGATGCCGGCATTGTTGACCAGCGCGTGCAACTGCCCGCCATGGGCCTCGAGCCGGTGGCGGATCTCGGAGATGGCGATGCCGACATCTTCCTGGTCGGCGAGATCGACCTTGATGTGGTCTTCCGGGCCGGCCGGCCACGGGCAGTCCTCGGCAAAGGCCTGGCGCGAGCAGGTGATGACGCGCCAGCCTTCGCGTGAAAAGCGCTTGACCGTGGCATGGCCGATGCCACGGCTGGCGCCGGTCAGCACGATGGTTTTTCTGGTGTCGGGTTCAGCCATGTCGCGGTCTCCGGCGCGTGATCTAACCGAATATGGTTACAATGACGAGAGGCCGCCAGAAGATCACAGGGCCGGTTGCGTGGCTGCTGGCAACCGTTCAATAGCAGGTCGGACACTGCACATACAGGCCGAGATTGAGAACAAAGACCAGAGCCGCCAACGTCCAGATAACCCCTAAGAACGCGCCACGCGAGCGCCCGGCCAGACGCGCAACGCCCCAGGCCACCCCATAAGGCAACAAAAGACCCATGATGACGGAGCCGTATACCGCTCCGATTCTTTCCTGATCGAGGTATGCCGGATTGGGGAAATAGAGATACGGCAGATGCCGAATGACCACGACACAAACGGTCATCCCGAGCAGCAAGAGCCACTGCCACGTGCTTAGACGCTTGTATCCTTTGACGTCAGCCGGCTTGGCCGGTTCACCGGACATCGCCTAACCTCCGCCCAGAATGTCCAGGATCGAGGTCTGCCGCTTCTTGACCGGGCCGCCAACTTCGCCGGGCGGCACCGGATGCTTGATCGATCCGGTGGCACTGTCGACGCCCGGCATGGCAAGGCCGCCGGCATCGACCGTCTCAGCAGGGCGCACGGGACGCGAAGCGGGCTGCGTAGCTGCCGCAGGCGGCGCCGATTGGCCAACGGACGCGACCGGCGCCGGCGGTGCCGTGTCGGCCGGTATCTCGTCCGGGACGACGGTGTCGGGCGGCGTCGATTTCCAGGTTCCGGGCAGCGGCCGCACCGGCACGCCCTCATGCGCGGCGACCATGAACTCGTGCCAGGCCTGCGCGGGCAAGGCGCCGCCGGTGACCTTCTTCATCGCGCTGCCGTCATCATTGCCGAACCAGACGCCGGTGGTGAGGTTGGCGGTATAGCCGATGAACCAGGCGTCGCGCGAGTTCTGGCTGGTGCCGGTCTTGCCGGCCGCCGGCCAGGCGAACGCCGCCTTCCTGGCCGTGCCGATCTCGACCGTGCCGGTCATCATCGAGTTCATCATGCCGACGACATCGGGCTTGACGACGCGCGGCGCACCGCCGCCATTGTTTTCGTAGAGCACCTTGCCGTCGCTCGTCGTGACGCGGCGGATGAAATGGATGTCGGGCTTATAGCCGCCATTGGCGAAGGGAACATAGGCCGAGGTCAGTTCCAGCGGCGTCACTTCCGAGGTGCCCAGCGCGATCGAAGTGTTGGCCGTCAGCTCGGACTGGATGCCCATGCGGTGCGCCGCCTCGACCACCGCATTCGGTCCGACTTCCATGGTCAGCTGCGCGGCCACCGAGTTCAGCGATTTTGCCAGCGCCGTCGCCAGCGTCACCTTGCCGAAATATTTGCCGCCGTAATTGTCGGGCGTCCAGTTGCCGATCTTGATCGGCGCGTCATTGCGCACGCTGTCCGGCGTACGGCCGGATTCCAGCGCCGCCATATAGACGAACGGCTTGAACGCCGAGCCCGGCTGGCGGCGCGCTTCCGAGGCGCGGTCGAACTGGCTGGTCGAATAATCATAGCCGCCGACCATGGCGCGCACCGCGCCGGAATTGTCGATCGACACCAGCGCGCCCTGGCTGACATTGAGCTTCTTGCCGCTCTGGTCGATCAGCCGGCGGATCGATTGCTCGGCGAGCTTCTGCAGCGTCAGATCGACGGTCGTGTCGACGACGATGTCGCGGCGCACGTCACCGATCAGGTCGGGCAGTTCTTCCATGATCGTATCGGCGACATAGTTTTCCGAGCCGGTCCAGTAGGACGGCGCGCGCGTCGCCGGCGCGCTCATCGCCGTGGTCATCTCCTTGGCGCTTATCTTGCCCTCGTCGCGCATCGCGGCGAGCACCAGCTGCGAGCGCTGCTCGGCCGCCTTTGGGTCGCGTGCCGGCGACAGCCGCGACGGCGCCTTGAGCAGACCGGCGAGAAGTGCCGCCTCCGACAGCGTGACGTCGCGCGCGCTCTTGCCGAAATAGCGGCGCGAGGCCGCTTCGACGCCATAGGCGCCCGAGCCGAAATAGACCCGGTTGAGGTACATTTCGAGGATCTGGTCCTTCGTATGCTTGTGCTCGAGCCACAGCGCCAAAAGCACTTCCTGCACCTTGCGCTCCAGCGTGCGGTCCGGCGTCAGGAACAGGTTCTTGGCCAGCTGCTGGGTCAGCGTCGAGCCGCCCTGCGAAAAATGCCCGCCGAGCACATTGGTCATCATTGCCCGGGAAAGGCCGATCGGGTCGATGCCGAAATGCGAATAGAAGCGGCGGTCTTCGATGGCGATGACGGCCTCGGGAATATAGGGCGACATTTCGTGCAGGCCGACGGCCTCGCCGCCGCTCATGCCGCGATTGCCAAGCAGCTGGCCGTCGACCGAGACGATCTTGATGTTGGGGGCGCGGTCGGGAATGGCCCAGGTGGTGGCCGCCGGCATTTTCGCGCCGTAATAGACGACGATGCCGGCAGTGGCGATACCGCCCCAGATGGCCAGCACGAAGCACCAGTAGAACAGCCGGCCAAGCACGCCGAACGCGCCGCGCCGGCCTTTGCCGCGCCCGCCGCGTGACGGCTTGGCCTTGGTCGATTTGCGCTTTGCGGCGGCTTTGCGGTTGTTCGGCACGACGCGGTCCTCCTCGCTCACCGAAAAACCGGCCGAGGATCTCGCCCCCGGCGATGTCTCGAAGCTGGGTTCGATGCGACTGTCTTTCCGGTTCGCCATGCGCTGTGCTGTCTTCCCCATGCCTATGGCGTTCGGGTTGAAGACTAGATGCGGCGATTTAAGGGCGGGTTAAGTCGGGAAAAATCGAAGTAAACTGTATTCAATCACTTGCGAAGCACGCCCGGCTCGCGACAGTGCCAAAGCCGAAACGAAAAAACCCGCCTCGGCAGGCGGGTCGTTGGCGCCAATAAGCACCATAGCGGGATTAATAGCATAGCTGCCGGCACAAAGCAAGAACAAAATACGCTTCGCCTCAGAATAATCACTTCAGTTCGACGGTTGCGACCACCCTCAGTCGTCCGCGTCCGGGTCGTCGGAGGCGGGCCGCCAGCTGATCGGTTCGATCTTCTTTTGCGTATGGCCGTCCGTATAGGCCCACCAGCCGGCGTCGCTTTCGTCCCAGTCGCCGCCGGCCGCCTTCAGCCGGTCGAGCGAACGGTATTGCGCGATGCTTTCGTTCATCACGCCGTCCCTATCCTGCCAGTAGACGGTGACCTTGGAACCGTCCTTGGGTGCCGTTTCGATCGGTTTTCGCGCAGCCATTTCCATTCCTCCCGGTGAAGCGAACGGAGCGCCGGGACAAGCGCCCTCGGTTCCTGGCCGATGGCCTTTATGAGAATTCGCTCCGGCGAGACATATGGCGTGGTTTTCGAGAACCGGAGCGCAGCGGACATTTGGGTCCGTGAGCACCGGAAGCGGAGAAAACTGCGCCAGATGGCCGCCGGAGTAGAATTATCATGAAGGCCATTAGCTGTGGGCGAAGATATCCTCCTCATCCCAGCCCATCAGGTCGAGTTTCGCACGCGTCGGCAGGAAGCGGAAGCAGGCATCGGCCTCCCTGGTCCGGTTGTCGCGCGCCAGCCGCGCGCTCAGCACGTCGCGCAGCCGGTGCAGGTAGAGCACGTCGGAGGCGGCATATTCGAGCTGCTCGGGCGACAGCGTCTCGGCCGCCCAGTCCGAGGATTGCTGCGCCTTCGACAGGCCGACCCCGAGAAGCTCGAAGCAGATGTCCTTCAGCCCGTGCCGGTCGGTGTAGGTGCGCGTCAGCCGCGACGCGATCTTGGTGCAGAACACCGGCTCCGGCATGACGCCAAAGGCGTTGTAGAGTACGGCGAGATCGAAGCGGCCGTAGTGGAAGAGCTTGGTGATGCTGCGATTCTTCAGCAGGCTGACGAGGTTCGGCGCCTTCCTCTGGCCGGGCGCGATCTGGATGACGTCGGCCGAGCCGTCGCCCGGTGAGATCTGCACGACGCAGAGCCGGTCGCGATGCGGGTTCAGCCCGAGCGTCTCGGTGTCGATAGCGACCGCCCCGACATCGTAATGCAGCAGGCCGGGCAAATCGTTTTTGTGGAAACGTATGTCGCTCATCGTCTTCTCCGGTCGCGGCCCCGTGCAGCGATACGCGACGGGCCGTGCCCGTCCTTGCCGTGATCCGGTGAAAAATCAACACAAAGTTGATTGTGACGCAATTTCAGCGTGTCAGCGCCTCGAGAATGCGCGCCCAGGAGCGCTGGCCCTTGTGGAAAGAGCTCATCTCGTACTTCTCGTTCGGCGAGTGGATGCGGTCGTCGTCAAGACCGAAACCGACCAGCAGCGATTCCATGCCGAGATAGGTCTGGAAATCGCCGACCACCGGGATCGAGCCGCCGCTGCCGGTCACCACCGCCGGCTTCGGCCACTCGTCGGACAGCGCCTGCTTGGCCTTGGCGAGAAAGGGCGAGTCGTAGGAAAGCTGGATCGCCGGCGAGGCGCCGTGCGGATGGAATTCAACCGAGCAGTCGGCCGGAACGCGCTGCCTGACGAATGCCTGGAAGGCGGCGCGGATTTTTGCCGGATCCTGTTTGTGGACGAGGCGGAAGGAGACTTTTGCCGAGGCTTGCGCGGCGATCACCGTCTTGAAGCCCTTGCCGGTATAGCCGCCGATGATGCCGTTGAACTCGGCCGTCGGGCGCGCCCAGGTCAGTTCGAGCACCGAGCGGCCCTTTTCGCCGGACGGAATCGACAGGCCGATCGGGCCGAGGAAGGTCTCGGCGGTCTCGCCCAGCGACAGCCACGACTGCAATATCTGCGAGGGCGTTTCCCCGACGCCGTCATAGAAACCCGGAATGGTGACGTGACCATCCTCATCGTGGATGTCGGCCAGGATTTTTGCCAGGATGCGGATCGGATTGGCGGCCGCACCGCCATACAGCCCGGAATGCAGGTCGCGGTCGGCGGCCGTCACCGTGATCTCCTCGCCGACCAGCCCGCGCAGCGAGACGCAGATCGACGGCGTATCGCGGTCCCACATGCCGGTGTCGCAGACCAGCGCGAAATCGGCCTTGAGCTCGTCCGCATTCGCCTCGAGAAACGGTTTCAGCGACGGCGATCCGGACTCCTCCTCGCCCTCGAACAGGATCGTGATTCGGCACGGCAATCCGCCATGCACCTGCTTCCACGCGCGGCAGGCCTCGACGAAGGTCATCAGCTGACCCTTGTCGTCGGCCGCGCCGCGGCCGGTGATCACCTTGTGGCCGGGCTCGATCTCCTTGACCGCCGGTGCGAACGGGTCGCTTTCCCACAGCTCGACCGGATCGACCGGCTGGACGTCGTAATGGCCGTAAAACAACAGATGCGGCGCGCCTGCCGGCCCGTCGTGATGCGCGACCACCATCGGATGCCCCGGCGTGTCGCGCACGCTGGCGTCGAAGCCGATCAACTTGAGCTCGGCGACCAGCCATTCGGCGGCCTTGCGGCAGTAGGCCGCGTAGTCCGGATCGGTGGAGATCGACTTGATACTGAGCAGGCCGAACAGGCGTTCCAGGCTCTGGTCGAAGTTCTTGTCGAGGCGGTCGAGGACAGGGGAAACTGCGGACATAGGCGGGCCTTTCGATTCTGGCGGCGAATCTAGAGCCCATGCGGCCAAACGGAAAGCCCGCGAACGTTGGGCCACGGGCAGGATCGGGTCGAAAGGCAAAAAAATGCCGCCGTGGTGGAGGGGGAACCACGGCGGCCTTACTCGAAACGATGCGGCAGCCCGGAGAGGGGGGATAGGCTGCCGCAAGTGTCCGGGATAGGCGGGGGACGGGCCTTGCTCCGGACTTCGGCGAAAACTGCCGATGGCGTTTATCTGTGTCTGCGAACGTGGCGATTCAAGGGCACAAAAATTACACTTTTGTAACATAGGCGTGAGCGAACAAAGCTCCGGCCAAGCCGCCAGGCCGGCCAAGCTCACACGCCATTTGTCAGGGTGTTGCCGGAACCCTTGGCGCAAGCCGCCTTTGGCATGGACCGCGGCGCTGCGCCGCGCTATCCCTCGTGCCATGAAAAAAGGCGATCATCTCTTCCTTGTCGACGGCTCCGGCTACATCTTCCGTGCCTATCACGCGCTCCCGCCACTGTCCCGCAAGTCCGACGGGCTGCCGACCAGTGCCGTGCTCGGCTTCTGCAACATGGTCTGGAAGCTGACCCAGGACGCCCGCAACACCGATGTCGGCATCGTGCCGACGCATTTCGCCGTGATTTTCGATTATTCGTCGAAGACCTTCCGCAACGACCTCTACCCCGAATACAAGGCCAACCGCTCGGCGCCGCCGGAAGATTTGATCCCGCAATTCGGCCTGATCCGCCAGGCGACCAGGGCCTTCAACCTGCCATGCCTTGAGACGGAAGGCTACGAGGCCGATGACCTGATCGCCACCTATTGCCGGCTTGCCTGCGAAGCCGGCGCCGACACCACCATCATCTCTTCCGACAAGGATCTGATGCAACTGGTCGGCCCAACGGTTGCCATGTACGACCCGATGAAGGACCGCCAGATCGGCGTTCCCGAGGTGATCGAGAAATGGGGCGTGCCGCCGCAGAAGATGATCGACCTGCAGGCGCTGACCGGCGATTCGGTCGACAATGTGCCGGGCGTGCCCGGCATCGGGCCGAAGACGGCGGCGCAATTGCTCGAACAGTTCGGCGACCTCGATACGCTGCTCGCCCGCGCCGGCGAGATCAAGCAGGACAAGCGGCGCGAATCGATCATCGCCAATGCCGACAAGGCGCGCATCTCGCGTGACCTGGTGACGCTGAAGAACGACGTGCCGGTGACCGAGGGGCTCGACGAGTTCGTGTTGCACGCGCCGGACGGCCCCAGGCTGATCGGCTTTCTCAAGACCATGGAATTCTCGACGCTGACCCGCCGCGTGGCCGAAGCGACGGGAACCGACGCGGGCGACGTTGCGGCCACTCCCGTCACAATAGAGCGTGCCGATACCGCGCATGGCCCCGATATGGGTTTTGGGCTGCCCGCGGCCGCCGAGAGCGCACCGCCGTCGGACGAAGCGGCACTCGAAGCCCCGGCCGCAGCCAGGCAAGGCGACACCCCATCCCTGCTTTCGGCGCTTCGCCTGGAGGCTGCCACCGCCCGCAAGATCGACACCAGCGCCTACGCCTGCATCCGCGACGCCGCGACGCTGAAGGCCTGGATCGCCGAGGCGATGGAGAGAGGCATCGTCGCCTTCGACGTTAAGGCCTCCTCGCCCGATCCGATGCGGGCCGAACTGATCGGCCTTGCCATGGCCGTCGCGCCTGGCCATGCCGCCTACGTGCCGCTTGCCCATAAAAACGGCAATGGCGACCTGCTCGGCGGCGGCGCGGTCGACAACCAGATCTCGATCCGCGACGCACTAGCGTTGCTCAAGCCGCTGCTCGAGGACAAATCTGTCCTCAAGATCGTGCACGACATGAAATACCGCCTCGTCGTCATGAGCCGTCATGGCATCGAGATCGGCCCCTATGACGACACCATGCTGATCTCCTACGTGCTCGAGGCCGGCACCCATGGTGGCCATGGCCTGGAGGCGCTGGCCGATAAATGGCTCGGCCACGCGACCATTCCGCTGAAGGAACTGGCCGGTTCGGGAAGAAACTTCGTCGGCCTCGATCAGGCCGACCTCGGCAAGGCGACGGCTTACGGCGCCGAGCACGCCGACGTCGCGCTCAGGCTCTGGCAGGTGCTGAAGCCACGCCTTGCCGCCAAGGGCCTGGTCTCGGTCTATGAACGGCTGGAACGGCCGCTGGTGCCAGTCCTGTCACGGATGGAACAACGCGGCATCTCCGTCGACCGGCAGATCCTGTCGCGGCTCTCCGGCGAACTGGCACAAGGTGCGGCGCGGCTCGAGGACGAGATCTACCAGCTGGTCGGCGAGCGCATCAACATCGGCTCGCCAAAACAGCTCGGCGACATCCTGTTCGGCAGGATGGGCCTGCCCGGCGGTTCGAAAACCAAGACCGGCCAATGGTCGACCTCGGCGCAGCTTCTCGAAGACCTCGCCGCCGAAGGCCACGAATTGCCGCGCAAGATCGTCGATTGGCGCCAGCTGACCAAGCTGAAATCGACCTATACCGATGCCCTGCCCGGCTTCATCCATCCCGACACCAAGCGCGTCCACACCTCCTACGCGCTTGCCGCGACGACGACCGGCCGGCTGTCGTCCTCGGATCCCAATCTGCAGAACATCCCGGTGCGCACCGTCGAGGGGCGAAAGATCAGGACGGCCTTCATCGCCGACAAGGGCAACAAGCTGGTTTCCGCCGACTACAGCCAGATCGAATTGCGCGTGCTCGCCCATGTCGCCGAAATCCCGCAGCTAAAGCAGGCCTTCGCCGACGGCGCCGACATCCACGCCATCACCGCCTCGGAAATGTTCAACGTGCCGGTCGAGGGCATGCCTTCGGAAGTGCGCCGCCGTGCCAAGGCGATCAATTTCGGCATCATCTACGGCATTTCGGCCTTTGGCCTCGCCAACCAGCTGTCGATCGCACGCGAAGAAGCCGGTGACTACATCAAGAAATATTTCGAGCGCTTCCCCGGCATCCGCGACTATATCGACGCCACCAAGGCCTATGCGCGCGAGCACGGCTTCGTCGAGACCATCTTCGGCCGCCGCATCCACTACCCGGAGATCAGATCGTCAAACCCCTCGATCCGGGCGTTCAACGAGCGCGCCTCGATCAACGCACGCCTGCAGGGCACCGCCGCCGACATCATCCGTCGCGCCATGATCCGCATGGACGAGGCGCTGGAGAAGGCGAAGCTTTCCGCCCGCATGCTGCTGCAGGTGCATGACGAACTGGTCTTCGAGACGGCCGAAGCCGAGGTCGAGGCGACGATTCCCGTCGTCTGCCACGTCATGGAGAACGCCGCCATGCCGGCGGTATCGATGTCGGTGCCGCTGCACGTCGACGCCCGCGCCGCCAACAACTGGGAAGAGGCGCATTAACGTCCCGTCTGCAGCCGGCTAAGTCGCGATCCTTCCCACCCCCCTCTGTCCTGCCGGACATCTCCCCCGCAAGGGCAGGGGAATCGCATATGGCGATTTTGGGGTTGAGTTTAGGCTGAGA
>NZ_JAMYVG010000026.1:0-77338 GCF_040323855.1 Mesorhizobium sp. M0028
TGAGAGCATTGGCCGCCTGAGCACCGCCGTGTGTCCGCCCCTCCGCAAAACAGGGGGGGTGTGGGGCGGACACGCCGACGTCACAGCTACTGCCACGCCATTTTTGCAGAACTTGACGCACACAACTGGCGCAGTTGTTCCCGGCGCCGGCCGTACACGAGACCATTGCGCAGGCAGGTCAGACTTAGGTCCTATAAACGGGCATCGCTGGCTGGAGTGAACATCGGGTCTGCTCGGTGGTAGCGAAACTTCGGCCGGAGGTCGACGCAGCCATTGGGTTCCGGGGCATGGCTCGGCGCTGATCATAGGCGGCGATCGATCCCCGCACGCCTGATGGAGGGGCGCTTGCATTCCTGCGGAATGCCCATCCACCGGCGCCAAGTGAAGTTCTCCAAGCGGTACGGGCTCAGCGGTCGTCAAGCTGTTGCTAATATGCAGCACAGGCAGCGCTCTATGAACAGCGTCGCTTGGAACCGCTACCTCCGACCAACCGTTAGTGTCACAATGACGAACCAAAAAGTGAGGCTGACGATGGACCCGCTGCAAAACAACACGTTGGAGATCTGGTGTCTTGCGGCTGTTCCGCTGTCACTGCTCCTTACGGTGTTATTAGCCGGATTTATTCTTTAGCTGACCCAACGAGGCCGGCTTTGCGGACCGGGCCAGGAAGATGAAAATGACGGCCATTAGGCACGGTAGGGTCGCGGACACCCCGTGGCACCAGGCCGTGGCTGCCTTTTCCAACGTGCCCCCATAATCGGCTCTTTCGAGCGGTCCGGCTCGCGGCGATTGCTCGCGGCGCCGTGGCGAGGGCGAGCATCCGAGCTCGTACGTTTTTTACACAATCTCTGATTGGTGGACTCGCCCGACGCCATCGACGTTAATTTTGCGTTAGCGACAGGAGGGGGAAGATCGCTAACGGGAGGAAGAAAATGAAAGAAAACTACGATCTGACGATCGACTACGACGACGTGCCTTACGACAACAAGCCTTACGATCTAGCCACATTCGCAAGGAAGCACGGGCTCAACATTCGAGCCGCCGAGCTTCTTCTTTTCGCCAAGGGCCCGTCTCGAGCGGCCTGCGATGCCGCGGCGAGGGCTTTTCTGGCGGCAGTCGCCGCACAAGCTATGAGACAATCGACGCGGTAGGTCTCACAAAGCCATTGCTGACACGGCCTGCCGTGTCAGCAACCTAACGGACAGCGCTGGAAATTCCGGGCCGTTTCCAACAAGATGCCTAAGCATCCGGGAACGGCCTGAAATGTGCAATCTTTACAATATCACGACCAGCCAGGAGGCCATTCGCCAGTGGACCCGCGCCTTGCGGGATATCCTCGGCAATCTCGAACCCTCCATCGACATCTATCCCAACCAGCCAGGCCCTGTGGTGCGCAACACGCCGGACGGCGAACGCGAATTCAATTCGCCCGTGACATTTTTGTTCCCGTTTTGTTCAATTTGACCAGAAACTAGTGGAGGCATCGCCCACATTGCAAGCGAACGCTTCGTCACTGAAAGGTTTATGCCGCTTGCGCGAGGTGCATCAGGTACGGTTCTGAACAATTTGCATACCGTGCTAAAATCCGCGGGCGACCGCGATGGGCGTCGTTACCTGCTTCTGGACGCACCATGTTCTCGTAAACTGTCCGGCGCAGAGATGCGTGGCCGCCGTCTTCGCAGGCTCAGGTTCCGTCAGGCATCCGGCGCGGCTGCCTGGCAAGCGACAACACGCCCAACGCCGCCTCAATGCTTCTTGAAATACTGCACCTCACGTTCGTGCTTCTCCGCAGCCTCGCGGCTGTCAAACGTCCCGAGATTGCGGCGCTTGCCGGTCTTTTCGTCCTTCTTGCGCGAATAGAGGCGGTATTTTCCGTCTTTGAGTTTTCTGATCATCTGTCACTCCCCGAGCCGCTGCTTCCCCTTGAGGTTGCGCGCGGCTTGTTCGATCGCCGCCCGGTCGTTGCCCAGCCTGTCGATCAGCTCCTGTGCCTGTTCGCCCGATATGCCGGTGCGCACCGCCAGGGCCTCCACCGTCAAGACGTCGGAACTCGCGAACTCGCGGGTTTCCGGCAGGGCATCGCCTGTCGTCAGCGGCAGGGCTGCCTCCCTGTCGATCTCGGCCTCAGCCCGGTGCCAGTGCCGCTCGGGATCGCCATGGATCCCGCCTTCACGTTCCCAGATCTGGTATGCGCGCTCACGAATCTTGTCTTCCCGGTCGTCGCCCATGTTGATTTCTCCTTTGGGTATCGGATGAACGCCGCGCCAACCCGAACGATCCAAGAAATCTGCGTGATCGTTGGTGGGGTCGCACAAGGCGCCATGCCCTGCGGCCGCCAGCCACGCCCGGCCTGCCTACTCGCACTGCCGACGCGGCCCGCCGGAATACGGCTGATAGCTATTGTCTTCCGGTCGATATGACCGGTAGCGGCTGAAGCAGTATTGGACGTGGTCGGATGAGAGCTCGGCGTCGCCGGTTTCGTCCGGCCGCGGGTAGCCCTCCACTGACGACGTATCGCTCGCCTCGACGTAGCTGCCGTCATCGGCGGCGTCGAGATAGGGCGATATGCAGGGGCGCTGTTGGCCGCTGTAGGATGTGTAGCGGTTGTCGCCTGGCCTGTAGGAGCGGTAGCGGCTGGCGCACCATTCGACATGGGCGGCGGGCAGCGTCTGCTGCTCTTCCACCGCCGGCTTGATGGAGCCGGTGGTGTCGGGTGTCGAAGCTGCGGCGGTGTCGGCGGGTTTCGAGCTGCGATCAACTTCCGAGGTGCGAACGGGAACCGGGCGGGCCGGGAGGCGCTCGAGGCGCTGCGAGGCCGGGTTTACCGGGCGCGGATCCTTGGCCCACAGTTCGGCGACGCTGGAGACCGGGGCGGGCGGCCGCACCGGCTTGGCTATCAATAGCCAGGTGGCGAATGCGAGGCCGCTGGCGAATACGGCGAGCGTCAGGACGAAGCCGCCAAAGATTGCGAACAAAGCTTTCATGCCGCGCTCCTTCGCCTCCCGGTTAAGGAAATGCGGGGGCGGGGAATCCGGTTCCAGGAAAGAGCGCGGGGGGAGAGGATTTCAAAAAAGGAAGACCCCTCTCCGTCTCGGCTTCGCCGAACCACCTCTCCCCGCTTTGCGGGGCGAGGAACCCAAGATCGCGTAGGGGGCCTTTCAGTGCAGGCCGAATTCGCGCAGCAGTTCTTCGCGGTAGCGTACGAAGCGGCTTTCGCTGCGCTCGCGCGGGCGGGGCAGGTCGATGTCGATCAGCCGCGCCGCGCCGCCTTTCTCCTTGGGCAGGATCAGCACCCTGTCGGCCAGGTAGATCGCTTCCTCGAGGTCGTGCGTCACCATCACCATGGTGACGTTCTCCTCGCTCCAAATGCGCGCCAGCTCCTCCTGCATGCCGATCTTGGTCATCGCGTCAAGCGCGCCCAGCGGCTCGTCGAGCAGCAGGATTTCGGGCTGCACGGTCAAGGCGCGGGCGATGCCGACGCGCTGCGCCATGCCGCCCGACAGCTGCCTCGGGAAAGCATCGCCGAATTCGGCGAGGCCGACGAGCGCGATATAGAAGCGCGCCCGTTCCTCGGCCTCGGCCTTCGGCACGCCGCGCACTTCGAGGCCGAAGGCGACATTGCCGAGCACGGTCAGCCAGGGCAGCAGGCGCGGTTCCTGGAAGATCACCGCGCGCTCGGCGCCGACGCCGTGCACCGGCTTGCCGTCGATGGCGACGCCGCCGCTGTCGGCGGCCTCCAGCCCGGCAAGAATGCGCAGCAGCGTGGTCTTGCCAGATCCGCTGGCGCCGACGATGACCAGGCATTCGCCCGAGCGGATGTCGAGGTTGAGGGTCCTCAGCACGGCAAGCGAGCGCCCGCCGATGCTGAACGATTTGGACAGGTCGCGTATGCTGACCTCACCGCCGCTTGTGCTGCTCATCGCGCTCGTCTCCCAGCTGCCGGTTGGCCTTGTCAGTTGGTCTTGGTTTCGCCGGGCCGGTAGAGGATGTCTGTTGCCTTCAGCTTACCCTTTGGCAGGCGACCGTCGCGCTCGAGCACGCTGACCCAGAAGTCGATGTCGCGGTCCGTCGCCTTGGCCCCCTGGCGCAGCCCGAAGCCGGTCCAGTAGCGCGCCAGCTCGCCGTTTTCGCCGCGCTTGTCGAGGATTGTCGCGAGCACCTTGCGCGCTTCGTCGGGGTTCTGCAGCGACCAGTCGGAGGCGCGCGCCGATTGCTCGACGAAATTGCGGGCGGCGTCGGGATGCGCGGCGATGAAGTCGCGCCTGAGCACGACGAAGCCGCCGGCCAGTTCGCCCAGCACGTCGGTGTCGTTGAACACGCCACGCACGCCGCCATTGTCGACCAGCGCGCCGGCAAAGGTCGCCTGCCAGTAGCCGAGCGCCGCGATGTCGACCTGGCGGGAGCGCAAGGTCTGTTCGAGTTGCGGTCCGGGCACGACGACGAGATTGGCGGCATCCGGCGACAGGCCGACGCTGTGCAGCGCCTCGCGCACGGTGTAGTCGAGATGGGCGCCGAGCGTGTTGACGGCGATTGTCTTGCCGGCAATGTCGGCGATCGATTTGATCGGGCTGTCGTCGAGCACGTAGAAGACGCTTCGCACCTTGCTGTTGATGCCGTTGCTCGGATAGATGGCGACGAAGTCGTTGCCGCCGGAAATCGAATTGATCACGGCGGCGGTTGCGGCCGATCCGATATCGACGCTGCCGGAGGCGAGCGCAAACAATGATTCCGGGCCGCCGCCGGAATAGCCGACATTCTCGACCTCGATACCGAGGCCTTTGAAATAGCCGAGCTCGCCGGCCAGTTCATGCGGAGAGATGCTGCCGCGGCTGGCGAGGGAGCGGAACTTGACGGGTGCGGCTTCGGCAAAGGCGAAGCGCGGCAGGCCGGCGGCGAGAAGGCCGGCGGCGAAGGGTGCGCCGGCAAGCAGGGAACGGCGGGTGACTTTCATGGTGGTCTTTCCTGGTTGGCTTGGCTTGGGTCTGGTCGATGGCGAAAGGGGAGGTCAGTCGACGGCATTGTTCCAGCGGCAGAGCCGCCGCTGCAGGCTGACCAGCGCCTGGTTGGCGATCAGGCCGAGGCCGGCGAGGATGACGATTGCCGCAAACATCAGCGGGATCTGGAAGTTGTACTGCGCGTTCATCACCTGAAAGCCGATGCCCTTGTTGGCGCCGATCATTTCGGAGGCGATCAACAGCAGCAGCGCCGTGGTGGCGCTGAGCCTCAGCCCAACGAAGATCGAGGGCACGGCGCCGGGCAGCACGACGCGGCGGAAGACGGTGAGCTGCCTGGCGCCATAGACGCGGGCCATCTCCAGCAGTTTCGGATCGACCTGCTTGACGCCGCCGATGGTGTTGAGCAGCAGCGGGAACAGCGTCGCCCAGAAGATGACGAACACCTTGGAGGCTTCGCCGAGCCCAAGCAGCAGGATGAATACGGGATAGAGCGCCAGCGCCGAGGTCTGGCGGAAGACCTGCAGGATGGGATCGAGCGCGGTCTCGACCGCGCGCACCTGGCCCATGAACAGGCCAAGCGGGATGGCGACCAGCACGGCGGCCGCGAAGGCGAGACCGGCGCGCTGCAGGCTGATGGCGATGTCACCGAGCAGAGTGCCGCCGGCCAACCCCTTCCAAAGTGCCGCGACAATCGTATCGATCGGCGGCAGCACGGCCGTGTTGACCCACCCTGCGCTACTCGACACTTGCCAGATTGCGAGGAAGGCAATGAGGGCGCCGTAGCGCGACAGGAAGCGGATGCCTGCCCGGCCGCCGAGGCGCAGGAAGTCCGTGCCCAGGCTTGTCGTGCCGTCACGCGTGCCGAGGCTGGCGGCCTGTTCGATGTGCTGCAAGGTCATCGTCTTGCCTCTCGCTTCGAGGGTAGTGGGCTTCTCGGGATTATTCGGCGGCCAGCACGGCCGAGCGGGCGGCGGTCCACGGGTTTTCAGGCCGCCTGAGGCCGAGGTTCTCGCGCAGCGTCCTGCCTTCATAGGCGGTGCGGAACAGGCCGCGGCGCTGCAGTTCGGGGATCACCAGCTCGACGAAGTCGTCGAGCCCGCCGGGCAGCCAGGGCGGCAGGATGTTGAAGCCGTCGGCGGCTTCGTTGCCGAACCATTCCTCCAACTGGTCGGCGACCTGCACTGCGCTGCCGATGACGGTGTAATGGCCGCGGGCCGTCGCCACCCATTGGTAGAGCTGGCGGATGGTGAAGTTGTGCTCGTCGGCAATCTGGCGGATCAGCGCCTGGCGGCTCTTCATGCCTTCGGTTTCCTTGCTTGGCGGCAGCGGGCCGTCGAGCGGATAACCCCTGATGTCGAGCGTCTGGCCGGCCAGCCCGTTGAGCAGGGCGACGCCGTCTTCGGGCAGGATGAGATCGTTCAGCTGCTGGTATTTGGCGCGCGCTTCTTCTTCGGTGCGGCCGACGAAGGGTGCTACGCCGGGCATGATCAGCACCTGCTCGGGATCGCGGCCGACGGCCGCCACGCGGGCCTTGATGTCGCGGTAGAATTCCTGCGCCGACGCCAGGTTCTGATGGGCGGTGAAGATGACTTCCGCCGAGTGGGCGGCGAGCTTGCGGCCGTCCTCCGATTGCCCCGCCTGCACCACCACCGGGTGCCCCTGCACAGGGCGCGGCACGTTGAGCGGACCCTTGACGCTGAAATGCGCGCCCTTGTGGTCGATGTCGTGGAGCTTGTCCTTGTCGTAGAAGCGCCCCGATTTCTTATCGCGGATGAAGGCGTCGTCCTCGCAACTGTCCCACAGCGCCTTGACCGTCTCGACATGCTCATGCGCGCGGGCATAGCGCTCGGCGTGGGCAGGCTGAGTGTCGCGATTGAAGTTGCGCGCGGTTTCGTCGCCGGCCGAGGTGACGACGTTCCAGCCGGCGCGGCCATTCGACAGATGATCGAGAGAGGCGAATTTGCGGGCGAGCGTGTAGGGCTCCTCATAGGTGGTCGAGGCGGTGGCGATGAAGCCGAGATGCGTGGTGAGCGGCGCCAGCGCTGCAAACAGCGTCACTGGCTCGAAGCCGGCGATCTTGGCATTGCCGCCTTCGCGGGCGCCGAGCCCGACCGTCAGATTGTCGGCGAGGAAATAAGCGTCGAACAGGCCGCGCTCGGCGGTCAGGGCAAGCTGCTTGTGGAACTCGAAATTGGTGGCGCCGTCGGCTGGCGCCTCGGGATGGCGCCAGGCGGCGATATGCTGTCCGCCGCCAGGCAGGAAAGCGCCCAGTTTGATTTGCCTGGATTTGCTGGATCTGGTCATCGCGGCGTGCTCCTGGATTGGTCGGGGAGGGGATCTCGGGTCAGTGGTGCGTTCAGGCGGCAAGGCCGACGCGATAGGGCACTCCGGTTACCCGGCATGCCTCGGCGACCGCCTGCCGGGCGCGGGCATGGATCGCGTCCGACACCAGCACGCCATTGGCAAAATCCTTGTCGGAGGCGTAGATCGCGGTCGGCACAGTCAGCGCCTCGAAGAAGCCGAACAGCGGCCGCAGCTGGTGCTCGACGATCAGCGAATGGCGTTCGCCCCCGCCGGTCGCGGCGAGGATGACGGGCTTGCCCCTCAGCGATGACGGGTCGAGCAGGTCGAAGAAGTGCTTGAAAAGCCCGGTATAACTGCCTTTGAAAGTGGGCGAGCCGGCCACCAGGATGTCGGCGCCCAGCAGCCGTTCGACGATGTTGCGCGCCGCCGGGTCGAGGTCGCCGAGGCGCCTTGCCTGCGGCAGGGACGCGCCGAGATCCTCGATGTCGAAGACGGCCGAGGCTGCGCCGATGCTTTCGGCGGCCTGCCCGACAATGTGGCTGACGAACGCCTTGGTCTTCGATGGCCGGGTCAAGTTGCCCGACAGCCCCACCACGAGCTTTTTCGACATTCCTGGCTCCCTCTCAAGCGCTCTATTTTAAGATCTTGGGTCTAGCGATCTATTTTAAGTCTAGAGATATTGTAGAATTAAAAGAGCGAGAAAATTTCAAAAGCAGGGCGATGAGCGAACTGAGTTTGCTGCACATCGCCCGCAATTGGTTCATTCAACGCGCCGTACCGCGCTGAAAGATCGCTGCAGCGCCTGCAGCCCGCGATAGCGTAGCGCGTCGGACAGAGCGCATGAACAGCCGGCCGGACATATCAGGCAAGTCGCCCTCGGGCGCTCCGGCGCGACGTCGGGGAACCATGTCCTGATGCCACGATCCTGGATGGCCTAGCGGCCCTCGGAGAGGACGCGGCGCGGGCACAGGCCAAGGTGCTGGCGTGGGGTCCGCGGCATGTGGTGAGTCAGGCCAATTTGATTCAAATCCGGCTGTGGATATTTGCTTTTGGGTAAATCGAGGCGGTCATCTTGCCGGCCGGCGGGCAACAAGGAGAAGCCTATGACAAGCGACTTTGCCGCCGCACACCTCCACCTCGAACGAGCCTGCCATTATTTGAGCGGCGAGGACGAGACGAGCCGCACGGCTCGTGCGGCTCTGGATCTCCTGATCGATGCAATTGTCGCGGCACAATACAAGCGGCCCACGGGCGACGTTGTGGAATTTCCAAGACCGGCAAAGTTGGGACAATCCGCAAGCGGGAACGGGTAATCCAACCGGCGGCATCCCTTTGCTTCCGCCTGATCACATGAACCAGGTTGCCACCAGGCCGATCGTCGCCGAGAAAATAGCGGCGGTCGTTGCCCAACCGAGTATGTTGGTGCTGCGGCTGTTCACCTGGTCGCCCATGATCCTGCGGTTGTTCGTCATCAGCATGATGAGCAGCAGCAAGGGCGGCGTCGAGAAGCCTTGAACGATGCCGGACCAGACCAGCGCCTTCATCGGATTGAAGCCAAGGAAGTTGAGGCCGGCGGCGATCGCGGTAAAAAATCCGATGGCGAGATAAAATTTGGGCGCCTCTCGAGCCCGGGCGTGCAGGCTGTTTTTCCAGCCGATGGCTTGCGCCACATCATAGGCAGCGCCGGTGGTCATGACAGGAACCGCGAGGAAACCGACGCCGATCACGCCTGCGGCGAACAGAACGCTTGCGGCCTGGCCGGCGAGCGGCCGCAGCGCCTCCGCCGCCTGCGCGGCCGTGTCGATATCGTGGTGGCCCGCCTTGTAGAGCGTAGCACCCGTCGACAGGATGATGAAATACATGATGAGATTTGAAAACATCATGCCGATGAGGATGTCCCGGCGAGAGCGACGGAGTTCGCTGTCGGTGGCGCCCTTCCTTTCCCTGAGCGTTGTCCGCCCCTGGGCAATCTCCTCCTCGACCTCCTCATTGGACTGCCACGTGTAGAGATAGGCGGACAGCGTCGTGCCGATGATGGCGACCAGGATCGACAGGAACTCACGGTTGAATTCGATCCTGGGGAGCAGCGTCCCGCGCAGCACCGCCGCGGCGTCCGGCTTGGCCAGAATGGCGGCACCGACATAGGCGAGCAGCGCCAGCGCCAGCCAGCGAAAGATGTTGCGGATCAAAGTATAGGAGCCGAAGACCTGGAGGGCGAAGATGAGGGCGGCGACGAACAGCACGATCAGCGGAATGGGAAGCGGCACGAATATGTTGATCGCCGCGGCCATTCCACCGAGATCCGCCGCTGCCTCGATGGTGTTGCCGACGAGCACACCCAAAAGCACCGACCAGAGCAGCCACCGCGGGTAAAAGTCCTTGATGACGTGGAACAATCCGCGCCCCGATACCTGGCCGAGCTTCGACGACAGGTAGACGACCGCGTACATCATCGGCAACGTCACCGGAGCCGTCCAAAGCAGGTCGGGTCCGAAACGGGCGCCGGCGCTGGCATAGGTGCCTATCGCGGAACAATCGTCGTCGGCCGCCCCTGTTATCAGGCCGAGGCCGAGCGCGCGGCCTATGCCGCCTTTACCCTCCTCCGGTGGGGTGGAACGATCGGAACCGGCCTGCCTCATTGCGATCGGACCGGGTTGGGAACGAAGGGCGCGGCCTGCCATGCAACAATGCTAACGATCGGTCGGCGCGCTGGTCTCATTTTGCTTCCTTCAACAACTTGCCCAAACCCGGCGCGCCATGACTTGTTCCTCGACGACGGGGCAGGGATTTTGCCTCAGGCAAAAAAGTTCGGGTTGACCGCTTCCGAACGCGAAGCGACTATCCGCGCGAGGCGAAGATCGCAGGAGGAAGTGCAATGGACGAGCCCGATCAGTGGCGCCACATGTCGAGCGCGCCAAGGGACGGCAGCAGAATCCTTGTCACGGTTCGGCCTTCCGAACAGGGGCCGGCCGAGGTCGACATGGCTTACTGGGCCCGCGCCGATCAGTTCGGCAGCGAAGGCTGGCGCGCTTCCGATTCGTCTCCAGGACGCATCGTCGAATATGCCGAACCCGAACTGAAGTGCTGGATGCCGCTGCCGTCGGCCAATCTCAGCAAAGGCTCAATGCCGAGCCCGTGGGAAGGCGAAGATGTGCCGCTGGTGGATGGCTCGGGGATATGAAAGGGCCGAATGCCCAGGACCTCCAAGAGCCGATATCCACGGCCACCCGCATTCGCCAAAAGTGCGCGCAAGCTGACCGCGGCGGTCCGGAAATCGAACCCCTGGATCATTGACGCCCGGCGGGCCCGCTGGTTCTCAAGATAGCGCGCGAGCGCAATGTCGTGGCGCAGTGGCCCGCCGCGCGGCTGCGGGTCCTGCCTTGAATCATCATGCCAGATGGGCCATTCCGTCGGGGGTAGCACAGCGTCCTCCTGAGATACCAGTCTCCCGACACTTGTCTTCCCTGCGTCGTGAGAAACGCGGTGGAGCCAGCGTGAAGGATTCGTGAAAAACACCAGGCCGGGCGAAATGACGGTTGAAATAGAGGCAAGTACAGGAAAGGATCGCAAAGAAGCTGTGGCTGTGGCGGATCCGATGGCGCACCCTCATCTCTGTCTGTTAGGCGGCTTTGACTTTGCCGGAGGAGCGGTGGCCCCGGTTTTCAGCCGCAAGGCTCGCGCCATGCTGGCTTATCTCGCCCTGCAATCCGGACACTCCCAATCGCGCGAGAAGCTCGCCGCGCTTTTGTGGGGCGGCAACAGCCAAACCCAGGCCCGAATGAACCTTCGACAGGCCCTATCCGCCATAAGGAAAGGAATGGGCGCATCCGATGGCGAAAGGTTTCTGAGCGACGGCGACAGCATTACGCTCAATCTCGACGATCTTGATTTCGACGTCGCGCGGTTCGAGTCGCTGGCCGCCGGCTCCGACCCGGAGCAACTCGAGCAGGCGCTCGTCGTCTATCGTGGCGACCTCCTGGACGGGTTCGGCCTGAAGGAGGAGCCGTTCGAAGATTGGCTCAGAGTGGAGCGCGAGCGATTGAGGGCAATCGCAACCATCGTGCTGGAGAAGCTCGTCGCGCACTATTCGGCAACGAATGATCTTCCATCATGCCTGCGGGCGGCGGTGCGCCTGCTGGCTTTGGAGCCCTTACGGGAGGATATCCACCGAGCCCTGATGCGGACCTATGCCGCCCAGGGCCGCTTTAACCTCGCGCTGAAACAGTATGAGCGCTGCCGTGATGTGCTGCAACTGCAGCTCCGCTTGCAGCCCGAGCCGGAGACCCGGCAACTCTATGATGACCTGCGGACGCGCCGCGTGACGCCGCAAGCCGCTACCCGGATAGCCGCCTCGGTGTCGCCTTCCCAGACACCGCCAACGTCGGCAGCCCGAACAGGTGAGCGGCCGGCGTCCCGGGCCGAGCCGATGCGCCCCGCGACCCACTATGTCAAATCGGCCGGAATCAACATCGCCTATCAGGTAACCGGCGACGGGCCGGTCGACCTGATCTATGTGCCTGGGTGGGTCTCCAATCTCGACCTTGCCTGGTCATCGCCGCGGCTGGCGCATATGCTCCAGCGTCTCGGTTCCTTTGCCCGCCTGATCCGTATGGACAAGCGAGGCACCGGACTGTCCGATCGCAATGTTGGTTTGCCAACGCTGGAAGAGCGGATGGAAGACATGCGAGCGGTGTTGGATGCGGTCGGATCAAAGCGAACGGTTCTGTTCGGCAGCTCCGAAGGGGGGCCTATGTGCATGCTTTTCGCGGCGACCTATCCCGAACGAACAGCGGCTGTCGTGCTCAACGGAACCTATGCCAGCGGCCGATGGTCGCCGGATTATCCATGGGCAAGGACAAGCGAGCAGGTAGAAGAAGATCTGACCGCCGTCGAGAGACAGTGGGGGGAGCCGGCGGACATGAGCAACGCCGCGCCCAGCCTGATGAACGACAGTTTCGAGAGAGAATGGTTCGCCGCCTATCTTAGGAATTCAGCCTCGCCTGCCGACGCGGTCGCGCTCTGGCGCTGGGGCACTGAAATCGATGTTCGCGCCCTTCTCCCAACCGTTCACGTCCCGACACTGATCGTGCAGACGGCGGGCGACCGCTGGGTAAAACCGGAAGAGGGGCGCTACCTGGCAACGCATATCGAAGGCGCCAGATACATTGAGCTTGCCGGCCGTGATCACGTAATCTGGGGGGAGAATTCCGATCGTTTGGTCGACGAGATCCAGGCTTTTGTCACCGGCTCGCTGCCGGCAACGTCGAGCGAGCGCGTGCTTGTGACGGTGCTGCACATGGAAATCGTCGGGTTGCCGCCGGCTCCCGTCAACGCTAGCGACCGGGCGCGGCGCGATCTGATGCAGCGACACGACGACGAGATACGCAACGAATTGCATCTTGCTAACGGTCAGGAAATCAGCCGCACCGGAAACGGGTTTCTCGCGGTATTTCTGCGACCAACGCGGGCGATCCAATGTGCAATCGCGGTCCGTCGTCGAATGAAGAGGTTAGACCTTCAGGTTCGCGCGGCAGTCCATATTGGCGAATGCGAAAGGCGCGGAGACGACTTCACCGGTGTTGCAATTCAACTGGCATCACATCTGCTCGACGTTGCCGGACCGGGCGAGATCATCGCGTCGCGCACGGTTCGTGATCTCGTGGCCGGTTCCGGCCTGGCTTTTGAAGAGCATGGCGAGATGGAGCTTGCAGGTGTTCCCGGCAGCCTGCAGCTTTTTTCCGTCAGTGAACCGGCTGCCTGAGGTCCCGCTGGGTTGGGATATGAGCCGGAGAGTTCAATAGGCCGGCGGGACAGCGCCCCCCTCTGTCCTGCCGGACATCTCCCCCACAAGGGGGGAGATCGGCAGCTTCACTGTCGGCCCTCAGAACAGGAATGCGGCCGTAGCGGGGTTCGGGCCGGAGCGGCCGTCGGGCGAATCCATGCCCCGAATGAGCTCGAGGTCCTTCGCTTCCAGCTCGAAATCGAAGACATCGAAATTGGCGGCGATGCGGTCCTGGTGGATCGACTTTGGAATAACGATCAGCCCTTCCTGAAGATGCCACCTGACGATCGTCTGCGCCAGCGACTTGCCGTGTTTCCTGGCAATGCTTTCAAGCGTCGGATCGTTCAACAGCCGGCCGCTGCCCAGCGGGCTCCAGCTTTCGATGCGGATGTTGTGCCTGTCATGAAATTCGCGTTTGTCACGCTGCTGGAAGCGGGGGTGGAGCTCGATCTGGTTGACGGTCGGCGTGACACCGGTCTCGCCGATGATCCGTTCGAGATGGTCCTGGTTGAAGTTCGAAACGCCGATCGACTTGATCCGGCCTGATTGCCTGAGTTCGACCAGCGTCTTCCAGGCTTCGACATATCTGTCCTGGCTGGGCACCGGCCAGTGGATCAGGAACAGGTCGATCTGCTCGATGCCGAGCTTGCTCATCGTCTCGTCGAAGGCGCGCAAGGCGGCGTCGCGCTGATGCGCGCCGTTGCGCAGTTTCGAGGTGATGAACAACTCGCTTCTCGGCACGCCGGCCGAGCGGATTGCCTGCCCGACACCTTCCTCGTTCTGATAGCCTTCGGCGGTGTCGATCAGTCTGTAGCCGGCCTCGATTCCCCAGCGCACTACCTTGGCGGTGATGGCTGGATCGACCTGCCACACGCCGAGGCCGATTTGCGGAATGGCGGAGCCGTCGTTCAATCTGATCTGTTCAGGTCTATTCAGGGTAATCTGTTCAGGCATGTTCAGGTCCTTCTGCATCGTTCCGCCCGGCGCAGGCTCTATCTAGTCCGGATGGCCGGCAAAGCCAGTCGATATCAGGAGAATGTGAGGAGACGGACGTGAAGCGCTGATCTCGATGTCCGTTCGGGCCGACAGCGTTCCAGCTTTTGACCCATTGGACTCGAGTACAGGAGCCGCCACTATTGCCGATAATGTGGTATTCTGCCGACTATCCGAGGAGGCGACTGCGTTGACCAACAGCTTGGAAGCCGAAGGGGCAAGAGACTGGTCTCACCTGCTGATCGCGGCAGAAAAAGGCGATGCGGAGGCGGTTCGATCGGAATTGGCGGCTGGCGCCGATATCAATCAGTCGGACGACGGCGGCTGGTCTGCACTTCACCTTTCAGCCCTCAATGACCGCACAGCTGTGGTGGAGGCGCTGATCGAAGACCCGGAAATCGACGTGAATTCCAGAAACAAGTGGAAGAGCACGCCCTTGAGTCTTGCGTCGGCCAAGGGACATTACGCGTGTATCTCAGTCCTCGTGAGACACCCCCAAATAGAGATCAACGCGCGAGCTGACTACTACGGCAGAACGGCTCTTATCGAGGCGGCGAAGAACGGGCATCTGGAAGTCGTCAAGTTGCTCGTGCAGAATGGCGCGGAAGTAAATCTGACCGACAAGACGGGGAGAAACAACGCGCTCATCGAGGCGATCAAAGGGCGGCACTACGAGATCGCGGAATACCTGCTGGATTCTGGGAAGGTGAGCTCTATCAACAAGGAGATGAGGCTGAACGCCCTGATCTGGGCTGGCAGCTGCCACAACCCTCAGCTTATCGAAAAGCTGGAAACCGCGATCCACACTTTCTTCGACGGCAAGTAAGAGCCTGCGCTCCACTGCTCCCGAGCGCGCGTCCGCATCCCCTGTCACCTCGACGTCCTCGGTGAGCGCAAACGGCCCGCAGCGCTTCACATAAATTATTCAACCAAACGGTTGACTATCTCAAAGCGCGCGTCTATATTCAACTAAATGGTTGAATTAGAGACACACCAGATGGACGCGGTCTTTCACGCCCTTGGCGACGCCACCCGCCGGCACATGCTTCGCGATCTCGCCGATGGCGAGAAAACGGTAAGCCAGCTGGCGGAACCCTTCGTGATGTCGCTCGCGGCCGCCTCCAAGCACATCAAGGCGCTGGAGAACGCAGGGCTTATTCATCGAGAGGTGAGGGGCCGCACGCATTTGTGCCGACTAGCCCCTGGACCCCTAGCCAGCGCACATCAGTGGCTCGGCTTCTACGAGCGCTTCTGGACCGGTCGTCTCGATGTTCTCGAACGCCTTCTTCGCGAAGAGGACGCACGCAAAGCCCAGGATGAGCCCAGGAAATCGCCCAATCCGAAAGAAGGAGACGAGCAATGAACCAGATGAGAACCATCGGCGCCTATGGCGAGCTGACCGAGCCCGCCACGTTCACCATCCAGCGCCTTTTGCCCGGCCCCATCGAGCGCGTCTGGGCCTATCTCACCGAGAGTGACTTGCGACGGCAATGGATGGCCGCAGGCCAAATGGAAATGAAGGCCGGCAGCTCGTTCGAGTTCGTCTGGCGCAACGACGAGCTGACCGACCCGCCTGGCCAGCGCCCCGCGGGTTTCCCCGAAGAGCATCGGATGGAGGGCCGGATCACCGAACTCGATCCGCCGCGCAAGCTTTCGATCACCTGGGGAAACACCGGCGGCGTCTCCTTCTTGCTGGAGGCGAAGGGTAGCGATGTGCTGCTCACCGTCGTCCATCGGCGGCTGCCGGAACGTGCAATCCAGCTCAACATCACTGCCGGCTGGCACATACACCTCGACCTGCTGGCCGCCCGTCTGGCGGGCAAGACACCGACCTCGTTCTGGGACGGCTGGAGCCGCCTGCGGGAAGAATACGACCGCCGCTTGCCGGCCTGATGTAACTCGCGGCGGCCATCCCTGAGGTCGCCGCCAGCCATACGAAGCAACGATGAACCGATGAAACGTGCTTGCATCCCGCAAGCCTGATGGAGGAAGTCATGCGTAAATTGATCACTGGAATGAAAATTTCCGTGGACGGCAAGATGGAGGGACCCGAGGGATACGCCGATTGGGTCGATGCGTGGTCCGAGGAATACGGCCTGACGCCGCAAATCGATGCCTGCCTCCTTGGCAGCGTCATGTATGCTGGCTACGAGCGCTACTGGAGCGCCATCCAGAACGAGCCCGACAAGCCGCTGCCGATGACCGGCAAATTGCCGAAGCCGGCCGAGCTCGAATGGGCCCGCTTCGCCGCCCAGACGCCGCATTATGTGCTGTCGAACACAATGACTTCGGCGGCCTGGCCAAAGACGCGCTTCGTGCGGAATTTCGAGGATATCGCTGCGCTGAAACAGCAGCCCGGCAAGGACATCTACCTTATGGGCGGCGCCCGAATTACCGCGAGCCTTATCGATGCCGGGCTGGTGGATGAACTCAGGCTGATCGTCTATCCGCTGCTCGCCGGTGAAGGAAAGGCGCTGTTTGGAACGGCGAAGAATCGTCGTGGGCTCGAACTGCGCAAGGTTGAGCAGTTGTCGGACGGCCGCGTCGGGTTGGTCTACGGGATCGGCTAGCGCCAACGTCAGGCAACGACACCGCGGCAGGCCCAGGCGACATTGGCAAAGGACCTCGGGCCGTCGGGCCGGCCGGCCTCATAGGCGTCGCGCATGGCGGCGTCGGTGCGCGCCCGCTCTTCTGGATCGAGCGTGGCCACATACTTGCCGAGCGGCCCTTCGCCGGCGGCAATCGGCGCCCAGTAGTCGTCGAAGTTTTGGTAGTCCATGCGGATCATCAGCTGCGTTTCCGTAACGTCCCGGAGACCCTGTTCGACAAAGGTCCGTTGCATTTCGCCCGGCTGCATCATCGGCTGGGTGCAATAGCGGGCGCGCAGCTGGCGGCCGCCTTCGCTGAGCACTGCCACCGTGTCGATCATCATGCGCATTCCGGGCATGCCGCCGAGATGGTCCCATACGGTCGCCGCGACCACGCCGCCCGGCCGCACGACGCGGCGCATCTCAGCGACTGCCTTGCCGGTTTCGGGCACGAAATGGAGCACGAGCAGCGCCAGGGCGCGGTCAAACGCGCCGTCCTCAAAGGGCAGGGCGCAGGCATCCGCCTGGCGGATTTTTATCCGCGGGTCGGTGTTGCGCCGGATTGCCTCCTCGACGAAAACGGCCGAAAAATCGATCGCGGCGACCTCACGGAGTTCAGCGGCCTTGACGAGCGCGAAGGTCAGGCTGCCTGTGCCACAACCGACGTCGAGGATCTTTTCGCCGTCCTTAAGGCCCGCGAAGTCGATGAACAGCGGCGCGAGCTTTTGGCTCCAGCGACCCATGAGCTGCTCATAGCCGGCAGCATGGTGAACATTGAAACTTGAAGTCATCGAACCCTCCCTTAGCATAAGCTAAACCTCGACACAGCGATTGCCAAGGCGGGCGAGCATTCGTCCCACCGTGAGGCGGCTGCTGGCGAAAGCCACCTTACGGATGCCGGGGCGCGAAGACTTCGCCGGCATCGTAGATTTGATGCGGCCGGCGAGCCGACCTCGATCAGTCTGGGCCACCCATTTGGCGGGCAGTCCGCGGCGCTGGCACTGGATCTCCAACACGGAAGGCGAACGACACGACTTTCGTCGCATCCGGATCGACCTCGCAACGAAAGCTCAGAGCGTACCACTGCCCGCCGGCGCGGAACTCGGTCCTGGAGACTTGCATGATATTGCCGGCCTTCAACCTGAAGGGACGCAAGACGTCAGGAAAGTAGGGGGGCGAAGCATGGCGCAACTGTTCGCGCACTTCCCAGAAGCAGAGCTGACCGATCCGATCGGGGCGCGGCACATTTCTCATGGCGGTTGTCGCGATTGGATCACCGGTTGCTGTTTGCGAGAACAATCTTTTCGCTTCTTCAAGC
Source organism: Mesorhizobium sp. M0028 (assembly GCF_040323855.1). NCBI lineage: Bacteria > Pseudomonadati > Pseudomonadota > Alphaproteobacteria > Hyphomicrobiales > Phyllobacteriaceae > Mesorhizobium > Mesorhizobium sp. M0028. The sequence continues at coordinate 17,941 of NZ_JAMYVG010000026.1, forward strand.
TTCAGCGGCTTTTGCACCTTGGCCGCTCGCTTGGGCTTAGGCGGCGCGGATGCGCCAGGCGGCGGAGCCGGGTCTTTGCCGTCTACCGCAGTCACGGCAGGTGGCTGCGCAAGATCCTGTTTATTGGGATCTTGCGGCGCCGTCGGTTGTTCCGAACCATCCTCCGCACTGTTGCCGTCCAGAGACTTGCGAGGACCAGCGTCCTTCTCGCCGAATTGGAAGACAGGCCTCTGAGGGCCGGCTTCCGGATGCGCCGGCGTCTCGATCTTTGCTTCCGGCGGCTTTTCGGGCTTGGGCGGTTTCGCAGGAGGCGGAGGTTTGGCTTTCTCCGATGGTTTGGGCGGCGGCACCAGATCCACCCCGATGGCCTGATCCTTCTGCGGCTGCGGGGGCGACACCGGCAGCGCGGACAACAGAAGCGCCGCGGCGAGCAAATGCAGGACCGCGGAGGCAGGCAAGGCCCACCTGAACACCTGGCGCTGATCCCGTATCTCGTCCGTCATCGTGACCGGTGTGTGGAATGAAATATTGGCGGCATCAAGCACCGATGCCGCCAGACGTCGAAATAACCGGTTCATGTCGAGCTTCGACGGTTTTGCGGCGGCCGAGCAGATGCCGCCCAACGCGTTCGTTGGAACTGTCGCCGTCGCTACGAATCGCGCCATCGGCGACTGCCGCGAGGCGCGTCATTCAAATACACGAGGACAGTGGCCGAGCCTGTCCCTAGCGTGGCGTCGGCCAGAGCGCACGGTCAGGGGTGAACCCGTATTCGGGGGAGGCGAATGTTCGCTCCTTAACGGCGCTGCACGAGAGGGATATTCAGTCATGAATTTCAAAGGTTTGATCAAGCGTGCCGAGACTGTGGAGAGGGCGTTCAAGGAGCTCGAAACCGATTTGGCGGATGCGTTTAGCGAATGTCTCAACGTGGACGATCAGTCGCCGTTGAACGACGTCACTGTCCCGGATGAGACTGTGTCGGATGGGAATCTCGCGGCAATGGATGACAGCTCGCAACTTGAGGCCAATGCGGATGCCTTCGAGACCGCGCGACGGCTGACGCCCCACACGCAAACCCGGCTCGCTGCCTTAAGTGCGGTCGATGGGCTCTTTCACGACGCGCAGGAGTATCTTGGGGAGATCCATGCGAAACTGTCGGAGATCGCGACCTCGCATCATCTGACAGGCGAATTCCTGAAACTCCTCCACGGCGACATTCTTCGCGCCAACGAATTGGAGCTGGCAAATACCAGCTTGACCGCGCAACAAAGAGCACTATCCGAACAGCTCCACGATGCAACCAGAAAGCAGCGCGAGCGCGACAGCGCTATCGAGGCGCTGCAGCAGCATGAGGCGAGCCTGGTCGAGGACAAGGAAGCACTTCGCGGCGCGCTGGCTGCAGCAAGGCTGGAGCTCGTCGTGGCAGGCAATGCGAGCGCAAAACGCGAGGCCGAGTTCGGCGACCTTGTCAAAACGCTCTCGGCCAGAGCGGTCGAGGCCAACAGACGCTCGCGCGAGAACGAGATGCTGCGGGAGAAACATGTTAGCCTGTCGATCGACCTCGACAAGGCGCTGAAACGGGAGGCCGAGGCCCGGCACAGGCTGGACGAACTCTCGACTGTCCACGCCAATGACGCCGCACAGGTTTCGGAACTGCTGGTCGCGCTTGGCAAGAGCGAGAAAGAGGAAATGCGGCTGCAGAAATCGCTCGACATGGCGCAGGCCAAGCTGTCGGAAATGACGGAAGCGGCCCGCATCAGGGACGGGGACAGGGAAGCCGAACTTGCACGCGGTGTCGCGGAGATGACCGGCTTGCGTTCTGAGATCGAGGATCTCCGATCGCGACTGGAAGCCGCCTCGAACCACAACAGCGAAGCCGTCAGCGAGATCGCCAGGCTCAAGGCTCAAGCGAGCGACGCGGTGGCCGAAAAGCAAATCGCCGAGGAAAAATTGTCTGCTCTCATGAAGGAGAGCGAAAGCGACAAGATGAACCTTTCCGCGGTCAGCGCGAATTTTTCGCAGCTTTCCCTGCAGCAGGCATCCGAACAGATACAGTTCGACGTCCAGCGGCAGGAATGCGAGGATCTGCGTGCCGAAGTCGCGTCGCTTCAAGCCCGGGTCAAGGAACTGTTGCCCTATGAGCGGCTCCACAAGGTCACCAACGCCAGACCGCGTGAAGACGGCGTGGTCGAGATCACCGCTGCGGTGGCGGAGAAGGCCCGCGCCAGCAGGCGGCGCCTTCGCCTGCGCGCGGCATCCTAGCTCAGGCGCGGCTGTCTGAATTTCGACTGGTGCGAAACCGACATCCGTCAATGGATGGCGGGTCGAGCGTGAGGCTGGCCTTCCCTGCGTCGGCCTGCAATAGTGCACGCCGGTGAAGCGGAGGGGGCTGAGCATGCGGCTATTCATAAAGCGGAACCACCTCCGTTGGAGGATGTTGGCCTTCATCGCTATCATGGTGCTTTTGCCGAAAGCGGCGTCGGCCGATACCATCCCACCCGACAGGATCGCCGCGGCCCTTGCGAAGCTCGAACTACTTGCCGAAGGCGTCGTCGCGGATGGTAGCGTGCCCGGTCTGGCCATCGGCGTCGTGCATGGCGACGAGGTGATCTTCCTCAAGGGGTTCGGGCATCGCGAAGCCGGAAAACCGGAGACCGTCGATGCGGACACGGTCTTCCAGATCGCCTCCCTCTCCAAGCCGGTCTCCGCCACCGTCGTGGCGGCGCTGGTCAGCAACGGGGTCGCTTCCTGGGATTCGAAGATCGCCGACCTCGATCCGGCTTTCCGGCTCGCCGAGCCCTATCCGACCAGCGAACTCACGGTCCGCGACCTGTTTGCGCACCGCAGCGGGCTTCCCGGCACGGCGGGCGACGACCTCGAGGACATTGGCTATGACCGCGGGGAGATCCTGCGCCGCCTGCGGTTCGTGTCGCCGTCGTCGAGCTTTCGTGCCGGCTATTCCTACAGTAATTTCGGACTGACCGAGGGTGCCGTCGCCGCCGCGAAGCCGACGGGCAAGCCCTGGGAAGAGGTCGCCGAAGAGAAGCTCTATCGTCCGCTTGGAATGGCCTCGACCAGTTCGCGTCATTCGGACTTCATCAAGCACGCCAACCGCGCCGAACTCCACGCCAAGATCGATGGCGCCTGGGCCGCGAAGGTCCAGCGCTATCCGGATGCGCAGGCGCCAGCAGGCGGCGTCAGTTCCACCGCACGCGATCTCTCTCAATGGATGCGCCTTGTGCTCGGCAACGGGGCCTACGCCGGCAAGAGACTCATTGCCGCCGATGCGCTGGACCAGACACATATTCCCTTGATGGTTCGCGGCAAGAACCCCGTCTCCGGAGGCGAGGCCTTCTACGGCCTCGGCTGGAATGTCGAATTCGGCCGGCACGGGCTGGTCTGGGGTCATGCGGGCGCCTTCAGCACCGGCGCACGCAGTCTGGTGATGCTCTTCCCCGAGGAGAAGCTTGGCATCGTCGTCATCGCCAACGCCTTTCCGACAGGCGTGCCGGAGGGACTGTCCGACAGCTTCGCCGATCTCGTCTTCGACGGAGAGCTGGGGAAAGATAAGGTAAAGGCATGGAATGATATCTATGCAGGCATGTTCGGGCCGGTGATTGCGGCGGCCAAGGCCACCTATGCCGTGCCGCCCTCTCCGGCAAGTCCGGCCGGGCCAGCCAGTGCCTATGCCGGCCGTTACTTCAACGACTTCATCGGCGATGCTATTGTGTCGGGCGAAGGAGAGGCTCTTGTCCTCAAGGTCGGGCCCGCCGGTGCGCGGTCCTATCCACTGAAGCATTTCGACCGCGACCTCTTCGTGACCTTCCCCGATGCCGAGATGCCGGACAGGCCCTCGGCCGTCAGCTTTGTCATCGACCCCGACGGCAAGGCGTCGGCCGTGACCATCGAGTTTCTCAACGACAATCATCTCGGCACGCTGCAGCGCGAGGGTGATTAGCCGTCGCGGGGCGGGCGAGCCTTTGCCGGTTCAGGATGCCGGGCCGAACTGGAGCAATTTGAAGCAATCGCCGCTGCCCGGCGTCGCTTGCGTCAGGAAGGGTTTCGACCGGTCGATCCATTCTTGGTGCGACCTGGCATCGGCTTCGATCTCATTGGCCGGTGCAAGCTTGACGAAACCGCGCCCCTTGCTGAACAGCCAGCATGCGCGGCCGAGAAACCGCCTGCTGCGCTGGCGCAGGAGGTCGGCATCATAAAAAATGTCGAGCACCTCCTGCTTGATCTTCCGCTCCTTTTCGGGATTGGCGATCGCAACCTCGATCGCCTCGCCGCCGATCGCATCCTGCAGGTCCTTGTAATCCAGGGCGATCTGAGTGGTGGCATATTTGATGTCGCTCTCGTCCCGGACGATGTTGAACCATAGCGTTGGGTTGAGCTCGTTGACGACGAACGATGCTTCGAAATCGCGTGATAAATTCAGGGTATCGAACCCCTGAACATCGACGTCGCGTTCGACCAGAAGGATCTGCGAAACCTGCTTGGCGAGCGCCGTCCCGTGGGCGCTGACCGCGGCATTGTTGCCGCCGAGTTCCGGACTGACATAGGCGCCGCCATCATCCAGCAGCGCATCGAATTCGCCAAGGGCCTCCACGACGGCGCCGCCGCGGGCAATACGCGCCGCCAGTTTGGCGAGAACCTGCTGGAGCTCCGTTTCGCGTTTACGCTGGTCCTGATAGTTCTGCTGGAAAAAGAAGATGAACAGGGACACGCCAATGCCGATCAGGATCACGCCCAGCTGCGAAAAGATGTTGCGATAATATTCCAGCAGCTTTTCACGATGGCGTACGTCGTCACGCACACTGTGCGCCACACGGAGATTGACGATCAGCGAAACGACCAGGAGCCCGGCACCGACCAGGATCAGGCCGCCGATCAGCAGGTAGCCGTAGCCAGAGTTCAAATCCATTCTTTGCCGCGCTCCCGAAACCCCAGACAGCGCAGACTAATACCGTTCGGCTTCAACACCTACGTTTTCATAGGAGCGCCGGCGAAGGATTCCCACCATTCGGCCGCTGTTCTTACAGCCAGGTCTATGCTCGCCGTCCGCCTCGTTTCGTAGCTGTCTTCTCGCAGCCGAATTCAGGCCGCGTGCTTGGAACCAATGACGGGCGAGACTGTTCAGCTATGACTTTGATACGACGCCGATGTGCCCGGTCGGCTGGGCATGCGGCGATCTTGAGGAGTTCTCATCATGAAGATTTCGTCCAGATTTCGTTCAGTCGCGGTTGCCGTCATCGCCGCCGCGGCAGTTAGCTTTGCCAGCGTCGCGCATGCCGACAGCGGTACGATCCGCTTCGCCATCTACAAGGCGGCCTTTTTCATCGGCGGCTCCGGAGGCGAGGGCACACTGACCTTCCATGGTCGCCGATATCCCATCTCGGTCGGCGGCATCTCGGGCGGCCTCGCCTTCGGCGCCTCCAAGACCTATTTCAAAGGTACCGTGCGCCACATACGCCGCGCCCGGGATGTGACGGGGGTGTACGGTGCAGCGGGCGGTGGCGGCGCGCTTGGCAAAGGAGCCCAGGTGATCGTCATGACCAATGACAAGGGTGCCCAACTCGAACTCACAGGCAGGCAGGTAGGTCTGCAAGTCAACGCCGATCTCAGCGGTATGAGCATCTCGCTGAAATAAGGGCAGTCATTGCATTCGTCATTCCCTGGATGGGCCGGATTTGGCCGCTCCAAACCGCAGCCCATCCATCAGCAGCGACACCAATCGGCGCGAGCGGTCGCGCCAGTCCTTGGTGTCCGGGGCCGAATAGATGCCGCCCAGCGCATGCAGCACGTCGGAGGCATCGACGTCGCTGCGGATCGAGCCGTTGGCGACCGCGGCATCGATCAGCCGCCGCAAAGCCAGCGTCACCCTGCCCGAAACGTCGGAGAACAGGGTGGAGTTGGTTGTGAGCAGGATGCGCAGGCTTGTCGACAGCCCGCGCTTGGTGGCGATGTAGTCGACGAAGCGCTGCATCCATTGTTCGAGCGCGACGTCGGGCACATGATCGTGGGCGAGTTCGTCGGCCGCCTGGCACAGTCCTTCCACTTCGCGCCGATAAACCACCTCGACCAGATGCTCGCGCGTTGGGAAATGCCGGTAGAGCGTGCCGATGCCGACGCCGGCCTGACGCGCAATCTCCTCCAGCGAGGCATCGACGCCATGCGCGGCAAAGGCTTTCGCCGCGACCTCGACCAGTGCGTCGCGGTTGCGCTGCGCGTCGGCGCGCAGCGGTTTTGCAGCGGCGGCTTCGGCCTTGTCTCCAGATATGACGGGCGGCTCTGCGGCCAATTTTTTCTCCAGTGTTGATCCGAATAGGGCAGGCCCCGTTTCAACAACGGAGACGCCTCCAACTTCGTTACGCCTCCGACAAATATAATCGCAAGTAAATACAATCACAGGATCGAGTCTGGGCCGGCGTTCCGCATCTTGCCTGTCCCGGTGGATGACGACGGAGGATATTTCCTGGCGCGGCCGGCACTCCTCATCTGTTCGGCCGATGCCCTGAGGCAAAAATGAGCCGACATTGAGCACGATCCCCTCAGGATCATTGGACTGTCCTGCCCCTACAGACAGTCCAGAGAGCACCACCGGCTTGGGCCGGTGGTGCTTTTTTACCACTCTCCTTCGGCGCCCCAATGGTCCGCTCGTTGCTCTGTTTCGAGTGTTGCGGCTGAATCCGAGCGATTGTCGGCGCGCGAGCGGTTGCCGCGGCGGCTTCAGGCTTGGCATGACGGCTGCTGCCCTGCCAATTTTTTCAATTTCGATCGATTTCGATCCGGGGCTTGAACAGGGCAGAGCAGGTCCCTACGTAGTAAACGGAGGCGCCTCCGATTTGTGGAGCGCCTTTATCATGTAATCACGGGATCGGGTATGTCACGTCTTTCGACCTCGCAAGCTGCAGCCTTCCCAGAAGTCGCGCCAAGTCGAACCGAGCCCTTCCGCCCTGCCGGGCATCTGCCCCGCAAGGGGGAGATTAGCTTTCACCTAGCCATAAGCTGACCTTGCCGCTCGCCGGCCGGGCACCAGATCATCCCCTCCCGCGTCAAGCAACTGGAGCCAGACGCCCCATGACAAGCATAACCCGAACTCCAATCCAACTTCAAATCAATGGACATCGACGTGAACTGGAGGTCGAGCCGCGCGTTACGCTGCTCGACGTCTTGCGCGACCATCTCGGCCTGACCGGAACCAAGAAGGGATGTGACCAGGGCCAGTGTGGCGCCTGCACGGTCCATATCGACGGCCAGCGCGTGCTGGCCTGCCTGACGCTTGCCACTCAGGCTGAAGGCAGGGACATCACCACCATCGAAGGGCTTGCCGGGGAGGATGGCACGCTGCATGCGGTGCAGGCCGCCTTCCTCGAACAGGACGCCTTCCAGTGCGGCTATTGCACGCCGGGCCAGATCATGTCGGCGGTCGCCTGCATTCGCGAGGGCCATGCCGGTTCCGACGAGGAGATCCGCGAATACATGGCCGGCAATCTCTGCCGCTGCGGCGCCTATCCGCATATCGTCGCCGCCGTGCGCCAGGCGGCAATGGAGGCCGCATCATGAGGGACTTTTCGTATCTCCGCGCCGGCTCCGTCGATGCAGCCCGCCAGGCAGCGGCGCTACCGGGCGCCATGCTTTTGGCCGGCGGCACGACGCTTGTCGATCTCGCCAAATGCGGCGTTGCCGAACCCGAGACCGTGGTCGACATCACCCATCTCAGGGGACTGGATACGATTGCCGTCGATGACCGGGGCGCCACGATCGGCGCGCTGGCCAGGATGAGCCAAGTCGCCGACCACGCCGATATCAAGAGCCGGTTCCCCGCCGTCTCGGAAGCATTGTGGCAGGCCGCATCGGCGCAGTTGCGCAACATGGCGACGATCGGCGGCAATTTGATGCAGCGTACGCGCTGCCCCTATTTCCGCGATCCGGCGAATTTCCCCGCTTGCAACAAGCGCTCGCCCGGCAGCGGCTGCTCGGCGATCGGCGGCGTCACCCGTGGCCATGCCGTGCTCGGCACCAGCGAAGCCTGCATCGCCACCTATCCCGGCGACCTAGCGGTTGCACTCGTCGCCTTCGACGCGATCGTCCATCTCGGCGACCGTCAGGTCGCCGTCGATGATTTTTTCCTGCCGGGCAGCACGCCCGAACGGGAACATGCGATCGAACCCGGCGAGATGATCACCGCGATCGGCATTCCCGCTTCGGCCGCCGCCCGCCGCTCGACCTATCTCAAGGTCCGCGACCGCCAGTCCTATGAATTCGCCGCGGCAAGTGCCGCGGTCGGTATCGAGTTCGAGGCCGACGGAAGGACGATCCGCGATCTGCGCGTCGCGCTTGGCGGCGTCGCCACCAAGCCATGGCGCGCCCGCGCCGTCGAAGAGGCGCTGAAAGGCAAGGTGCTCGAGCCGGAGGTCGTCAGGCAAGCCAGCCTGCTCGCCGTCGAGGGCGCCGTCGACCATGGCGCCAACCACTACAAGATCGAACTGGCGCCGCGCGTCGTCGCCCGCGCCATCCTCAAAATGGGAGAAACGGCATGACCGTTCACGAGTTGAGAACAAGACCTGGCGATGCCAAACGCGGCGACGCTTCGGACGGCGCCGTCCTCGCGGATCAGGTCGGCGGCCGGCTGTCGCGCGTCGACGGACCGGCCAAGATCACCGGTGCCGCCAAATACGCCGTCGAGCAGCAGCTCGAGGGGCTCACCTATGCGGTGCTGGTCGAGAGTACCATTGCCGCCGGCCGGGTGCAGTCGATCGACACGGCAGCGGCCGAAGCCGCGCCGGGCGTGCTGCTGGTGCTGACGCCCGACAATTTCCTGCCGCTGAGAACCGCCACGGACTGGCTGGGCACGCCGCCGCCGGCTGTTGCCTATTGCCCGCTGGCGCGCAGCATCACCTTCAGCGGCCAGCATATCGCGGCGGTGGTGGCCGAGAGCTTCGAACAGGCGGTCGCAGCCGCGGCGCTGGTCAAGATCGCCTATGACGAGGCGCCGGCGATCGTCGACCTCAGCGATCCGAAAGCCGGCGACGGCATTGCGGTCGATGCGATGACCAAGGAGTGGGGTGAGGCGGAGACCGCGTTCGCCTCGGCTCCGGTCAGGATCTGCAACGCCTACAACACGCCGCGCGAATACCAGGCGCCGATGGAGCCGCATGGCCTGATCGCAAAGTGGCAGGACGACCAACTCACGGTCTGGGAGCCGAGCCAGTGGCTCGACGGCATGGCGCGGACCTATGCCGAATGGTTCGGCGTGCCGTTCGAGAATGTGCGACTGGTCTCGCCCTATATTGGCGGCGGCTTCGGCTCCAAGGCGTTCGCCTATGGCTACGGCGCGGTGGCGGCAGTCGCCGCGAAAATGCTGGGACGGCCGGTGAAGCTGGCGGTCAGCAGGCCGCAGACCTTCACCGCCTATGGCGGACGGGCGGCGACGCGCCAGACCGTGGCGCTCGGCGCCAACGCAGAGGGTCAGATCCAGTCGATCGTGCATCGCGGCGTCAACGAGACCTCGGTCGACGGCATGTGGGTCGAGCCGCTCGGCTCGGTCACCTCGGTCATGTACGCGACGCCGAATTTCTCGTCGCGGCAGAACGTCGTGCGGGTCAACACGGTGGTGCCGGGGGCATTGCGCGCGCCGGGCGAGAACCCGAGCGCCTTCGGCATCGAAAGCGCGATCGACGAGCTCGCCTATGAGGTCGGTATCGACCCGCTGGAAATCCGTCTCAGGAACTATGCCGAGCAGGATCCGCATGCGAAGAAGCCGTGGTCGACACGGCAGCTGCGCGAGGCGTTCGCGGCCGGCGCTGAAGCCTTTGGCTGGTCGAAGCGGACGCCCCAGCCGCGTTCGATGCGCGACGGCAACCAGTTGATCGGCTGGGGCGTCGCCGCCGGCACCTACCCGGTGCGGCGCGCCTATGGCGAGGCGGTCGTGCGCATTCTCGCCGACGGCTCGGTTGAGGTCGAAAGCTCGTCGATCGACATGGGGCAGGGCACCTACACGATCTTGGCGCAGACCGCCGCCGAGGTGCTGGGCGTGCCGGCGGAAAACGTCATCGTCAAGCTCGGCGATTCCCGCTATGCCCGTGCCGGCGTCACCGGCGGTTCGCGGCTGGCCGGGGTGATGACCGGCGCTGTCCACAAGGCGGCGAGTGCCGCGCTCGACCAGTTGGTCGGGCTCGCCATCAGTGATCCGGCTTCGCCGTTCCATACGCTGCAGGCCAACACGCTCGTCGTCGCCAATGGCCGCATTTCGTCGCCGCGCGGCAACGGCCCTGAAGTTTCCATCGCCGAACTGCTCAGCAGCGTCGGGCGCCAGCATATCGAGGCCAAGGGCGACACGATGCCGGCCAATTCGACGGTCGAGGACCGCTACAAGAACTACACCACCATAGCCATGGCGCTGCCGCACACCGAGGGCGACTATTCCCACCACAGCTGGTGCGCGCATTTCATCGAAGTGCGCGTCGACGAGGACTTTGGCACGGTTCGTGTGTCGCGCGTGGTATCGGCGCTGGATTCGGGCCGGCTCTATAACCCCAAGCTCGCCGAAAGCCAGTGGAAGGGCGGCATCATCATGGGCATCGGCCAGGCGCTGCTCGAGGAAGGCATCGTCGACCGCCGCCACGGCCGCATCGTCAACAACAACCTCGCCGACTATCTCATCGCCACCAATGCCGACATTCCCGACATCGAGGTAATCTCAGTCGGTATTCCCGACCCGCATTCCTCGGTGCTTGGCGGCAAGGGGGTCGGCGAGCTAGGCATCGTCGGCGTGGCGCCGGCGATCGCCAACGCGGTATTCCACGCCACCGGGAAACGGGTGCGGGATCTGCCGATCACGCTGGAGAAGCTGATTTAGGCGGACGCGGTGGAACTGCCAATCTCCCCCCTCGTGGGGGAGATGCCCGGCAGGGCAGAGGGGGGCGTGAAGGATCGCCAGCGTTCAGTTCAACTTTGATGAGCTGAGAACCTTACGTGGGTGCGCGAACTGCTTGATAGGCTGGAGGGACAGCGCCCCTCTCTGTCCTGCCGGACATCTCCCCCACGAGGGGGGAGATCGGCAGCTTGAACGCCCTGCCTTTTCAGGCTCACCACGACAGACTGAACGCAAGCTTGCCGAAATGCCGGCCGCCGGCCGCCATGTGGGCGTAGGCCTCGGTCGCCTGGTGCTGGCTGTAGATTGTGTCGATGACCGGATCGATACGGGCGGCGCCGATAGCGCGCGCAGCGTCGCGCAGGTCGGATACCGAACCGGTGTTGTTGCCCACTACCTTGAGCGCCTTGATGATGATCGGCAGCAGGTTCGTGGTGGCCTCGGCGCCGGTGACGAAGCCGATCGCGAACACCGTGCCGCCGGGCGCCGCGGCATTGATTGAGCGGGCGAAGGTGGCCGAGCCGCCGGTCTCGACGATCAGATCGGCGCCGAGGCCGTCGGTCAGCTCGAGCACCTTGGCGTCCCAGTCCGGTGTCTCACGATAATTGATGAGATGATCCGCACCCAAGGCCTTGGCGCGGGCCAGCTTTTCGTCCGACGACGAGGTGATGATGACCGTGGCGCCGGCTGCCTTTGCCAGCTGCAGGGTCAAGATCGACACACCGCCGGTGCCGAGCAGGACGACGACTGATCCGGGCCCGACATCGGCGGCGCGGATCGCGTTCCAGGCGGTGGTGCCAGCGATCGGCAGCGTTGCTGCCGCTTCGAAGGACAAGTGAGCCGGCATCGGCACGACGGCATTGGCCGGCAGCACGACATATTCGGCGAGCGAGCCGGGCAGTGTCAGCCCGCGCATCTCTCTGGTCTCATAAGGCCGCGGACGGCCGCCGATCCAACGCGGTTTTGCATGGGCGATGATGCGGTCGTTGACGGCGAGCCTCGACACGCCCTCGCCGATGCCGACGATCTCGCCGGCGCCGTCGACGACGGGAATGAGCGGAAAGCTCGGGCCTGGATAGTTGCCGCTCGCGATCGCGACGTCGACAAAGTTGAGGCTTGCGGCGCGCAGGCGGATCAGCACTTCGCCGCGCTGCGGTTCAGGCGTGGGAACGGTGGCCGCGCGAAACGCGTCCAGTCTCGGGGCAGTCAGTTCGATCGCTTTCATGTCTCACTCCGGTTGATGGGCCGATTGACGGGCCGGGATTGAGTGAAACTAGCTGCTGCGCTATTGGTATATAATCCTTGGCTTTTACATTTGAGCTCTGCGCCAGATGCAGCAATCGCACGAACCGGCAGCATTGGCCGAAATGGCCGCCTTCGCGGCAATCGCCGAAGCACGCTCCTTCACCAAGGCGGCGGCTCGCATCGGCCGCGACGCAACGATCCTGTCGCGGCGCCTTGCCTCCCTGGAAGAGCGGTTGGGCGTGCGCCTGCTGCACCGGACGACGCGAAGCGTGTCGCTGACCGAGGCGGGTTCGGAGTTCCTCGTCCGCATCCGCGCTATCCTGGCCGCCGTCGACGAAGCCGAGGCTGTCGCGTCGGCGCATGCCGGCGGCGGGCCGCGCGGCGTGCTGCGGCTGGCGCTGCCCGGCTCGTTCGGGCGCATGTGGATCGGCCCCCTGCTGCCACAGTTTCTCGCCGAATTTCCCGACGTCCGTATCGAGGCCGAGTTCTCCAACCGCTTCGTCGATCTCGTCGCCGAGAATTTCGATGTTGCCGTTCGTCTCGGCGCGCTGGAGGATTCGCGGCTGGTGGCGCGCAAGGTCGCGACACGGCGGCGGCTGCTGTGCGCCGCGCCGTCCTACCTCGCCGGCCGGGGCACGCCGGCTGCGCCGGAAGCGCTGCTGGAACACAGCTGTCTCGGCTTCTCAGGCTTCCAGACCTTTCCGGCCTGGGAGATGACCGACACCACGGGCCGCCGCGTCAGTATCGAGGTCTCCGGCCCGCTGGTCACCGACGACGCCGAGGTCCTGGTCGAAGCCGCCGTGCAAGGCGTCGGGCTGATGATGAGCACGGATTGGCTGGTCGGACGCGAGCTCGCCGACGGCCGGCTGGTGCCAGTGCTGGAGGACTGGACGCTTGCCGACGAAGGGGCCGTCTATGTCGTCATGCCTTCGGCCAAGGGGCAAGCCGCCAAGACACGTGCCTTCGCCGACTGGATCGGCAAACGCTTTGCGCCGGTCCCGCCGTGGCAGAGGTGAGGGTGCTGATCTCCCCACGAGGGAGATTATGCGCTCCTCCCTCACTTCCCGCCCTGCTTGATGAAATGACCGAGCAGATCCATTGGCACCGGAAACACGACCGTCGACGAGCGCTCGCCGGCGATGTCATGGAGAGCCTCGAAATAGCGTAGCTGCATGGCTTGCGGTGCTTCGGCCAGCATCTTGCCGGCCTCGACGAGCTTTGCCGCCGCCTGCTGTTCGCCGTCGGCATTGATCACTTTCGCACGCCGCAGCCGTTCCGCCTCGGCCTGCTTGGCGATGGCGCGGACCATGTTCTCGTTGAGGTCGACATGCTTGATCTCGACATCGGAGACCTTGATGCCCCAGGCATCGGTGCGCTGGTCGAGAATCTCCTGGATATCGCTGTTGAGCTTGTCACGTTCGGCCAGCATTTCATCGAGCTCATGCTTGCCGAGCACCGAGCGCAACGTGGTCTGTGCCAACTGGTTGGTGGCGGTCATGAAGTCTTCGACCTGGATCACCGCCCGCTCGGCGTCGACGATACGAAAATACAGCACCGCGTTGACCTTCACCGAGACGTTGTCACGCGAGATCACGTCCTGCGGCGGCACGTCCTGGACCACCACTCGCAGGTCGACCTTCACCATCTGCTGCACGAACGGGATGAGGATGATAAGGCCGGGGCCCTTGACCCCGGTGAAGCGGCCGAGCGTGAAGACCACCCCGCGCTGATATTCCCTCAGGACGCGAATGGCCGCGGATAAGAACATGACCACGACGAGCGCTGCTGCCAGATAGGCCACATAACCGATGATCATTGCCTTGCTCCATCGCTTCCCACATTGCGGCGCCGTATCGTCAGCACAAGACCCCTGACATCAGCCACCTCGACGCTGTCGCCCACCGCAAGCGGTTCGTCGGCTTTTGCCCGCCAGCGCTCGCCCCGGGCGAGCACGTGGCCCTCGCTGCCCTGCCAGTCGAGAATCTCCGCCGGCAGCCCCTGCATGGCCTGTGCGCCAACACGCGGAACGTTCTTGCGGGCCGCCCACAGATAGCTGCCGGTCAACAGCGCCAGGCCGAGCGTCAGGACGGCGGCGGTGCCGATAACGGCCCACGACATCTCGAAGCCGGGCCCCTCGATCTTGAGCAGCATGGCAGCGCCCAGCAGAAACGCAGCCACGCCTCCCAGCCCAAGGACCACTGTCGGGTTCAAGGCTTCGACGACGAGAAAGATGATGCCAAGCAGCATCAAGGCAAGGCCGGCATAGCTGATCGGCAGGAGATTGAGCGCATAGAGGCCGAGCAGAAGGCAAATCGTGCCGATCACGCCAGGCGCGACCGCGCCCGGGCTCGTGAATTCGAAGACGAGGCCATAGACGCCGACCAGCATCAGGATGACGGCGATGTTTGGGTCCGTGATGACGGCGAGAAGCCGGATGAGCCAGCCTGGTTCGAGCGTTTCAACCGGCAGCCCTTTCGTCGCCAATGCCTCTTTCTTGCCGGCGATCTCGACGGTCCGGCCGTCGGCCAGTTGAAGCAACTCGGTGGTGTCGCGGGCGACGAAGTCGATGACATGCTCCTGCAGCGCCGCGCCGGCCGACAGGCTGGCCGCCTCGCGCACGGCCTTTTCACCCCATTCGGCATTGCGCCCGCGCAATTCAGCCAGGCTGCGGATCAGGGCAACGGCGTCGTTCGTCGCCTTGGCGATCATCGCATCGCCCGCGGGTGCGTTCTTCTTGTCCTTGTCCGCCTCCGGGCCATCGTTCTTGCCGCCGGGAAACGATGGCAGCGGCCCGCCCATCTCGATCGGCGTTGCCGCGCCCAGATTGGTGCCGGGCGCCATCGCCGCTACATGGGTGGCGTAGAGGATGTAGGTTCCGGCGCTCGCCGCGTGCCCGCCGGCGGGCGCGACATAGCCGATGACGGGAACCGGCGAGGCGAGGATGGCGGCGATCATCTCGCGCATGCTGGTAACCAGCCCGCCGGGCGTGTCCATCTGCAGGATGAGAGCCTGGGCATTTCGGTCCGCGGCCACCGCCAGCGCTTCCTCGAGCTGCCTGGCACTCGCCGGACCGATGGCGCCGTCTGTCTCGACGCGCAACACAATTTTCTCCCGGCCGTTCGCCTCTCCGGTTGCGGAAGGGGGACAAACGGCCGCAGCAGCCACGAAAGCCGCGGCAAGCAGGACCGCACGCGCGAGTTTCACGCTCAAAGCTCCATATCTAGGATATGGGCTGGATTTTGCCGAAATCCATGAGAACGCTCATCAAACCGGCCCGGGCAGGGGTGATGCTTCGCTCTGTCCTTCAGGCCTGAAGCAGTGCCAGCTCTTCGGCGGTCAGATGGCGGGCCTTGCCTTTGGCAAGCTCGCCGAGCTGCAATGGGCCGATCGCGATCCGTACCAGGCGCAGCACCTCGATCTCATGGGCGCCGAGCAGCCGGCGGATATGGCGGTTGCGGCCCTCGTCGAGCACGATTTCCAGCCAGGCGGTGCTGGTGCCGCCGCGCAACAGCTCGATCGAGCGGGCCGTCAGCAAGTCGCCATCGACTGTCGCGCCGGCGCGCAACCGCGCCAGCATGGCCTCGTCGGGCAGGGCGCCGATCTGCACGTGATAGGTCTTGGCGACATGCGAGGCGGGGTCGAGCAGGCGCTGCGCGAAGCGCGTGTCGTTGGTCATCAACAGCAGGCCTTCGCTGGCCTTGTCGAGGCGGCCGACCGGCGAGACGAAGGGCAGGTCGAGGCCTGCCAGGCAATCATAGACGGTGCCGCGGTCCTGCGGGTCGTCGCGGGTGGTAACCAGGCCGCGCGGCTTGTTGAGCATCAGATAGACCTTGCGCTCGGCGGCGACGCGGCGGCCGTCGACCTCGATGCGGTCGCGGCCGGGATCGACGCGCATCGCGCCGTTGCGCACGATCTTGCCGGCGACCCGCACGCGCCCCTCGGCAACCAGAAGCTCGGCCTGCTTGCGCGAGCACAGGCCAAGCTTCGACAGCGCGCGGCACAGGCTGACGCCGGGAGGCTGGGTCCCGGGGGCAGGGCGTTGCCGGGCAATGTTCGGTCGCGGCGACATGGCGTTGCCTGTGGATTCTTGTATACGAGCATCCCACTATAGCCGGCCGCCGGCTATGTCCACGGAAGGGAACTGCATGTCTTTTGCATCGTGCGCAGCAGCTGCGAGGACTTGCATGAAAACAGCCATTCGCCTTTGCCTGCTGCTAGCCTCTCTGCTGACCTCGCCGGCGCATGCCGGCTGGCAGGCGGTCGAAAAGGTCGAGACCTATGCCATCTCAGGGCAATCCGGGCCGGAGCTCTATGCCTCGATCGGCGGCCGCGGGCCGCTGCTCGGCGAGCGCCGCGTCATCGCGCATACCAATTTCAAGCTGACCTGGGTGAGGGACTACCAGCCGCAAGGCGACGCCTGCGTGCTGGTGTCGGCGCGGCCGAAGCTGATCATCACCTACACCTTGCCGAAGCCGGCCGCGCGGCTGCCGGGCACAATCCAGAAGAACTGGGGTGTTTTCGCAGCCGGCCTCGCCGCCCACGAGAAGGTGCACGGCGCCAGCATCATCGACATGGTGCACAAGATCGAGGCGGCCACCATCGGCCTGACCGTCCCCGACGACCGCGGCTGCAGCAAGATCAGGACCGAAGTGACGAAACGGCTCGCCGGAATTTCTCAGGCACAGCGGCAGGCGAGCCGCGATTTCGACCGGGTCGAATTCGGCCCGGGCGGCAAGCTGCGGCAGCTTGTGTTCACGCTGATGACCGGGGGATGATGCTGCGGGGCGGCGCAGGGGCACCATATCTGTCGGCCAAGCTCATGCCTGCTCGGTCGGATAAAGCGTCAGGATGTTGACGTTGACCCGTGGCGGCTGCGTTACCGCGTACAGGATGGCGGCGGCGATGTCCTCCCTTTCCAGCTGCTCCATGTCGCCAAGCCTTAGCTCGACCGCCTGGCGCACATCGGCGCGCATATTCTGGGTGAACTCGGTCTTGACGGCGCCAGGCTCGATGCAGGTCACGCGGATGCCGTCCTTGCCGATCTCGCGGCGAAGCGATTCCGCCATCGCGCTTACCGCGTGCTTGGTGCCGGAATAGACCACCGAAGGGTGGATATAACGGCCGGTGCCGGAAGAAACGACGACGATGTGGCCGGCGCCTTGCCGTTGCATCGACGGCAGCGCCGCATGGATCGGATAAAGCAGGCCCAGAATGTTGACGTCGACCATCCGGCGGTATTCTTCCGGCGTCGTATTGCGGAACGGCGCGGCTACGCCGACGCCGGCAACCGCAAGCAGAATGTCGAGCCGGCCGTACTCCTGCAGGACCCGTTCGACCATCGCCGTGGCTTGCGCTTCGTCGGTGACGTCGACGGCAATCGGCAGCGCGGTGCTGCCGGTCTCACGGATCCGCCTCGCCAGATCGTCCAGGCGCTCGGCGCGCCGCGCGGCAATCGCCAGCGTGGCGCCCTCGGCCGCCAGCGCCAAGGCGGTGGCCTCGCCGATGCCGGAGGAGGCGCCCGTCACCAAGGCGATCTTGCCGCTCAGTTTTCCTGTCTGCATCGTTTTCTCCTGACGCTTTGAACACGCCCTGAAGCTAGGGCGCAGACATTCTGGGAACAATGCTGGGAGTTCTTGGGCATGATACTCCGCAGCGCCGCATCCCGCGGAGTACCTCAAGGCATGCGGGACAGCGCCCTCCAGCAAGCCCATGTCTGCGCAATTTTCCTTGAGCGAACGAGCGGGGCTTGACGCGACTGGAGGTGTTGCGTCTTGATATGGGGCTGCGGGGCTTCGCATGAAAACAGCTGATCGACTATGTCTGCGGGTGGCTTGTTTGCATGCGACGCGCTTGCATGCAGCACCGCGATCCTCTGGCGACCGACCGGGCTGAGCGCAAGATGAAGGTCCTCGTCGTCTATTGCCATCCCTGCACCGACAGCTTCAACGGCGCCGTGCGCGATACGGTGCTGGAGACGCTTGCCGAAAGGGGGCATCAGGTCCACCTGCTCGATCTCCATGCGACCGGCTTCGATCCAGTCATGCGCACGCAGGAATGGCGCGGTTACCACGACAAGGCGGCGAACCTGCAACCGGTGCACGAACATGCGCAGGAGCTGATCTGGGCCGAGGCGGTCGTCTTCATTTACCCGACCTGGTGGTATGGCGTGCCGGCGATGCTGAAAGGCTGGCTGGAGCGTGTGCTGGTGCCGGGCTTCGCTTTCGAGATGCCGACCGCACGACGCGGTCCGCGGCCCAAATTGCGGCACATACGCCGGGTGGTGGCGATGACCACATGCGGTGCCACGCCGCTGATGTCGTGGATCATGGGACAGCCCGGCCGGCGAACCCTGCTGCGCGGCTTCCGCTCCGTCTGCCATCCGCTGTGCCGGACCAAATTCCTGGCGCTCTACCGGATGGACAGCGTCTCGGCCGCCGGACGCCAGGCGCATCTGCAGCGGGTCAGGAAAGCGGTTGCCGGTCTTGGCCGCGCTGATGCCATTGCCGCCACGGTGCCTGGCTGATTTGGTCGAGCGAGCCGCCGAGGGCTGCTGGCATCGCTTCGATGTGTCGGATACGATCAGTTGTACAAGTCGGCGCCGCCCCTCATCGCCCTGCCGGGCACTTCTCCCCGTATAGTGACGGGGAGAAGGGGCTGGCCGCAGCGTTGGCGTCGTTTCTGCACCGCCGATGTTTGGCGAAATCACCGATGACGAGGCCCCTCTCCCCGTCACTATACGGGGAGAGGATGCCGGCAGGCAGGTGAGGGGCAACGCAAACGCTTAGAGGGCGAATTCAAAACTGAGAGATTGCCTTGGGTCGCTGGCAGAGGCGCGTTGACTCTCTTCGCCATTTCTGGAATCCTGGAATTATGGACAAGACACTCGCCCTTTCGGCGCTTGCCGCGCTCGGCCAGGAAACCCGGCTGGACGTTTTTCGCCTTTTGGTGCGGGCTGGAGCCGACGGCGTGCCGGCGGGCGAGATCGCTTCGCGGCTCGCCGCGTTCCCGAATACGATGTCGGCCCATCTCAAGATCCTGTCGCATGCCGGCCTGGTGCGGACCGAACGGGAGGGCCGCAGCGTGCGCTATTTCGCCGATATGGCCGGCTTTCGCGATCTGCTGGCCTACCTGATGGAGGACTGCTGCAATGGCGCGCCGGAACTTTGCCAGCCTGTGATCCAGGCTGTGACCTGCAACTGCTAGAAGGGAGGTGCGCGATGAGCGAGCCATACAATGTTCTTTTTCTCTGCACCGGCAATTCGGCAAGGTCGATTCTCGCCGAGGCGATCCTGAACCGCGTCGGCGCAGGCAAGTTCAAGGCCTATTCGGCTGGATCGCATCCGAAGGGAGAGGTTCATCCTTACGCCCTTCAGCTTTTGAAAAGCCTCAACTACGACACGTCGTTCGCCCGTTCGAAAGACTGGCAAGAGTTTGCGGAGCCAGGTGCCCCAGAGATGAATTTCGTCTTCACGGTCTGCGACAATGCCGCCAACGAATCCTGTCCGGTCTGGCCCGGGCAACCGATGACGGCGCATTGGGGCGTACCTGACCCTGCAGCCGTCGAAGGCACCGAGGCGGAAAAGCATCTCGCCTTCGCCGAAGCCTACCGCATGCTCAACAACCGAATTTCGATCTTTGTCAGCCTGCCGATCAATGCGGTCGACAGACTTGCGCTGCAGAAGCGCCTCGACGAGATCGGCCGCAATCTGCCGAAGGCCGGCTGAGGTGGTTCAGCTTTCCCGGCGCCTTGTTGCCGAGGCCCTCGGCACGGCTCTGCTGGTCGCCACTGTGGTCGGTTCCGGCATCATGGCTGACAGGCTGAGCAACGATGTCGCCGTCTCGCTGCTCGGCAACACCTTGCCGACCGGGGCGATCCTGGTCGTGCTCATCACCATATTCGGGCCGATCTCCGGAGCGCACTTCAACCCGGCGGTGACGCTGGTGTTCGCGCTTCGGCGTGAAATCGAAACGAACGCAGCGCTGGCCTACGTCGCCGCCCAGATTGCCGGCGGCATCGCTGGAACGTTCCTGGCGCATGCAATGTTCGAATTGCCGATCCTGGAAGTGTCGGCGACGGTGCGGACCGGAGGCGGCCAATGGATTGCGGAGCTGGTCGCCGCCTTCGGGCTGGTCTTCACCATTCTTGCCGGCCTGCGTTCGCGCCCGGATTCTATCCCTTGGCTGGTTGGGCTCTATATCACCGCCGCCTATTGGTTCACCGCGTCGACATCCTTTGCCAACCCGGCCGTCGCCATCGCCCGCGCGTTCTCCAACACTTTTGCCGGGATCCGTCCCACCGATCTGCCGGGCTTCATCGCCGCCGAGCTTTTGGGCGCGTTGCTCGCCATGGCATTGGCAGGGTGGCTGCTCGCCCAACCGAAACCAGTCGGACAGATGAAAGCTGCGCAATGACCGTCACCATCTACCACAACCCCGATTGCGGCACCTCGCGCAACACGCTGGCCATGATCAGGCAGTCCGGCGAGGAGCCGAAGGTGATCGAATATCTGAAAACCCCGCCGTCGCGCGAAAAGCTCGTCGAGCTGATCGCCGCAATGGGCATGACGCCGCGCCAATTGCTGCGCCAGAAGGGCACGCCCTATGCCGAACTTGGCCTGGGCGACCCGAAGTGGAGCGACGACGAGATCCTCGATTTTATGCTGGCGCATCCGATCCTGATCAACCGGCCGATCGTGGTGACGCCGCTCGGCACCATGCTCGCCCGACCCTCCGAAGCGGTGCTCGATATCCTGCCCAATCCGGATATCGGCCCCTTTACCAAGGAGGACGGCGAGGTCGTCGTCGACGCCAGCGGCAAGCGCGTCGCCTAGAGTATTTCGACATTTCTCGAAATTTGCTTTGACGCCACGACGGATCGCGCCTACCTATTTCGATGAAACTCGAAATAAGAAAGTTTTGAAGCCATGAAACCAGTCGATCACGCAGGGGAGCAACTCCCGGCAATCGATGCATCTGCGCTGTTCGATGTGGCCGCGTCGGTCCATAAGCCTCGGATCTTGATGCTCTACGGCTCCTTGCGGGAGCGTTCCTATTCCCGCATGGCCACTGAGGAAGCCGCACGTATCTTGACCTGGCTTGGCGCTGAAGTCCGCATCTTCAACCCTGCCGGTTTGCCGCTGCCGGATTCGACGCCCGCCGATCACCCCAAGGTGAAAGAGCTGCGTGAGCTGTCGCTTTGGTCCGAAGGCCAGGTCTGGTGTTCGCCTGAACGTCACGGTTCGATGACCGGCATCATGAAATCGCAAATCGACTGGCTGCCATTGTCGTTGGGTTCGGTGCGGCCCACCCAGGGCCGGACGCTTGCCGTCATGCAGGTTTCCGGCGGCTCACAAAGCTTCAATGCCGTCAACCAACTGCGTATCCTGGGCCGCTGGATGCGTATGTTTACGATCCCGAACCAATCGTCGGTGGCAAAGGCATTCAACGAATTCGATGCGGCCGGGCGCATGAAGCCCTCGCCCTACTACAACCGCATAGTCGACGTGATGGAGGAGCTGATGAAATTCACGCTTCTTCTGCGCGAATCGGTCCGCCTATCTCACCAACCGCTATTCCGAACGCGTCGAAAGCGCGGAAGAGCTTGCCAGACGGGTAAACCAGCGGTCGATTTGAGGCAGACGATTGGCGCAAAGGGGGACGGCGATTGCCCGGTTATTCGATAATGTTCGAAATAAACGTTGACGCCCTGTCTTCTTGGAAGTATGGTATTTCCATGAAACTCGAAAAAGCAGCTGCGCAACTTGAAGCCCTCGGCAACCCGACGCGGTTGCAGCTCTACCGCACCCTGGTGCGGGCGGGCGATGAAGGGCTGCCGGTCGGGCGCATCCAGGACAGGCTCGGCATCGCCGCCTCGACGCTGTCGCATCACCTCAAGCGGCTGGTCGACACCGGCTTGGTGACGCAGGAGCGGCAGGCGACGACGCTGATCTGCCGGGCCAACTATTCCGCCATGAACGGGCTCATCGGATACCTCGCGGACGAATGCTGCGCCGACGCCACCTGTGCGCCGGCATCGGTGAAAGCGACGGCCAAGACGGCGGCGTAATTTTTTTGGCATTGTAATTCGAAACTACCGGAAGGATGGAAGATATGGATATGATCGAAAGGCTTCCCGTTGCGGTGATCGGCGCCGGGCCGGTCGGCCTGGCGGCAGCGGTCCACCTCATCGCGCAAGGTATTCCTGTCAAAGTCTACGAAGCCGGCAATGCGGTTGCATCCAATCTCAGGGATTGGGGCCATGTCCGGGTGTTCACGCCTTGGCGCTATTGCGTCGATCAGGCGGCTAGAAACCTGCTCGAGGTGCATGGCTGGCGGATGCCGGAGCCCGAGGCATTCCCGACGGCAAACGATCTCGTCGCGGACTATCTCGAGCCGCTTGCAAAGCTTCCGCAATTGTCACCGTCGGTCGAAACCGGCGCCCGCGTCGTCGGCATTTCGCGCTGGGGCGCCGACAAGGTGCTGAGCAAGGAACGCGAAAACCGGCCGTTCATGCTGGTGGTCGAAACCGCCAGTGGCACGCGGCGCGACAGCGCCCGCGCCGTCATCGATGCGTCGGGAACCTGGCAAATGCCGAACCCGCTCGGCGCCGGCGGAATTCATGCCGTAGGCGAAGCGCAATTTGCCGACCGCATCGCCTACGGCATTCCCGACATCCTCGGCCGCGACCGCAGCCTTTATGCCGGCAAGACGACGCTGGTCGCCGGCTCCGGCCATTCGGCCGCCAATGCCTTGCTGGATCTCGCCAGGCTGGCGGATATGGAGCCCGGCACGGCCTTCATCTGGACAACGCGCGGCACCGACCTGGTGCGCATCTATGGCGGCGGCGATGCCGACCAATTGCCGGCACGCGGCGAACTCGGCGCCGAAGTGCGCGAACTCGCCGAGAGCCGCGGCGTCAGACTGGTGACGGGCTTTGCAGCCGTTTCGATCCGCGATGCCGACGGCCGGCTGGTCGTCGAAGGCCAGACCAAGGACGGCTTGCAGCGGATTGGCCCGGTCGACCGCATCATCGCCGCGACCGGACAGCGCCCCGATCTGTCGCTGACGCGCGAGCTTCGGCTCGAACTCGATCCGTGGCTGGAAAGCGTCAAGGCGCTGGGACCGCTGATCGATCCCAACGAACATTCCTGCGGCGACGTGCCGCCGCACGGTCACCGCGAGCTCAGCCATCCCGAGCATGGGTTCTACACAGTCGGCATCAAGAGCTATGGCCGCGCGCCGACCTTCCTGCTGCTGACCGGGTATGAGCAGGTGCGCTCCGTCGCCGCGGCGATTGCCGGCGACATGGTTGCGGCCGACAATGTCCAGCTCGTGCTGCCCGAGACCGGCGTCTGCACCGTGCCGAGGATCGGCATTGTCGACAAGGGTTGCTGCGGCGGTCCGGCGCCGGCGGCTTCGGGCGCCTGCTGTGTCGCCGACGCCGAGGCGAAGGCGGTCGGCAAAAGCGGCTGCGGCTGCAGCGTCGCGGCATGAGCCTTCTGGCGCCTTCGCCCACCATCTTGCGCAGCCGCGGCGCGATCATCACCGCGCTTGGCCTGACGCAGATCATGGCGTGGGGGTCTTCCTACTATCTTCCCGCGGTCATCGCGCCGGCGGTCTCCTCCGATACCGGCTGGCCGCTGGCATGGGTTGTCGGCGGCCTGTCCCTCGGCTTGCTCACGGCAGGATTGATCTCGCCGCGCGTCGGGTCGTCGATCGAGCGGCATGGCGGCCGCAACGTTCTGGTGTTCAGCGCCGCATGCATCGGGCTCGGCCAGATCGGGCTGGCTCTAGCCCCTAATCTTGCGGCCTATATCGCAGCCTGGCTGGTCATCGGACTGGGCATGGGGGCTGGGCTCTACGATGCCGCTTTCGCGACGCTTGGGCGCCACTACGGCCACGGCGCGCGCTCCGCCATTACCACGCTGACGCTGTTCGGCGGTTTTGCCAGTACGATCTGCTGGCCGATTTCGGCCTGGCTTCTTGGGGAGGTCGGCTGGCGCGGCACCTGCCTGGCCTACGCTGTCTTTCAGCTGGTGATTGCGCTTCCGCTCTATCTCGTGATCCTGCCCCGCGAGGCGCCGCAACCGGCAGTCGGGCCAGGATTGCCGGTCGGGCCAGGATTGAAAGAGGTGACGCCGGCCGGCGAAGGCAATCC
Organism: Mesorhizobium sp. M0028; assembly: GCF_040323855.1. Classification (NCBI taxonomy): domain Bacteria; kingdom Pseudomonadati; phylum Pseudomonadota; class Alphaproteobacteria; order Hyphomicrobiales; family Phyllobacteriaceae; genus Mesorhizobium; species Mesorhizobium sp. M0028. The sequence goes on from NZ_JAMYVG010000026.1 coordinate 42,216, forward strand.
CGATCCGTCGATCATGATCGTGTTGGCCGCCACCCTTACGCTTGCGGCGGTGATCTCCTCGACGGTGTCGGTGCATCTGCTCACCATCCTGCAAGGCAGCGGCATGGCGCTGGCCGCGGCCGTCGGGCTCGGCGCGCTGGTCGGCCCGTCCCAGGTGGCGGCGCGCGCGATCGAGATGACCATCGCGCGCTACCACCATCCGATCCTGACCAAGTTCGCCTCGGTTACGTTTGTGGCGATCGGCGTTTCGGCGCTCTGGGCCGGCATGCCAATCATCCCGCTGGCGCTCGGCTTCTATGGCGCGGGCATCGGCCTGGAATCCATCGCGCGGGGGACGTTGCCGCTCGCGCTGTTCGGCTCGAACGGCTACGCGAAGCTGATGGGCCGCCTCGCCATGCCGAGCCTGATCGCCCAGGCGGCGGCACCCTCGGCCGGCGCATTGCTGCTGGAGCGCTTCGGCCCGCATGGGACGTTGGCCGCGCTTTCTGGTCTGGCGCTGGCCAACGTCATCCTCGCATGCGGCCTGGGCTGGCGGATGCTCCGCTGGCGGCAATCGCAGGTTCAAACCCGATAGGATTTCGACCCGCGTTCAGCGCCGTCAACTGGAGAGCGGGAGATCTTCCACGGGATCGACAAGGAAGGATGCGGCAATCAGATCGTCCGCATCGAGGCGCAGTGAGCCTTTGGCGCCGCCCATGATGGCGGCAACCTTTTGAAACGTCTTGATTTCGTGCTCGGTAATCTGGGCAGTTTGCATTCTGGATTTGAGGTCAGCGACGCGCAGCCCCAAACTGTGGGACATTCCGATTTTACGGTTCGACATGGTAAGATGCTCCTCCCCGGCCCATGTTTGTTTTGCCACCCGCCCTTATTCGCATATCCTCCGCCTGCCTAAATATGAGGCAGCGCGAATACAGCGCCCGAACGCCCGATGCAAGGGAAGGTTCCGGCGCGCAGCGGTCACGAAATAATAATACGAAGGAAGCACGGCCGATGGTCCGGCCGGAGGTAGGACTTAGGTAGGACGCCCCCCGGACAGAGGGCTCCGGTGGCTTAGCGGCTGGCGAGGACCATGCGGTTGCCTTCGCTGTCGCGAAACTCCGCCACCGTGCGCCCCGGCTGCCACGGCGCCTCATGCGGATCGGTGATGATTTCGACGCCGCCCGCCTTCAACGCCGCGCTCATTGCCCCGACATTTTCGTCGACCAGCACCAATACGGGCTCCGCGCCGGGGGCGTCGTCGGCGCGCCTGATGAAATGCAGGTTCGTCACGGCATGCGGAAATGCCAGCTCGATCCAGCGCCAGCCGCCATCGCCCATCTTCTGGTCGGCCAGGACCTGACAGGCGAGATGCCTGGTGTAGAACGCCTTGGCGCGGTCCTGGTCGAATACCGGAAGCTCGGCAAACTGGATATGCATGATCGTCGCTCCTGCTTGATGGCTGCCGCGCAGCCGCCCACGCGGGAAAGACGATGCGGGCAACCGAAAAGATTCTTCCACAAGGAGAATCTTTTCAGCGCAGCCGGTCGTCCTTCGTTCATACCAACCAGTCAGGAGACGACAATGGACTACGCGCTCATTCGATACGGTGTGAACCAAGCCGACCTGGAAGATAACCGCGCGCTGGTCGAAAAAGTGTTCGAAGCGCTGGGCGAGGCGGCACCGCCGACGGTGCGCTATCTCGTGCTCGAGCTGGACGACGGCTCGTTCGTCCACATCGTCGGCCAGAACGGCGATTCGTCGGCGCTGACCGGGCTTGCCGCCTTCAAGGCATTTGCGGAAAACCACGCCGAACGCCGTTCGACCCCGGCAATGCGATCGCCTGTCAAAGTCATCGGCAATTACCGTATGCTGGCGGATCAGGAAGCCGGGTAGCGCCTGCCATGCCGCTCGCGCAGAAACGGGATGCTACGCCGAAAATGAACAGGGCGACGTTGGAGGCGATGCTCGTCGGGTTGCGGCCAAGGCTGCATCGCTACTGCGCGCGCATGGCCGGCTCGGTGATCGACGGCGAGGACATCGTCCAGGAGATGCTGATCAACGCGCTGCAGGCGATCGACGGCGGTGCGATGGTCGAACGGCCGGAGCAATGGCTGTTTCGCATCGCCCACAATGCCGCGCAGGATCATCTGCGGCGGCGCAATCGGGAAAGGTCGCGCATGACCGAGGCCGACATGAGCGTCATCGAGGATCCCTCCGGCAGCGCCGACAGCCGGCTCGCCGCCCAGACCGGCCTGCGCTCCTTCATGCAGCTTTCGGTGCCGCAGCGCAGCGCCGTGATCCTGGTCGACGTGCTCGGCCTCAGCCTGCATGAGACCTGCGAGGTGACCGGCGCGACGCTCGCCGCCACCAAGGCCGCGCTGCATCGCGGGCGGGCGCAGCTCAAGCTGCTGGCGCTGCAGCCCGAGCAGGCGCTCGCGCCGAGGCTCGACGCCGATGACGAGCGCCGGCTGCGGCGCTATGTCGACCTGTTCAACGCGCGCGACTTCGACGCGGTCAGGGCACTGATCGCAGAGGACGTCCGGCTCGATGTCGTCAACCGCGTCCGCCTGCGCGGCAAGGCCCAGGCGTCGACCTATTTCGGCAATTACGATCGTATCAGCGACTGGACATTGTCGCTCGGCTTCGTCGACGGCAGGCCGGCGATCCTCATCCGCGACCCGCAAGCGGCCGACGGCGCCGTGCGCGGCTTCGTGCTGGTTGAATGGGCGGGCGAGGAGGTCATCCAGATCCGCGACTTCCGCTATGCGCCCTGGTGCCTGGTCGACGCGGAGATCAGGGCCGTGGAGAGGTGAGCAGAAGGCTGGAAATGGTGCGGAAATGGCGCGCGAAGGCGACATGGCCAAGGTTGCGCCACCGGACAAGTCTGCCATCGCCTCGATCACTAAGCTGAAGGGCTCCGCCCCCGATTTCGGGGACCGGTATCGTCGCGAAGAGGATCTACGGCCTACACCCGTCATGCTCGATACAGAGCGGTGCCAGCTTTCGGATCAGGCAGCCTCCTCCTGGGTGACCCAAACGCAAATTGTCACACGGCAGCAAGTTCTTAGACTGGTTCCGGTTCTCTGGAACCGGTAACCCGCTCTAACTATCTGTTTTGCCGCATTTATGCGGACGCCAAATGATTCCATTTGGCTGCAAAATGCGCTAGCCGATACGCACGCGGCGCGTCACCTGGCCATTGCTTTCCCAGTATGTGTGTTTCTTGGCAATCAAGGGATCGTCCATCGCCGGTTGAATTTGTCCCGTGGTGCTGACCGCGCGCGAGGTCACCGTGTGTTCTCCAGGAGAGGGATTTGCCCAATCCAGGGACCAAATTTTCCAGGCGTGTTCTGCCTCCTCACTGTGGTCAATGGTCGCTGGTGCCCAAGGCCCCTGATCGATTTGCACTTCGACCCGTTCGATCGGCGCCCCCCAGCCTGCTCCAATGATGGAGTAATCTGAATCTTTCCGGGTAACCTTCGCGGGCGCGGACTTTATCAGCGCTCGCCCGACCGAAGTCTCGGCCCATACGGTCTCGCCGTTGTGGTCCTCCTCCCGGATGGTGACATAGTCACGGGCCATCAGAAGGCTCATGAACCGCGTATCGCGAACCTCGATGCGCTTTAGCCACTTGACGTTGGCGATCCCGTACCAGCCTGGAGCAATGAGCCGTACCGGGAAGCCGTTGGCCGCCGGCAAGGCGGCTCCATTCATTTCATAGCAGAGGAGATTGTCGGGGTTCATCGCGTCGGCGAGCGACATGCTACGAGCGAAGTTCTGCTGCATCTTGACGTCGCGTATCGGGACCTCGCCTGTGTCGGTACCGAAAAAGACGACCTCGATGCCCTTCTCCAGAACACCGGCTTCCTCGAGGATCGGGGCGAGCGGCGTCCCTGCCCAACGGGCATTGCCGATGCCGCCGGTGAAAAAGGGAAATCCGTGGTTGCCCGAGCATTCCACTGTGAAAACGACCTCCTGCCGCGGTCGCGCCCTGATGTCGGCGAGCGTTAACTCCAAGGGCTTCTTGACCAAGCCTCCGATCTCCATCGACCATGTCTTCTCGTCGATCGTTGGTCGGTTGAAATGCGAGATGCTGAAGAACTTGTCGTTTGGCGTTATCCAGCTATCCAAATCCTCCCAGACAAGCTGCTTCTGGATACCCACCGGATCGGGATTTTTGGTCGGCTGATCCAGCCACGGAATAACTTCCTCGCTCGGCCGTGTTGGAAAAGCGTAAGCCCGACGCGAGGTATAGAGAGCAGCAATTGCGGCAAGAGCCGCGCTTCCTTGAACAAGAAGTTCTCTGCGCTGAAAATCAGGCATGTTGTTTACCTCCCAGTTGATCCGGAACGGGCTGCAACGTGCCTTAGGCCGTAGCCTGATCACGGATAGGCGACACAATGTGAGGTCTGCCCATCCGGAAGTATCCGGATAGGTCAGACAATCACCGACGCAAGTCAGGCATGTGAAGCGTTGGACGAAACTCTGGCTCGCGTTTCGCATGCCAAGAGTGCGCCTTTGAGAAGGAAGTGTCCACAACTTGGACGGGACATGATGATGATTGCGGCATTCCATGCCGATTTCCGGTCCTGCCAAATCCTTGCTGCTCGGATCGCTGCCGAACGCCCCTTCTGGGTCATTTCCGGACCTTGGCGGGTTGCGCTCGGAAACGCTTGTTTCGACCCACGTCTGCCGTTCCGATATCGCCCCGCCATCTCCGGGGGGTATGTTCACCCAAATTCGACAAGAAACCGCATTGGCCTGCCGCCTCTTGTCGCGATCACTCTTGGCGCCACAGGATGGCGGCACGGCCGGCGCAGGTGTATGATGATGGTCTAATACTTCGCATCAGGGAGGACAGCATGACGTCTTGGGAAATCAAGGGACGGGAACTCGTCAATTGCACCTGCGAATATGGCTGCAACTGTCAATTCAATGCGCTGCCCGACAAAGGCCATTGCCATGCGGTGGCGGGCATCCAGATTGACGAAGGTCATCATGGCGAAACCGCTCTCGACGGCCTGCGGATCGCCGCGATCTTCAAATGGCCTGGCGCGATCCACGAAGGCAATGGTGAAGCCATCGCTTTCGTCGACGAGAATGCAACCGACCGGCAGCGTGACGCGCTGCTGCGCATCATGACCGGCCAGGACACCGACCCGTTCGCGACGATGTTCGCCGTCTACGCCTCAACCGTGACAAAAATGAATGAGCCGGTTTTCACCAAGATCGATCTCGACCTCGATATCGACGGCCGCAGGGGCCGCATCTTCGTCAAGGACTACATCGAAACGGTCGGCGAACCGATTCGCAACAAGGTGACGGGCGCGGACTCGCGCGCTCAGATCGTGTTGCCGAACGGCTTCGAATATGCGGTCGCCGAGATCGGCAGCGCTTCAAGCACAACCAGCGGGCCGGTTCAGGTGAATATGAAGGACAGTTACGGCCAGTTCGCCCGGCTGCATCTCAACAATCACGGGGTGGTGCGAGCCTGACGCGCCGCATGGACGGTGGGTCGCCACTGGAACGGCTGCTCAGACGCGACCGCGTCATCACGATTGCGGGCGTGGCGGCGCTGTGCCTGCTGGGCTGGCTTTATATCGTCGCCGGTGCAGGGCTCGGCATGAATGCGTGGGAGATGACGAGGGTCGCGCTATTCCCCCACCAGCAAACCGCCGACATGACCTCCGATATGTCTGGCATGGATATGTCTGGCATGGACATGAGCGGGATGGACATGAGCGCGATGGCCATGGCGAACGAACCGCGGGTTTGGGGGGCCGCGATCTGGGCGCTGATGATTGCGATGTGGTGGGTCATGATGGTTGCGATGATGTCCCCGAGTGCGGCGCCGACTATCCTGCTCTATGCGCGCGTGCATCGCCATGCGCTCGCACAGGGCCAGATCCAGGACAAGCTCGCGCCCACCGGCGTATTCATGGCAGGCTATCTCCTGGTCTGGCTGGGGTTCTCCGTCGCGGCAGCTGCGTTGCATTGGCTGCTCGAACGCGAGGCGGTCGTTACCGCGGCGATGATGAGTTCGCAGAGCCGCTGGCTTTCAGGCATCGTCCTGATCGCCGCGGGCCTGTATCAGCTCTCGCCGCTCAAGAACGCCTGCCTGTCGCATTGCAGGAAGCCGACGGCGTTCCTTTCCCGCCACTGGCGTCCCCACACACTTGGCGCGCTGCGTTTGGGCGCGCTGCACGGGGCGTTCTGTGTCGGATGCTGCTGGATGCTGATGGCGTTATTGTTCGTGGGTGGCATCATGAACCTGGTGTGGGTTGCCGGGCTCGCCATTCTGGTGCTGGTTGAAAAGGCGTTTCCTGCCGGCCAGTGGGTCGGCCGGGCAGCCGGCATCGCCCTGATCGCCTGGGGCAGCGCAACGCTTTTGGTGTGACGGCCACGTAAAGTGCATCGCACCGCCCCAGCCAGGCCGGCTCACAACGCGTCGGGGCGGACCGGCGGTGACGTCAAGCTTACGCAGGCATTCAGGCGTCAAGGAACTTTGAATCCTGGCGTCCGTTTATCCGAATGTCGGGTATGAAGGGCTCCGCCATGAATGTCGGCGACGAAAGGACTGTATCCGTTTGGGCGAGAACCGAAGTCGCGCCTGATGCGGTTCCGCTCGAGCGGAGTGAACAGGTCGATGTCGTGGTCGTCGGATCTGGCATTGTCGGACTGTCGGTCGCCTACGAACTGGCCATCGCCGGGCAAAAGGTGGCGGTGCTCGATCGCGGCCGGATCGGAAGCGGCATGACGGCCCGCACCACCGCGCACCTGTCATCGATCTGCGATGACTATTTTTCGGAACTGATCAAATTGCGCGGCGAGGAACTGGCGCGGATTTACTATCAAAGCCAGTCGGCCGCTATTGACCGTATCCAATCGATCCTGGAGGCGGAGGGTATGGCGTGTGATTTCCGCCGCCTCGACGGTTTTCTGTTTCCGGCGTCGGGCAGGAAGGAATCCGTCATCGAGCGCGAACTGGACGCCGCTCTGAAGATCGGGGTCGACGTCGAGAAAACCGCAGGCGTGCCGTTTGCAGGCTTTTCGGATGCACCGATCCTTCGCTACGCCAATCAGGCGACATTCCACCCGCTCAAATATCTCCGCGGGCTGGCTGCCGGCATCCGCGCGCACGGCGGCGCGCTTTATGCGGAGACCATCGTCGATAAGGTCGAGGAGACCGACGGCGGCGTGCGCGTAAGCACGGTCTCGGGCTTTGCCGTGTCTGCCAGGTCGGCCGTTGTCGCCACCAACTCGCCGATCAACGATCGGGTCGCGCTCCATACCAAGCAGGCGCCGTATCGGACCTACGCCATGTCGTTCGAGATCGCGCGCGACGTTTTGCCGGATGCACTCTATTGGGACACGCTGGACCCCTATCACTACGTCCGTCTGCAGCCTGGCGAAGGCAAGACCGACTTTCTGATCGTCGGTGGTGAAGACCATAAGACAGGGCAGGCCGACGACGCCGACCACCGCTTCACGGCCCTGGCGGCCTGGATCAAAAAATTGGTGCCCGATGTCGGCGCGGAAGCCAATCGATGGTCCGGGCAGGTGATGGAGACGGTCGACTATGCCGGGTTCATCGGCCGCAATCCCGGTGATCGGCGAGTCTTCGTTGCTACCGGCGATTCCGGCCAGGGCATCACCCATGGGGTCGTGGCAGGCCTGTTGATTTCGGACCTGATTCTGAAGGGGGAAAGCCCCTGGCGGGAACTTTACGAACCCTCTCGCAAGACGGTACGGGCGATCGCCGATTATCTAGCGGAGAATGCGACAGCGATCAGGAGTTTTGCCGAGTATGTCGCGCCTGGTGAAATCGATTCCGCCGACAAGCTGCGGCCGGGGCAGGGCGCCATCGTCCGCGAAGGTCTTACCAAAGTCGCGGCCTTTCGCGACGAGGACGGCACGCTCTACAAACGCTCGGCCGCATGTACCCATGTCGGCTGCCATGTCCATTGGAACTCGCTGGAACGCTGCTGGGACTGCCCCTGCCACGGCTCGCATTTTGCCGTCGATGGCACGGCTTTGAACGGGCCGGCCGTATCGCCCCTGGCTCCTGCCGGATAATCTTTTTTCGCCCCGGCCGCGCAGCTCACAATTCCTTTTCGGCGAGCTCGCGAAACGCGTCGGGAACGGACCGCGACAGTCCGAGCGCGACCGAGGCGTAGCCGACCGCCTCCCAGCCGAAGCGGTCGCGGATCTTGTCGACGGCGCGATCTGCGGTCCAGCGCGCCGCGCCCTTCCTGGTGCCGGGGCGGCGGCGGTCGTCGGCGAGCCCGAGCGGCAGTTCCAGTTGCAGGCCGGCATGCTGCTCCAGATGCGAGACAGCGATCGCCAGCAGCGAGATTGTCTTTTCGTGCGGATGGTCGATGAGCACCTTGCGCACCAGCGCCTCGGCGATCTCGGCCAGCATGGCGGTTGCCGATATCGGCTGGTCGAGCGTGATCGAGCGCGTCACCGAGCGCAGGTCGGCAAAGCGGACGCGAACCGTCACCGTGCGGCCGGGGCGGGATTTCGCCCGCAATCTTGTGGCGACCCTATCGGCCAGATGCAGCAGCGCAGGCACGAAGACCTGCTCCTCGGCCGGTTTTCGGCCGAGCGCCGATTGCGCGCCGGCCGAGCGCGCCCGGCGCTGCGTCTCCAGCTTGCGCGGATCGCGGTTCCACGCCAGCGCGTTGAGTTTTTCTCCCGCCGCCGGCCCGAGCAGGCGCTCCAGCGCGCCATCGTTGGTCTTCGCCAGCTCGCCGATGGTGTTGACGCCGATGCCGGCCAGCCGCTCCCTGGTGACCGGGCCGACACCCCACATCAGCTCGACCGGCAGGTGGTGCAGGAACTCCAGCTCGTGGCGCGGATCGACCACCACCAGCCCGTCGGGTTTTGCGACCTGTGAGGCGATCTTGGCCAGATGCTTGGTGCGGGCTACGCCGACCGAGATCGGCAGGCCGAGCTCTGCCCGCACGCGGTGGCGGATCTTGCCGGCGATCTCGGCCGGCGAGCCGAACAGGTGGTTGCAGCCGGCGACGTCGGCAAAGGCCTCGTCGATGGAAATTCGCTCGACCACCGGCGTGAAATCGCCCAGCACCTTGATTGCCGCATCGCCCAGCCGCTGATAGTCCTTGAAATGGCCGCCGACGAAAATGAGTTGCGGGCAGAGTTCCCGCGCCCGCCGTCCCGGCATGCCGCCGCGCACGCCGAACGCCTTGGCTTCATAGGATGCGGCGAGCACTACCCCGCCGCCGACGGCAATCGGCTTGCCGCGCAAGGCCGGGTCGAGCAGTTGTTCGACCGAGGCATAGAAGGCATCCAGATCCGCGTGGAGGATGTTGGCTTCCATCCGCCCGTTCGCCCGCGGCGGTTCAAACGCCGCCTTGTCTAGAGTTTTGATGAGAACATAAAGAGAACATTGTGGGCGGATTGTCAAGCGGCGCGGAGGGCAGGTGGAGGGCAATTGTTTCAGTTTGGCGCCCTCTGTCTGCCTGCGTTCCAGCGTTGGTGGTTGGCGAAAGTCGAAGCAACATCCAATCTCCCCCCTTGCGGGGGAGATGTCCGGCAGGACAGAGGGGGGTGGGACGGATCGCCAACTTCGACTTCAGTTGTTGCCAACTCGAATCAGCCTGAGGGTTTGGCTCCGATTGGTTGACAGGTCGGAGGGACAGCACCCCCCTCTGCCCTGCCGGGCATCTCCCCCGCAAGGGGGGAGATCGGCAGCTTCGCCGACGGCGCCTGCTGCAGCGACCTACAGCGCCATCTTGTAGCCGAGATGGCTGGCGGTGAAACCGAGGCGCTCGTAGAAGGTGTGCGCTTCCCGTCGACTGTTGTCCGTGGTGAGCTGAATGAGGCTGCAGCCGCGCGAACGGCACGCTTCAATCGCCCATTCGATCATCAGCTTGCCGACGCCGCGAGAGCGCCATTGCCGGGCGACGCGAACGCCTTCGATCTGGCCGCGCCAGGCGCCTTTCCTCGAAATGCCTGGAAGGAAGCTGAGTTGCAGCGTTCCGACCAATTGCCCGGCCTCGACGGCCACGGCCAGCAACTGGTTGGGATAGGCATCGATCGCGCTGAAGGCATCGAGATAGGATGGCGCGAGCGGCGTGGACGGGTCTTCCCGGTCTGCGCCGAGCGCATCGTCGGCAAGCATTGCAACGATCGCCGGCAGGTCGGGCGCCTGGGCACGACGGAATTCGATCTCGCTCATCGCGCGGAGACATACGGCGCAGTGTTGGCGATCGCAATATCCGTTTTGACTGCAAGGGGGGCGCGCGTCTTCAGGCGGCCTCCAACGCCCAGAGGCGATAGCCGTAGCGGCGGAAGAAGCGGGCGAAGAGGCGCTGCTGCCTGGCGCGGGCGAGGTCGGCGCTGCGCCTTTCCTGTCGCCAGTGCGGCATGTTGCGGAACATCGACAGGAAGCGGGCGGCGTCCTCGATCGCCTCCTCGGCCGACTGCGCCGGGCGGATCGCCGCCAGGAACAAAGCGCGGCTCGGCTTCATCCGGTCGATCGCCGCCTTGCGCTGGCGATGGCCCTGGCGCGCCGTGCGGATGCCGTCCTGGCGGATGGCCGCGAAGGCGGCAAGCATGGCCGGGCTGTCGCCGGCATAACCGCAGGCCTGGGCGAACTGGGCGAGGTCCATCGTCACTCCCTTGCATTCGGTGGACGGAGCGGCCGCGGCTGCGCCGATTCCAGCTTGCATGGTATAGAAGCATAACTCAAATAAATGAACAAGTGAAACTTTCACGTTGGTGTAAGCGGAACCGACTCGACTCCGCCTCGAAAACCGATAATGTGAACAAAGCAGGAACAACGATGGGGATGGCCATGGCATTAGCGGGCAAGGAAGCGACGATCGCCGATGTCGTCTCGATTGCCGTCGAGTGCATCGATTGCGGCCGCAACAGGTGGTGGAAGCCGGCCGAGCTCAAGCGGCATGGGGTGAGGCCGGAGACACCGCTATCAGCACTTTCCGGGCGCCTGATCTGCAAGGCCTGCCGGGCCGACGGCCTGCCGGGCGCCGCCGTTTCGATCCAGGCTGCCTTCATCGACGACCGGCAGCGAGCCCGCGCCGAGGCGCGCCTGCTCAACGGTCGAGAGCTGGAGCAATCGAGGCGGGCTTGAGGGGGAGGGCGTGCTGCTCTTCCCTTCTCCCCTTGTGGGAGAAGGTGGCCGAGCGAAGATCGGTCGGATGAGGGGTGTTGGACGGATCGCTACCTTGATGGCGTAAGTGCTTAAAATCGCGTCTACATTTCCTCCGCCGCGTTCCTTCCAGCACCCTCATCCGGCTCGGCGCTGTGCGCCGATCCACCTTCTCCCACAAGGGGAGAAGGCAACAAGCGCCCGTCAATACCCCAGCAGTTCCTTGAGCGGGATGACGCGGAAGACGTTCTTGATGGCGTAGCGGTTGAAGGTCAGCGTCTTGGGCGGATTGTATTGCTCGACGATCAGCTCGGCGGCGGTGCGCTTGACCAGCTTCTTGATGAAGGCCTTGCCGTTTTGCTCGTTCTCCTCGGGCAGCGTCTCGATCACCACATGGTCGCCGGGCACGGCCTCGCGGCCGCCGCAATAGATCATCTCGCCGGGCTCGTAGCGCGGCACCATCGAATCGCTCAGCACGTGCAGCGCAAACACGTTGCGCAGATGCCGGATCCCCGGCGGCCGCTGGACATAGCCGGCCGGCTGGCCGTTGAAGGTGAAGTCGCCATCGTCGCCGCCGACGGCGGTGCCGAGAAGCTGGATGTCCATCGGCCCGGCGGGCAGGGGGCCGGGATCGGTGACGATCTCGGCATCGGCGACCGGCCCGGCATCTTCGAGGAAGACGACCTCGCCCTTGCCGAGCGCCACCGGGTCGACGCGCAGGAAGGCGGCGGTCTTCAAAAGGTTCTCGGTCTTGGGCAGGTTGCGCCCGGTTTCCCAATTGCCGACGGCAGCGACGTCGGTGTCGTTGTGCTCGGCAATGTGGCGCATCACCAGGCCGCGCTGCTTGCGCGCCCGGCGGATCGCCGCCCCGACCTTGATCGACAGTGCAGTTTTCACCATGGCTCCATCTGAGGCACAAGATTCGGTTTCGTCTATGCAAGAATCGCTTGCATTATGGCTTAAGTTATGCTCTTATGTGGCCATGCACAAGTCGCTCCGCCAGCTTTCGGTCCTCGAATCCGCCCCCCAGCGCCAAGGAGGCGGCCGCGGTAGTCATGTGCCAACCTTTTCCCCTTCGTCCTGGCTGTCCTCCTCCCCGGCCGGGACGATGCCCGAGGCTCGCGCCTCGGATCCGGCAGCGCAAGCGGCCGGAACGGCCGGAGCCGTTCCCCTCACGGCTCCGGCCACGAATTGCCTGCCGGCCGGCAATGCGGATGCCGCGGTTTCCTGCATCCGCACCGAAGACGGCACGGTCATCGCCTTCGACAAGCGGACGGGCAAGGCAGTCTCCGGCGCAACAAGGCAGGCGGCCGGGATGAAGCTCGATCGCAGCAAGCCATGCGAGGGCTGACCGCCTTTCGAGCCTGAGGCCGGCGAAGCCGGCGCCGCACACAACCACCTTTGCAGGGAATAAAACGTCATGGCCGCCCGCTATTCCCCCTCCGAATTGGAACAAATCGAGAACTGGCTGATGAGTGGGCTGTCGGCCGCGAAGATCGCCGCCCGGCTGAGTGCGCAGCGCGGCCGCCCGGCCTCGCGCGCGGCGATCATCGGCATCGTCCACCGCACCGCCCGTCTGCACGCCATCGGCCTTGCCAGATCCAAGGGCTGGCGTAGCGGACGGTCGGGCGGCCGGCATGGAAAATCGGCGCCAGAGCCGTCGAACCCTGCCGGCCAGGCAGGGGCAGTACCGGCCGAGCATCACTGCCGCCCGGCAAGGCTGTCGGCCAGGCTGGCGCCGCCGGCCTGGCAGCCGGGTCCGGTTCGGATCACGGGGTCCGATGGCGAGCCGCTCGAAATGCCGGCGCCGCGCCCGATCGCCGCCGGCGGCCGCCAGCCGCACTTCGTCGCCATGCGCTTCATCGATTGCCTGTTCGACCGCTGCCGCGCGCCGCTCGACACGACGCCGCAGGAGGATGCGGGAAACGACGCCCCCGGCAGCCGCCCCGGTTTGGACATGCTGTGCTGCGGGCTGCGCACAAGGCCTTCGAAAAGCTACTGCGCCTATCACGCGGCGCGCTTCCTGCGCACGCTGCCGGCCAAAGCTATTTGAGCCCCGCTGGATACGGAAATTCGCCAGAGCCCGACGACAGACCAGGAGGACAGAGCCGATGAGCAACAAAACCGCCCAAAAGACCAAAGCCAGGCTACCGCGATTGCCGAAGGGCGAGGCCGAGCAGGTGCGCATCCGCAAGGAGATCGGCCATGATTTCGCGCTGCAGGACGACCGGTTCGGCCGCAAGCGGCTGGCCAAGGGAACGCAGGAGGCGGCGCGCCTCTATGAGGTTTCCAATGACGGCCACACCGCGACCGGCGGCATCGTGCGGGTGCGCAATGTCGACCCGCTGACCGGCCTCACCTCATTGTCGCGCCAGCAACGCGAGGCAGGCATGCGCTACCGCCAGGATTTCCGCAACTCGTCGGAGGCAAGCGCCAAGCCGATGGCCTGGGCCGAGCGCGTCGACGGCGGCCGCACTGGCAGCGGTGTCGCCGATCACATCCTGTCCGCCGGCCGCGACCATGCCGAGGCCACGAGGGCGCTTGCCCATTGGGAGATCGCCGGCATCGTGCAAAAGGTCTGCTGTGCCGACGCAACGGTGAAGAGCCTGGCCGAACAGGCCGGCGAGCCGCGCGACGTGGTGGTGAAACTACTCAAGATCGGGCTCGACATTTTGGCCGTGCACTACGGCATGATGCTGATGCGCAAGCCGCGGTGAGGAGCTCCACCGATCCGGCCGGCACTGCCGGCCGGATCGATCCGTCAACGACGGCAGACACGGATTCTTTCGATAACCCGGTGGTGATGACGCCAGTGCTTGACGACTTCCGTGTGGCAGCGCCGGTGATACCGGTAGCGTGGCCTGTAGTCCTCGTCATAGACGTCATAGCGGTAACGGGGGACGTACTCATCGTCGTAATCGGAATACCGATGATGGCGATAATAATAGTCGTCGTCATAGCCGTTGCCGATGCCGATCGTGACACTACCGCCGGCATTGGCCGGGCCGATCACGGAAGCCGCCGAGGCGATGGCGATCACCGAGGCAAGCAGGAGCTTCTTCATAGCTACCTCCTTCTTTAACGTCCCTCTAATAGAAAAACCCCCGAGGGGCAGGCTCGTTCCACAAATTTGCAAGATGCCACGAACCGAGAGCCCCAAATTAGCGCCGGCGGGGGCGAAAACGCGTCTGGCTGTGCGCCAGGGTGGGGCCGCCGACGCAAGCCCCGAGCGGGTTGTGGTCCGCGCCCTATGTATCCCGTCAAACAGCGACAAATTGGCCAGCGCCAGTCCCGTCACCTTGCCGATCTACAGAACATGGCCCAGTTCCAGCAAAACGAAGGCGGTCGCACCCAGCACAGCGAGGGCGTAGGCCGCATAAAGAACAAGCAGCATCACCTCAAAGTCCCGGACGAAACTTGCGGCAATCCTGGTCTCCTGAGGTTCCGCTTTCTCGATGCTGTCGGTTTCCAGCTGCTCCGTTGCCACGACGAGGCAGACGATCCTGTCGTTTTCGGCCGCCTGTAATATTCGTTCGGTCAAATCGACGGCAATCACTGGATCATCGGCCAACTGATCTCGCGATAGCCAGCTTTCAGTGACAGTCTGGATTTCACGCTTTTTCACGCATGCATAATTGCGCCAACTAAATTAGGTTCCACTAAAATACATGGAATGCGTCGACCCGATCGCGATGTGATGAGGCGTGGCCCTCCTGGGCGGCGAACTGCCGCCTGAGGCCCGCATTTGCCGACCGTCGAGGCGAATCTCGATCCGCATCCTCCGATCAAAGGGCGCCGGCTTCTTCATAGGCTGCTACGGTGCGCCATTGCTGGTAGGTCGCAATGCCAAAGCAGCCAAACTCTCATATCGCGAACGCAGCGCCGACGTCTTCAGTGCCGACCGGCTATGACGAGGATCGCATGCTTACTTATATCCGGCTGCTCGACGCGTCGGCTGAAGGGACCGATTGGCGTGAGGTCGCCCGCATCGTTCTGCACATTGATCCGGAGCAGGAGCCAGACAGGGCTTTCCGGGCGTGGGCGACACACCTGGCGCGTGCACGATGGATGACCAGGAAGCGGAGCGAGTTGCGTCAATTGCATGATGAGTGGTGGGGATGAGCACCATCTAAGCGGAACTGCCGTCCCGGTCTGGCCGTTGAGGGAGGAGGCCAACATGGAAAAGCGCCCAATGACTTCTTGGCGAGCCAATACTTTCGAGCTGTGCTGCCTTCTTGCAGTTCCGCTGTCGCTTATCCTTACCGTTTTCCTCGCGGGTCTCATCCTTAGCTGACCCCGGGATGGTTGCCGTGTCGGTCAACGTGGCACCAAAGCCCACCTGAAGGATTCGGCGGGAAAGGCTGCCGGCACCGTTACTTCACAGCCGCCGCCATCACATCCGAAAACAGCGCCCGCTCCACCGCCGGCTCGAGCGTCTCGGCGAAGGGCGTTGCCAGATGGTGGCGGTCGCGGAAGGCGAGTTTGCCGTCGATGAAGACGTGGCAGGTGGTCTGGTCGCAGAAGCGGTCGGTCATGTCGATATAGCTGGCGTTGGGTGTCGAGCGCACGATGTCGCGCTCGATCGTGGCGATGTCGTCATTTGCCGCCATGATCCTCGGCGTATCGCATGTCGCGGGCGTCTGTCCCCGCCACAGCGCCCGCGCGACGCATTTGTCGGCGTAGCTTGCGTTATAGGGCACGTCCCTGATGACCGCGACCTTGATACCGGCCTGGCTGAACGCTTGAAGCGTCCAGGTCAGGCCCGTCCGCCACTGCTCTTGCCAATCGGCGTGCTTCAACTCCTCGGGCGATTCCTTGATCACATTGCCGATCGAGAATTCTGAGATCACCACCAGTTGCGGGTGGAGCGCGATGATGTCCTTGACCGACTGCTCGCGCCATTGGTCGCACTCGGTGTAGTCGCGCTTCAGCCGCCAATTCCAGGTCGTCACCCGCGAAGCCCGGCAGGAGGATTTGAGAAAGGTGACGACGCGAAAGTTGTTCTTCTCGGCCGCCTTGATCAGCGGCGTCGACCAATGGTCGGCATGCGAGTCGCCGAACAGCACGACCGAGCGCTGGGCGTCCTTGCGGCCGAACATGCAGGGTTTCGGCTTGACGGTCTCGAAATCGAGCACGCAGCCGCCGTCGCTCGCGCGCACGGTGGAGAGCTGCGCGGCGCTGTCGGCGATGACGTGCTGTTCGGGGCTGAGATTGTGCTCGGCAAAGCGCGCATTGCCGTAGGCCGCGACCACGCCGGCGCCGGTTAGGGCGACGGCGGGCACCAGCGCCCGCGCTGCTCCGGCCATCAGCCAGCCGTTGCGGCGGATCGGGTTCTCGATGAAATGATAGGTGAACATCGACAGAACCAGCGTCAGCGCCGCGCAGGCAAGCCGGTCAAGCGTGGACAGGTTGGGAACCATCATCGCCGCATAGACGATGACCGGCCAATGCCAGAGGTAGAGCGAATAGGAAAGCCGGCCCAGCCATTGCAGGGGCGCCAGCGCCAGCACGGCGCTTGGCAGGTTGCGGCCGCTGCCGCTGAGCAGCAGCAGCACGGTGCCGGCGACAGGCGCCAGCGCATTCACCCCGGGAAAGGGCGAGTCTTCGTCCAGCATCAGATAGGCCCACGCGATCAGCGCCAGCCCGAGGCATGCCTGGAGGGTGGCCAGCAGCGGCCGGTCGCGCCAGATCCTTGCTGGCGCCATGGTGGCGAGGCCGCCGGCGGCGAATTCCCAGGCCCTGAGCGGCGAGAAGTAAAAGGCCCAAGGCTGCGACACTTCGGTCAGCCAGGCGCAGGCGGCGAAGGAGGCTAGGCCTGCGACGCCGATGACGATTATAGCGGTGCGCTTGCCTGGGCGCAGCCATGCGGCGGCAAGAAGCAGCGCCGGCCATGCCAGGTAGAACTGTTCCTCGACCGAGAGCGACCAGAAGTGGATGAAAGGGTTGTTGGTGGCGTCGGCGGCGAAATAGTCAAACGACCAGCGGATCAGCCAGAGGTTGATCATGTAGGCGGAGGCGAACATGGCGCCTTTCGAATAGAGCGCCTGTTCCTCCGGCGACAGGATGAAATAACCCGCGAACAGCGTGGCGAGGATGACGAACAGTGCCGCCGGCAACAGGCGCCGGGCGCGCCGGGCGTAGAAGCGCCAGAGATTCAGCCGCCCGGTTTCGGTGATTTCCGTAACCAGGTGTTTTGTAATCAGGTAGCCGGAGATGACGAAGAAGATGTCGACGCCGGCAAAGCCGCCGGGCAGACCGGAGAGACCAAAATGAAAGGCAATGACACCCGCCACCGCCAGCGCGCGCAGCCCTTCGATGTCAGGCCGAAATGATGCCGACACAGTCACCTCGTGCAAGGAATACCCACCTCGCAGAGGCTCGACCCGATGCGCTGATATTGCAATGCAACAAATCTAACGCAGTGCAACATAGGGGGAGGGCGCGGCTCCTCCAACTCCTGGCGTGGGCGATTCACTCACATGAGCGGTTCAGTCATGAGAGCGATTGATATTGAAGCGAAGCGAAGGGTGCCGAGGCAATCACGCCTTTTTCAAAAACTCGGTCTTCAGCACCAGGCCCTTTACCTGCCTGGTGCTGCATTCGATCTCGCCGGGATTGCCGGTGAGGCGAATGTTCTTCACCAGCATGCCGCGCTTGATCGTCTCCGAGGTGCCTTTGACCTTGAGATCCTTGATCAGGGTCACGGAGTCGCCCTCGTGCAGCGCCGTGCCATTGCTGTCTCTTACGATCGTGTCCGTCATGGCAGGTCTTTCGCGGGGCTCCGGTGCGGAGGTGGTTGGGCCAGTCCCCGGCCTATCCCACGGTTGGCGGGGAGGTCAAGCGGCCGGGTCAAGCCGCGTTGCCGGGGTCAGGTGCATCAGCTATTGACCGGCAGCCATCCCGGCACAATTCAAGACGGAGCCGACCATGACAGACAAGACCATCCTCAAATTCGGCGCCGTCGAGAACGCCGAGACCGGCGATCTCGCGGGATGGGTCGTGGTCGAAGGCGAGCCGACCATGAAGACCGCCGTCCAGCACATTACCGAGGACGGCAAGGTCATGTCGGGGACCTGGCAGGCGAGCCCGGGCACCTATCACGCGACCTACAGCGACTATGAGTTCGTGCACATGATAGCCGGCCGTATCGTCATCACGCCCGACGGCGGCGCGCCTGTCGAAGTCGGCCCCGGCGATGCCTTCGTGGTGGAAGCCGATTTCAAGGGGACGTGGAAGATCATCGAGCCGGTGACCAAGCACTTCGTCGTCAGGATCGGCTGACGCCGAATAGTGCGATTGACGTTTGCGCCCGACTGAACCGAAGGTCCCAAAATGAAGATGGCGGGCATCTGCCCGCCACTGCGATTGTGCTGAACCGACCTGCCTAGTTGGCGCCGCCGAGTTGCTTGGTCATCTTGCAGAAATCGTCATGCTCCGTGGCAATGGCCTCGTCGCCGCATTCCTTCATCATCATCGCCTGGTCCTCTTTGGACATGGCCATCCATGCGGTCTTGAATTCGGCTGCCGGCTTCATGGTCTTCATGCCGGCATCGGTGAAGAAGGGCGACATTTTCTGCGGATCGTCGAGCGCCGAAGTGCCAGTGGCACCGGCGGCAAGCGCTGCGCCGGTCATCATTGAAAGCGCCATCGCGCCCATGCAAAGCATCTTGATGTTCATGATCATTCCTCCTGAGCTGCTGCCTTGAGGTTGTCCATTAGCGATCTACGAAGGAACGGCGTTTTGACCCAAAAGTTCCACGTTCTGGCGCAAGCATGGAACAGGATTGCTGGTGCCGCCATTTATGCAAAAAATTCTACCGTGACGGAATTGCCGCGCTGCCGGCAGCAAGCCAAACGACGGCAAATCAAAGCTTCGCTGTAGGAGAGGCTGCGAAGTTGCACGCCGGCTCAATATGCCCGATCATGGCGATGGCGGGGCGGAGGTATCAAGTGGCGGCAAATAGTCGAAACGGCGCGCACCTGTCGGAGACCCGGCGAGCGAGCATTGTTACCGCGGCCAGGGCGCTTCCGCGCACATCGTTGCCCAGCGTAGCGTCGGTCGTGACGGCCGTCGCGGCGCTCTATTTCGGGCGCGAGGTCTTTCTGCCGATCGCAATCGCCCTGCTGCTTACCTTTGCGCTTGTGCCCATGGTGTCGGCACTCAAGCGAGCCGGCATTCCGCGTCTTCCTGCCGTGATCGCCAGCGTGCTCGGCGCATTCACGGTGCTGGCGCTGTTCTCCTTCATAGTCGCCACGCAGGTCAGTGAACTGGCGCAGAACATCCCGCTTTACCAGGCGAATATCCTGGCCAAGGTCCGGTCGCTCAAGGAATCCGGCGTCGGCGGAGGCATCGTTTCCAGATTGAGCCGGGTGATCGAACGCGTCGGCCAGGAACTCGACAGACCGGAACCCGCGCAACCCGCCGCCGATCAGCCTCTGCGGGAGCCGATCCCGGTCGAAATCGTCGCGCGCGAACGACCGCTGGAGGTTCTCCAGAATCTGATCGGCCCGCTGCTGAGTCCGCTGGCATCGGCCGGACTGATCGTCGTGGTGGTCATATTCATGCTGCTTGAGCGGGAGGACCTGCGCGATCGCTTCATACGCCTCGTCGGCTACGGCGATCTGCATCGAACCACCGAGGCGCTGCAGGATGCCGGCAAGCGCGTCGGCCGCTATCTGCTCATGCAATTGGTCGTGAACATCGTCTATGCCGTTCCGATTGCAATCGGACTTTGGCTGCTGGGCATACCCAATCCATTGCTGTGGGGTTTGCTGGCGCTGGCGCTGCGCTTCGTTCCCTATATCGGCCCGGTTATCGCGACGCTGCTGCCTCTGTTCCTGGCGCTAGCCGTGGCGCCCGGCTGGTCGCTCGTGCTATGGACCGCCGGGCTTTTCGTGGTGGTGGAACTGATCACCGGCAACGTGATCGAACCCTGGCTCTATGGCTCGCGCACCGGGCTGTCGCCATTGGCTATTATCGTTGCGGCGATCTTCTGGACCTGGCTCTGGGGGCCATTGGGCCTCGTTCTGTCGACGCCGCTCACGGTCTGCCTCGTCGTGCTCGGCCGACATGTGCCGCAGTTCGAATTCCTCGACGTTCTGTTCGGCAACGAACCCGTGCTCGAACCGCACGCCCGGCTCTACCAGCGGCTGCTGGCCGGCGATCCCGAGGAAGCGACGGACCATGCCGAGGAGATGCTGGAGGAAGAATATCTGGTCGAGTTCTACGACAAGGTCGCGATTCCCGCACTTCTGCTCGGCGAGCAGGACCGTGTGCGTGGTGTGTTGAGCGATGAGCAACGACAGCAGGTCGCGGGCAGCGCGCTGACGATGGTGGCGAACCTCGACGACAGCGCGCAGGAGGAGGCGGAAGCGGGCGACACTGCCGCGGCCGAGGACAACGGCTCACGCGAGGACAAGCAGGTTCAGGGGGAGGTTCAGGGCGGGGACGACACCGAACTACCGGATGGCACGGGCATGTCGGTGCTGTGCGCCGGAGGGCGCGGCGAACTCGACGACGCGGCTGCCGCCATGCTGGCACAGGTGCTCGAAGTCCAGGGCGCCACGGTGTTGAGAGCGAGCTTCGCCGATATGGAACCGGGGAGCATTCGCCGCCTTGAGCTCGACGCTATCGATACCGCCGTCGTCGGATTTTTGAACCGGAATTCCGTCAAGCACGGCCGGTTCCTGGTCCGTCGGCTGAAACGCGCCAAACCAAGGTTGCGGGTGGGTATCGTGTTGTGGTCGGAACCCGACAGTGACAACCAGGAGGCAGCCGCCAAATTGGCCAATGAGATCAACGCTGATTTCGTCGCACACGGAATGGTCGGTGCGGTGCTCGGTGCGTTGTCCAGCAATCCGCCGGTGGCGCTGAAGACCACCGCCAAACGCCGCATGCGCCGCCTGGCGCAGGCGCGCAAGAAAGAGCCGCTCGCCGCGGCAAAATGAGCGCGGCCAACGACCGCGGCAGTGGGGTTATTACCGTTTTCGCGAAAACGGTAATAACGAAACGGATCAGGTTATCTTCGCAAAGTCGCGCTGAACCGTCCGGACGGTGCCGCGGCAAACGGCGCCAACCCTCATACTGTCCAGAAATAGCGCACCGTATGAAAGAACACCGGGGCGGCGAAGACCAGGCTGTCGGCACGGTCCATCATGCCGCCATGGCCTTCGATCAGGTGGCCCCAGTCCTTGACGCCCTGATCGCGCTTGATGGCGGAGGCGACCAGCCCGCCGAAGAATCCCATCAGGCAGGCGACCAGAGCGACGCCGGCCGCCTGCAGCGGCGAAAACGGCGTCAGGAACGACAGCAGCGCGCCGAGCAGGCTCGATGCCGCCAGCCCGCCGACCAGTCCCTCCCAGGTCTTCGACGGCGAGACCGTCGGCGCCAGGAGGTGGCGGCCGAACAGTTTGCCGAAGATATATTGCAGCACGTCGCTGCCTTGCACGGTGACGATCAGGAAGGCGATCAGCAACAGGTTGCGGCCTTCGAAACCGGGTACTTCGAGTGTTAGCAGCGCCGGCACGTGGCTGACGCAGTAGACCGAGATCATGACCGCCCATTGCTGCGCCGAGACGCGCTCGAGAAAGCGTTCGGTGTCGCCGTGCAGTGCGGTGATCGCCGGCATCAGCAGGAAGCAGTAGACCGGGATGAAGATGGTGAAGAGCCCGTACCAGGCGGTCCACACCAGCCAGTACTGGAACGGGATGACGATGCCGAACATGCCGAGCAGCACCCAGTGGTCGCTGCGGCGGCTGTGTGTCAGCGTCACGAATTCGCGCAGAGCGGCGAAGGAAATCAGCGCGAACAGGATGGTCATGCCGGGGCGGCCGAAGAAGAAGGCAACGGTGATCGCCACCACCATCACCCACCAGGCATTGATGCGCTGGGTGAGGTTGACCAGCGTCGGCGACAACGGTTTTGGCGCGCGCCATGACAAGACGCCGGCGACGACGCTGGCGCTGATCAGCACCGCCAGTAGGCCGACAATCAGAATGAGGGTTTCGTGCATCATCGGCAGCATTTTGCCTTGGTCCTCAATCGTCTCGTTGCGGCCGGGGGTTCAGCGCCAGCAGCGTTTCGCGGGCACGGTCGAGAAAGGCGCGGCGTTCCTCACCCGGTTGAATAGCGATCGGCGCGCCGAAGACGACACGGCAAAGCAGCGGCACCGGCACGAATTGCCCCTTGGGCAGCACCCGCGACATGTTCTCAATCCAGCACGGGATGAGTTCGACATCGGGCCGCGCCATCGACAGATTGTAGAGGCCGGAGCGGAACGGCAGCAGCGGTTCGTCGGTCATGTTGCGCGTGCCTTCGGGAAACAGGATCAGCGAATGGCCCTGATCGAGCACTGACAGCATGATCGAGATCGGGTGCTGCGTTTCATCCGTCCACTGCCGGTGGATCAGCACGGAAGACAGCATGTCCTCGGCAATGAAACGGCGCAGCCGCGTCTTGCCCCAATAATCGGCGGCGGCCACCGCATGGGTACTGGCGCGTTCCTTCTCGCTGAGGCAGGCCGACAGCAGGATGAAATCGCCGTGGCTGGCATGGTTGGCGAAGTAGATGCGCTGCCGGTCCGATGGCTGGCTGCCGTTCCAGATCGGCCGCACGCCGGTGACCGCCCAGGCCAGCGCCGACAGGCCGACCGAGGTCACCGTCTGCAGCAAGGTATAGGTGCTGACACGAAGCTTTGACATGTACGGGCTCAAAAGAATGCCGCGACGACCGAGGCCGCCGCGAACAGGCCGAACGTGATACGCTGCTTGGCAAGCAGGCGGCGCGTGCCGGCTATCCGCTGGTCGAGCGAGCGGCCGCCGGCCGCCGTGGGTTTCAGCCGCATGCGCGCCAGCACATCGTCGACCGCGGCACCGCCGCCTGCCTCGCTGGCGTGGCTGGCCATCAGCCGGAACAGCAGCGCGTCGAACAAAAGCAGGGCCGAGAGAATGATTGTGGCTATGGCACCCGCTGCGGCGATCAGCCAGGCTACCGCCGACAGCGACGATGTTTGCGGCACTGCCGCCAGGCCGACGACCGGCGCCGCCAGCAAGGCAGCGGCAACCAGCAGCAGCGGCCATGCCACCTGCACCATCAGCCCGGCGGCGAACGTCTCGGCCCTATCTCGAAAGGCGGTCATGCCGGTGCGTCCACGCCAAGATGCACCGGCCGGCCCGCGGCGGCGAGCTTGCCTCGCGCCTGAGCCGGCGTGTCGGCCCGGCCGCTGGCGACCAGCCATTCGGCGACGACGGCGGCGCTGCGCTGGAAGCCAAGCGCACAGCAGACCAGCACCGTGCCCTGGCCCCGCGCCGTCTCGATCGCCGCCACCGCTTGCGCACGCGCCTCGCGAGACGGCGGCAAAAGGTCGACCATGGGCAGGCTCACCCAGCGGATCGAGGCGCCACGCGGCCTTTCCAATTCGCCGGCAAGATCGACCACCGTGCCGAAGGCGTCGGCCTCGGCGGCAGTCGGAAAACGGCCGAGGCAAACACCGTCGGCGATGACGATCTGCGCTGGAAGCTTTCGCGTCCACGCCCACACATTGACCCTGGCAACAAGGCGGTAGGGCCAAAGCAGGAGACGGCTGGCCAGCGACACGCGGCCATCAGCTGTTTTCTGGAACACTTTGGCGCCGGCGCCGGCATAGGCGAAAGCGACGATGGCCAGCGCCAGTGCCGGCCACAACAGGATGAGCCACAGCGCCGAGACCAACGCGCCGGCAGCGGCACTGGCCAGCGCAAGGCTTGCGCCGAGCGCATAGAACAGCGCCAGCCGCCGCGCTTTCGGGTCAACGCTCATACGGAAGCCGGCGAACGGCAGCTCGCCGTCGCGCGGAAACAGCCACAGAGCGAAAAGGCCGAGCAGCGCGCCGGTCGGAATGTCGATGAAATGGTGCTGCCACGTCGTCAGCACCGAGGCGCCGATCAGGAAACACCAGACATGCCAGGCGGCGCCGGCGATGCCGGTCAACCTGTGACGCCAATGGTCCCAGATGATGACCAGTAGTGCGATGTGCAGCGACGGCGCCTGGTTGAAGGGCTTGTCGAAGCCGCCGAGCACGGCGAACATGAAACCGGGCAGGCCGCTTGTCTGCGGACGCACGAAGGTCGCCGTCAGCGGGAACAGGATAAAGCAGGCGACGGCGATGATCTGCGCCGTCAGATAGCGGCCGGCGAGGCGGTCGACGCCGTTCTTCGAATTGTTCAACAGCAGCGACAGGCCGTAGAATAGATTGATCGACCAGTAGGGCACGATCGTCCAGGCAAGGAACGGGATGCCATGCTCCCAGCCGAAGACGATGCTGCCGACATCGTCGCGCCGCGACGCCAGCCAGTTGGCGAAGCCGTAGGTGGAGTAGAAGAACGGCGCCAGAAATGCCAGCCACAGCGCGGCGCGCAGGACTATCCCGGGATACGGCTCGCGCGGCAAGGCCGGAAGGGCAGGGGCATCGCGAGGCAAGGCAGAGGCAGGCAAGTCCATGCTCAGACGCGCCGGGCGATCGAAACGGTGAAGATGCCCCACTGGTCGATGCGCTGGTCGAGCTTCTCGAATCCGGCGCCCGCCACCAGCTGGTCCATCTCGGCCTGCGTGCGCCGACGCATCACCCAGGCCTGGCCGCCGCGATGCGAGGTCAGGCTGCGCGCGATCATCTCGAGCTGCGGATGCCAGGGCTGGTTGGTGTAGACGAGCAGGCTTCCGGGCTGCATGGCGCCGGCCAGTCCACCGAGCGAGCGGGCGATCATGGCATTGTCGGAAAACAATTCGTAGAGCCCCGAGACGATGGCGAGATCCGGCGCCGGGTCGAGGCCGGCCAGCATCGTGGCGTCGAAGGCGTCACCTTGATGGAACGAGACGCTCGCCGGCAGCTTGCGCTCGGCGATCAGCTTGCGGCCGAGCGAGATGTTGAGCTCGGAGAAATCCTGCAGCCGCACGCTGGCCGGCGGCTCGGCGCATTTCTGCACAGCATCGAGCACGTAGCGGCCATGGCCGGCGGCGATATCGACGATATGGACCGGCCGGCCGGCGGCCTTCAGCGTCTCAGCGGCACTGCCGATCAGCTCTTCCAGATGCAGCTTGCGCTGGCGGATGCCGCGCCAGCCAATAGCATCGA
This sequence comes from Mesorhizobium sp. M0028, assembly GCF_040323855.1. NCBI lineage: Bacteria > Pseudomonadati > Pseudomonadota > Alphaproteobacteria > Hyphomicrobiales > Phyllobacteriaceae > Mesorhizobium > Mesorhizobium sp. M0028. The sequence continues at coordinate 67,443 of NZ_JAMYVG010000026.1, forward strand.
GAAAGGTGCGGTCGATCATGCGGCCGCCGGGGCCGATGCCCCGCGCATCGTTCTCGTAGACATAGTCGAGCGTCGAGCCGGAATCGAAGCCGGTGGCAATCCCGGTCTTCATGCCGGACGACAGCCATGCGCCCATGCGGATCGAGGCGCGGCTCGTTGCCCAGTAGAGACCTTTGGGTGACAGTAGCGGCAGCGGCGAGGCCAGCCGGTCGGCCTCGTCGCGTGTGTAGCCGGCGCGGTCGGCCCCGGTCAGGTCGAGCGGCTTTTCCGGCGCCGCGAACTGCTTTTCGAGGAAAGGCCTGATCAGGTCGAGTGCCTTGTGGCGGTCGCGCTCGCCCAAAGTGTCGTGGAAGAAGCCGGGCAGCACATGCCGCTCCTTGGCCGGGCTCGCCAGATTGACGAAAAACTCGTGCTGCGGTCCATGCCGCACCACCCAGTCGCTGCCGGAGATCAGAAGCTGTGTCGGCACGGTGATGGCGCGGGCATCGGCGACGATGCGCGCTGCGTGGTCGTAGAGTTCGACCAGGATGTTGGAGGCGATCGGCCGGGTGATCAGTGGGTCGGCGTCGAAGGAGGCGATGCGCTCGGGATCATGCGTCAGGAATTTCGCCTTGACGTAGGAATTGACGAAGAAACGGCCCTTCAGCTTCTGCCACAACGCAATGCCTTGCTTGGCGAAGGGCACGTAGAGCTTGACCGAGAAGGCCGGCGAGGCCAGCACCAGGGCGCGAATGTCAGGCGCATAGTCGTGCACCCAGGCGGCGGCAAGCACGGCGCCGAAGGATTGCGCGATCAACGCTATATCGCGCCGGGCAAAGCCGTCACTGCCGATCTCGCGCACGAAGCAATCGATGTCGCGCACCAGCGCGGCAAACGACGGCGCATAGCCGCGCTCGCCGGCGGAGCGGCCATTGCCACGCGCGTCCCAGGCATAGAAGGCGTGGTCGGGCATCTGGAGCTCGTCGACCAGATGCGCCATGCGGCCGCCATGCTCGTGGCCGCGATGGAACAGCAGGATGGCACCCTTGCGATGTTCCGACAGCGCCGGCCAATAGCGATAAAAGATCTCGGTGCCGTCATGGCTCTTGAAGCTGCGCTCCTGCGCCACCCGCTCGACGTTGGCTGGAGCCACGGCGGCAACCGTCTGTTGGTGAAGCATGTTGTTCTCCCTGGCGAGACCGGAATTCAGCTGCCGTTCCCGTTAAGGCCGCCGCGTATCCGGTTGATGGCGGTCACCAGCGAGAGTGTAGCCATGGCCGGAAACACGAGCGGCGTGAGCGCCGGGACCCACAGGCCGGACGCGATAAGCACCGCGAGGATGCCAAGCGCCAGCGCCCGATCGCTTTTGCCGAAGGGGCCGGCATAGTTGCGCCCCGCTCCGGCCGCGATGCCGAGCACGCCGGCGAATTCCGCAATCACCGCCGCGATAGCGAATGCAACGACGCCCCAGGCAGGAAAAATGACGGCAAAGGCCAGGATCAAAGCGAGATCGGAGACAACATCGCAGAGCTCGTTGAGATACATGCCGAGCTTCGAGGCCTGGCCATGTTCCCTTGCCAGCATGCCGTCGATGGCATTCAGCGCCATTCGCGTAAACAGCACGAGCGGCATCAGCAGAAAGACCATGCGGTGGCCGGCAAGGGCTGCCACCACAAGGCCGGTGAAGAGCGAGAGGGCAGCGGCCAGCAGCGTGATCTGGTTGGCGGTGACGCCGGCCCTGGCCAGTCCGTCGGCAAGCGGCCGCAACCTGGCCTGAAAGGCCGGTTTCAGCGCATAAAGCGTCGGCATATGCGAACCCCCCGGCCGCGGTGCAAATAATGTTGGCGAGGATGGTCAATTGGCGCGCAAGACGCAAGGGCGTCGCCCTGCCACTTTTCGACATCCGGATGTGTCGGCGCTAGCTTTCGCTGTTGACATTGTCGCCCGGGAACAGTGCGGGCAAGCTTTGTTCGGCCGCCGCCCAGGCGCGACTGTGGTAACGCCGCAGGATGAGAATGCATGCGGCGAAGACCAGCAGCCCGCAAATCACGCCGAGCGTCATGCCCCCGCCAAACGCGGACTTTACAACGATGCCGGTGAAGACGCCGGCGATGGCGCCATTGATCGTGCCCACCATCCCCGCGGTGGTCATGAAATATTGCAGCGGTGAGGGCCTGAGGCCCTTGTCGACCAGCACCGCCGAGGGATCGTCATGGGTGGAATTGACAAGGTATCTTTGCAGGACGGGCGTCAGCTCGACGAAATAGTGGCGGATCCTGGCCATGCCGCGGGCATGCACCATGTCCTCGATGGCAACCTGCACCGCGCGCACGAAGGTGACCAGGCCGATGAAGAAAAGGCAAGGCAGCAAGATCAGGCTGAACAGCACGAACGGCCTGCCCATCTCCGTGACCTGCGCGACGAAGGACAAGGCAATGGTTGCGCTCGAGACCGAGGTCAGGAACAGATCGGCTCGCTGGTTCGCTTCCTGAATGGTCGCGGCGCGAGCATTTTGCAGCACGAAATGCTCGGTCGTCAGGCACTGCAGGGCTTGCTGCGCCTGGTCAGGCGGAACCGGAGCGTCGGGAGAACGGGTCATCGACAGTTGCCCCCTCTGCCCGCCGGAACCGGCAGGGCAGAAGGGAGGGTCGTCGTCCTGATGTGAGCCATCAGGACTTGCCGTTGCCGTCGTTGATGGCGATACGCTTGGCCTTGGCCTGGGCGCGCTCCGTCTCCGGCAGCGTCACGCTGAGCACTCCGTTCCGGAAGGCGGCGTTCACCTTGCCTTCGTCGACTTCGTAGCCGAGCGGGATACGCCGCTCGAAACGGCCATAGAAGCGTTCGGAGAACTGCCTGTCCTTGTCCTCGGTCTCTTCACGCTTCTCGCCGCGCAGCGTCAGTACGCCGTCATCGAGCAGCAGCTCGATGTCCTTCTCGTCCATGCCGGGGATCTCGGCGGTGACGCGGATCTCCTTTTCGCCATCGGAGATTTCGACACTGGGCCAGCTGGCGCGGGCAGCGGAGAAGCCACCGAGCGACGGCAGCCGCGTGTCGAAGCCGCGGAACGCCTCGTCGAACAAGCGGTTCATCTCGCGATGCAGCGTCAGGAAGGGATCGCGATCGCCGTCGCGGAACAGGCTGGGGGCCTGATTGTTCTCCCGGCCCCAGGGAATGAGATCACGAATAGCCATTGCATAGTCTCCTTTCTCGACTGGTGCATTCAGGCAGCCTGCTTGTTTGCTTCGTCTTGCGCGACCTTCGGCCCGGTCTTCGGCGAGGCGACATCGGTCGCGATGGCGATGCGCCGAGGCTTCATCTCCTCGGGCACCTCACGTACCAGATCGATGCTGAGCAGGCCGTTGTCGAGCGTGGCGCCCGCGACCTTGACGTGATCAGCAAGCTCGAAACGGCGGGTAAAGGGCCGTGCGGCGAGGCCATGATGCAGATACTCCGCGTTATCCGGCTCCTTGTGCTGGCCGGAGACAATCAGGAGGTTGGGTTCATGGGTGATTTCGAGGTCGTCCTCGGAAAAGCCAGCGACGGCGATGGTGACGCGGTAGTTGTTCTCGCCGCTGCGCGCGATGTCATAGGGCGGCCACGCGTCGAAAGCCTGCGGGGCATTTTCCAGCAGGTTGAAGACGCGGTCGAAGCCGATGCTCGACCGATAGAGCGGGGAAAAGTCGAATGCGGTTCTCATAGCTACATCCTCCATCGAGCAACATAGATACGAGGAGCGCCAAAGAGCTGGCGCTCCCTGGTTTCGCCGGCCCCATTTCGGCGACCGGTGCCATCGATCTGGTTATTGTCCGCCGCAAGTCAAGACCCGGCGGCTTTCGCGTTGCCGGTTTTTCGGTCGGTTCGGCGAGGCTGCCAATCTCCCTATTTGCGGCGAGATGTCCGGCAGGAGATTGCCTGTTTGCCAGCTGGCTTCAATCGCCAACGCCGAGTTCCCCGGCGGGTTATTGTCTGCCGCAGGTCAAGACCCAGATTCCTCTGTTGCCGGGGCTCCGTTCCCGGCAATCGCAGATGGAGCTGACCATGACACGCGACGAGATCATTTCTGTGGTGGGCCCGGTCGACGACGCCGTTATCGCCGACATTGCGGCGACAGACGGGACGGTCCAAGAATTGCGTGAGGCCCTGGCCTGGATCGCCGCCGACGAGGCGCTGGTGAACGAGGGCCGACCGCTGCCGACGGCAAGAGTAGCGATGCTGATCGAACTGCTGCAAGGGCCGGACGAGGAGGAATAACCGGCCATTTCCGCGATGCTCTTGAACCGCGCAGAGAGACGAACCATGTCCTTCAGCGGCGCCGGCCGGCCGCCGGTGCCCGCCAGCATGACGTTGCTGCTCAAACAAGAAGACGATCACAAGACACGGAGGAAGTGATGGACGACGTCCGCTTTGCCGAGCCGATCACGTTGAAATTCCAATCCAGCGAGCGCAAGGTCGCCAGCAGTTGGGAAGCCATCGAATGCATGCGCCAGCAGTGGCCGGACCGTGCACGCGGCCGGAGTTGGCGCGCTGCCTATCGGACCTGCCGGGACGCGCTCGACGGTTGGCACACCGCGCGTGATGCGCGCAAGGCCTTCGCCAGGGCGGCGCGCAAGGCCGGGTTGCTCGCATCGGCCCGCAAGCCTGTCGACCACGCCGGCTAGTCCGGACCCCTCCGATATTGTGAGATCCAAAACAAGTGGGGAGAGGCAGCTGCCTTTCCCCCACTCCGGAGACTTTGTCCGCTGTCTAGTGGTACCCACCTGACTTGTACCCACTGACATAAGAGTCCGGCTCGGGATTTCCCTTGGCTACACGCGAAGGAGCGGGATTTTGCTTGGGCCAACTCAGTTAGTCACCGTCGTGAAAAGTTCGAGTACCAATTCCATTCCCACGTTCTGCCTGCATCAGCGGAGAACGCACGGCTGTAAATCGGGGTTTGCGGGTTGCGCTTATCCCAGTGGAATTTTACGATAACGTCCTTGCCGGCCACAACCTCACGGCCGAAGAATTCGCCTTCGTCGCCATTGAACGAGCCCACCTTTCCGTCGTCGAGTTTGCCCGCGTTGCTGTCGGCCCAGTAGATCGTCCAGAGACGCGTCTTTGGATCGAACAATCGCACGGTGAGGCCCTCGAACGGCTTTCCTCCCAACTCCGTACGAAAAATGTCGAAGTTGCCCAAACCCACCAGGATTTGGCGGAACTCTTGGGTCGCGTCGAATTCCTCCCACTCGTCGCTGCCGGCCAGCGGTTCCTTCAACGTACGGTTCCTGATGTTCCAGTTGCCCACCAAATAGTCGAAGTCATTTTTGGACGACGTCTGGCTCGCCGTTATCGCAAGTTTCCCGTCCGATGAAAGAGAGAACGCACTCATCTACTTTCCTTTGGATCGACGTCGTGCCAGCACTGCCATCGCCGCGGACATGACGAATGTATGGGCGTTTCTGCGATGACTTCGGCGCGCTTCGCATGTCCAATCGCGGCAACAAGTGGATGGGACCCAACCGCGCGTCGTGAGGCACGCCCGCCGTCGCCTCCATGTTGCAACGCGTAAGCCGAAGACCCGTTCCGGACACGATCCGCTTCGGTTAGCTCCGCCACTCCGTCGCGAAGTCGCGTTGCTCCGCGCTCCACACAGGATTTGCTAACCGCCTTGAACCCCTGAACCGACCGCCCAACCGGATACCAAGTGTCACTGACCACTAGCGGCTGATCGGCTTGCTCTTCAGTGGACGGTGATGATGCCGTTTACGGCCCGCCATTCGGAGGGCTGGATCAGGTGATGATGGGCGACGCGCACCGAATGCAACGGGCCTTCGATCTCGCGCTCCCAGAAATCAAGGAAATGCTTCAGCGTCGGGAAATCAGGGGCGATATCGTATTCCTGCCAGATATAGAGCTGCAGCAGGCTTCGATGATCGGGTAGGCGGTAATGGATCTCCGCCGTGGTGAGGCCAAACCCTTGCATCTGGAGCTGAAAGTCCCTGCTGGTCATGCAATCTTCCTTCCGTTGAAATCTCCGTCCGCGAAAACGCCTCTTGTTCCACATAGGTTCCAGTCGCGTCGGGAGAGCGACGAATGTGCAAGCAATTACAGTACATTGGCACTCTCATTGGTCGAGTTCTAAAATTTTTGCGTGACCCTCTTGAAAGCAGAAAAAAGCGCGACTAGTTCGTATGCACGCGATGCCTGATGAAGGGGTCGCGCACCCCGTGCCGGGCCGATATTGCCGGTCCGGTCAGGAGGATCTCCGAAAATCTGTTTGTCCCGAGAGGAGAACGACATGACGTTCCGTCCATTGCACGACCGTATCCTGGTCCGCCGTATCGAGGTCGACGAGAAGACCGCCGGCGGCATCATCATCCCCGACACTGCCAAGGAGAAGCCGCAGGAGGGCGAGGTCATTGCCGCCGGCCCCGGTGCGCGCGACGACAGCGGCCAATTGCAGCCGCTCGATGTCAAGGTCGGCGACCGCATCCTGTTTGGCAAATGGTCCGGCACCGAGATCAAGCTCAATGGCGAGGATCTGCTCATCATGAAAGAGAGCGACGTGCTGGGCGTTATCGAGGGCGCCGGCGAGATGAAGAGGGCTGCCTGAGGGGGGCCTGAACAAGCATTCCAGTCAACGAAAAGCTGCCTATTCGAAGGAGTGATCCAATGGCTGCCAAAGATGTGAAATTTCATACCGAAGCCCGCGAGAAAATGCTGCGCGGCGTCGATATTCTCGCCAATGCGGTGAAGGTAACGCTCGGTCCAAAGGGCCGCAATGTCGTCTTCGATAAGTCGTTCGGCGCGCCGCGCATCACCAAGGACGGCGTGACTGTCGCCAAAGAAATCGAGCTCGAGGACAAGTTCGAGAACATGGGCGCGCAGATGGTGCGCGAGGTCGCCTCGAAGACCAGCGACACCGCAGGCGATGGCACCACGACCGCGACGATTCTTGCTCAGGCCATCGTCAGGGAAGGGGCCAAGGCGGTCGCTGCCGGCATGAACCCGATGGATTTGAAGCGCGGCATCGACAAGGCGGTCGACGCCGTCGTCGCCGACCTGAAATCCAATGCCCGCAAGGTGACCAGGAACGACGAGATCGCCCAGGTCGCCGCCATCTCTGCCAATGGCGATGCCGAGATCGGCCGCTTCCTCGCAGAGGCGATGGAAAGGGTTGGCAATGAGGGTGTCATCACTGTCGAGGAAGCCAAGACCGCTGAGACTGAGTTGGAAGTGGTCGAAGGCATGCAGTTCGACCGTGGCTACCTCTCGCCCTATTTCATCACCAACCAGGATAAGATGCGCGTCGAACTCGAAGAACCCTATGTGCTGATCCACGAGAAGAAGCTGTCCAACCTGCAGGCCATGCTTCCTGTGCTCGAAGCCGCCGTGCAATCCGGCAAGCCGCTGTTGATCATCGCCGAGGACGTCGAAGGCGAGGCGCTGGCGACGCTGGTCGTCAACAAATTGCGCGGCGGCCTGAAGGTTGCGGCGGTCAAGGCGCCGGGCTTCGGTGACCGCCGTAAGGCCATGCTCGAAGACATCGCCATCCTGACCGGCGGCACGGCGATCTCGGAAGACCTCGGCATCAAGCTCGAGAACGTCACGCTGGAGATGCTCGGCCGCGCCAAGAAGGTGCTGATCGAGAAGGAGAACACCACCATCGTCGACGGTGCCGGCCGCAAGGATGAAATCCAGGCGCGCATCAGCCAAATCAAGGCGCAGATCGAGGAAACCACCTCCGACTACGACCGCGAGAAGCTGCAGGAGCGGTTAGCTAAGCTCGCTGGCGGTGTCGCCGTCATCCGCGTCGGAGGCTCGACCGAGATCGAGGTCAAGGAGCGCAAGGATCGCGTCGACGACGCCATGCATGCCACACGCGCGGCGGTCGAGGAGGGTATCCTGCCCGGCGGCGGCGTGGCGCTGCTGAGGGCGGCGAAGGCGCTCGATAACGTTGTCGTCGACAATCCCGATCAGAAGACCGGTGTCGACATCGTGCGTCGCGCCATCGAAGCGCCGGTGCGCCAGATCGCCGAGAACGCCGGTGCGGAAGGTTCGATCATCGTCGGCAAGCTGCGCGAGACGACCGACTTCGGCTATGGCTGGAACGCCCAGACCAACGAGTTCGGCGACCTGTACGGGCAGGGCGTCATCGATCCGGCCAAGGTCGTTCGCACTGCGCTGCAGGGTGCCGCCTCTGTTGCCGGACTGCTGGTGACGACCGAGGCGATGGTGGCCGAGAAGCCGAAGAAGGAAACGCCCATGCCTCCGATGCCCGGCGGTGGCGGCATGGACTTCTAAGATCAGGCTTTCAAAGCGAGATTTCGAAACGGCAGATGGGCCGTGTCCGCCAACGCGGGCACGGGCTTGCCGGTTCGGGTCGAATGCTGAGCAGGTGTTGCCATGGATATGACGGACAGTTTTGGGAAGATCGCGGCGCCGACCCGCCCGAAGAACGATTTCAACTATGAAACCGATTGCAGGGCGGCGCTGGCGCCTTTGGTCGACGGCCTGCTGGATATGGCCGAGTCGGCCGGCTGGGACCGCCGCAAGGCTGCCTACACGCTGATGTTTCTGTCGGCTCAACGCGTGGGAGCCGGCAAGGAAGGAGCGTAAATGATCGCGGCGCGGATGCGCGATTGCCTGCTCTAGTGGGGAAATTGGCAGCTTCGCCGACAGCGCTCTAAGCCATCGGTAGCAACCGGCGCATAATCAGCGAGGCGTGGCCGCCCACCCCGTGTGCAGCCGGCCGGCGCTCGACCACTTCGAAGCCGTGCTTGCGATAAAAGGCGATTGCCCGGTCGTTGCCCTCGATCACCTCCAGCGCGATGCTGGGAATCCCCGCATGCGCTGCAAGAACCGCGTGCAAAAGATCGGCCGCCAGCCCGGTGCCGTACTCGCTTTTGTCGATATGGAGCCGCTCGAGCATGACATCGCCCTTGTTGCCCATCGCGGCCATCGCGTAGCCGGCGAGCGAGCCGTCCGCCCGCTCGGCTACGAACCACATCTTGCTGTCGTCCCCGAGCTCGGTCACCAGCCGCTCCGGCGCGTGCTTCTCATCCGACAGCCGTGCCGTGGTCTCGGCACCCAGGATTGGCGAATAGGTGTGGCGCCAGGATTGGCCCAGCAGCCGCGATACCGAGGGCACGTCCTGTTCGGTCATGGTTCTTATTTGGGTCATTGGCACCTCGCCTCAGAAACCTGCCCCTTTTGAGCGGAGATGTTCGGCAGGACAGAGAGGTGCTGTCCCGCCGATCCTGCACGGCCGAGTTCAGCGCACATCCGCGCCGGCCGTCATGACTATGTGCTGGCAGACATTGTCGATATCGCGAATGACGTCGTCGTTCCAGAAGCGCAGGATAGTCCAGCCCAGCGCTTCAAGGCTCGCGCTTCTTGCTGCATCCGATGCCGAAGCTTCGGCCTCAGCATGCTGAGAGCCGTCCAACTCGACAATGAGTTTTTTGTCCGGACAGGCAAAATCGACGATAAAGCCGGCGATGGGCATCTGGCGCCGAAATGGCAGTCCCATGAGACGATGCGCCCGGACCTCATTCCAGAGCTTCAGCTCGGCATCCGTCATGGCCTTGCGCATCTTGCGCGCATTGCCGCGACTACGGGGAGGTACGGGATAGTGGTTCACTACTTCTGTTCCTCAGCGCGAAACTTGCCTATCCCTCTCCGCTGCGCTTGAACACCCCCCTCTGTCCTGCCGGACATCTCCCCCTCAAGTGGGGAGATTGGCAGCTTCGCCGAAAGCGCGCTTCTTTGGAGAGTGGCGAAAGCTGGAGCGACATCCGATCTCCCCCCTTGAGGGGGAGATGTCCGGCAGGACAGAGGGGGGTGCTGTCCCGCCGACCTGACCTGGATCACCGCCTTACCCGCGATTTCAGCCAGCGGTCGAAGGCGACGGCGAGGATGAGGATCAGGCCGATGAC
>NZ_JAMYVG010000027.1:0-72022 GCF_040323855.1 Mesorhizobium sp. M0028
GTTCCCATCAGCCATCGCATCAAGAAATGCGCCTGGAACGACGACTATCTCATCAATGCCATCACTCATATGCGATAGCCCTGCCCGCAAGGGGGAGATCGGATGTCGTCCCGGCTTTCGCCAACCGTCGGCGTTGCAAAAATGGGCGGTGAAATTGAAGCTGCCAATCTCCCCCCTTGCGGGGGAGATGTCCGGCAGGACAGAGGGGGGCGCTGTCCCGCCAGCATCTCGCGGCTTAGTAAGCCCTCAAGCCGCTTCAGCCAAACACTTCGCACAAGTCCCACGAAACTCGATCACCGCCTTCTTGGCGGCGAAGCCGGTCGAGCGCACCCATTCGTCGAGCCGGTGGCCGACATCGTGGTCGGAGAACTCGGTCACCTGGCCGCAGCTGTCGCAGATGGCAAACGCCGTCATCGAATGGCTGTGGTCGTGCGGCTCGGCACAGGCGACGAAGGAATTGAGGCTTTCGAGCCTGTGCACGAAGCCGGACTTCACCAGCGTGTCGAGCGCCCGATAGACCTGCAGCGGTGCGCGAAAACCGCGCTCGCGCAATTGGTCGAGCAACGTATAGGCGCTGAGCGGCCCGCTGGCGGCCTCGAGTTTCTCGAGAACGCAAAGCTGGTTCTTCGTCAGTACATCCCTTGCCGCCATGATCCCGTTCCAAGCCGCTCCGTGCCGATCACTGCCAGTTCGCATGCAATCCGGCCTGTTGCACTGAGATAGCGACGAACTGCTATTTTTGCTACTGTTTCTATTCGCAGCCGGTGGTCGGCTGGCCGGCGGCGCCATATTCAAAATACTGACAAAATCGTCAGCCAGGCTGGCCGTGCTTGGAAATTCGATCGGGCTTGGGGAAGCAACCATGATCAAAGTGACGCGGCGGACGCTGCTTGCCGGCACGTCTGCGCTGGCCGCTGCCGGCCTGGTGCCGTTTCGGGCATTCGCAGCGGCGCGCACCTACCATGCGCTGCTTGTTGCCTGCACCGATTACCCGAACCTGCCGAAGAAAAACTGGCTGATCGGACCGAAAAACGATGCCGGCCTGGTGCGCGATTACCTCCTGGGGAACACGCCCGCGCCGGTAAAATTCCTGGCCGAAAACGTCACGCTGCTCGCCAAGGATGTCGAAGGCGCCAACGGACCGCCGACACATGCGGCGATCAAGGCAGCACTCGCCGACCTTGCCGCCAAGGTCCAGCGTGATGATTTCGTCTATCTGCATTTGTCCGGTCACGGCGCGCAACAGCCCGCGGCGACCAAGGGCGACGAGACCGACGGCCTCGACGAAATTTTCTTGCCGTCCGACATCGACAAATGGGTCAACCACGAACAGGGCGTGCCCAATGCGCTGGTCGACAACGAGATCGGCACCGCACTCGACGCCATTCGCGACAAGGGCGCCTTTATCTGGGCCGTGTTCGACTGCTGCCATTCCGGCACGGCGACGCGCGCCGCCGAGGTCGACGACGAGCTGGAACGCAAGGTCGAGTTCGCCGATCTGGTCGGCGGCGACGATGCTGCCAGGGCGGCTGCGGTGAAAGCCTATGACGGGATTGCGTCGGCCGCGCCGCGCGGCTTTGGCGAGGACGGGCAGCGCAAGCCGGCCTTCAAGCTGGCGCCGACCGGCGCCGAGCCGACCACCAAGGGTAAATTGGTCGCCTTCTACGCGGCGCAGACGGTGGAGACGACGCCTGAGATGCCGCTGCCCAGGGGCACGGCCGATGCGCCGCGTTTCGGGCTGTTCACCTTCACCATCCTGTCGAAACTGGCCGAGAACCCCAACATCACCTACCGCCAGCTCGGTCAGTCGGTGCTGCAGCAATATTCGGCGGACGGCCGCACCCGGCCAACGCCGCTGTTCGAGGGAGAACTCGACGCACGCGTCTTCGGCACCGACAAGACCGATGCGGTCATGCAATGGCCGATCGTCGTCAAGGACGACAAAGCCACCATCGGCGCCGGACTGCTGCATCGCCTCACCCCCGGCAGCAAGCTGGCAATCTTGCCGTCGGCGCTGTCGCCGCTGTCCGAGGCGCTTGGTTATCTCCAGGTGCGATCGGCAAAGAACCTGGAGAGCCGGGTCCAGCCGGTCGAGTTCGGCGGCAAGCCGGCGCTCAAGCTGGCTGACATCCCCGCCAATGCCTATGCCCGGCTCGCCGAGCTCGCCGTCGACTACAAGCTCGTGGTCGCGCGGCCGGCAGCGGCCAAAGGCCTCGAGAAAGAGGCTGCGCTGGCGAACTCGGTTCTCGACGATCTGGCGGCCAGGGAGAACTCAGGGTTCCACATCGCGCTGGTCGAGCCGGGCAAGAGCGCAGATCTGCGTCTCGCCGTGCTGCGCGAGAATGCCATTGCCGGCGCCGCAGAAGACGCCACCGACGCGCCGGCGCTGTGGTTCCTGCCAGCTTCGGGCGACATGACGCTCAAGGATGGCAGCAAGCCGCCGCTGATCGTCATTCATCCGGACGGCCGCGAAAAGCTGATCGACGCCGCGGCCAGGAACCTGACGAAAATCTTCCGCGCCATCGGCCTGTCGAGGCTGGCCGCCGCTTCGGATTATCGGCCGGAAGAGGTCGACGTCGAGTTCCGGATCAAGCGTCTGGACAGTGACGCGCTGCAGCCTATCGAGCCGTCGACGGTGCCGCGTGTTTCGCCCGACGATCAGGTGCATGTGCTGGTCTGGAACGGCTCGACCAACCTGGTTGACATCAACGTGCTCTATGTCGGCTCCGACTATTCCATCCAGCATTTTCTTGCCGAGCGCCTGACCGAGGGCGCCGTGCTCGAGGAAGGCCTGTTCAAATTCACCGACACCAGCTTCGGCATGGAGCAGATGATCGCCGTCTTGACCGAGGCGCCGCCGCAGAGCGAGAAGCAGGACCTGAGCTTCCTGGCGCAATCGGGGGTTGTCTCGGTAACGCGCGGACTGGGACAGCCAAGTTTCTCCGATATGCTGGCCGATATCGGCATGGCGCCGGCGACGCGGTCGGCCATGCGGCTCACCGACGACAAGGCATCGAAGGGCGCCGTGATGATCTTCCCGATGGAGACGGTGCCGCGCGCCTGAGGCGGGATCAAGCGCCCGGCCAGGCCTCTTGCCTGATCGGCTGATAATGAACATTCTTCGACCGCCGCTGTCGGCGGCCGAACGGAACGGATGAGGGCGTTCGTGAACAGGATGGTATTTTCGTGGCGCGCAACAACCGCCGGCCTTGTCGCCGGGCTGTTGCTGGCCGCCAATGCCTCGGCGGACGAGATCTGCGGCCTTTGCGCCAAGGAGGTCGTCATCAACTCCGAACTGGCGAGTTGCTTTCTCGATCAGTACGACCAGATCGCCAAAACCGGCAACACCGCCGTCGTCGTCGATCTCAGCAGCTGCACCTCACGCGGCGTGGTCGAGCCGTTGCCGTCGCCTGGCAAGCCGCAGGTGGAGCCTGACGTGCAGTTCATCGTTTCGCGGGCGCAGCTGGATTGCCTGAAGAAGAAGCTGGAGACGCCGGGCATCGTGCTCGATCCGTCAGCTATCATCGAACTGGACAGCTGCGGATGACGAAAGCAGGGAGCGACGCAACGCAGCAGGCAGGGGCGGCGCCGGTACCGCAAAAGAAGCCGGCGTCACTGCCGGAAACCGTCGAAGGCCTGCCTTGGGTGAGCAATCACGAGGTCAAGAAGGAGGCGAACCCGTTCACCGATCGCGACTGGCGCATGCTTGTCTATGCCTGGTCCGGATTGCTGGTACGGCTGGCGATCATCTTCACCTTGATCTTTTCGGTCTACCAGTTCCTGGCAAACCAGGAGCAGAAGCGTGTCGAACAGACGATGTCGCTGGTCGAGCTCTGGGAAAGCAAGGATTACCAGCAGGCGCAACGGGCCCTTAAGCAACGCCTGGCGACGCTCAATGCCAAATACGGCAATCTGCTCAGCGCCAATCCCACGCCGACCGAGGAACAGGTCTATCGGCAACGCATCGGCATCGAGGCGATGAGCGCAACCGGCGGCGACATGCCGCTTGCCGAGTTCAGCGACAATTTCGACCGCATCGTCTATTTCCTCAACCGTCTTTCCTTCTGCGTCGAAGGCAGGCTTTGCTCGCGTCAGGTCGCCGACTCGTATTTCCGCGACTATGCCGCCTCGTTCTGGAGCTATTTTGCCGGCTATATCGACAAGGAGCGCAAGGCCGGTTCGCCGACCTTCGCCCTGCCAATCGAGAACTATGTCCGCCAGGCGCCACCCCCGGCCCAATCCAGATAATCCCCGAAAATGCGAAAGCCGGCGACGGAAATGCTCCGCCGCCGGCTTTGATTGGAGCATTTTGCAGCCAAGTGTGATCATATTTGGCGTCGCAGAAATGCCGCTAAAATAGATAACCCGCCCCGATGATCGCGGCGCGCACTCTGCAGGCCTATTTGTACAGGCTGTTGATCCACTGGACGTTGATGGCGTTCAGGCGCACGGCGGTATTGGCATCCGGGCTCTCGGCCACGTTCACGCCGGTGATGACGCGCTGCTTGGAGCCATTGTCATAGGCATAGACCGAGCTGCCGCTCGAACCTGGATACGTGTCGCAGTCGTACTGGAAATACTCGGTGGCGATGTTTTCGGCGTGCACTTCGCAGGTCGCCTTCCACATCGTGCCCATCGGCTTGTCGCCGGGATAGCCGATGATGTTGGCGGTGAAATCGCCGAGATCCACATAGTTGGCATAGCCCAGCCAGCCGAGATTGGTGCCGACATCCTGCTTGAGAGTGACGATGCCGAGATCCCACGGCACGACAGAGCCGTAAAAGCCTTGGTAATTGTCGATGAAGCCCTGGACGATATAGGCGCTTTCATAGGTGAAGGCGCCGAACGGAGCGTCGTCGGCGGTCTTGCCATTGAGAGCCGGCACGAACAGGATATCGTCGAGCCAGGCCTTGTCCTCGTGGCTGTAGAGGCAGTGCGCCGCGGTGAGCACCGTGCGCGGGCCGATCAGTGTCGCCGAGCAGCTGCCATAGCTGCCGCTCTTCGATTTGCCTTCGAGATAGCCGATCGCGGTGAACGGGTAGGTTTTGGTATTCTTGATCTGCTCGCGGTCGTCCGTCCCGAACACCTGGCGGCCGGCCTCTTCGCCTCCGCTTAGTCCGGAATTATCGGACTTCTGCCCGTCGGCGGGCGCGTTCATTTCCTTGATGACAAGGTCCTTCAGCGTCTCGTTCGGGTCGATCTTGATGTCCTTGCCATCGGCGGAGCGGCCGACGATGCCATAAGATTTGACTGCCGTTGCTTCGTCGGCGAGCGGCGCGGCGCGGTTGGCCTCGTCGTCGGTCAGTTTCGGCGGGGCGATCGGTTTCGCCCGGCCGGGCTTGTAATCGCCCGATGTCACGTCCCGCATGCTTTCGCCGTTGCCAGCATTGGCGGAGCCTGGATCGGCAGCCAAGGCAGGAACCGCCCACATTGCGGTGGAAAGCAACGCGGACGCAATAATGCTATGTGTCAGTTTTGTCATGGTGAGACTCTCCCAAAAGTCAGCAAGGACTGGATCAAGATAGAGAAATATTGTCGAGATCGTGGTGGTGACGAAAAATGAAATTGGTTGCCGGCGCCTTTACCGGGCCATTATTCAGTGCAGCCAGTTTAGGTCCCCGCCAAAAATGCCCGCAACGGTATACTGCCTAAATTAATCCAACATTGGCAATGACAAATTGCTTTCACATAGCCCGTGGGGGGCTATAGGATTTGGGCGGGCTTGGTTCGACAGCACGATTAGCAAAAGTGGTGCTCGGTTTTGTGACGGATCGCGCTCCGCCTTGGAGCATGATCTCACCGGCCGGTTCCATTTCAGTGGATCATGCGTCCGTGGCTGACCTGTCGGAATATTGTCTCAGGGGGTTCGAGGTGAAGATCATCCATAGGTTCAGACCGATTGCCGCCGCCGCGCTGCTCGGCATCGCGGCGGCCTTGCCGGTCGTTGATTCCGTTCATGCCACGGACGCGGCCGCCCGGCCGGAGGCGGCGATCTCGCCGATGAAACGCGTGGCCGAGGCCAGGGCAAAGGCCAGGGCGGAGAACCCCGACGGCGCCGATCGCGTCTACGGCGGCAAGCAGGCCGAGACGGGCGCCTACCCGTTCCAGGTGGCATTGCTGACCACGGGCAAGCTGGACAAAAGCCCGGCCTCGCAGGCGAATGCGCAGTTCTGCGGCGGCAGCCTGATCGCGCCGCAATGGGTGCTGACCGCGGCGCACTGCCTCAATGACGACGGCGAGCCGATTTCGCCTGATGTGGTCACCGTGCTCACCGGCGCCACCGATCTCAGCGAGGGCAAGCGCTACAAGGCGGTGGAGATCATCGTCAACGAGGGCTACAGCGAGCAGACGCTGGACAACGATCTCGGCCTGATCCGGCTGGCCGAGCCGGCCGATGCCCCGACCATCAAAATTGCCAGTGAGCCGACCCCCGACGCCGGCAAGACGACAGTCACCGGCTGGGGCAAGATGCAGGACGGAACATTTCCCACCGCGCTGATGGTCGCCGACCTGGACCTCCAGCCGAACGCAACCTGCAACAGCGGCATCAAGGCGATTTATGCGCATGATTTGAAAGCAGCGCTCGGCGAGCTCGCCCGCCGCATGCGTTATTCGGAAAGGGGCATCGAGGCGGCCGCCAACGCGATTGCTGCCGACATGGCGGATCCGCTGACCGGCAACATGATCTGCGCCGGAACGGCCAGCGGCGAGCGCGACGCCTGCAATGGCGACAGCGGCGGACCGCTGTTCATGACCGGCGCCGATGGTCCGGTGCAGGTCGGCGTCGTCAGCTGGGGCGAAGGTCCGGCCGACGGCGGCACCGCCTGCGGCCACAAGAACGCCTACGGCATCTACACGCGGCTGGCCAATTACACCGGCTGGATCGAGGAGAAGATGAAAACGGCAGCGCCCGTGCCCGCAGCACCCAAAGCCCTCGGCACGGCGCAGAAGCCGGCGACGCCCTGACCGGCGTCACTTGCTGAACCAATGAACAGCGGGAGCAATCCCGCTGTTTCTGTCCCAAAACCTGGGGTCGGGACTAGAACCAGCGATCGCGGCGCTGGTCTGTGGCGGCCAAGGTGAGGCCCAGTAGCGCCCCTACTGCCGCTCCGAGTATGAATGCGGACGATACTGTGCCAGGATTCTCCTGGACGACCCCGGAAACCGTTTGCGCCCTGTTGCGCAGGGCTTGCGCCGTCCGGGACGCGCGGTCAGCAGCGCTGTCATACCAGTCGCCGGCCTCTTCGATCGTCTCTTCCGCGCGTTCGGCCAAGGTCCGATTGATCTTGTTGATCTCACGCCTCAGCTGCGCGACCTGCTTCTCCAGGGCTTCCTGAGCTTCACGTTGAGTCATCTTCGGTGCTGCGGATTCGTTCGGGTCGTCGGCCATGGTAATCTCCTTTGCGGAAGGCTCGGCTCAACGGTCGGCCCACTGTACAGGTTCCTCGGCAAAACGATTCTGTCCGGTGTTTGTTCTGTGAGAACCCGGGATTTGTCCGGCATGTGTGCGAAATCGGCTTGAACATCGGATCGTTCCGGCGCTCCCCGCGTTGGTGAAAACGCCACAAGGGAGGAGCCGTCATGGACAACGATCGGCATGAAAAGATTCGGCAACGAGCCTATGAAATCTGGATGCGCGAGGGCCGCCCGGATGGCGCGCATGAGCGTCATTGGCAGCAGGCGAAGCAAGAGCTTGGCTACGATGAGACGATGACCGGCCAGGCTGATGATGACGCGGCCGAGCACGGTCCGGCTGGAACGATCGCCAGTTCCGACGTTCTGACGGTCGAGGCACTGGCGATGCGCACCGGGATAACCGGTGATCAGGCGCAAGAGTTGATCGACAGGCTCGGCAACGACAGAGCCGCACTCGAAGAAGCCGCGCGGAACCTCAAGGCAGCCGAAAGTTAGCCGCTGGCCACCGTGTCGAAGACAGCTATCAGTTTGCGCTGCCGCGTCTTTCGATGAAAACGGACCGCGGACCGTCTCCGCCTACTTCCTTGGCGGCCCCTTGCGCTCGGCCGACGTCGCCCAGAGATTGATGTCCGACTCGCGTGCAAAGGTGTCGATCTCGGCGAGCTCGGCATCGCTGAAGTCGAGCGTCTCGAGCGCGCCGACGCAATCCACGACCTGTTCCGGCCGGCTGGCGCCGATCAGCGCCGACGTCACCCTGCCCCGGCGCAACACCCAGGCCAGCGCCATCTGCGCCAGCGTCTGGCCGCGGCGACGGGCGATGACGTTCAGCGCCTCGATATTTGCGATCGATTTGTCGTTGATGAATGCCGGGCGCAGCGACTTGCCCTGGCTGGCGCGGCTGCCATCGGGGATGCCGCCGAGATATTTGTCGGTCAGCATGCCTTGTGCCAGCGGCGAGAACACGATGGAACCGACGCCAAGCCCCTCGAGTGTATCGAGCAGGCCGTCGTCCTCGACCCAGCGGTTAAGCATCGAATAGCTCGGCTGATGGATCACGCAAGGCGTGCCGAGCTGCTTCAAAATGTCGGCGGCTTCGCGGGTGCGCTGTGAATTATAGGAGGAAATGCCGGCATAGAGCGCCTTGCCCGAGCGCACCGCGTGATCGAGCGCGCCCATCGTCTCTTCCAGAGGGGTGTCGGGGTCGAAGCGATGGGAATAGAAGATGTCGACATAATCGAGCCCCATCCGCTTCAGGCTCTGGTCGAGGCTGGCCAGCACATATTTGCGGCCGCCCCATTCGCCGTAAGGTCCTGCCCACATTTCGTAGCCGGCCTTGGTCGAGATGATCAGCTCGTCGCGATAACCGGCAAAGTCCGTCCGCAGGATCTCGCCAAAGGCCCGCTCCGCCGAGCCGGGCGGCGGGCCGTAATTGTTGGCGAGATCGAAATGCGTGATGCCGAGATCGAAGGCCTTGCGCGTGATTGCCTGCTTGGTTCTATGCGGCGTGTCATCGCCGAAATTGTGCCACAGCCCGAGCGAGATCGCCGGCAGCTTCAGGCCGGACCGCCCGCAGCGATTGTAGACCATCTTTTCGTAGCGGTTCTCGGCGGGAACATAGGGCATGGGAAATCCTCATATCGAAACGAGCCCGACGGCTGTCGCCGCGACGCACGGCAGCCGAGCCTTCCGCACCTTTAGCCTCTCCCCGCGCAAACGGGGAGAGGCTTTTACGGTGCTTGGGAGGTGCGCCGCCTACTTCGTTTTCTTCTTCGCCAGCAGCTCCTTCGCTGCCTTGACGCCGAGTGCCGCGGGCCGCTCGCAGCTGGTCTGCATGGCGACGAACTTTCCGGTCTCGCCAGAACGCAACAGGCCGGTCATGACATCGACGGCATGCAGCGCCAGTTCCATCGAGCAGCGGTGCGGCCGGCCTTCGGTAATCGCGATCGCCATGTCGGCAAGGCCGGCGGTGCGGTAGTTGGCCATCATGCCATGCGAATGCATCTCGTTGGGCACGCCGAACGGATGCCGCCATTTCGGCAGCTTCTTCACCGGCTTGGCGGCCTCGGTGTAGCGCACCTCGCCGCCGAAGAAATTCGGATCCGGCACGAACACCGTGCCTACCTCGCCATAGAGCTCCATCGGCGCGTGGCCATGGCTCCAGACATCCCAGCTGGTGTTGAGCGTCACCACGGCGCCGTTCTCGAATTCCAGCACGCCATGGATCGTCGTCGGCGTGGAGACCGGGATCTTTTCGCCGGCGCGCGGCTTCGAGCTGATGATGCGTTCCGTCATCGGGATCGAAGCAAAAGCCGCGACCTGCTTCACCGGCCCGATCAGCTGGATCAGGTTGGTGATGTAATACGGTCCGATATCGAGCACCGGCCCGGCGCCCGGCTGGAAGAAGAAGTCCGGATTGGGGTGCCAATGTTCCATCCCATGGCTCATCACATGACAGGTGCCGCTGGTGATCCTGCCGAGCCTGCCGGTGTCGATCAGGTCGCGGACAAGCTGGTGCGCGCCGCCGAGGAAGGTGTCGGGCGCCGAACCGATGCGCAGCCCCTTGCTTTCGGCCCGTTTCTTCAGGTCGAGCCCTTCCTTGACCGAGAGCACGAAGGGCTTCTCCGAATAAACATGCTTGCCGGCGTCGAGAATCTGCTTCGACACCTCGTAATGCACCGCCGGAATGGTCAGGTTGACGATGATGTCGATATCGTCGGCCTTGAGTAGCCCCTCGACGGTCTCGGCGCGCAGCTTGAACTCTTTTGCCCGCGCTTTCGCCGCTTCCATGTTGATGTCGGCGCAGGCGCGCATCTCGATGCCACGGAACAGCGGCGCCAGCGAGAAATACGCCTTCGAGATGTTGCCGCAGCCGATGACGCCGATGCCAAGTTTTGTTGCCATGCTGGTGTGCTCCTAATAGGTCTTGGCGGCTGCGATCGAGCGGCGGGCGAAGCGCGCGATATCGTTGGGATTGTCCTGTTCCATGACGTAGTATTTTGCGGCGCTTTTGGCGCGCAGCGCCTTGATCAGGCCGGGCCAGTCGATGGTGCCGTGGCCGACATCCGACCAGCCGTCCTCGTCGAGTCCCTCGCCCGCCTTGGCCATGTCCTTGACGTGGACGGCGACGATGCGCTTGCCGTGCTTCTCGATCCAGGGCAGCGGATCGACGCCGCCGCGCACCACCCAGGCGACGTCCATCTCCCAGCCGATGTCAGGCGCCGAGGACAGAATATGGTCCTGCGGCACCGAGCCGTCGGCAAGCGCCTTGAACTCGAAATCATGGTTGTGCCAGGCAAAGCCATAGCCGGCTTTCCTGGCCGTCTCGCCGACCTTGGCCAGGCGTTCGCCGAAGCCGCGCCAGCCGGCTGTGTCGGCCGGCCTGAACTCGGCGTTCAGGAACGGGCAGATGAGCAGCGTGATGCCGAGCGCGTCGGCCGTCCTGCGCACGCCATCGAAATCCTTCTCGAGCGCGTCGATCGAGAAATGCCCGGTCGGCATGGCAAGCCCGTTCTTGTCGAGTTCCGCACGGAATGCCTTGGGATCGTCATAGACACCACCGAACCCTTCGACTTGGCTGTAACCAAGCTCGCCCAGCATCTTGAGCACGCCCTCCCAGGGCTGGAAATTGCGGGCACTGTAAAGTTGGAATGACCAGTTCATCGTCTCTGTCCGTTTTCTTGTGGATGGTTAGTCTTGGGGGGATGAGTCTTGGGGGGAATGGAAGAGTCTTGGGTGGCTAGATCTGCTCTAGAGGCGGTTACCTGTGGCGGCGTCGAACAGCGAGGCGCGCATCGGATCAAAACCGATGCCGACCGCCTCGGCGTTGTTTGGCGTGCGCTCGGCTGTCACCCGTACCGTGAAATTCTGGCCGCCGAGCTTCAGCCAGACCAGCGTGTCGGAACCCATGGGCTCGACGACCTCGACACTTGCCGTGGCTGCGAATGGCCATCCCGTGCCGCTGTTGAACGCGACGTGCTCGGGGCGAATGCCGAACACGGCCGGCCCCGGCACCGGGTCCTTCTCGAAAGCATAGGTGGCAAGCGGAATCCGTACATCCTCGGCGACGAAGTGCCAGTCGCCGTCCGCCTGCTCCAGCCTGCCGTCAAGGAAGTTCATCGCCGGCGAGCCGAGGAAGCCGGCGACAAACCGGTTGACCGGCCGGTTATAGATGGTCTGCGGTGCATCGAGCTGCTGGATGACGCCGCCCTTCATCACCGCGATGCGGTCGGCCAGCGTCATCGCCTCGATCTGGTCGTGGGTGACGTAGATCATGGTGTTCTCGAGCTTGCGATGCAGCAGCTTTATCTCGACGCGCAATTCCGCGCGCAGCTTGGCGTCGAGGTTGGAGAGCGGCTCGTCGAACAGAAAGACATCGACGTCACGCACAAGTGCGCGCCCGATCGCCACGCGCTGGCGCTGGCCACCGGACAGAGCCGCCGGCTTGCGATGCAAAAGCGGCTCGATCTGCAGGATCTCGGCGGCCCGGGCGATGCGCTTGGCGATCTCGTCCTTGGCGAGGCCGGCAACGCGCAGCCCAAACGACAGGTTCTTCTCCACCGTCATCTGCGGATAGAGCGCGTAGGACTGGAACACCATGCCGATGCCGCGATCCTTGGGCTCTTCCCAGGTGACGTTCTTGCCCTTGATGAAGATGCGGCCTTCGGAAACGTCCAGCAGCCCGGCAATGCAGTTGAGCAGGGTCGACTTGCCGCAGCCGGACGGGCCGAGCAGCACGATGAACTCGCCTTCTGCGACATCGAGGTTGAGCGTCTGCAGCACCGATATCGCGCCGAAATTCAGCGACAGGTTCTGGATCGAGACGCTGGTGCCGTTTGCCCCGCTGCTGCCGTTTACCTCAACACTGCCGTTTGCGTTCATCGCCATCATCCTTTCACCGCGCCGGCGGCGATGCCGCGCACAAACAATTTTCCGGACAGGAAATAGACGATCAGCGGCACCAGGCCGGTCAGGATGGTGGCTGCCATGTTGACGTTGTATTCCTTCACGCCTTGCACCGAGTTGACGATGTTGTTGAGCTGCACCGTCATCGGATAGGTGTCGGGGCGGGTGTAGACGACGCCGAACAGGAAGTCGTTCCAGATGCCGGTCACCTGCAGGATGATGGCGACGACGAAGATCGGCAGCGACATCGGCAGCATGATGCGGAAATAGATGCCCCAGAAGCCGGCGCCGTCGACACGCGCTGCCCGGAACAGCTCCTCCGGCATGGAGGTAAAGTAGTTGCGGAACAACAGTGTGAGGATCGGCATGCCGAAGATGGAATGGACGATCACCAGGCCGCTGAGGCTGCCGTAGAGGCCGACCTCGCGCAGGATAATGACGATCGGATAGATCATCACCTGATACGGGATGAAGGCGCCGACGATCAGGATGATGAAGAAAGTGTCGGCCCCTTTGAAGCGCCAGTTGGCCAGCGCATAGCCGTTCACCGAGGCGAGCGCGATCGACAGGATCACCGACGGGATGGTGATGCGCACCGAATTCCAGAAGCCACGCGACAGCCCGTCGCAGTTGAGCCCGGTGCAGGCGCTCGACCAGGCCTTGACCCAGGGCTCGAAGGTGATCTCCATCGGCGGCGAGAAGATGTTGCCAAGGCGTATCTCGGGCATGCCTTTAAGCGATGTCACCACCATGACGTAGAGCGGCAAAAGATAGTAGAGCGCCACCACGATCAGCGCGCCGTAGAGGAAGATGTTGCGGCGCGAGAACGTGTGGCGCGGCTTCGGTCCGCTCGGCCCGTAGGCTTCGAGCCCGCCGGCGCCGCCAATGGCAGGCAATGAGACGGCATGGTCAGACACGCTTCTTGCCTCCGAACTCGAGATAGGCCCACGGCACGATGACGATGATCACCGACAGCAGCATCATCGTCGAAGCGGCGAACCCTTGGCCGAGGTTCTGGGCGAAGAACATGTAATCATAGACATATTTGGCCGGGACTTCGGAGGCGATACCAGGCCCGCCGCTGGTCTGCGCGACGACAAGGTCGTAGACGCGAACGATGTTGGAGGCGACGATGACCAGCGTGGTGATGAAGACCGGCCGCATCATCGGTATGATGATGAACAGATAGGTCTTCCAGGTCGGTATCCCGTCGACCCGCGCGGCCTTCCAGATATCCTCGTCGATGCCGCGCAGGCCTGCCAGCATCAGACACATGATGAGCCCGGTGCCTTGCCAGAGAGCAGCGATCAATATGCCGTAGATGACGATGCTGGAATCATAGAGCGGATTGAAGCTGAAGCTCGTCCAGCCGAGGCTGCGCACCACTGCCTGGACACCGAACTCGGGGTTGAGCAGCCACTGCCAGACGAGACCGGTGACGATGAAGGACAGGGCGAAGGGATAGAGGAAAATGGTCCGGAATGTGTCCTCGAACCGGATCTTCTGGTCGAGCAGGGCAGCAAGCAGGAAACCGATCACCAGCGAGAACACCAGCGACAGCACGCCGTAGATCAGCAGGTTCTCGATCGAGATCAGCCAGCGCGGCGTCGCCCACAGCCGGTAATACTGGTCGATCCCGACGAAATGCAGCCGCGGCAGCAGCTTGGAATTGGTGAAGGAATACAGCACCGTCCAGACGGTGCCGCCGACGAAGATCACCAGCGCGGTGAAGATCATTGGGATCGAAGCGATTTTCGCATTGAGGTTGCGAAAGAGTTGGCTGGGGCGTTCGCTCTTGCTCATCTGCACAGCCGCGCTGGATCGGGTAAGGGCGGGAGGGTCAAGAGGTCTTGACCCGAGCTCCCGACCCTGCGCTCGCAGGGGCGGGAGTGAGGCGCTTGATCGATCGCTCAATCGGCCGAACCGACGATGGCGGCGAAGCGCTTCTGCGCATCTTCCACGGTCATGTCCTGCTTGGCGAAGAACTCGGAGAACAGATCCTCCTTTTGCTTCTGCGTATCCTGCGAAAGCAACTGGTCCGTCCAAGGCATGACATTGCCCTTGGCGAGGATTTCGAGGCCCTTCTTCATGCAGTCGTTCGCCGCCTTGAGGTCGACGTCGCCGCGCACCGGCAGCGAACCCTTCTTGAGATTGAAGGCGACCTGCGTCTTGGGATCAAGCAGCGTGTGGGCCAGCACTTCCTGCGCCTTCGATTTTTCGGGATCCTTCAGCAGCGGGAAGTAAAAAGCGTCGCCGCCGGTGGCGATCATCTCGTTGAGGCCGAGGCCCGGAAGGCAAGTATAGTCCTTGCCGGCGGTCTGGCCGGCAACCTGGAACTCGCCCTGCGCCCAGTCACCCATGATCTGGCCGCCGGCCTTGCCGGTGATGACCAGGTTGGTGGCCTGGTTCCAGTCCTGCACATTGGTGTTCTTCGCCATCTTGCGGGCGTCGTCCGCGGCCTTGAAGACCTTGGCGACTTCGGGCCCGGCGGCGAATTCCGCGTCCTTGTCCTTATAGACCTTGAGGAAGGCATCGGTGCCGCCGACCGCCGCGAGCAGCACGTCGAAAGCGCCGGAGGCCTGCCAGGGCTGGCCGCCGACCGCGAGCGGCTGGATGCCTGCTTTTTCAAGCGCGGGCGCCGCAGCGACATATTCATTCCAGTTCTTCGGCACCGGCACGCCGGCTTTTTCGAAGGCGGCGTTCGACAGCCACAGCCACTGCCAGGAGTGGATATTGACCGGCACGCAATAGATTTTGCCATCGAGGGTACAGCCGTCGAGCAGGCTCTTCGGCTGCACGATTTCCGTCCACTTTTCCTTGGTGGCGAGATCGGTGAGGTCGCGCATCAGCCCGGCCTGCACCAATTCTTCCGCCTGCCGGCCGTGATTGAACTGGGTCGCGCCCATCGGGTCGCCGCCGGTGATGCGGCTGATCATGATCGGCCGCGCTGTGCCGCCGGAGCCGGCGATGGCGCCGTCAACCCAGTGATTGCCGGTTGCGTCGAAAGCCTTGGCGAGTTCGGCGACCGCTGCCGCCTCGCCGCCGGAGGTCCACCAATGGGTGACTTCCAGATCCGTCGCGGCCGCCGGGCCGGCGAATTGCAGCGCGGTCGTCAATGCCAGCGCAGCAGTCATGAGTTGGTATCGCATTTCGTTCCTCCCAGAATCTGAAACGTTACAGATTTTGGATACGGCAATTGCTTCGGACGCGCAACCCCTCAGGCAAATCCGGCGCCAAATTTTTTCGAAGCGCGAATAAAATCACCTGGCCTGTCGAGCTACCGCATCGCAACAAGAGAGGTTGCACTGCAAAAAATTGGTGCTGCGACGCCAGAAACCCGGAAAAGCCCGTTTCAATCGTTCTTTTTTGCGCCGACCGGAGTACCGCTCGTTTTGCGCCTATCACCAGTGATATCGCGACGGCAGTGACAATCTGTAACGTTTCAGTATATAGCGGTCTCATTCGGTGAAGGCCCGCGGCGTACCCGCGGCCCGCCGATTGCCGGCCTGCCCGGCAACTGCTATGCGCCTGACGGGGCGGGACGAATGAACAGGCATCAAAAAGAGAAGGCCGACGAAGCGTCGGGGCAGGGCCGGCCGACACTGAAGACGCTCGCCTTCATGACCGGGCTGGGCGTCACCACCGTGTCGCGCGCGCTGAAGGACGCGCCCGAGATCGGCGCCGAGACCAGGCGTCGCGTCCAGCTTGTCGCCAAACAAATCGGCTATCGGCCCAACCGTGCCGGCGTCCGCCTGCGCACCGGCAAGACCAATGTCATCAGCCTGGTGCTCAACACCGAGCACGAGATCATGAGCTTTGTCTCGGACATCATCTACGGTGTTTCGGAAGTCATTGCCGATACGCCCTATCACTTGATCGTGACGCCCTATTCACGCTCGCAGGATCCGCTCGACCCGATCCGTTACCTCGTGGAAACCGGTTCAGCCGACGGCGTCATCATTTCGCGCACGCAGCCGAACGACCCGAGGGCACGTTATATGCTGGAGCGCGGCATCCCCTTTGCTACGCATGGCCGCACCGACATGGGGCTGATCCATCCCTACCATGATTTCGACAATTACGCTTTCGCAGCCGAGGCAGTGCGCCATCTGGCCGGCATCGGCCGCCGCCGGCTGGCACTGCTGGCGCCGCCGGTC
This sequence comes from Mesorhizobium sp. M0028, assembly GCF_040323855.1. Classification (NCBI taxonomy): domain Bacteria; kingdom Pseudomonadati; phylum Pseudomonadota; class Alphaproteobacteria; order Hyphomicrobiales; family Phyllobacteriaceae; genus Mesorhizobium; species Mesorhizobium sp. M0028. The sequence goes on from NZ_JAMYVG010000027.1 coordinate 16,476, forward strand.
GAGTTGACCTATCACGGTCACACGCTGAACGGCTTTGCCGATGCGCTGAGCGAGGTCGGTGCCAGCGAGATTCCGTTCAACACCGTTTCGATCGATCATTCGATCGAGCAGATCAGAATGCGGACCGCGCAGCTGATGCGCCGCGACGTCAGGCCGGACGGTTTCATCAGCAGCGCCGCCGCCGCGACGCTTGCCATCGTCGCCGGCATCGAAGACGCCGGCCTCAAGCTTGGCCGCGATGTCGATGTAGTGTCCAAACAATCGTCGGAGCTTCTGCACCTGTTTCGCAGCGAATTGCTGGTCGTCAACGAGAACTTCCGGCTGGCCGGAGCCGAACTCGCCCGCTCGGTGCTGGGCTGGATCGGCGGCGCCGCACCCGGCACCCTGCAAAGCCTGAGCGAGCCGGGTGAAGTCCAGGCTTATCGCCCTCCCGACCAGAGCGGGATACGTTCAAATTGAACTCCCGCTCCATCTATTTGTCATAGCCGCATTTCTGCGGCGCCAAGTGATTCCACTTGGTTGCAAAATGCGCGCTGCTGACTGGCAACCTTGGGGCCGGTAGTTGACCGGCAGCTTCGAGGATCGGATCTTAAGAAGCGGACCTTCAGGAACCCGCGGCGCTCGAGACGGTTCGCGAAACGGGCGATCCGCAGATGCTTTTTCGTGTTATGATGCGGTTACAACACGCGTAGTCTCGACCTCGGCAATCTGGCAGGGGCCGGAAAGCTATACGTTGCCCGGCGCAGGAAAGTTTTGCGCCCGTCCGGCATCGAACTGTGTTCTCGATCTTGCTATGTCCGAGCAAAGTCTGAATCGCTCGTAGATTGCCGGTCGCCTTGTATATGAGCGACGCTTTCGTCCTGCGCAGCGAGTGAGTGCCGTAGTCCTCAGGTGTCAGCCCAATCGCGGTCCCCCACTCGTCGACCAGCCGCGCGTACTGACGCGTGCTCAGGTGACAGGCGTCACCCCCGCACAGTGGCGCGAGCAGAACACCGAGAGATTGGCGGCCATCGCAAGTTTTCTGTCGCATCCTGTAAGTGAATGCGACAGGAGGCGTGCCTAAATCCGCCGATGAATGGCAGGGACGGCCTGACCCTCACCCCGGCCGAAAGCATTGAAAGGAACAAGTCATGCCCACCACCAAGCGCCGCGCACTGATCCTCATCTCGTCCGGCCGCCAGCTGCCGCTGGCCGAACCGGCCGACGTCAAGTCGATCTCGACCGGGTTCTTCCTGGTCGAGATGGCTCAAGTGCTCAAGGAGTTCGAGAACGACTACGAGTTCACCTTCGCTACCCCCGACGGCAACGCCCCTCAACTCGACATCAACGGCATGGCCCTGTCCGTGCAATCCATCGAGAAGACCGGCGCCATGACCATCCCCCTCCGTATGCAGCAGCGCCGCCGCTCGTTCGACGTCAACAGCTTCCGGCAGCGCCACCCCGCGTTGGTCGCCCGCCGCGAGCAGGAAGTTCAGCTGCTGGAGCGGCACATCGGCCGGATCCCGGTCTCCGAACTATTGCCTAACAGCGAGCCGGAGCTCGCCGAGTACTGCCCCGAACTGGTTCGCCGCCTCGCAAAGCTGCCCGAGGGCACCTTCCACTCGCTACAGGAACTCGTCCAGCGTCACCGCGACTCGGCCGACCCGTTCACTTTCGCCGACTTTGACTTCATCCACACCCCCGGCGGTCACGCCCCCATGGTCGACTTCCGTGACAACCCGTGGCTCGGCGAAACCCTCCACATAGCCCGGGAGAACAGCGTCATCATCTCGCTGATCTGCCACGCGCCTGTGGCGGTGACCTCCACCCGGCAGCGCATCGACGCTCAGGGCCACCCCTACCTCGTCAGCGACAACCCGTTCCTCGCCGCCACCATCTCGACCGTCCCCACGATCGGCGAGCTGTTCGCGCTGCGGTTCCTCTACCCACGCGTCCCCGGCAAAAAGACCCGAACCTCCTACTTCGTCGACGCGGCCATCAAGGAAGCTGGCTTCACACTCGCGACCTCCCTCAACATCGCCGCCCCGCTACTGGCCTACGAGCCGTCCGTGCGGCTGCTCACCGGCAACGGCCCGCAGGCCATCGACCAGCAGGCCGCTAAGCTGCGCAGTGTCCTCACCAGCACTCGCGCCGCCCGACGCGCTAGCGCCACGCAGTTGAGCATACAACCGTTACGGTCCACCCTGCCGGTCACACAGTGGACGACCCGGTAGGGCAGATGGATGACTGGATCGGTGGCGGATTCGGGTACGCTGTGATCGAACTGGGGCCGGGCTAGACGACGATAGGACAGCGGCGCTCATATGCCGCCATTACGGGTGAGTGAAAGACTGCCATGACACGGCTACCAATCGACAGATGCAAAGTCCCACAGGCCTTTTGGCGCGCTGTAGAGCGGGCTGGCATCTCACCAGCGGCATTGTTGAGGCAAGCTCGGTTGCCTGCGACCCTCCACATTTCCGAAGACGCTTGGGTCAATACCGCTCAATACTTCGAACTCTGGCAAGCACTGGAGGAGCTATCGGGCGACCCTGCGATCGGGCTGCATATCACAGTTGCGGCAGATACATCGGTCCATCCCCCCGCGACCATGTCGGCCTTCTTCGCCAAGGATTTCCGTGACGGCCTCAACCGTCTTGCCAGGTTCAAGCGGCTTTGCACCCCGGAAGAGCTGCACGTGATAGAACGTGATGGTGAGGCTTTTGTCAGCTTCGACTGGATCCACGCCGTTGGCACGGAGCCTGACGTAGCGGTCGATGTGACGTTTGCAGCAATCCTTGAACTGGGACGACGCGGAACAGGTCGTCACATCGTCCCGCTGCGAGTGGACATGACCCGAAAAGGCCCGACGACCCGAGCGCACAAGGAGTACCTCGGAGCGCCAATAACCTTCGGGGCGCCCAAGAACCAGCTGGTGCTGCGTGCCGATGATCTGGATCGACCGTTCGCTGGGCACAACCCCGAGCTGCTCGCCATCCTTACACCGGCACTGTTGGCCTCGCTCGACGAGATCGATGCGCAAAGCTCGTTGCCAGAACAAGTGAAGATTGTCCTGAAGCGGCGGTTGGCCAGCGGCAAGCCCGAACTATCGGACGTGGCCAACGTCCTGGGGATGAGCGAACGCACGCTGCAGCGCCGTATTTCGGAATCTGGGACAAGTTTCAGGCTGCTACTGGAGGCTTCCCGCCAGGAACTCGGTCGCGAAATGCTGGCCAGCGGCGCGAACGCGGCTGATGAGATTGCCTATCTATTAGGGTATCAGGATACCAGCTCGTTCTATCGCGCCTTCCGCGAATGGGAAGGTGTCACCCCCGCACGGTGGCGCGAGCAGAACACCGAGGCCTCTCGCCTAAACTAGAGATTGGCGCCCATCGCCAGTTTTCTGTCGCAACCTGCAAATGAATTCGACAGGGGGCCTGCCTACCTCAAGAGAAGTGCCCAATGGCACGCAACCATGAGGTAGATCGATGTCGAAAGTCTGGTTCATTACAGGCGCCAACCGTGGCTTTGGTCGAGTGTGGGCGGAAGCCGCACTCGAGCGCGGCGACAGGGTTGCCGCGACGAGCCGGCAGCCTGAGGCCTTGCAGGATCTCGTCACTCAATTCCGCGATGCGGTCCTGCCCCTGCGGCTGGATGTGACCGATCGCGCCGCCGCAATTGCCGCTGTCGGACAGGCTGCCAAAACATTTGGTGGTCTCGACGTTGTCGTCAACAATGCGGGCTACGGCCTTTTCGGTGCGGTCGAAGAAGTCACGGAGCAGCAGGTGCGCGATCAGCTCGAAGTGAATTTCTTCGGTGTGCTGAACGTCACGCAGGCTGTCTTGCCCATCCTGCGCAAGCAGGGGCATGGCCATATCATCCAGGTGTCCAGCATCGGTGGCCTGATGTCCTACCCCAATCTGGGGGCCTATCACGCCTCCAAGTGGGCGGTCGAAGGCCTCACCGAGTCGCTGGCGCAGGAGGTTGCCCCGTTCGGCATCAAAGTGACCTTGGTGGAACCGGGCGGCTATGCCACCGACTGGGGCAGGGGCTCGGCCGTCCACGCCAACCCGGCGCCGCAGTATGACCCTCTGCGCCGTGGCCAGGCAGACATCTGGGCCAACCTGCCCGCGGAGTTCATTGGCGAACCGACGGCGACGGGTCCGGCGATCCTGCAGGTCGTCGATGCCGCCGAGCCCCCGACCCGGATCTTTTTCGGGCTCACCCCAACCAAGACCATCGTGGATATCTACGCCAAGCGCCTCCAGACCTGGAAGGATTGGGAGGCGGTTTCGATCGCGGCCAACGGCCACTGAAGCAGCAGCCTGCGGGGCCTGCCGATTGGCGGCCCCGCACAGGTCAAACGACCGCCACTGACCGCTTCCAATCGGGCATTGAGGTAGCTCCAACGTTCGCCTCCGCTTCGTTTCGTCCTGCGCGGGTCACGCTTTTTTCGTGGTCGGATAGCGGCGCGCGCCGAAGCTGCCACAAGCATTGGTCGGATCGGCTCGGGGTGCCTTGCTTTTGGACGCGCTATGATGCGCAGCAGACAGTTGCGGCGTTGCCCCGGCGAAAGAACGGCAGCTATTGGGAAGTCGCCGAGGCGGCTTGGACGGCCGAAATAGGGCGCTAACCCGCCGCCCCACTCCCCCATGGGCCATGGAAAGCGCCCTGCCCGTCGATGCGCTCGAAGCCGTGCGCGCCGAAGAAATCGCGTTGCGCCTGGATCAGGTTCGAAGTGCCGCGGCCCTGCCGGTAACTGTCGAAATAGGCAAGTGCCGATGACAGGGCCGGCACCGGCGAGCCGGCTTCGGCTGCCCTTGCCACGACACGGCGAAGCGACGGATGTGCCTCCTGCATCAATGAAACGAAAGCCGCCGCCATCAACAGGTTGGTGGCTGCGCCGCCGGCGCCGAAGGCCTCCGCCATTGTATCCAGCAATTGCGAGCGGATGATGCAGCCGGCCCGCCAGATCTTGGCGATGACCGGCATCGGCAGGTTCCAGTTGAATTCCTTCGACGCGCCGCTCATCACCGCGAAGCCTTGCGCGTAGGCGGCGATCTTGCCGGCAAACAGCGCCAGCTCGAGATCGCCGAGCAGCGCGTCCCTGTCCCCAGAAATCTTGCTCACGCCGCCGCCATAGACCTTTTCGGCGGCAAGCCGCTCGTCCTTGATCGACGACAGCACGCGGGCCGCCACCGCCGCTTCGATTGCGGTGGCCGGGATGCCGAGCTGCTGCGCCTCGATCACCGACCATTTGCCGGTGCCTTTCTGGCCGGCGCGGTCGAGAATGATGTCGACCACCGGTTTGCCGGTCTTGGGGTCGTCGGCGGCCAGCACCTTGGCGGTGATCTCGATCAGGTACGAGTTGAGCCTGCCCGTGTTCCACTGGGAAAACACCTCAGTGATCTCTTTCGGCCCCATGCCTAGCCCGTCACGCAAGATGCCGTAGATCTCGGCGATCATCTGCATATCGGCATATTCGATGCCGTTGTGGATGGTCTTGACGAAATGGCCGGCGCCGTCGGTGCCAAGCCACGCCGCGCAAGGCTCGCCCTTGAACTTGGCCGAGATTGCGGTCAGCACTCTTTCGACGCGCCTCCAGGACTCTTCGGTGCCGCCGACCATGATCGAGGGACCGTGGCGTGCGCCCTCCTCGCCGCCGGACACGCCCATGCCGATGAAGGTCAGGCCCGAATCGGTAAGCTCCGAGAAGCGCCGCATCGTATCGCGGAAATTGGCATTACCGGCGTCGATGACGATGTCGTTGGCCGACAGCACGCCGCGCAATGCCGTGATCTGCTCGTCGACCGGCTTGCCGGCCAGCACCATGATGATGATCGGCCGCGGCGGCCGGATCGCGGCGGCCAGTTCCTCGAGGCTATAGCAGGGCACCACCCTGTCTCTGAGCGCGCCGGCATTTTCGACAAAGGCATCGGTGCGCGCCGCGGTGCGGTTGAAGACGGCGATGCGGTGCCCCTTCTCGGCGATATTGAGCGCCAGGTTGGAGCCCATCGTGCCAAGGCCGATCAGGCCGATTTCGGCTTTTTCCATCGTTTCTTCCCTGCTTTCGGATCTTGTTGGTTTGAGCCCGCGATTGGGTTGGATGCCCATTCTTGATGACGATGATTGACGGGCCTTCAAGGCCGCGTCAACCGTCTCGCCGAATTGTGTTGCGCAGACCAGCGCCGTCTTCATGGCCGGATATCGATCGGCGCTTCGATCTTCACCATCTCGAAATCCGAGACCAGGATATCGAGCCGCGCTGTCCACCGGCCGGCGACCGGAATGACGAGATCGTCGACGCGCCAGGTGCCGTCGCCGGGCTTCGTCGCAGGGCGTTTTATCGGCTCGATGCCGGAATCGGGCTTTGACAGCACCAGCGTCACCTGCTTGGCGTCGAGCGGGCCGAAATCGCCGCTCATGATGAAGATCGAAGCAGCAACAGGTCCGGTGTGGCCGGGCGCAATGCTGAGATCGGCCATCGCTTGCTGCGTGTGGATATGCACCGATGCCGGCTGTGCCGCGGCGATTGCCAGCGCCCGCGGCGGCGGCGTGAAGCGCCAGCCGGCGCCAACTCCGAAGATCGCCACCACGATCAGCACCTCGATGGCGATCGAGCGGGCCAGCCGCCGCTGGACTTCCGTATTTCCTGCCTCGGCCGAGGCCGTGAGCTTGAAGCGGTTGACGGCGGCGAGCGTGAACAGAAAGACGAGCAGCACGAGCTTGAGCAGCAGCAGCCGGCCATAAGCGGTGTGGACCAGCGCCGACGGCGTTTGCACCTGGATGACGGCGAGCACGATGCCGGCTGCCGCAAGCACGGCCACGACGAACAGGATCGCTCGCGAAAACCGTCGCAGCAATGGCCCGGCTTTGGCCGGCTGCCGTTTCAAGGCAAGACCAAGCGGCGCCAGCGCCCCGGCCCAGACGGCGATACCAGTTCCGTGCAGAAACACCATCGGCCTGGTCAGCCATTGCGGCTCGGCGGCACTGGCATGCCCGCTGGCGGCAAGTGCTGCGCCGACGCCAGCCAGTCCGGCCAAGGCGAGCGGCTTTGCGTCGGCGGGCGGCACGACCAGCGATAATAGGCTGAGGCCGAGCGCCATCAGCGCGATCAGCACCGTCCAGCCGAAGCTGGTGCCCAGCCCGGTCTGCCAGATGACCGGCTGCGCCAGCCGGGCAAGCGGCGCGCCAAGCGCATCCAGCCCCTGCAGGCCGAGCGACAGCGTTGCGGCGGCCAGCCCGCACAGGATTGCCGCGACGATCAGGCGCTGGCCGGATCGCCCGCCTTGCGCCAGCCAGGCCAGCGCAAAGGCACCCCCGACGCCGAAAAACAGGCCGATATATAGAAAAATCTTGCCGATCCAGAACGCCGTTCGAAGCACCCGGTCGACGGCTTCGGAGGCGGCCGGCGCAGCACTCGGTGCGCCGACCGAGAACAGCACCGAGCCGCCGACCGGATGCCCGTCGGCGGAGATCACTCGCCAGCTCAGCACATGCGTGCCGGATGTCAGCGCCTGCGGATTGTCGATCTCGACGGTCTGGCCGCTGAGCTGGAAAGAGCTCAGCGGGACCGCCGTGCCGTCGGGCCGCACCAGCGTCAGCACCAGCGGCGAAACCGGCTCGCTGAAGGTCAGCGACATCTGCGACGGGCTCTGCGCCAGCACCGCACCGTCAGCCGGCTCGGCCTTGATCAGCGCCGCATGGGCGAAGGCCGGATCAGGCATGGCAATTACGGCGAGCAGCACGATGGCGGCGAGCAGGCCAGCCACAAGCCGGCCAGAATGGTTGCCGGCCATGCAAGCTCGCCGCAGGAAGGATGCCGCGCTCATCTCACCGCCAAGAGCAGCGGCGCGCTCATCCGCCAAAGCGCGCCGCTGGAGCTCACTTCTTCGGCAGCAGCTTGAGGCCGGGCGCCGGAAATTCCAGCGCGTCCTCAGCCTGCCCGACCGCCGGAATTTCAATCCAGCGATCGGCGACGCCGTCACATTCCTGCACCACCGGGAAATGCAGCGTCTGGCCTGCCGGCAGGTCGGACGCCAGTGTCGTGCGAAAGACGAATTCGTCGTAGAATTCGTCCGGCAGGCTGCCGGCGCTCCAGTCGACCTCCTTGACGCCGCTGGTCACTGCCTGGCCGTAGAGCTGGTAGGACTTCTCGTATTTGCCGTTCTTGACCTGCAGCGTCCAGCCCGGCTTCGGCATCGGTTTGACCGAGAGCACCCCTTCCGGGATCTGCACGCGCAAGGCGGTCGTTGCCTTGCCCTCGCAGCCATGCGGCACCCGAAGAACCGCCTTGTAGGTCGAGCCGACCGCCGCCTCCGGCGTTTCGAGCGTGATGTGGGCGAAGGCCGCGCTGGTCCCGAGAACAAGAAGCACGCAGCCGGGCAAAAGAGATTTCTTCATGATGGTACCTCTCGAAGCGGCCAAGTCAGTCGTCGTCCTGGGGTGCCGCACTGCCGATGCCTTGCACGGCGAATTCAATCTGCACGGGCCCGGCTTTCTCGAAGGTCAGCGTGGCGGAGAACATTTCGCCCTCCTTGGGCCGCCGCTTCAAATCCATGAACATCAAATGATAGCCCTTAGGCGCCAGCGCGACCTTGCCGCCGGCCGGGATTTCGAGGCCGCCGGTGACCGGCCGCATGGTCATGACGCCATTGCTGACGCCCATCTCGTGCAGTTCGGCCTTAACCGAAATGTCGGAGGTGATCGACAGCAGGCGATCCGGCGCACTGCCGGTGTTGGTGATGGTGAAGTAGCCGCCGGCTACCTTGGCGCCGGCTGGCGTGGCGCGCGACCAGGGGTGCCCGATCTCGAGACCGCCAAGCTTGAACTCATGTGCCAACACCGTCTGGGCGTTGGCGAACAGGAGGGCAAGAACGCAAAGGGCGACGCCGAGACGCTGCTCGAAACTACCCAGTGAGAAGCGCCTGCGGCTGGATGCGGCAGCGCGAAAAGAGTGAGACATGATTGCTCCGTGGATTTTAAGAGATCGCGCCGATGCCGGTCGCGAACGATGTCGATAAACGCGCCGGCCCAGGGTGTGCGCGGCGCAAACCAGAACGGATCAGGCCGTCGCCGGTGGTGCGCGCGGATTGGACGGAGTGCGGGCGCGGGCGAAATCGCGATGCCGGAAGGCCGGCAGGAAAAAGGCGATGGTTTCGACGGAAGGGCTGCGAGACAGGCTCCCGGTGGCATCGGGCGGCGCGTAGACCGCCGAAACGAGGTTGCAGCCAAGCATGCAGCAAGCCGGCATGTGCTGCTGATGCGGATCCCCGGCCGGGAGTTGCGCCGCACCGTCATGGGTGCAGATCGTGTTGCCGAAAGCATCGAATTGCGAGGCGTTCGGCTCGATGCCGGAAGCAAACGCGCCGAACATCGACTGGAGCACGAAAAGCCAGGCCGCGGCGAACGCGACCGGCATGCTCCATCGTCTCCGGCGTATGGTCAAGAACCAGCCTCTTCACGCAGCAACGTCAGCTCTCTAGCACGGAGCCGGCGGCCGGAAAATCGCCAAAACGTTGCTGCGGCAACGCAACACAATCACGCGCGCAGCGGCTGCCTGCCCTCCGGGATCGACGTCAGCAGCGTGTGGCGGGCCGATTTCAGGTGCTTGCGGCAGGCGGCGTCGACCTTGGCGAGATCGCGCGATTTGAGCGCGGCGATATAGGCGAGATGCTCCTGGACCGCGACTTCGTTGCGCTCGCGCTCCTGCGCCTTGTTCCACTGGTAGTGGTAGTGGAAGATCATGGCGATGACGTCGTAGAAATCGACGATGAAGCGGTTGTGCGAGGCGCGGTGGATCAGCCGGTGAAAGCGCTCGTCGAGCTCGGAGAACGCGTTGAAGCGCACGGCGATCTCGCGCGCCAGCAGGCGATGCTCGTCTTCCAGGCTGTCGAGGTCGGCCCAGACCGGGCTGTCCTCGGGCAGAGCGGCAAAGGCGGCGGCCGAGCGCAGTTCGAACATCTCGCGGATTTCGGTCAGCTCCAGCGCGAAGGCGCGGGTAAAGCCTTTCAGCACCCAATGACTGTTGCGGCGCTTCTCGATCAGGCCGAAGCGCGAGAAGCGGATCAGGAATTCGCGCACGCTGGTGGTGCCGACGCCGATCTCGCGCGCCAGTTCGAGTTCGTTGATCTGCATGCCGGCCTCGGCGCCACCGGCAAGCAGCCGCCGCATGAAGGAGCGTTCGATGATCTCGGCCAGCGTGTCGGTCTCTTCCTCGGGAAAAAAATCGTCCGGCCGCGGCTCGCGCAGAACCGTCTTGCTGCGCTTGTTCCAATCGATCAGCCCGGTCTCTTCCATGCGGGCAAGGATGGTGCGGACGGTCGTGCGGCTGACGCCGAGCAGCGTGCCCAGCTCCGGCTCCGAAGGCAGGCTCCTGGTTTCGTCGAGCAGCCTAAGACCGCGATTATAGGCGTCCTTGTAAACGTTGTTGCTCTTCGACATCCCTGCCCCGTGGCGCATCGGCGTTTGCGGCCAGTGTGAAGCGTTTCTCGCGCATGAAACCGGTACCTTTTCGGAAAACATCATGCGCAACGCTAGTTTTAGTTGTAGAGCCTACTTCTCGCATCCAAAGACGCGTCGCGCTCTGGCGAAAAAACAATTGACGCAAAAATGTTTTTTCACGATAAAAGACATTATATGTTAAGAGCCGCGTGTCAATCCGCTCGCGCACCCAGGAACACACCCAGGAAGCTCCCGTGAACGCCGCAAACAGCATTCTTCTGTCTCCCGCCGACAATGTCGCGGTCGCCAATGGCCGCATCGAGATCGGCACCGTGCTGCCGGGCGGCGCCGTCGTCGCCGCAGTGATCGAGCCGGGCCACAAAGTGGCGATCAAGCCGATTGCGGCCGGCGAGGCCGTGGTCAAATACGCCCAGGCGATCGGCCGCGCCACGCAAGACATCGCGCCCGGCGAGCATGTCCATTCGCACAATCTGGTCTTCGAAAGCGGGCGTTTGCCGGTGGTGCCGCCGAGCGAGGCTGTGCATGCGACCGAGGCCGATCGCGCCCGCACCTTCATGGGCTACCGCCGCGCCGATGGCCGCGCCGGCACGCGCAATTTCATCGGCATTCTCGCCAGCGTCAATTGCTCGGCCACCGTCTGCCATGCCATCGCCGACGCCGCGAACCGCACGCTTTTGCCGCAATATCCCGGCATCGACGGCTTCGTCCCGATCGTCCACGGCCAGGGCTGCGGCATGAGCGCCACCGGCGACGGCATGATGGTGCTGCATCGCACGCTGGCCGGCTATGCCCGTCACCCGAATTTCGGCGGCGTGCTGATGGTCGGGCTCGGCTGCGAGGTCAACCAGCTCACCCTCTACGGCCAGAAGGGCGTTGCCGCGGGAAAACGTCATTTCAACATCCAGGAAGCCGGCGGCTCGCGCAAATCGGTCGAGAAGGCGTTGGTCGTGCTGGCCGAGATCGCCGAGGAGGTCGGCAAGCTTCAGCGTGAGCCGATCCCGGTCAGCGAGATCGTCGTCGGCCTGCAATGCGGCGGCTCCGACGGCATGTCCGGCATCACCGCCAATCCGGCGCTGGGTGCCGCGGTCGACATTTTGGCCGGCGTCGGCGGTGTCGGCATCCTCTCCGAGACGACGGAGATCTACGGCGCCGAGCACCTGCTCGCCTATCGCGCCGCAACCCCCGAGATCGCCGCCAAGCTCGACGGTTATGTGAAATGGTGGGAAGACCACGTCGCCAAGCATGGCGCATCGATTGACAACAATCCCTCGCCGGGTAACAAGCGCGGCGGCCTGACCACCATCCTGGAAAAGTCGCTCGGCGCGGTCGCCAAGGGCGGCCAGACGCCGCTCAACGGCGTCTTCGGCTATGCCGAAAAGGTCACCGGGCACGGGCTGGTGTTCATGGACACGCCCGGCTACGACCCGGTCTCGGCCACCGGCCAGGTGGCGGGCGGCGCCAATGTCATCGTCTTCACCACAGGCCGCGGCTCCTGCTTCGGCTGCCGGCCGACGCCGTCGATCAAGGTCGCCAGCAACTCGACCATGTATCACACGATGGAAGAGGACATGGACGTGAATTGCGGCGTCATCGCCTCGGGCGAAAAGACCATCGCCGGCATGGGCCGCGAGATCTTCGAACTGATCGTCGAGACAGCTTCGGGCCGCAAGACCAAGAGCGAGGAATTCGGCTACGGCGACAACGAGTTCGTGCCGTGGCACCTCGGTGCGACGCTCTAAGCCGGACCGCTCGCGACAGTCGCGAACACCTGACGTGATCGCCAGGTGTCGCAGTTCGTACATCCCCGAAAAAAGAATGAACATTCCATATTGACTGAGTGATGGAATTAATATTCCATGCAACATATTGGAGGAGATTGGCAGCGGAGTTCCGAGGGAGCAAGCTTTCCCACCCAGCCATTCGAGCGGCCATCAAACATCGCTTGCGCCGACCGAGGTGATGCACTATCAAAATGCGGTAAATGTTTTTTATTGATAAAGTTCCGTTCGGGCCGCGCCATCCGAATGGAGCTTCCGTAACATTCACCGGGCGACTTAGGGAGGACTCCTAATGAAATTCGTGACCAGCATTCTCAATCGCCGCGCCTTCGTGGCACTCGCAGCCGCCTCGATGCTTGCCGGCGTGATGCACTCGGCCCCGGCATCCGCGGCCGACGCGACCATTCCGATCATCGTTAAGGACACCACGTCCTTCTACTGGCAGATCGTTCTGGCCGGCGCCCGCAAGGCCGGCAAGGATCTCGGCGTCAACGTGCCGGAGCTCGGCGCCCAGGCCGAGACCGACGTCAACGGCCAGATCTCGATCCTCGAAAATGCCGTCGCCGGTAACCCGGCCGCCGTCGTCATCGCGCCGACCGAAGCCAAGGCGCTCGGCAAGCCGATCGACGAGGCCGCCACCAAGGTCAAGATCATCGGTATCGACTCTGGCGCCGACTCCAAGGCCTTCACCTCGTTCCTGACCACCGACAACATCCAGGGCGGCCGCGTTGCCGCTGACGGCCTTGCCGCAGCCATCGGCGAAGCCAATGGCGGCAAGGTCGAGGGCGACGTCGCCCTGATCACCGCTCTTCCGGGCGCCGGCTCGCTCGAACAGCGCGCCCAGGGTTTTAAGGAACAGCTCGCCGCCAAATATCCGGGCCTCAAGCTGGTCGCCGACAAATACGCCGACGGCCAGGCCACCACCGGCCTCAACATCGCCACCGACCTGATCACCGCCAACCCCAACCTCAAGGGCATCTTCGCCTCCAACCTGATCATGGCGCAGGGCGTCGGTCAGGCGATCGCCGAGAACAGTCTGGCCGGCAAGGTCGGGCTTGTCGGTTTCGACAGCGACGAGAAGCTGATCAAGTTCCTCAACGACGGCGTCATCTCGGCGCTCGTCGTTCAGGATCCGTACCGGATGGGCTATGACGGCATCAAGACGGCGCTCGCCGCCTCGAAGGGCGAGAAGGTCGAGGCCAATGTCGACACCGGCGCCAATTTGGTTACCAAGGCCAACATGAAGGATCCGAAGATCGACGCGCTGCTCAACCCGAAGCTCGACTGAGCATAGCCGCAAGTGAACTGTTTCCGGGGCCTTTTTCGCCCCGGAAACATCCCACTCGTGCCAATCGCGAGGCCAATCTTTGGGGGCCAATCTGGGAGGATTGTCATGATGTCGACGGCGCAGGAACTCCATCCGGCCCCAACGCTTGAACCGGGCAGGACCATCCTCGAACTCCGCGGGCTGGAAAAGCGCTATCCCGGCACCCACGCGCTGAAGCCGGTCGACCTCGCCTTCAAGGCCGGCGAGATCCACGCCATCGTCGGCGAGAACGGCGCCGGCAAATCCACCCTGATCAAGCTTCTGACCGGCGTCATGCCGCGCACCTCCGGCGACGTCATCTGGGAGGGCAAGCCTGCCGCATTGGCGACGCCGCATGAGGCGATGGCGCTCGGCATCAATGCCGTGCATCAGGAAGTCGTCCTATGCCGCCATCTCACCGTCGCCGCCAACATGTTCCTCGGCGAGGAGGATTCCCGCTTCGGCATCCTGCAGCAGCGGGCGATGGTCAGGCAGGCGCAGAAGATCATCGACGATCTCGGCTTCGACCTGCCGGCGCATGTCATGCTGGGTGACCTGACCATCGGCCAGCAGCAGTTGATCGCCGCCGCCCGCGCCACGGTGCGCGGCACCAAATTCCTGATCTTCGACGAGCCGACCGCCTATCTTACCCGCAAGGAGGCCGACCAGCTGTTCACGCTGATCCGCCGGCTGAAGGGCGAAGGCGTCACCATCATCTACATCAGCCATCGCATGGAAGAAGTGTTCGAGCTCGCCGACCGCGTCTCGGTGCTGCGCGACGGCACGCTGGTCGGCACCAGGAATATCGCCGAGACCAATGACGCCGAGCTGGTCAAGATGATGATCAACCGCTCGATCGAGCAGGTCTACCACAAGGAGCATTTCACCCCGGGCGCGATGCTTGTAGAAACCAGGAATCTCTCCGGCAAGGGTTTCGAAAATGTCTCGATGTCCGTCCGCGCCGGCGAGATCGTCGGCCTCTACGGCCTGATCGGCGCCGGCCGCAGCGAGTTCGTCACCACGCTCTATGGCCGCCACCGCAAATCGGGCGGCCAGATCCTCTGGGAGGGCAAGGAGGTCAAGGTCAATTCAGAACACGACGCGATCAGGCTCGGCATGGCGCTGGCCCCGGAAAGCCGCCGCGACCAGGGCCTCTGCCTCAACCTGCCGGTCGGGCTCAACCTCAATCTGCCGATCTACAAGCGCATCTCGAGCAATCTGCTGATCTCCCGTGCGCAGGAAAAAGCCCAGGCCGATCGCCAGATCGCCGACCTGCGCATCAAGACGCCGACGCGAAGTGCGCTGGCCTCCAGCCTGTCCGGCGGCAATCAGCAGAAGATCGTCATCGGCAAATGGCTCGCGCACGGCGCCAAGCTGTTCATCTTCGACGAGCCGACCGTCGGCGTCGATGTCGGCACCAAGGCCGAGATCTACCGCCTGTTTGGCGCGCTGCTATCCAAGGGCGCCGGCATCATCCTGATCTCGTCCTACCTGCCCGAGGTCTATGAGCTCGCCGACACGCTGCATGTGTTCCGGCGCGGCAAGCTGGTGGCCACGCATGGGTTTCGTACCGCTGACCACGAGGAGATCCTCACCCAGGCGCTGGCCGAGAAACAAGAAAGACCGGGAGGACGGATATGAGCACCGAGGCGATCGCTGCCGAAAGGCCGAAACGCAACTACAACGCCCTGTTCGGGCTGACACTGCTGGCACTGCTGGTTCTTTTGTGGATCATCTTGTCGGTGGCGACGCCGAGCTTCGCCTCGGCCAACAACATCTCGAACCTGTTGCGGCAAGGGTCGATGATCGCCATCCTGGCGGTCGGCCAGACCTTCGTCATCATCACCGGCGGCATCGACCTTTCCGTCGGCGCCGTTGTCGGCTTCGCCACCGTCATCGTCGCGATGCTGATCAACGCCGGCACACCGGTTTTCCTAGCCATCCTGATTACCTTGCTGGTCGGCGTCGCCATTGGCATGTTCCATGGCTTCGGCATCGTCAAGATGGGCTTGCCACCCTTCATCATCACCCTGGCGACGCTGACCTCGCTGCGTGGCATCGGCCTGTTGATGACCAACGGCAACTCGATCTCGATCAACAACGACGCCTTCCAGACGTTCTCGCGCAGTTCCTTCGTCGGCGTCCCCAATCTGTTCTGGATGGTGATCCTGGTCGGCATTCCGGCCTACATCTTCCTGCACCACAGCCGCTGGGGCCGCTACCTGTTCTCGGTCGGCTCCAACGCCGAGGCATCGCGTCTGTCGGGCGTCAACGTCCAGCGCACAATCTACATGGCCTATACATTGTCGGGGCTGTGTGCGGCCTTCGTCGGCGTGCTGCTCGCGTCGCGCATCGGCATCGGCAATCCGACGCAGGCCGAGGGCTGGGAATTGCAGGCGATCGCTTCTTCGGTGATCGGCGGCACGTCGCTGTTCGGCGCTGTCGGCTCCGTGCACGGGCCGCTGCTCGGCGCCTTCATCCTTGCCACCATCAACAACGGCGCCAATCTGCTCAACGTCAACGCCTTCTGGCAGCGCATCATCACCGGCGTGCTGATCATCGTCATCGTCTATTTCGACGGGCTGCGCCGCCGCGGCAAATAGATCGCCCCTAACAGCCGCCGGCCTCGCAACAGCAGAGCCGGCGGTGCCATGAACCGACTGGATTGAAGCATGAAAGCCGTCGTCTGCCGCTCGCCCGGCGAACTTGTCCTCGAAGATCGCCCGGCGCCTGGCGCGCCGCCCTCGGGCTGGGCGCTGGTCGCGGTCAGTCATGTCGGCATCTGCGGCACCGATTATCACATTTTTGAAGGCAAGCACCCGTTCCTCGCCTATCCCCGCATCATGGGCCATGAAGTCTCGGGGACCGTGCTGGAGACCGGCCAAGGCGTCGATCTGGCAATAGGCGAAGCGGTGATCGTCAATCCCTATCTCGCCTGCGGCAAATGCATCGCCTGCCGGCAAGGCAAGCCGAACTGCTGCGTCAGGATCGAGGTGCTCGGCGTCCATCGCGACGGCGCCATGTGCGAGCAGATCCTGGTGCCGGCGCAAAATCTTTATCCGGCAAACGGCCTGTCGCTGGCCGATGCGGCCGCCGTCGAATTCCTGGCGATCGGGGCGCATGCGGTGCGGCGCTCGCTGGCTCAATCGGGCGCGCGTACCCTGGTCATCGGCGCCGGCCCGATCGGCCTCGGCACGGCGCTGTTCGCCCGCATCGCCGGGCTCGACGTGACGCTGCTCGACATGAGTGCCGAGAGGCTGGGTTTCGCCGAAAGCGAACTCGGCTTCGCGACCCTCAACGGCTCGCAGGGCGCCGCCGCTGATCTGGTGCGGCAGGCGACCGACGGCGATGGTTTTGACGCGGTCTTCGACGCCACCGGCAACACCCAGTCGGTGCAGTCGGCCTTCGCCCATGTCGCGCATGGCGGCACGCTGGTGCTGGTCAGCGTCGTCAAGGACGACATCGCCTTTTCCGATCCCGAATTCCACAAGCGCGAGATGATGCTGATCGGCAGCCGCAACGCTCTGCGCGCCGATTTCGACCATGTCGCCGCTTCAATCCGCAACGGTGCGGTGCCGCTGGCAAAGCTAGTCACCCACCGCACCATGCTTGGCGAGACGCCGCGCGACCTCGCCCGCTGGGCACATGAGAAATCCGGGCTGATCAAGGCGGTCATCCAGGTCGGATGACACAACGATAGCCGCGTCTCAAAGCGCCGACAGTTTGAGTTCGATCCGCTCGGCCGGGAAGCGCGACTCCGAAAACTGGATCGGCTGACCGTCGGGCGTGACGTTGACGGCGACCGTCACCAGCACGATGGCGCCGGGCTGCAGGTCGAGGTCGGCAAGGTCGGCGGCATCGGCATGGCGCGCCGACAGCACGGTCGATTGCCGGAGATAGTCGTCGATGCCGAAACGTGCCAGCGATGCCGTGATCGAACCGGTTTCTGCCATAGCGGCATCGATGCCGGCAAAGCGCCTGGCATCGAACCAGCCGGCAGCGCGGGACACCGGCATTCCATCGGCTTCGCCGCGCGTTTCCAGGCGTATCACGTCGGCCCCCTGCACAAGGCCTAAGCCCTCTGCGACACGACGGTTGGCCGGCTCCACCGACGACGCGAGCAAGGTGATATGCCGCTCTGACGCCTGTCCTTGCAATCCCTCGGAAAAGCGGGTGCGGGCGCCGATCGGATAGGACAGCCGCTTTCGCGACAGCACGAAGGTGCCACGCCCTTGCTCCGCCTTGAGCACACCCTCCTGCACCAGCGCTGCGATAGCGCTGCGCACCGTATGGCGGTTGACGCCATAGCGTTCGGCAAGTGCCACCTCCGGCGGCAGCGCGGCATTCTCGGGAAAATCGCCGACGGCGATCGAGTGCAGGATCTGGTCGGCGATCTGCCGCCATAGCGCGACACCGCTGCGCCGCTCGATGCTGTTGGCCTGCCCGATCATTTCCCGCCCCAATCTTTGCGCCGACCTTTTGGCCCGTGTCACGTACACGTCATAGACACGCGCTAGATAATAGATATAATTTGTATAGTTGTCTATATCAATAGACAAATGCACGCGAACGAGGAGCACCGGCCATGCGAGGACGGGAAGCGCGAGAGCAGGCCGAGCGCAAGGCCGTAATGGCGACGCTGGCGCAATCGGCCGGCGACGACATTGTCCGCCTCTGGGACGAAGCCGGCCTGCCTTGCGAAGCAGAACTTCTACGTGGCCCCGAAGCCGGCCTGGTGACCGTGCGCGGCCGCATTGGCGGTGGCGGCGCGCCGTTCAATGTCGGCGAGGCGACGGTCACCCGCGCCACGGTGCGGCTTGCGTCCGGCCATGTCGGCCACTGCTACGCGCTTGGTCGCGACAAGCAGAAGGCAAGGCTGGCGGCAATCGCCGACGCGCTCTGGCAGGATCCGGCCCACCGCAACGAGGTCGAGACCAGGATCGTCGCGCCCTTGCAAGCCGCACTGGCCAAGGCGCGTGACCAGCGCCGCGCAGAGACGGCGGCGACCAAGGTCGATTTCTTCACCATGGTACGCGGGGAAGACTGATGGACATCGCCACTCAATCCATTGAGGGCGGCTTCGCCGATCCGGTATTCAACGCGCAGACCGTATTCCGCGCCGTCATGGACGCGATGGCGCGGCCGGGCAGCGTGCAGCCGCTGCCGGCCCTCGCCCACCCCCCGGCGCCGCTGTCGGCCATCGCCGGCGCCATTGCTCTGGCGCTGTGCGACAACGACACGCCGCTCTGGCTCGACCCGGCTTTGCAGGGGTCGGCGGCGGTGAAATCCTGGCTTGGCTTCCATACCGGCGCGCCGCTGGCCAACACCCCGGCCGACGCGCATTTCGCGCTGATTGCCACGCCGGCCGAGATGATGGCGCTCGACGGGTTTTCGCAAGGCACCCAGGATTATCCCGATCGTTCGACGACGCTGATCCTTGAGGTCGGCGATCTCGTCTCCGGCGCTCCGCTGCTGCTCGAAGGCCCGGGCATCGAGAAGACGGCGACGATCGCGCCGGCGCAAATGCCGCGTCATTTCGTCGAGCAATGGAAGCAGAACAATCAACGCTTTCCGCGGGGTGTCGACATCATCCTCGCCACGTCCGACGCAATTGCCTGCCTGCCGCGCACGACGCGCATTAAGACGATGGAGGCGTAGGATGTATGTCGCGGTAAAAGGCGGTGAAGCAGCCATCCGCAACGCCCACAAATTGCTCGCCGACCGCCGGCGCGGCGATCGCTCGGTGCCCGCACTTCGGCTCGACCAGATCGTCGAGCAGCTGGCGCTCGGCGTCGACCGGGTGATGAGCGAAGGTTCGCTCTACGACAGGGAATTGGCGGCACTCGCCATCGTCCAGGCGCGCGGCGACATGATCGAGGCGATCTTCCTGGTTCGCGCCTATCGCACGACGCTGCCGCGTTTCGGCTATACCAGGGCGATCGAAACCGGCTCGATGCTGGTCGAACGGCGCGTGTCGGCGACCTACAAGGACCTGCCCGGCGGGCAGTTGCTCGGCCCGACTTTCGACTACACCCACCGGTTGCTCGATCCCGAGCTTGCCGCCGGCGGCGAAGTCGCCGAACCGGAGCAGCGTGCAGGCGAAGCGGAGGCGATGCCGCGCGTCGCGGCCATCCTCGCTCGCGAAGGCCTGATCGAGCCCGACGGCGACATGCCCGGGGATCATGTCCCCGGCGACATCACCCGCGAGCCGCTCGAATTCCCGATGGCGCGTGATATCCGCCTGCAGGCGCTGTCGCGCGGTGACGAGGGGTTTCTGCTGGCGCTCGGCTATTCCACCCAGCGCGGCTATGCGCGCAACCATCCTTTCGTCGGCGAGGTTCGTATCGGCGAGGTCGAACTGGAACTGGACGTGCCGGAACTGCCCTTTGCCGTGCCGCTCGGCAGCATCCGCGTCACCGAATGCCAGATGGTCAACCAGTTCAAGGGCTCGGCCAAGGCGCCGCCGCAATTCACCCGCGGGTACGGCCTCGTCTTCGGCCAGAGCGAGCGCAAGGCGATGGCCATGGCGCTATGCGACCGCGCTCTTCGTGCAACCGAATTCGGCGAAGATGTCGTCGCCGCCGCGCAAGACGAAGAGTTCGTCATCTCGCATTCCGACAATGTCCAGGCGACCGGCTTCGTCGAGCATTTGAAGCTGCCACACTATGTTGATTTTCAGGCCGAGCTCGACCTCGTGCGCCGCATGCGCGCCGCGCACGACGCCCGCGAAAACGCCGGCAAGGCCGACGAGAAAAGGCAGGCCGCGGAATGACCGGACAACCGACCGACATCGCCACCTACAACTTCGCCTATCTCGACGAGCAGACCAAGCGGATGATCCGCCGCGCCATCCTCAAGGGCATCGCCATCCCCGGCTATCAGGTGCCGTTCGCCTCGCGCGAGATGCCGATGCCCTATGGCTGGGGCACCGGCGGCGTCCAGGTCACGGCGTCGATCATCGGACCGGACGATGTTCTCAAGGTCATCGACCAGGGCGCCGACGACACCACCAATGCCGTCTCGATCCGCGCCTTCTTCAAGAAGGTCGCCAATGTCGCGGTCACCACCGAGACGGCCAAGGCGACCATCATCCAGACCCGCCATCGCATCCCTGAACATCCGCTGAGTGCCGGTCAGGTGCTGGTCTATCAGGTGCCGATCCCCGAGCCGCTGCGCTTCCTCGAGCCGCGCGAAACGGAGACGCGCAAAATGCATGCGCTTGAGGAATACGGCCTCATGCATGTGAAGCTCTACGAGGACATCGCCAGGCACGGCCGCATCGCCACCACCTATGCCTACCCGGTCAAGGTCGAAGGCCGCTATGTGATGGATCCGTCGCCGACGCCGAAATTCGACAATCCCAAGATGCACCGTTCGCCGGCTCTGCAGTTGTTCGGCGCCGGCCGCGAAAAACGCATCTATGCGCTGCCGCCCTTTACCGAGGTGGTCAGCCTCGACTTCGAGGATCATCCCTTCGAAGTGCAGACCTTCGACCAGCCCTGCGCGCTGTGCGCGGCCGAGAACGTCTATCTCGACGAGGTCATCCTCGACGACCATGGCGGCCACATGTTCGTCTGCTCCGACACCGATTATTGCGAGAAGCGGCGCGCCGAAGGCCACCGCGGCCATCTCGCGCCCGAGACCCATCTTGCCCCAGGAAAAATGGAGCCGGCTGAATGACCGACGAACCGCTGCTGCGCGTTTCGGCGCTGTCCAAATTCTACGGCTCGCGCGTCGGCTGCGAGAACGTCACCTTTGATCTGTGGCCGGGCGAAGTGCTGGCGGTGGTCGGCGAATCCGGTTCCGGCAAGACGACTTTGCTCAACTGCCTGTCGACTCGGCTGCTGCCCTCTTCCGGCACCGCCAGCTACCGCATGCGCGACGGCCAGTTCCGTGAGCTTTACCGCATGAGCGAGGCCGAGCGCCGCTTCCTGATGCGCACCGACTGGGGCTTTGTCCATCAGAACCCCGCCGACGGGCTGCGCATGACGGTGTCGGCCGGCGCCAATGTCGGCGAACGGCTGATGGCGGTCGGCGACCGCCACTATGGCAGGATCCGCGCGACGGCGGTCGACTGGCTGTCGCGCGTCGAGATCGACGAGGACCGCATCGACGACGAGCCGCGCGCCTTCTCCGGCGGCATGCGCCAGCGCCTGCAGATCGCCCGCAACCTGGTCACAGGGCCGCGGCTGGTGTTCATGGACGAGCCGACCGGTGGCCTCGACGTTTCGGTACAGGCACGCCTGCTCGATCTGCTGCGGGGGCTGGTCACCGATCTCGGCCTGGCGGCCATCGTCGTCACCCACGATCTCGCCGTGGCGCGGCTGTTGTCGCAGCGCATGATGGTGATGAAGGACGGCCGTGTTGTCGAAAGCGGCCTCACCGACCGCGTCCTCGACGATCCGCGCGCGCCCTACACCCAGTTGCTTGTCTCCTCGATTCTGCAGGTGTGACGATGATTGCTCCGGCGTACCCCCCTCTGGCCTGCCCTCTTTGGCATCGCTTGGCATCTCCCCCTCAAGGGGAGAGATTGGCTATCACTCCCGGTTTCGCCATCCTACAACGTTGCAGAACGAGCGAGATAGTCAGGCTGCCCATCTCCCCCCTTGAGGGGGAGATGGCCGGCAGGCCAGAGGGGGGTGTTGGCCCGCAAACGAATGGCGATTGGAGGACCTTCTGATGGCAACCCCGCTCGTCGTCTCCGATGTCGCCAAGAGCTTCACCATGCATCTGCGCGACGGCATCAAACTGCCTGTCGTCGCCGGCGTCTCGTTCGCGATCAGGGCCGGCGAATGCTCCGTGCTCGGCGGCCCGTCCGGCGCCGGCAAGAGCTCGATCCTGAAAATGCTCTACGGCAATTATGCCGTCGACGCAGGCCAGATCATCGTCCAGCACGAGGACGGGCTCATCGATCTCGCCACGGCCAGCCCGCGCACCGTGCTAGCCGTGCGCCGGCTCACGATCGGCTATGTCAGCCAGTTCCTGCGCACCGTGCCGCGCGTCTCGGCGCTCGATGTCGTCGCCGAACCGCTGGTCGAGCGCGGCGAGGAGCGCGAAGCCGCGCGCGGCAAGGCACGCGACTTGCTGGCCCAATTGAACCTGCCGGAAAAACTCTGGGCGCTGCCGCCGGCGACGTTCTCCGGCGGCGAACAGCAGCGCGTCAACATCGCGCGCGGCTTCATCACCGAGCATCCGATCCTGCTGCTCGACGAGCCGACCGCTTCGCTTGATGCGAAGAACCGGGACGTGGTGATTTCCCTGATCGCTGCCAAGAAGGCGGCGGGCGTCGCTTTGCTCGGCATCTTCCACGATTACGACGTGCGCGAAGCCGTCGCCGATCGCATCATAGACGTGACCGCCTTCGCCGCTGGGAAAATCGCCGCATGACCAGGAAATTGTCGGAGGCCCCGCTGGTCCACGAGACGGCGGAGATCGAGAACTCGACGCTCGGCCGCTGGACCGAGATCGCCGACCGAAGCCGGGTTTCGGAAAGCATGATCGGCGACTATTCCTACATGATGCAGGACTGCAGCGTCTGGTGCGCGACAATCGGCAAATTCGCCAACATCGCCGCCAGCGTCCGCATCAATGCCACCAATCATCCGACCTGGCGGCCGACGCTGCACCATTTCACCTATCGCGCCTCCGACTATTGGGACGACGCCGAGCACGAGAGCGAATTCTTCGCTCAGCGCCGCGCCAAACGCGTCACCATCGGCCACGACACCTGGCTCGGCCATGGCTCGACCGTCCTGCCCGGCGTCACCGTTGGCGACGGTGCGGCGGTCGGTGCCGGCGCAGTGGTATCGAAGGACGTCGCTCCCTACACCATCGTCGGCGGCGTACCGGCCAAGCCGATCCGCGAGCGCTTCGACCGCCGCACCGCGGAGCGCTATCAGGCGCTCGCCTGGTGGGATTGGGATCATGCAAGGCTGCGCGCCGCGCTCGACGATTTCCGGGAGCTGTCGGCGGAGGCTTTTCTGGAGAAGTATGGTGGCTAAGGATCGTGAATGGTAATGGCGGGCAGCGAATAAATTTCGAGGCTCAGGAAAGCCTTTCTTATCACCATTCACCATTCGAGCTTCTCGCGCCGAGTTGATCCCGCCCCGCTCCAGGCTGTGGGCGGTAACAAAACTGACATCAATCAGACACCGCAGGTTCACGTAGCTGCGCTAGCGAGGGTTAACAGACCTTCAATTGCGATTGGACTGGAGCCTGCACCATGTCAGCTACGCTCGAAATCCGCGGCGTCACCCGCCGGTTCGGCAAGAACACCGCCGTCAGCAATGTTCACATCTCGATCCCGCAAGGACAGATGGTCGGCGTCATCGGCCGCTCCGGCGCCGGCAAATCGACCCTTCTGCGCATGATCAACCGCCTCATCGATCCCAGCCAGGGATCCATCCTGTTCGACGGCGTCGAGGTTTCCGGGTTGCGCGGCTCGCCGCTCCGGCGTTGGCAACGCGACTGTGCCATGATCTTCCAGCAGTTCAATCTGGTGCCGCGCCTCGATGTGCTGACCAATGTACTGCTCGGCCGGCTCAACCACCGCTCGACCCTGTCCAACCTGTTCGGCATGTTCTCCCGCAACGAATGCGCCGAGGCGGTTGCAGCCCTCGAGCACCTGGACATCGCCCGCACCGCGCTGCAGCCCGCCGGCACGCTTTCCGGCGGCCAGCAGCAGCGCGTTGCGATCGCGCGTGCCATGATGCAGCAGCCGAAGGTGTTGCTCGCCGACGAGCCGATTGCCTCGCTCGATCCGCTCAACGCCAAAGTGGTGATGGATTCGCTGCAGGATATCAATTTGCGCGAGGGTATCATCGTCATCACCAATCTGCATACGCTGGATACGGCGCGCAACTATTGCAACCGCATCATCGGCATGGCCGCCGGCAAGGTCGTCTTCGACGGCCCGCCCGAAGACCTCAATCGCGAGGCGGTGCGCATGGTCTATGGCGCCGACAGCAATGGCGGCGAAATCTCCGAGGCCATCACCTCGACCAGTGTCGCCATCAAACAGAAAATCGCTGCATCCGCCGGACCGCTCGAGCCAGCGTTTCCTGGTTAGTTGAGAACGGCCTGATCGCCGCCCGCGTCAAAGGCACTCGTCAAAATTCGATCGCAACCGGCGCGAGGCCGGATCAAAGGAGAGAGACCCAATGTTCAGGAAGATGGTTTTTGGCGCGGTTTCATTGCTCGCCATCGCGGCCAGTGCCGCTCACGCCCAGGATATCAAGGAATTCCGCATCGGTATCCTTGGCGGTGAAAATGAAGCGGACCGGCTGCGCAATTTTCAGTGCCTCGCCGATCACCTGACGTCCGAATTCGGCTTCGAGAAGGTCTCGCTGTTCCCGGCCGCCGACTACGACGGCGTCATCCAGGGCCTGCTCGGCGGCACGCTCGATTTCGCCGAGCTTGGTGCGTCGGGCTATGCCAGCGTCTACCTCAAGGATCCGAACGCGGTGACCCCGATCCTCACCACCCAGCAGACCGACGGTGCGACCGGTTATTATTCGATAGGCCTGGCGCTGAAGTCGTCCGGCATCACCGACATCAAATCGGCCAAGGGCAAGAAGCTCGGTTATGCCGACCCGGATTCGACGTCGGGCTATCTGATCCCGCTGACCCAGATCCCGAAGGACACCGGCGCTTCGAACGAAACTTTCTTCGCCTCGACCCAGTTCAATGGCGGCCACGAGAACAACCTTCTCGCCGTCCGCGACGGCAAGGTCGACGTGGCGGTTGACGACTCCTCGGGCATCGGCGACTTCAAGAACGGTTACACGTCCGGCACCTTCCACAAGGAAGTCGCCAAGGGCGCCGTCGACCCCAACGACTTCGTCGAAGTCTGGCGCTCCGGCCTGATCCCGAATGGCCCGCTGGTCGTGCGCACCGCGCTCGGCGGCGATATGAGCGCCAAGCTCGCCAACTTCTTCACCAGCTTGCCGGCCAAGGACAAGCCTTGCTTCGAAGCCATCGAAGGCGGCGATTTCACCGGCTACGTTCCAGTGAAGCCGGACTTCTACAGCGTCATCGTCGAAGCCCGCAAAGCGGCGATCGGCGGGTGAATGCAATTGAAAAGGGCGGCCTTACCAGCGCCGCCCTTTTTGCATGCCGATCATGACCATCTCAGCCACGATCCGTTCAGACGCGACCCGGCGGACGGCCGACACCTGGCGACGCCAGACGTCCTTGCGCCGGTTCTACACCGCGCTCGGCATCGGCTTGCTGCTTGTCGCCATGTGCACAGCCATGTGGTTCGCCGACGAGGCCAATGCCGGACATTTCTTCGATCGGCTGCCGCACATACTGGATTTCCTTAGCTGGCTTGTTCCCAAGGACTGGAATGACGTCTGGCGCGCGCTGTTCGACATCGCATCGCCGCACGACAAAGGCAGCCAGGAGTTCAACTTCCCGCTTGGCCGCATCTATCTCTGGGGCGGCTTTTATCTACCCGAATATTTCGAGCTGATGCTCACCACGCTCAACGTGGCGCTGGTTTCCACTTTCATCGGCTTCGTCTTTGCGGTGCCCTTTTCCTTCATCGCCGCGCGCAACTTGACGCCCAGTCCGGTGCTCAGGCTCGTCGTCAAGCGCTTCATGGAACTGCTTCGCGCCTTCCCGGAGATCGTCATTGCCGGCCTTTTCGCAGCCATCCTCTCGACCGGCCCGGTCGCGGCCATCATCGCCATCGGCCTGCATTCCATCGGCGCCCTCGGCAAGCTCTTCTACGAGATCAACGAAAACATCGACATGCGCGCCGAAGAAGGCCTGCGCGCGGTCGGCGCCAACTGGTTCGAGCGCGTGCGCTTTGCCGGCCTGCCGCAAGTGCTGCCCAATTTCACGTCCTACACGCTGCTCAGGATCGAGATCAATGTCCGCATCTCGACCATCATCGGCGCGGTCGGGGGTGGTGGCATCGGCGAGGAACTGAAGCTCTCCATCTCGCGCGGCTTCGGC
Organism: Mesorhizobium sp. M0028; assembly: GCF_040323855.1. Lineage (NCBI taxonomy): Bacteria > Pseudomonadati > Pseudomonadota > Alphaproteobacteria > Hyphomicrobiales > Phyllobacteriaceae > Mesorhizobium > Mesorhizobium sp. M0028. The sequence continues at coordinate 42,963 of NZ_JAMYVG010000027.1, forward strand.
GCCAAAACGCTGGCACTGGTGCTGCTGCTGTTCACGACGATCTTCCTCGTCGACCAGTTCTCTGCCTGGCTAAGGCGCAAGCTCGTCGGTGAGCAGGCATTCATGATGGGCGCCTGAGCATGGCCGCAATGACCGCCGATGAGATGCAGTCGATCGAAGAGCGCTTTCCCCAAGTGTTCCGGCGGCCCCTGTACAAACGCTTCGGCCCGCTGGTCCTGTTCACCGGCATCCTGCTCTACCTCCTCTACGCCTTGTGGTTCTTCAACCTGCCGCAAGTGCTGAGGGAATCGCACTGGGAACGCCTGCCGCTCTTTCTGACGCAATGGATCAGCTACGATCTGCAGCCGGAATTCCGTCTCGATCAGCCTCAGATCACGCCCAAATACCCGCGTTTTTCCGCGCTCGGCGAAGATCCTCATCCCGACTGGGTCATCACCAGTGCGAACGGCTCCTACACCATTCTGATCGACGGCCGGGCCAAATCGGTTACCTTCGACAAGACCGAGGCGATGCTGGTCGCCAATGGCCAGACGGTGCCGGTGTCCTTGGCCAGCGGCAAGCCGGTGATATCCGGCCTGGTGCCGGACTGGATCACCGCACACGACGACGAAATCGTCGCCAGGATGGGCTTTGCCGGCGAGGTCCGCATAACCGTCGATCGCGTCAAGGTCCGCAAGCGCTTCCTCGGCTGGGCGAATTTCGTCTTCGACACACGCTCGCCCTTCTTCGGCAAGTCGCCCGGCGAGGTGGTCTCGTTGCTGATGTCCGGACCCCAGCTCAAGCCCGGCACATCCAATCTGGCACTGGCCGGCGACAACATCTGGAACAACGCCCAATGGCAGCATGGCGATGTCTGGACGAAGCTGTTCCAGACCATCGTCATGGCATTTCTCGGCACCTTGCTCGGCGGCATCGTCGCCTTCCCGCTCGCCTTCTTTGCCGCCCGCAACATCACCCCGAGCGGCGTGATCAGTCAGGTGCTCAAGCGCTTCTTCGATTTCATGCGTTCGGTCGACATGCTGATCTGGGCGCTGTTCTTCACCCGCGCCTTCGGCCCCGGCCCGCTGGCCGGCAGCGCCGCGATCTTCTTCACCGAGATCGGCACGCTCGGCAAAGTCTATTCGGAAGGCCTTGAGAACATCGACGACAAGCCGCGCGAGGGCATCCAGTCGACCGGCGCCAACGGCTTGCTGGTGCAGCGCTATGGCGTGCTGCCGGAAGTGATTCCGGTCTTCATCAGCCAGACGCTCTACCAGTGGGAATCCAACACCAGGGGCGCAACGATCATCGGCGCTGTCGGTGCCGGCGGTATCGGCCTGAAGCTTTGGGAAGCGATGCGCACCAACTCCAACTGGGCCAATGTCTTCTACATGGTGCTCTTGGTCCTGCTCGTCGTTTTCATCTTCGACAACATTTCCAATTTCCTGCGCCGCCGCTTGAGCAGGACGATCCACGACTACAACAGGATCCAGGCCGGCCAGGGGTGACGGCCGCGTTGCGCCGGCGGCAGTTAGGCCGCCTTCTTCCAGCCGCTCCTGATGTGCCTGTAGCCGTCGCGGTAAACAGCTTCCGGGCCTTCGGAAAAGTCGCGCCACACCTTGGTGGCCGCGGCCAGATCCTTCAGCGAGCGGCCGAACGCCTCGATCGTCAGCCAATCGTCATAGTCGCTCTCGCGGATGGCGGAGAAAGTCTCCTTCCAGGGGATGTGACCGCGGCCCGGCACGCCGCGGTCGTTCTCCGAAATGTGGATATGGACGACGTTCTTGCGGTTGCGTGTATAGGCGCCGATCGGGTCGGCCTCTTCGATGTTGGCATGGAAGGTGTCGTACATCGCCTTGATGTGCGGCCGGTCGATCGCGTCGATATGCTCCGACAAATCGTCCATCGTGTTGAGCAGATAGCATTCGAAGCGGTTGAGCGCCTCCAGCCCGATGGTGACGCTCTTGTTGCCGGCATGGTCGCCAATAGCGCGTTGCGAAGCGATCGAACGTTTTTTCTCGGCCGCCGTCGGCCCGCTGCCCGAGAAGGCCCCGAGCGTCGAATGCAACGGGCCGCTCAACGTGTCTGCGCCAAGCGCCTGCGCGCAGTCGATCGCCCATTTCATGTAGTCGATACCGGCCTTGCGCGTCGAGGCATCCGGCGAGATCAGGTTCATCGCCGGATCGCCCATGGCCGAGACGGCGGTGCGTTGCAGCCCGATTCGGTCGAGCAGATCACCGAGCTTCTTGTAGCCGTCCGGCGCGCCGGAGAAGACCGGTATTTCGACGCCGTCGAAGCCGGTCGTCTTGATGTCTCTCAACAGCGGCTCGTGTTTTTTCGACACGGCCGTCGTCCACAACAGCATGCACATGCCGATCTTCATCGACGCCCCTCCCTTCATTCGCTCGATCGCCCCCGAGGAGTGGTAGATTCAGGTCAGGCCGAGCCGAAAATGGTAGGTTCCGAGAACCGGAGCGGAGCGTACTTTTGGTACGTGAGCACCGGAAGCGCAGGAAAACTGCCATTTGCAGGCCGGCCTCACCTGAATATCACCACCCCTTCAAAGCTTCGTCCACGCCCCATTCTTCTTAGACGACTTCACGCAGGCTTCGATGAAGGCCATGCCTTCGACGCCGTCTTGCACGGTTGGGAAGACGACATCCTTAGCCGGCTTGCCGCCCGTCCGGCGCGCCGCACGAATAGCCCGCGCGGCTTCCTGGTAGATGTTGGCGAAACCTTCGAGATAGCCTTCCGGATGCCCTGGCGGGACGCGGCTGACGCGCCCCGCGACGGGGAGCGCGCCGGCGCCATTTCGGGTAATCAACTGCTTCGGCTCGCCGAACGGCGTGTACCAGAGATAGTTCGGGTCGGCCTGCACCCATTCGAGCCCGCCCTTCGAGCCGTAGATACGCAATTTCAGCCCGTTCTCGTGGCCGGGCGCCACCTGGCTGGCCCAGACCATGCCCTTGGCCGGGTGCGACCCGCCGACCGGCTTGAAGCGCAGCAGCACATTGATGTTGTCGTCGAGCAGCCTCCCCGGCACGAAGGCATCGAGATCGGCCGACAACGAATCGAGCTCCAGCCCGGAGACGAAACGGGCAAGGTTGTAGGCATGGGTGCCGATATCACCCAGCGCACCGCCCGCACCCGCCTGCTTGGGGTCTGAGCGCCACGCAGCCTGCTTCTGGCCGGTGGCGGCCAGGTCCTCGGTCAGCCAGTCCTGCGGATATTCCGACTGCACGATGCGGATATCGCCGAGCTGCCCCTTGGCCACCATCTCGCGTGCCTGCCGCACCATCGGATAGGCGGTGTAGTTATGCGTCAGCACGAACACTTTGCCGGTCTTTTCGACCAGCGCCGCCAGCTTCTTTGCCTCGGCCAGCGTCGTCGCCAGCGGCTTGTCGCAGATGACGTGGATGCCGGCCTCGAGAAAAGCCTTGGCAGCCGGCACGTGCACATTGTTCGGCGTGACGATGGCGACCACCTCGATGCCGTCCGGCCGCTTGGCCTCCGCCTTGGCCATCTCGGCATAGGAGCCGTAGCTGCGTGCCGGATCGAGCCCAAGCTCGGCCGCCGAGGCCTTGGCGCGCTCCGGATTCGATGACAGCGCGCCGGCGACCAGCACGAACTCGTTGTCCATGCGCGCCGCGATGCGGTGCACCGCGCCGATAAAGGCGCCTTGTCCGCCGCCAACCATGCCGTAGCGGATCGGACCGCCCCCGGTTTCCGCCTTCGATGCGCCGACCATGATTTTCTCCCTCGTTGTCTGAGATACCCCTCCCCCTTGAGGGAGGGTGGCCCGAAGGGCCGGGAGGGTCGGTCAATGCCGAGCTCAACCCAGCGACCCCACCCCGATCCGCTGCGCGGATCGACCCTCCCCTCAAGGGGGAGGGAAAGCTGTGTTAGATCCCCATCATCCCGCGCAGCACCTTTTTGTCGGTCGTGCCGCCGGCGAAATCGTCGAATGCCTTTTCCGTAACCCTGATGATATGATGCTGGATGAAGGGAGCGCCCTCGGCAGCACCATCCTCCGGGTGCTTCAGGCAGCATTCCCATTCCAGCACCGCCCATGAATCATAGTTGTATTGGGTAAGCTTGGAGAAGATGCCGCCGAAATCCACCTGTCCGTCGCCGAGCGAGCGGAACCGCCCGGCACGGTTGGTCCAGCTCTGGTAGCCCGAATAGACGCCTTGCCGCCCGGTCGGATTGAACTCGGCATCCTTGACGTGGAACGCCTTGATCCGCTCGTGGTAGATGTCGATGAATTCGAGATAATCGAGCTGCTGCAGCAGGAAGTGCGACGGGTCGTAGTTGATGTTGCAGCGCTTGTGGCCGCCGACCGCATCGAGGAACATCTCGAATGTCGCGCCGTCGAACACGTCCTCGCCCGGATGGATTTCGTAGCCGACATCGACGCCGTTCTCGTCATAGACGTCGAGGATCGGCTTCCAGCGCTTGCCGAGTTCGGCAAATGCTTCCTCGATCAATCCCGCCGGCCGCTGCGGCCACGGGTAGAGGTAAGGGAAGGCCAACGCCCCGCAAAACGACACCGACGCCTTGAGCCCGAGATTCTTCGACGCCTTGGCGCCGAACTTCATCTGCTCGACCGCCCATTGCTGCCTGGTTTTTGGATTGTTGTGCACCGCAGGTGGAGCGAAGCCGTCGAATTGTGCGTCGTAGGCAGGATGCACCGCCACCAGCTGACCCTGCAGATGCGTCGACAGTTCAGTGATCTCGACGCCGGCATCGGCGCAGATGCCCTTCACCTCGTCGCAATAGGCCTTCGACGACGCTGCCTTCTCGAGATCGAACAGCCGGGCGTCCCATGTCGGGATCTGCACGCCCTTGTAGCCCAGACCGGCCGCCCATTTGGTGATCGAGGCCAGCGAGTTGAACGGAGCGGCGTCGCCCGCAAACTGCGCCAGGAACAGACCAGGCCCCTTCATCGTCGTCGGCATCGGCATCTCCCTATGTTTCGCGACCAAGCATAGCGCCGATTGAAAACAGGGCCAGCCTCTTTGGTCTCTTTGCACAGCGCGCTCGGCGCCGCTATTCTGGTATTACCAAATGCCGAAATCTGGTCAAGCCATTTGACGCGCGGCCGCAGTCCTGCAACCATGCCGAGCTGCCCAACATAATTCAACGTAATCAATGCTGTAAGCAAGAGACGGCGCTTGATGGTAGCACTTCTTGCCGTCCAGATGAAATTACTGTAGACCTCCCATCAAGCCCAATTGGTCGAACCAGTTTGCCAAAAAAATGCTGGGAGGCCTTGGGGAGGAATCATGCAGCGCACTTCGGCAGAGTGCGTCGCAGGCGAACTGGTACAGGCGATTCTGGGAAGGATAGACCATGCATCTTTCGACGCACAATTGGATGCGGGCGGAGCCGCTGGAAACGACGCTCAAGCGCATCAAGAAATTCGGCTATGAGTCGATCGAGATTTCCGGCGAACCCGAACAGTACAAGACCAAGGAAACACGCGCGCTGCTGAACGAGTACGGCATCCGTTGCTGGGGAGCGGTGACGCTGATGCTGGGCGAGCGCAATCTCGCCGCCAAGGACCAGGGCCAGCGCGAGCGCTCGGTGCAATATGTCAAGGACGTGCTGACCATGGTCAGCGAGCTCGACGGCGAGATCATCACGCTGGTTCCCGCCACCGTCGGCAAGGTCGTGCCGGACGGCACCGAGGAAGAGGAATGGAAATGGGTGGTCGACGCCACCCGGGAATGCTTCACCCACGCCAAGAAGGTCGGCGTCAAGATCGCGGTCGAGCCGCTCAACCGCTTCGAAACCTACCTGTTCAACCGCGGCGCCCAGGCACTGGCCCTTGCCGATGCGGTCAGCCCCGAATGCGGCGTCTGCCTCGACGCCTACCACATCCACATGGAAGAATTTAACGTCTATGACGCCATCCGGCAGGTCGGCAAGCGCCTGTACGACTTCCATGTCGCCGACAACAACCGCTTCGCTGCCGGCCTCGGGCAGATCGACTGGCCGAAGATTGTCGGCACGCTGAAGGAGATCGGCTATGACGGCGCGCTGACCAATGAATTCGTCGCCCCAGTCGACCGCACGCCGGCAGCCCCCTATCCCGACATGGTCGAACGCAATCCGGTCGACATCTCGCCAGAGCAGCTGAAATTCATTCAGGACCACGGCTCCAGCGTGCTCACGGAAAAATTCTACACTGACCAGATGCGCATCAATGCGGAAACGCTGCTGCCGCTGATCAAGTAGCCAAGCCGTTTGGAAAAAGCCCTTCCGCCTCACAGCGGCCGGGCCGAGGATGAACATGCGCATCAAGACGGTCCAAGCCTGGTGGGTTCGCATACCGATCGAAGCCGCGAAGCAGCACCGCAGCGACTTCGGTCAGGTGGCGACGTTCGACGCCGCCATCCTGCGCATCGAAACCGACGACGGGCTTGTCGGCTGGGGCGAAGGCAAGAACGCCGCCGGCAGCGCCGGCAGCTACGGCGCCCTTGTCCATTTGCTGAACCATGAGGTCGGGCCGCAGCTGGTCGGCCTCGACCCGGCCGACATCGGCGTCATCTGGGAGATGCTGTACAATGGCGCGCGTCACGACAGCGCCGCCCGCGCCGGCCACGCCATGCCGCAATTGGCGCGACGCGGCATGAGCATCGCCGCTATCAGCGCCGTCGACATCGCATTGTGGGACATTCTCGGCAAATCACTCGGCGTTCCGGTCTGGCGACTGCTCGGCGGCCGCAAGCTGGACCGCATGCCGGCCTATGCTTCCGGCGGCTGGGCCACTGCGGAAGCCATCGGCGATCAGCTGCAATCCTACGTGGCCAAGGGCGGCTTCAAGGCGCTGAAGATGCGCGTCGGCGCCATGGACGGCGCCCCGCACGTCTCCGCCGCCCGCGTCCGCGCTGCAAGACAGGCGCTCGGTCCCGACATCGACCTGATGGTCGACGCGCACGGCACCTATACGGTGGCCGAAGCCAAGCGCTTCATCCATCTCGCCGGCGACCTCGATCTCGCCTGGTTCGAGGAGCCGGTGATCGCCGACGACAAGCCCGGCATGGCCGAGGTGCGCGCCTGCGGCTCGATCCCGATCGCCACCGGCGAAAGCGAGGCGACCCGCTATGCCTTCCGCGACCTCGCTGTGCTCAAATCCGCCGATATCTTCCAGCCGGATCCGGCCTTTTGCGGCGGCATCAGCGAGGCGATGAAGATCGGAACCATCGCCAGCGCCTTCAATCTGCGCTTTGCGCCGCATCTTTGGGCGGGTGCGCCCTGCTTTTTTGCCGGGCTGCATGTCTGCGCCGCTTCGCCGGCGAGCTTCACCGTCGAATATTCACTCGGCGCCAACCCGATGATCCACGATCTGATCGAAGAGACTGTCGAAGCAAAGGACGGTATGGTAGCGATCCCTGATAGACCCGGGCTGGGATTCACTATTTCGGAGCGGTTCCTGGAGGCGCACGCGCAACACGGCTGACATGAAAGAAAAGAACCTTCTCGCGGAACTCGCCGCCTACCTGTTCTCCCATTCGGACAAGGAGACGGGCCGCACGCCGTCGGAGCGCGAACTGGCAGAGCATTTCAGCGTCAGCCGCGGTCAGATCCGCGAGGCGCTGGCCATCCTCGAGGCCATGCGCATCGTCGAACGACGGGCGAAGTCCGGCATCTACATCGATACAAAGCAGGCGAGCGTCGAGGCGATGGCGCTGTTCGCCCGCGCCGGCCTGCCGCTCGATCCTGTCCAGATCTACGAGACGGTCGAGTTGCGCAAGATCCACGAGATCAAGGCCGCCGAACTTGCCTGTTCCCGCGCCACCGAGGAGAATTTCGAGCGGCTGCGCGAGATCCTGAAGGCCTCTGAGGATCGCATCGCGGCCGGTGAAGGCCTTGCCCGGGAAGACCGCGAGTTCCATCTCGAGATCGTGCGGGCGACCAAGAACAGCGTCTTCCACAATGTCTGCAGCGTCTACTACATGATGGGCGAGATGCGCCTGCCGATCTATTTCAACGATCCCGAACGCAGCGTGCGCTCGCATGCCGAGCACATCCAGATCTACGAGGCGCTGCTGCGCCGCGACGGCAACCTCGCCCAGGCGCTGATGAGCGCTCATCTGCAAGGCGCCGAAAGCTACTGGAAGGGGCTGATCGAGGGGCGTGAGGCGGAACCGCAAAGCCCAGCGCTCGAAAAGGCCTGAAATGCCCAAGATCCTGTCGACACACAGACTGCACCCCCGTGCCTCTTCCATGCTGACAGGGGCCGGCGAACTCGTCGTTGCTTCCGCTCTCGACGCGGCCACGCTGGCCGCCGAGGCAAGGGACGCCGATGTCATCATCGTTCGCGCTCCTTTGCCTGCGGCGCTTTTCGAAGGCGCGACCAAGCTCAGGGCCGCGATCCGCCACGGCGCCGGGCTCGACATGGTACCGATGGAAGCGGCCAACGCGGCGGGCGTGCTGGTGGCGAACGTTCCGGGAGTGAACGCGCGCTCGGTCGCCGAATATGTGATGTTCGCGGCACTGGCGCTGCTTCGGCGCTTTCGTGTGTTGGACCGCGACTTGCGGGCGAAGGGCTGGCTGGCCGGCCGCGAACACACCGTCGTGGCTAATGAGCTTGCCGGCAAGACGATCGGCATTGTCGGCCTCGGCGCAATCGGCCAGGCGGTCGGCCACATCGCCGCCCATGGTTTCGATCTGAATGTGGTGGCAACGACGCGCAGCATGCAGCCGGCGCCGGACAGCGTCGGCTTCTTGTCGATCGATGCGCTCATCGAGCAGAGCGACATCATCGTTCTGTGCTGCCCGCTGACGCCCGAAACGCGGGGGCTGATCAGCCGGGAACGTATCGACCGGATGAAGCCGGATGCGCTGCTGATCAATGTTTCGCGCGGGCCGGTGATCGACGACGACGCGCTGATCGAGGCCCTGCAGAAGGGCCGCATCGGCGGCGCCGCGCTCGACGTTTTTGCGACACAACCGCTGCCGCCCAACCATCCCTACTTCGGCTTCGACAACGTCATCGTCACCCCGCACATGGCCGGGATCACCGAACAGTCGATGATGCGCATGGGCGTCGGCGCGGCTGGCGAAGCCTTGCTGGTGCTGGCCAACAGATTGCCGGTTAATCTGCGCAATCCCGAAGTGGTCGAGCACTACCGGCGGCGGTTCCCTGCCGATTTCTAAAGCGCAGGCTACGCCTCAATTTTCCCGAATTCGCCAGCGACGTTGCCGGTATGGGAAACACCACAAAATTCCTGCTGACCGCCAGTGTCTGCATGGCGGCGGCGCATGCCTTGGCCAACGGACAGGGCAGCTACGTGTTCTGCGACAACGGCTTGCGCTGCGTGATGGCACCCTGTCCATCGAACAGCGCGCTCGACCTCGACACCGGCAAGTTCGTCAAAGGCGTTTCGATCGACATCGATCGCCTGCCGCAGCAAGACAAGGGCCTCGATCTTTCGGACAAGCTCTATGCCGGCAAGGTCGTTGTTGTCGGCTCGATCGAGAACCGCACCCGGACCTTCAACGGCAAGCGATACACCCTGCCTTGGCTGGTTGCCACCAGCATCGAGCGCACCGCCAAGGACAACGAGCGCGGCCACTGCTCGTCGCGCTGACACGCGCTATCGGATCAATTTGCAAGCAGTGCCTCGACCGCAGCGGCGATCCGCAGCAGGTAGTGGTCATGGCCATTGCGCGCCACCAGCATCAGCCCGGCCGGACGCATCATTCCGGGCATCGGCAGCGAGATGGCTGAAAGATCGAACTGGTTGGCGACCTGCGTGTTGCGCAGCAGAAGGCCTTCCGTCCTGTCGCACAGGGCCTCGTCGCCGGTCATCGAGACGATCGTCGGCGCGGTCATCGGCGTGGTCGGCAGGGCCAGCACGTCGACCGACGCCAGCCGGTCATCCATCGCGGCGGCAAGTGCTGCGCGACGGCGCATTGCTCTGATATAGACCGTGGCCGGAATGGCGGCGGCGCGCGACAATGGCCCGCTTACCCGCGGGTCGACCGGCATCGTCGCTCCCGTCGCCAGCCAGTCGGCATGGATCTCCGCCCCTTCCATTGCCGCGATCGAGGCGCGTTTGGTTGCCGCGCGCAGATCGACAAGCAGGTCGTCGATCGACAACTCCACAAGCCGTGCGCCGCTAAGCTCCATCTTGCGAAGACACCGGTCGAACGTCGTCGCGACCTCTTCCTCCGTATCATCGAACAGCACGCCGCGCGGAATACCGATGCGCAGGCCGTCCAGCGGAAGCGGCAACAGTGCCGCCAGGTTTTCGCCCGCCATCACTGCGTCGGCCGCCGCACATTCGGCGACGGTGCGGGCCAGCGGACCGATCGAGTCCAGCGTGGCCGACAGCGGAAACGCACCCGCGAGCGGCACGCGCCGCGCCGTCGGCTTGAAACCGACGACGCCATTCAACGATGCCGGAATGCGCACCGATCCGCCGGTATCGGAACCGATGGAGATTTCGCTGGTGCCTTCGCCGACCGAAACCGCGGCGCCTGAGGACGAGCCGCCCGGAATACGGCTGGCATCACTTGCATTGCCGGGCGTGCCGTAATGTGGGTTGACGCCGATCGCGGTAAAGGCGAACTCGGTCATGTTGGTCTTGCCGAGGATGACCGCACCGGCCTGGCGCAGCCGTCGCACGACAATGGCGTCCCGCAGCGCCGGCGCTGCGGTGGCGAGCAGCAGAGAGCCCGCCGTGGTCGGCTCGCCAGCGACATCGAACAGATCCTTGATCGAGACGATAGCCCCATCGAGCGGCCCGAGCGTGACGCCGGCTTTTCGCCGCGCATCGGCGGCGTCGGCCGCCGCCCGTGCTGCTTCAGGATAGAGCTTTACGAAAACGCTCTCATCGCCCACGCGAGCAGCAAGAAGCGAAACAATTTTTTCGAGGCGATCACGGGCTGATTGCATTTTCGGTGTCGGACTCCGCACGCTTGCAACGTCTTAGTGTAGCAGCCACAAACTGGCCGCAGGAGACATAACCCGGCACGGTCGGGTTTGCACCTGTCGAACCGAAGGAGGAAGGCCCGATGCTCTACAAAGGCAGCTGCCACTGCGGCAAGGTCGCGTTCGAGGTCGAAGGCGAGCTGACCGGAGCCGTACGGTGCAATTGCTCGATCTGCTCGCGCAAGGGTGCACTGCTATGGGCAGTGCCGCATGAGAGCATGCGGGTGCTTGCCTGGGGCGATAATCTCGGCCGCTACAGCTTCGGCAACCATGTCATCGCCCACCGCTTCTGCCGCAGCTGCGGCATCCACCCCTTCGCCGAGGATGTCGGCGAAGGGAGCGGGCGAAGTGCCTATATCAATATCCATTGCATCGAGGCGTTGGACGTCGCCGCGGTGCCGGTCTTCGACTTCGACGGCCGTTCCGTTTAGGAATTGGGGTCGTCGATCGGCTTGGGGCCAAGGAAGAACGCCGCCAATGCCGCAAGCAACGTCGCCGCCGCGCAATAGGCGAAGGCGCTGGCAACGCCGGTATTGTCGACCAGCAGGCCGCCGAAGACGGCGCCCAACGCGATGGCGACCTGGAACGTCATGACCATCAGCCCGCCGGCGCTTTCCGCCTGATCGGGGGCGGCTCGCACCAGCCAGGTCTGCAGCCCGACTGGGACGGCGCCGAAGGCAAAGCCCCAGCTGGCCACCGCTATTGCAGCCACGACGGGTGAGCCTCCGACCACCAGCAGCAGGAGCGCCGAAAACGCGATCAGCAGAGGCGCCAGGCTGACGGCTGCCTTGAGGCTGCGTTCCGCCATGAAGCCGCCGGCAAAATTGCCGAAGAAGCCACCAATGCCGTAGGCGAGCAGCACAAGCGAGATCGTCTCGATGTCCAGCGCGGGCACCTTCTCGAGAAACGGGCGGACATAGGTGAAGCCGGCAAAGTGTCCCGAGGCGACCAGCAGCACCACCAGCAGTGCCACCCTGATCATCGGCCGCTTCATCACCTCCAGCAGCGTGCGAAAACCTGCCGTACCTGCCGGCGGCAGCTTCGGAATGGTAGCCACCTGCACGAGCAGCGCTAGCGCGCCGACCACGGCGGCGATCATGAAGGCCGTCCGCCATCCCCAGATGTCGCCGACATAGGCGCCGACCGGAGCCGCACAGACCGTCGCCACCGAAACGCCGGTGAGGATGATCGACATGGCGCGCGGCATCAGCCGCATCGGAACGAGCCGCATCGCCATGGCTGCTGACATCGACCAGAAGCCACCGAGACTAATGCCAAGCATGATGCGGGCGATCAGAAGAACGGGAAGCGACGACGCAAACGCGGCTACCAGATTTGACAGCACAAGCAGCACCGTCAGCGCCCACATGACCAGCCTGCGGTCCAGCCGCTTGGTGACAATGGCCATGGTCGGCGCCGCAATCGCGCCAATGACGGCGGTGGCCGTTACCGCCTGCCCGGCGGCGCCTTCGGTGATGCCGAGATCCTGCGCAAGCGGCGTCAGCAGGCTGGCAGGCAGAAATTCCGCGGTCACCAGGCCGAAGACTCCGAGCGCCAAGGAGACCACCGCCCCCCATGCGGGCTCGGATCGTTCGCCGGTTTCCGTCAGGTCGAGAACGGCGTCCATGACGCCTGTCGCGGGTTCGGTCATGAGGGATCTCCGATCTGGTTGCAGCGCAGCATCTGGCTGCAGTGCAACATAGGGAGTGACTGTCCGGAGTTTCCATGCTAGAAACACCATTATGCTTGACCGTTCGTCCAAAATCCCTGTCACCGGTGATCCGCTGACAGACATATTGCGCGGATTGCGCCTCGAAGGCGTCGATTACGGCCGTTGCGAGATGAAGGAACCCTGGGGCATCCATTTTCCGGCTCAGGCGGCGGCACGGTTTCATTTCATCGGTCGCAAAGGCTGCTGGTTGCTGCAGCCGTCCGGCGAATGGGTCGAGCTCAAGGCGGGCGACGCGGTGTTGTTGCCGGGCGGTTCAGCCCACACGCTGGCGAGCGAGCCGGGTATCGAGGCGGCGCCGATCCACGGCTATGAGGTCGAGGAGATCTGCAAGGGTGTCTATTGCATGTCGAACGACGGCGTGCCCGGCTGCCGTCCGGGCACCTTGCTGTTTTTCGGCAGCATGTATTTCAATCTCGATGGCTTGCACCCCTTGCTCGGCATGATGCCGGACGTGATGCGCGCGCATGAGTTGGAAGCCTATGAGCCAGGTATCCCGCATTTGCTGGAGGCGATGGCCCGCGAGGTGACGATGGAGCGCGTCGGCTCCGGCGGCATCCTGGCGCGGCTGGCCGATGTGCTCGCCGCGACCGTCATCCGCTCATGGGTCGAGCGCGGCTGCGGCGACTCTTCCGGATGGATCGCGGCGGTGAGGGACCGCGAGATCGGCCGGGTGCTGGCCGCGATCCATCTGGAACCGAGCCGCGACTGGACGGTGGACGCTCTGGCGAAGATGATGGGCGCCTCGCGATCAGGTTTCGCCGAGCGCTTCGCAACCATTGTCGGCGAAACACCGGCAAAGTACGTCACGCAGGTACGGATGCACCAGGCGCGGCAATGGCTGGTCCGCGACCGGCTCAAGATTTCCGTCGTCGCGGCGCGCCTCGGCTACGAATCCGACGCCTCCTTCAGCCGCGCCTTCAAGCGGGTAATCGGATCGCCGCCCAGCCATTTCCGGGCCGAGGAACAGGCGGAGATCCGCCAGGCCGGCTAAACGTTGGCCGGGTTATTGCTCGGTGATGCAGGCCGAGCCGGCGCTGCTCTTGCAATATTTGCCGGAAGCCCCGCACCTGCCATCCGAGACTTCGACAACGGTGCCGCTCAACAACAGCTTGCAGTCACTGGTGGACAGATTGACCGTGCCGTTGAGATCCTTGATCTTCTTGGCGTCGACCTTCGCACCGGCGACAACTTTCTTGGCTGCCTGCGCCTCGCTCAGATGCACCGCCGACAATCCCATACCCGCGACAAGCAGGATCGTCGCAAAGCTGCGTAACAGATTTCCCATAGCCAACCCTCCGTTTTGGGTCTCCAAATTGGGCGTGCAAAGCCCGTTTGGGACCAAAGGATCAGCCTATTCGACAAATCGGAGCATCCGCATCCCCCGTACGGGGGATGACGGGAAGACTCGAGCATTTCGCAGCCAAGTGGAATCACACGGCGTCGCACAAATGCGACTAAAATAGATAGCTAGAGCGGGATGCACGGTCAATTTGAACGCATCCCGCTCTAGCTGCAGTAAAGAGGCTTGTACTTAGCCGGCGTGACGCAGGCTTATTCCGCTGCCCTTATCGAACAGCACCACCTTGTCCGGGTTCCAGGCAAAGCGCACCGGCTGCTCTATCTGCACGTCGGTCCTGGCCGGCACAGTGGCGCGCAGCATGGCGTCGCCGACCCGCAGCGTCAGGATCTTCTCGACGCCATGGTTCTCGACGTCATGGACCCGCGCCTCGACCGGCGCGCCGGTCTCGAGATAGACGTCCTCGGGACGAATACCGAAGACGAGCGGGCGACCGTCGGTCGCCGCGCCCGTCTTGGCACCCCCCGAAGTCTTGGCACCCCCCGCAAACGGCAATTCGAAATTCAGCGGTGCCATCACCGCACGCCCGTTAACAAGCTTGCCGTCGATGAGATTCATCGGCGGCGAGCCGACGAAGCTCGCCACGTAGGTGTCGCGCGGATTATTGTAGATCTCGTACGGCGTGCCGGTCTGGACGATGCGGCCATGGTTGAGCACGCCGACCTTGTCACCCATCGACATCGCCTCGATCTGATCGTGCGTCACGAACAGGAAGGTGGCGCCGAGCTGCATCTGCAGGTTCTTCAATTCGGTGCGCAGCGCCTCGCGCAATTTGGCGTCGAGCGCCGACAACGGCTCGTCCATCAGGAATACCCGCGGCTTGCGCACGATGGCGCGGCCGATCGAGACGCGCTGCATCTCGCCGCCTGAAAGCCGGTCGGTCTTGCGGTCGAGCAGATGCTCGATCCGCAGTGTCCTGGCAGCGCGGTCGACACGATCCTTGATCTCGGCATCGGGCAACCGGCGGATCTTCGGCTTCAGCGGAAATTCGAGGTTTTCGCGCACCGTATAACGCGGATAGAGCGAATATTGCTGCAGCACCAGCGCCACGTCGCGCTCGGCCGCGCCCCAATCGGCGACATCGACGCCGTCGATAAAGACCTGGCCTTCGCTCGGTTTTTCCAGGCCGGCAATCATGCGCAGCGTCGTCGTCTTGCCGGCGCCGGTCTCGCCGAGCAGGACGAAGAACTCGCCGTCGGCGATGTCGAGGTCGAGCCCGGTCAAAGCGGTGTGGTTGCCGAATTTCTTCGAAATGTTCTTGAGCTGGATGTGGGCCATCAGAGTCTCACTCCCAGCGATTTGCCGCTCGCCGTGTCGAAGAAATGCGCCTGGCTGGGATCGATTCTAACGAAGACCCTTTCGCCGGGGCCGCCGATGAAGCCGCTCTTGGTGCGTGCACGCAGCATCTTGGAGCCGACCTTGAGGTCGACGATATCGAAGGAGCCGAGCGGCTCAACGATCTGCGTCTCCACCGGCAAGAACCCCTCGGCGGCTTCGCGGCGAACGAGAACGCCTTCCGGCCGGATGCCGAGCGCGAGCTGGCCGCCGGCATGGCCGTTGAGCTTCGACAGCAAGGTGCGCGGGAATTCGAAGCCGGCGGCCGCATCGCCGACCGTGACCGAGGCCGACGAGGCTTTCTCGGTCACCGAAGCGTCGGCGACGTTCATCACCGGGCTGCCGACAAACTGCGCGACGAAAAGATTCGCCGGATGCGAATAGACCTCGTCCGGCGAGCCGACCTGCTGCAGTACGCCCTCATGCATGATGACGATGCGGTCGGCGAGGCTCATCGCCTCGATCTGGTCGTGAGTGACGTAGATGCTGGTCGAGCCCTGCTTGATGTGCAGCCGCTTGATCTCGGCCCGCATCTCCTCGCGCAGCTTGGCATCGAGCGCGCCGATCGGCTCGTCCATCAGCATCGCCTTCGGCCGCCGCACCAAGGCTCGGCCGATCGCGACGCGCTGCATGTCGCCGCCGGACAGGGCCGACGGTTTCTTGGCGAGGAGATCGCTGATCTGCAGCGTCTTGGCGACCGAGCGCACCTCGCTGTCGATCTCGGCCTTGCTCTTGCGCGTCGCCCTCAGTGGAAAGGCGATGTTCTCGTAGACGCTCATATGCGGATAGAGCGAGAACGATTGGAAGACCATGGCGATGTCGCGGTCGGCGGCCTTGAGGTGCTGGACCGGCTTGCCGTCGATGAGGATGTCGCCGCCGTCGATCGTCTCCAGTCCGGCAACGGCCCTGAGCGTCGTCGTCTTGCCGCAGCCCGACTGGCCGAGCAGCACGATGAACTCGTTATCGTCGATCTTCAGGTTGAGGTCCTTGATGACCTGGACGGCGCCGAAATATTTCTGGACGCCGCGAAGCTCGATCTGGGTCAATGCTGTGCCCCCGGGTTTGCCCCTTGCCCGGTGCCGGCCTTCTCCTCCGGCGCGATCTTGGAGGTGATGTTGAAGCCGATCAGGCCGATCAGGATGATGGTCACGCCGTAGCTGTGCAGCAGCATGTGCCATGGCTGGCAGAGCGCGATGATGCCGAGCACCATCAGCACCTGGCTGCCCGGTTCAAGATATTTCTGATTGATGTCGCGAAAACTCATTTGCGGATCGCTCCGAAGGACATGCCGCGCAAGAGGTGGTTGCGGAGCAGGAAGGTGAAGATCGCAACCGGCAGCAGGAACAGGAAGGTTCCGGCGGCAATCACCGTCCAGTCCGGCAGGCCGGCGCCGACCTGGCTGGGAATGAAAGGCGGCGCCGTCTGGGCACGGCGGCTGGTCATGATCAGTGCGAAGGCATATTCGTTCCACGCCGTGATAAAGCAGAACACGGCGGTGGCGGCGATGCCGGTGGCGGCCTCGGGCAGCACGATCTTGAAGAAGGCCTCCATGCGCGTATAGCCGTCGACGAGGGCCGCCTCCTCATACTCCTTGGGGATCTCGTCCATGAAGCCTTTCATCAGCCACACCGAGAAGGACAGGTTGAAGGCGGTGTAAAGGATGATCAGGCCGATATGGGAATCGTTGAGGCCGACCGCCCGGTACATCAGGAACATCGGAATGGCGACGACCACCGGCGGCAGCATGCGCGTCGACAGGATGAAGAACAGCAGGTCCGCCTCGCCTTTCACCTTGAAGCGCGAGAACCCATAGGCGGTGAAGGTGCCCATGCCGACGGCCAGGACGGTCGAGGTTATGGCAACGATCAGCGAGTTCATGAAACGGCTCGGATAGCCCGACCACTGCACCTGGCCCTTGCCGTCGCGCACGATCTTTTCGCCGCCATTGAAGACGACGCGCTCCCACCACGGCGCAGCCGCGTACTCCTCCGGTGATGGCGGGCTGCGCAGCTGCGAACGCTTG
This sequence comes from Mesorhizobium sp. M0028, assembly GCF_040323855.1. Taxonomy (NCBI): domain Bacteria; kingdom Pseudomonadati; phylum Pseudomonadota; class Alphaproteobacteria; order Hyphomicrobiales; family Phyllobacteriaceae; genus Mesorhizobium; species Mesorhizobium sp. M0028. The sequence continues at coordinate 60,334 of NZ_JAMYVG010000027.1, forward strand.
GTGAACAACTTGACGAAGGGCGATATCTCCGGCTGGAACACCACCGTCGGCGGAATGGTGGTGGCGAGGTTGCGCGGCTTGAACGCCGTCGAGGCTATCCAGTAGATCGGCGCCAGGAAGATGATCGTCACCAGCAGGACGGCGACGATGGCGACCCGGTTGAAGGTGATTTCGGAAGAAGTGCGGACTGCGGCCATCTCAGCGCTCCTTCACCTTGTTGAGGTATTTGACATAGATGTTGGTGATCGCTAGCACCATGATCAGCACGATGTAGGCGAGCGCGCAGGAGCGCCCGGTCTGCCATTCCTGGAACGCCATCTTGTAGAGCCGGATCGAGATCAGCTCGGCCGTCGGCTGGCTGGTCAGGATATAGGCGAGGTCGAAGGTCTTGAACGCTTCCATGGTGCGGAAGATGACCGCGATCATCAGGATCGGCGCGACCAGCGGCAGCGTGATGCGGAAGAAGGTGTAGAACGGCCCGGCCCTGTCGATCGCGGCGGCCTCGTAGAGATGCTTGGGCACGGCCGACAGGCCGGCCAGCGACAACAGCATGACGAAGGGCGACCACATCCAGATATCGGTCAGCGCGACCGCATAGAGCGCCATTTTCGGATCCGACAGCCATTCGAAGGTGCCGAGGCCCAGCGCATAATTGATGATGCCGAAGGACGGATCGTAGAGCAGTTTCCAGAACAGGCCGACGACGGCCATAGACAGCATCATCGGCAACAACAGGAGCGTCGTCAGCAGGCCCTTGAGCGGAATGTCGCGGTTGAGCAGCATGGCCACGCCGAAGCCGACGAGCAGCTGGCCGGCGACCGAGATGATGACGTATTTTGCGGTGATGGCGAAGTTGGACCAGACATAGGGATCGCTGAGCAGGTCGCGATAGTTTTGCAGCCCGACGAAATTCGCCGCCGCGCTGGTCGAGGCGCGGAAATCGGTGAACGAATAGCCCAGCGAATAGATCAGCGGGAAGATGTTGAAGACGATCAGAAACAGGATCGTCGGGATGATGAAGAGATTGCGGATCGAAATGTCGCTTAGACCGCGAGCAGCGGCCCGCGAGGACCTGTCCAGCGTGGTGATCATCGTGGTCGCCAAGACCCTGCTCCCGGTTCAAGAATCAGAAAAAGAAACGGAGGAGGCACGAACGCCCCCTCCGTGAAGCTTCATACTTATTGGCCGCGGCCGTATTTCTTGAAGGTCGCGTTCCAGTCGGCTGCCAGTGCGTCCAGCGTCTCCTTGGCGGTGCCTTCGCCGCCGATCATGTAGGGGTAGATGCGCTGGTTGAGCTGCTGCAGCAGTTCGGCATATTCCGGAACCGCCCAGAAGTCCTTGACCTTGAACATGGTCTCGTAGAACGCCTTGTTGTAGGGCGTGGCGTTCTGGAATTCGGGCGACTTGAGCACGGCGGCACTGCAGGTGTAGCCGCCAAGCGCTGCCCATTTCTTCTGGGTCTCGTCCTTGATGAACCATTCCAGGAACTTGGTCGCCTCTTCCTGCTTCTGCGAGTAGGAAACGATGGAGATGCCCTGACCGCCGAGTGCGGCGAACTGGTCCCCGTTCGGGCCGGGAGGATTGGCGAAGAAGCCGGTGTTCTTGGCGTTCGGGTTCGACGCCTCGTTGATCAGCGAGGGGAAGAACGCGAAGTAGTTCATGCTCATCGCCGCCAGGTTTTCAGTGATCGCCTGGTTGTCCTCGACGAAGAACGACTTGGCCCAGCCCGGAGGCGTGAACTTGTAGAGTTCCTTGTAGGCGTCGAGCGCCGCGATCGCCTTGTCGGAGTTGATGAAGCCATCGACCTTGTAGGTCTTATAGTCACCCAGCTCGCCGCCAAAGGAGAACAGCGCGTTTTCGAAGCCCATCGCCATCGCGTCATAGGAATTGTCGGTGTAGATGGCGATGCCGTATTTTTTCTGGTCCGGCCGGTAGAAGAACTCGGCGATGTCGCGCAGCGCCTTGAAATCCTTCGGCACGTCGAGATCGTAGCCATACTTGGCCTTGAAGGCTTCCTTTTCCTTCGGATCCTCGAACCAGTCCTTGCGGTAGGACCAGCCGACAGCGTCGCCTTCAAGCGGGATGGCCCAGTACTTGCTGCTGCCGCCCGGATATTCGGCGTAGTACTTCACCGTCGCCGGTGCCATCACGTCGCCGACCTTGTGCTTGTTGAAGAAGTCGGTCAGGTCCACATAGTGGCCACCAGTCGAGCCGGCACCGAGCCATTGCGAGTCGCCGACGACCATATCATAGGCATCGCCATGGGCGTTGAACTCGGTGAAGGCCTTGGTCTGGAAGTCGGGCCACGGTGTGGTTTCCACCGTGATTTTCACGCCGGTTTCCTTCTCGTACTCGTTGCCGAGTTCCTGCAGGTAATTGGCCGGATCCCATTCCGCCCAGAAGATTGTAAGTTCCTTTTCCTGCGCGTAGACGGACGTTCCGCAGGCTAGCACTAAGCCGATACCAGCAAGCAAGCTGGTCATTGTCTTGCGCATAATGATTTCCTCCCTTGTGCGCATTCTACCGCGTCATGCGAGCCGGCGGCGAGGCCGGCCCTGGTAGTCCTCCCGTGACGGCACCGTTCCGGTTTTTGAGCCTCCTCGTTCGACCGAAACGGATATTAGCCTTCACCCTTTGATCCGCTTTATTTGTCCTGATCTGGTATTACCAATTTCAGACGAACGTCAAGCCCTTTCTTGGACGGTGGCGGACACGCAGACAAGTTGGTTTCTGCGATATCTGCCTGTTTTCCCTGAATTTTCCTACTCCTTGATACATAGGGGCCTTGCCTCGGCCGCTGCATCGCCAATAGTATGAGTAGGCAGGGTGCAAATCTGGTCGAACCAGATTGGCGTCATCTAGCGGCTGTCATCGGTGCGATCCCATCTCCTTCAATCATCGATTCCGTCACAGCTGCGCGTACCAGCGCGCTGGCGGCCCATTGCGCGACCGACATCATACTGCGGCTGTCCAATCCCCATATATCCTTCAGTACGATCAGCATCTCAACACCGAAGATCAATGACAGCGCCTGCGCGAGCCGCTTGAATTCGCGCGGCGGCAACCGGCCTTTGAGTGGCGCAATCGCATCTTTCAAAAGATCGACGCGATGGCCGCGCGTGAACGCCGGTTCGCCGTCAAACGTGCCTGCCTGTCGCTGCGCCCACTGGTCGAGCGACAGTTTCAGCGCCGCCTTGAACGTCGCTTCGAAGGCCTCGATGCGCGGCATGGCGGTCTCGAACAGCTCGGCCACCCGGCGCTCGGGATCGGCAGAGCTCGATTTCCAGGTAAGGATCGGTCCGAGCCCCTCATCGACCACCGCCTGCACCAGCGCCGCCTGGCTCGGAAAATACCGATAGGCGGTGGCGCGTGAGACTTCCGCCGCCTCCGCCACCTCGCTGACCGACGGCGTGGCGCCCGCCTGCATCAGCTTTGTCGCCGTCTCCAGCATCAGCCGCCTGGTGCGCGCGCGGGCCCCGCGCTCTACCCGCGGGTTCGGCCCCTGGCCGGCATCGTCGTCCGTTGCCGCTTGTTGACGTGAGACATTCATGTCAATACGATACGCGCGTCTCAAAAAATTGCAATGGCCCTTCGCGCCGTCGAATGGCCGGGCAAAGGGACGGCAGCGTCGAACACGCCCAGGACCGGGGAAACGCGATGAAGCGCATCTATGTGGTGGGCACCGCCGACACCAAGGGCGAGGAACTCGCTTTTCTGGCCGATGCGGTCGCCGCAACCGGCGCTTCGATTGCCCGTGTCGACATCGGAACACGCGGCGCGACCGTGCCGGTCGATGTTTCGGCAGACGAGGTCGCCAGCCACCATTCAGAGGGTCGCAATGCCGTGCTCGGCGTCGACGACCACGGCACCGCAGTGGCGGCGATGGCTGCCGCCTTTGCCCGATTTGTTCAATCGCGTAGCGATATTGCCGGGATTATCGGCATCGGCGGTGGCGGCGGCACCTCGATCATCACCACAGGCATGCGCACGCTGCCGCTCGGCCTGCCCAAGATCATGGTTTCGACCTTGGCCTCCGGCGACACCGCGCCTTATGTCGACGTCTCCGACATCGTCATGATGCCGTCGGTGACCGACATGGCCGGCCTCAACCGGCTTTCCCGTGTCGTGCTCCACAATGCCGCCCAGGCGATATCAGGCATGGCGGCAAAGCCGGCGCCGCCGGCCGACGGCAGACCCTCGATAGGCCTCACCATGTTCGGCATCACCACGCCGTGCGTGACCGCCATCGCCGACGAACTTCGTTCGACTTATGACTGTATGGTATTTCATGCCACTGGAACCGGCGGCCGCACCATGGAAAAATTGGCCGACAGCGGCTTGTTGTCCGGCGTCATCGACATCACCACGACCGAAGTCTGCGACTTGCTGTTTGGCGGCGTGCTGCCGGCGACGGACGATCGCTTTGGTGCCATCGCCCGCACCGGGCTGCCTTATGTCGGCTCGGTCGGCGCGCTCGACATGGTCAATTTCTGGGCGCCGCCAACAATTCCGGAACGCTATCGCGGCCGGCTATTCTATGAGCACAATCCAAACGTCACACTGATGCGCACCACCGCCGACGAAAGCAGAATGATCGGCGAATGGATCGGTACAAGGCTGAGCCTCTGCCAGGGTCCGGTTCGTTTCCTCATTCCGGAGAAAGGCGTGTCGGCGCTCGACATCGAAGGCGGCGCCTTCTTCGACCCTGAAGCCGATGCAGCTTTGTTCGAGGCGATCGAGCGCACCATCAAACCCGCCAAAACGCGGCGCGTTCTGCGCCTGCCGCTGCATATCAACGACCCCGAATTCGCCTGGGCCGCCACAACGGCCTTCCTCGACATCGCCAGACAGTGAGACACCAAGATATGGCCGCCATACCGCGCAAGAAAATCCTGGAGAAATTCCGCAAGATGATCGCGGACGGCGTTCCGATCGTCGGCGGCGGTGCCGGCACCGGCCTGTCGGCCAAGGCAGAGGAAGCTGGCGGCATCGACCTGATCATCATCTACAATTCCGGCCGCTACCGCATGGCCGGGCGCGGCTCGGCCGCCGGCCTGCTCGCCTATGGCAACGCCAACGAGATCGTCAAGGAGATGGCCTACGAAGTGCTGCCGGTAGTGAAGAAGACGCCGGTGCTGGCCGGCGTCAACGGCACCGATCCCTTCGTCATCATGCCGCTGCTTTTGGCCGAGTTGAAGACGATGGGCTTTTCCGGTGTGCAGAACTTTCCGACCATCGGCCTGTTCGACGGCCAGATGCGGCAGAGTTTTGAAGAAACCGGCATGGGCTTCGGGCTCGAGGTCGACATGATCGCCGAGGCTCACAAACTCGACCTGTTGACCACGCCCTACGTCTTCAATCCAGACGAGGCTCGCGCCATGACACAAGCCGGCGCCGACATCGTCGTCGCCCATATGGGGGTGACCACCGGCGGTTCGATCGGTGCGACCTCGGCTAAATCGCTGGACGACTGTGTGAAGGAGATCGACGCCATTGCCGAAGCGGCACGCTCAGTGCGCGAGGATATCATCCTGCTTTGCCATGGCGGGCCGATCTCGATGCCGGACGACGCCAAATATATTCTCGAGCGCTGCAAGGGCCTGCACGGTTTCTACGGCGCGAGTTCGATGGAACGGCTGCCGGCGGAAGCTTCGATCGCCAGGCAAACGGCGGATTTCAAGGCCGTCACGTTCGGCGCTGCGTAGAAGAAGGGGTGAGACGATGACCGACAACAGCAAGGTGTTCGTATACCCAAAAGACGTCAGCGCCTTCGGCTTCGACTGGGGCAGGCTGTCGCTGACGGTCGCTCCCGAAGTGAACGGCGCGAAGCGCTTTTCCGGTGGTGTCGTCGACCTGCCGTCGGGCAAGGGCCATACGCGTCATAACCATCCGGGTGCCGAGGAGATCATTTTCGTCATCTCAGGCAATGGCGAGCAGATGGTCGAAGACGAGAAGGGCAATCCGGTCGTCGAGAAGGTCGGCCCCGGTTGCACCATCTATGTGCCGGAAAGCCGCTTCCATTCGACGCTCAATACCGGCGACGCGCCGATGCAGCTTTTCGTCGTCTATTCGCCGGCCGGGCCGGAATTGGCACTGCGCGACCTGCCGGATTTCAGGCTGCTGCCGTCAGGTGGGAATTGAGATAGACGGCGCCTAAGCCCCGCCCCTGTTCCAGCCCCTACCCCGATCGCCGAACATAATGTAACCGGCGCCGGTCACCGCCACCGTGTCCTCCAGCTTGATGAAGCCGCGCGTCGGGTGGAGCATGGTCGTCTCGACCGAAAGCACCATGTTCTTCTCCAGCGGCTTTGCGGCATAGGTGCCTTCATAGGTCACCGGATGGTTGGTCATCAGGAACGGCGCTTCGTGCGTGATCAGCCCCATGCCATGCGCGAAGAAATCGGTATAGGCCGCAACCTTGGATTTCTTCAGCACGCCTTCGGCATGAGAAATCATGTCACCGCCCAGCGTGCCCGCCTTTACCTTGGAGAAGGCCGCCTGCTGCACCGTCTCGATCTCGGCCAGCAGATCCTCGAGTTCGGCGTCAGGCTCACCCAGCACGCCCATGCGGCAAAGGTCGCCGATATAGCCGTGGTAGTTGCCGCCGGAATCGATCGACATCACCTCGCCCTTCTTCCACGTTTGCGGCGAGGCCGCGCGGTTGTGACTGGAGCCTAGCGTCAACAGGCAATATTCGAAATGCGCGCCGCGATTGGTCTCCTCGCGCCTGAGCTGTTCGATGATCTCGCTCTTGGTTGTGCCTTCGCGTGCCCAGCCGATGGTCGCCAGCATGGAATCGGTGATCAGCTCCGAAGCAATGCGCAGCTTCTCCAGCTCGGCTTCGGTTTTGATTGCTCGCATGCGCTCCAGCATGTGCGTGGCGTCGATCAGCTTGGCGTCCGGCAGCGCGTTGCGGATCAGCATATAGGCGTCGGACGGCAGGAAGGCGGGCTCGATGCCAATGCGGGCATTGCCCTTGCCGATCTTCCGCAAATGCTCGACCGCCAGGTTGGCGGCATCGAGCGTGCCCCAGCAGGCGGCATGCAGTGTCGGCGTCCAGAACGGATGGTTCTGGTGCTCGCCGCCCTCCATGCGGTTGCCGATATAGGCGGCATGCTCCGGCCCGCCTTTCTCGTAGACGACGACAGGCAGATAGCGGCTATGGCCGATCGCATCCATGGCGGCGAAGAAGATGAACTTGTAGCCGCCAAGCAGATATTGCGTGTTGTGCCTGGAGGTGGCGAGCAGCACGTCGATGCCGGCTTCCTCCATCAGCCCGTCCACCCTGGCCTGGTCGAACGGCACGCTGCCGACGACATTCTTGCCCGGAGCAACGTTCATTGTCTCTCTCCCTGAAGTGCCATGACCGACCGCACGTGGCGCCGGCCTTTCTGGTTTTAGAGCCTTGGCTCCCCTCAAATCTGCATCATTTTGCCCGGTCTGGTCCAGCCAGAATGGGTCGAGCGGGCGCCAAAAGCTCATTCCGCTACCGGCATGGTCTAATCTGGTCCGGCCAGATCAGCGCATTGGACCGCTTCCCTGTAACTGGTCCAGCGGACGGAAATTTCAAAGCCACGTGAGGATGCGCCAATTCCGTCTCTGGCGAAACCCCGGACAAGGGCCATAATCAGCTTTGCAGGATGCTCACGAGCGTCCGAGGGGTACGGCGCACCCGGCCGGGTCGCGGAGAGGACGGAGTTCGATCATGCCAGAGTTCACCATTTCCAGGCGTACGATACTTGCGGGTTCGGCATTGCTGCTGGCCTCCACCGCCATGCCGACGATCGGCTGGGCGCAGACGCCGAAAAAGGGCGGACGACTGGTTGTCGCCGCTGATTCCGAGCCGCGCAATCTCAATCCGGCGATTGTCGCCTCGAACGGGGTCTTCTTCATCTCGAGCAAGATCGTGGAAACCTTGGCCGAGGCCTCCTTCGGCGGCAAGGACGGGCTCGAGCCACGGCTGGCGCTCAGCTGGGAAGGCGCCGCCGACGGCCTGTCGGTGACGTTCAAACTGCGCGAGGCCGTCAAATGGCATGACGGGAAGCCCTTCACCTCAGCCGATGTCGCCTTCTCGGCGCTGCAGGTCTGGAAACCGCTGCAGAATCTCGGCCGCACCGTGTTCAAGGATCTGGAGGCGGTCGACACGCCGGACGAGGCGACCGCCGTGTTCAAATTCGCCAAGCCGACCCCGTTCCAGCTGATCCGCAACGCCTTGCCGGCGCTGAGCAGCGTGGTGCCCAAGCACATCTACGAGACCGGAAAGATCGAGGACAACCCGGCCAACAACGCCCCGGTCGGCACCGGACCGTTCAAATTTGCCGAATACAAGCCCGGCGAATATTACCGGCTGGAGAAGAACACCGACTATTGGGGCAAGGACGAGCCCTATCTCGATGAGATCATCTATCAGGTGCTGCCGGACCGCACGTCGGCGGCCAGCGCGCTCGAGGCCGAAGAGATCCAGCTCGCCGCCTTCTCCGCCGTGCCCCTGGCCGATCTCGACCGCATCTCCAAAGTGCCCGGCCTCAAGGTGATCACCAAAGGATACGAAGGGCTGACTTACCAACTGGTCGTCGAGATCAACCATCGCCGCAAGGAGCTGGCCGACCTGAAAGTGCGCCAGGCGATCGCTCACGCTATCGACAAGGATTTCGTCGTCAAGACGGTGTTTCTCGGCTATGCCGCCACCGCCACTGGCCCGGTGCCGAAAAACGACCCGCAATTCTACACCGCCGACGTGCCGACCTATGCTTTCGACGTCGCCAAGGCCAACGCCTTGCTCGACGAGGCCGGCTACAGCCGAGGCGATGATGGCAAGCGCTTTTCGCTGAAACTGCTGCCGGCGCCCTATTTCAACGAGACCAAGCAGTTCGGCGACTATCTTCGTCAGGCGCTCGCCGCCATCGGCATCGACGCCCAGCTGGTCAACAACGACTCTGCCGCGCATATCAAGGCGGTTTACACCGACCACGCCTTCGACCTTGCGGTCGGGCCGCCGGTGTTCCGCGGCGATCCGGCGATCTCGACCACCATCCTGGTGCAGAGCGGCATTCCCGACGGGGTGCCTTTCTCCAACCAGGGCGGCTACAAGAACGCCGATCTCGACGCTCTGATCGCCAAGGCATCGGAGACGCTTGACACCGCCGCCCGCACCGAACTCTACAAGGAGTTCCAGAGAAAAGTTGCCGCCGACCTGCCACTGATCAACGTCGCCGAATGGAGTTTCATCAGCGTCGCCCGCGATACGGTCAAGAACATCGCCAACACCCCGCGCTGGGCGGTGTCGAACTGGGCGGACACCTATTTAGAATCGTGACACATTCTGGCGGATGAAAATTCGCGCCGAAATCCGTGTGGAAACTTGGTCAAATACCGAGTTCCTTCACACCCCCCTCTGTCCTGCCGGACATCTCCCCCGCAAAGGGGGAGATTGGCTGGCCGCAACGTGGGCTTATTTGCCTGCTGCGTTGAAGATTGGCGAAATCGCTAATGACATCCGATCTCCCCCCTTGCGGGGGAGATGTCCGGCAGGACAGAGGGGGGTGGGAAGAAACACCGCATCTCCTAATTGCCACTGCGCCAAGCACCCGGCGCCGCCATGAGCCGCGCCCTCACCCTCCTTCGCCGTCGCCTCGTCGGCAGCATCTTCGTGTTGCTGATTGTCGTCATCGGCACCTTCCTGTTGCTCGAAGCCGCTCCCGGCGATGCGGTCGATGCCTACATCGTCTCGACCGGCGGCGACGCCGGCATGATCGAGCTGTTGCGTCACCGCTGGGGGCTCGACCAATCTGAGCTGACGCGGCTGGCCAATTACCTTTGGGCGCTGCTGCATCTCGACCTTGGCCAGTCCGTCACCTTTTCGCGGCCGATCCGCGATGTCATCACCGAGCGCCTGCCCAACACGCTGCTGTTGATGGGCAGCGCCACTGCGCTCTCCTTCGGACTCGGCTCGGTGCTCGGCATCTATGCCGGCGCCAGACCCGGCAGCGTCCGTGATCGCTTCCTGTCTATCGGCTCGCTGGCGGTCTATGCCATACCGGGCTTCTGGCTCGGGCTGGTGCTGATCATCGTCTTTGCCGTCGACCTGCGCTGGTTTCCGATCGGCGGCATCGAGAGCATCGCCTCGGCCAGGACCGGCCTTGATCGCGCTGGCGACATCGCCCGCCATCTCGTCCTGCCGGTCTCCGCGCTCGGCTTCATTTATCTCGCGCTCTATCTGCGCATGATGCGCGCCGGCATGGCCGAGGTCTGGCGGCAGGATTTTGTCCTCGCCGCTCGCGCCAGGGGACTTTCCCGCCGTCGCGTCGTGCTCGCCCATGTCGCCCGCAACGCGCTGTTGCCGCTGGTCACCATGCTTGGCCTGCAGTCCGCGCAAATGCTGGGCGGCAGCGTCGTCATCGAAAGCGTCTTTTCGGTGCCAGGCCTTGGCCGATTGGCGCAGGAAGCGGTGGCGGCACGCGACACGCCGTTGCTGCTCGGCATCATTCTCGTCAGCGCCGTTCTGGTCGTCATCATCAACCTTCTCGTCGACATCGCCTACGCCGTCCTCGATCCGCGCGTCAGAGCCAATGAGGCCGGCGCGTGAACCCGCTTCGCCGTTTTCTCCGGACGCCGGAAGCGATCGCCGGCATTGTCATCCTGGCGGCGCTGTTTGCCGTGGCGCTTGCCGCACCTTTGTTCTTTCCCGGCGATCCGCAGGCCATTGCCGGGCCGGCATTGCTGCCGCCGTTCCAGGACTGGTCGCTACCACTAGGCACCGACCGCCTCGGCCGTGACATGCTGGCCGAGCTTTTCCACGGCGCCCGCACCTCGCTGGCGGTCGGCCTGGCGGCCGCCGCCGCCGCCCTTGCCGTCGGCGCAGTGATCGGCACGCTGGCCGGCTTTGCCGGCGGCCTTATCGACGAAGTGCTGATGCGCATCACCGACGCTTTCCAGACCGTGCCAGCTTTTCTGCTGGCTTTGGCTTTCGTCAGCATCGTCGGGCCGTCGCTCGGCGTCGTCGTCGCGGCGATCGCACTGGGCGCCTGGACCGGACCGGCACGCGTGGCGCGAGCCGAAGTGCTGTCGATCCGCGAGCGCGATTTTGTAGCGGGCGCCCGCGTCATCGGCATGCATCCGCTGGAGATCGCCTTTCGCGAGGTGCTGCCCAACGCATTGCCGCCGGTACTGGCATTGTCGTCGGTGATCGTCGCCGCGGCGATTCTCACCGAAGCGGCATTGTCCTTTCTCGGCCTCGGCGACCCCAACCGCGTTACCTGGGGCGGCATGATCGCCGAAGGCCGTGCCGTGCTGCGCACCGCGCCGTTCCTGTCGATCGTTCCGGGAATAGCACTCGTGCTCACGGTGCTAGGTGTGTATCTCGCCGGCGAAGGCGTCGTCGAGACGACGGCGGTGAGGAGGGGCCTGTCGTGACGGCGCTGCTTTCGATCCGCAATCTGACGGTGACCTATCGCCGCGATGGCTCCGAGGTGACGGCACTAAAGAGTGTCAGCCTCGACATTCCCGCCGGCGAGCGCTTTGCCATCATCGGCGAGAGCGGTTCGGGCAAGAGCACGCTGGCGCTTGCCATTGCCGGGCTGCTGCCGGGTTCTGCCAGGATCGAAGGCCGCATCGATTGGCTCTTGCGCCCGCCGCCAATGTCTGGTGCCAAGACACCCCCCTCTGTCCTGCCGGACATGTCCGGCAGGAC
>NZ_JAMYVG010000028.1:0-69689 GCF_040323855.1 Mesorhizobium sp. M0028
CAGTTGATCTGGACGGTTGAGCGTAATGGTCGCCACATAGTCAGTGACCGAGTATAGGATTTCCTTGTACATTACTCTTCCTTTCTACTGTGTCCAAATGCGGGTTGCATGGGCGATGAGGCAGACGGTCTGATAGTTCTTTTCGCCTGCCCCACTTAAGCACGGGCCAGTTCGTCTCAGCGGACGACAAGCGGACACGCCGGTTGTCTTGGTCAGACCAACAGCACTCCAGCTTGGCTGTGTGATGCAGCGCGGATCAGCTTTGACCGGCCAATCCGAACTTCGCCCACACTGATTTTTCGAGCTCATGCTTAGTCGCGCCTCTCGCAGGCTCGGCGTACCCAATCGACCCTTGATGAGCACGCCGACTGCTTCAGATCACCTTCTTCAGGCGGATCGCAGCCCTCAGGACACGGCCGACGATCACCACGTTGAATTCATGTTCGCGTCTCGCAAGCTTATCACCCCAATCATCACAGGGTTTTCTGCAACTCCGGCAGGGCGTCGAAAAGATCAGCGACGAGGCCGTAGTCGGCGACCTGAAACATCGGCGCTTCCTCATCCTTGTTGATCGCGACGATAACCTTCGAATCCTTCATCCCCGCGAGGTGCTGTATGGCGCCCGAGATACCGCAGGCGATATACAGCTGCGGGGCGACCACTTTGCCGGTCTGGCCGACCTGCCAGTCGTTGGGCGCATAGCCGGCATCGACGGCAGCGCGCGAGGCTCCGACGGCAGCTCCCAGCTTGTCGGCGACGGGCAGGATCACCTCCTTGAACTTCTCTGCAGAACCCAGCGCCCGGCCGCCGGAGATGATGATCTTGGCAGAAGTGAGTTCCGGACGGTCGGATGCCGACATGGCGTCCTTAACGAAGGTCGAGAGTTTGGAAGAAAGAGCTGCCGTCGAGATGGACTCGACGACAGCAGCTAGGCCTTGGGAGGCCGGGGGAAACGAAGAGGTCCGGACAGTGACGACCTTCTTGGTGTCGGTCGACTGAACCGTCTGGATGGCATTGCCAGCATAGATCGGACGCTTGAAGGTGTCGGCAGAGACGACTTCGATAATTTCCGAGATCTGTGCGACGTCGAGGAGCGCTGCAACGCGCGGCACGACGTTCTTGCCCGTCGAGGTCGCAGCCGCGATGATGGTGTCGTAGCTGGCTGCCAGCGATACGGTCAGGTCGGCCAGCGGTTCGGCAAGGTTATTGGCGAGTTCATCGCTGTCGGCGAGCAGAACCTTGGAAACGCCCGCGAGCTTGGCGGCCGCATCGGCGGCTGCCGCGGCGCCCTTGCCGGCAACCAGCACATGCACATCGCCGCCGATCTTAACCGCTGCCGTCAGCGTCTTGACAGTCTGGTCGGAAAGGGTTGCGTTGTCGTGGTCAGCCAGAAGAAGAATGGCCATGGTCGTTATTCCTTTCTCGAACCTTAGAGGACACTAGCTTCGGTCTTGAGCTTCTCGAGGAGCTCGGCGACCGACTTGACCCTGACGCCTGCCTTGCGGCCCGACGGCTCTTCGGTCTTCAGCACCTTGAGGCGCGGCTCGGTGGACACGCCGAAGTCTGCCGGGCTCTTCTTGTCGAGCGGCTTCTTCTTTGCCTTCATGATGTTCGGCAGCGAGGCATAGCGCGGCTCATTGAGGCGCAGATCCGTCGTGACGACCGCCGGCAGCTTGATGTCGATGGTCTGCAGGCCGCCGTCGACTTCGCGGGTCACGGTTGCCCTGTCCGCACCGATCTCGACCTTGGAGGCAAACGTGCCCTGGGCCCAGCCGAGGAGGGCTGCGAGCATTTGGCCGGTCTGGTTACTATCGTCATCGATTGCCTGCTTGCCGACGATGATGAGGCCGGGCTGTTCGGCGTCAGCAACGCCCTTCAGGATCTTGGCGACGGCGAGCGGCTCGACCGCATCGTCGGTCTCGACCAGCATGGCGCGGTCGGCACCCATGGCGAGCGCGGTGCGCAGTGTTTCTTCGGCCTTGGCCGGACCGATCGAGACGACGATCACTTCTTCGGCCTTGCCGGCTTCCTTCAGACGAAGCGCCTCTTCGACCGAGATCTCGTCGAACGGGTTCATCGACATCTTGACGTTGGCAAGTTCGACGCCCGTGCCATCCGGCTTGACGCGGATCTTCACGTTGTAGTCAACCACCCTCTTGACGGGGACGAGAATTTTCATGGCATATTATCCGTATAAATCTTCAACTTTCCATGCCGACGCGAACGCAGCAGATGAGTTGGACTCACAAGCCCTCAAGACACAGGGCGACTCCCATGCCGCCACCGATGCAAAGTGTTGCGAGACCTTTGGACACGCCGCGGCGCTTCATCTCGAAGAGAAGAGTGTTGAGCACGCGGGCGCCCGATGCGCCGATCGGATGACCGATGGCGATCGCGCCGCCATTGACGTTGACGATCGAGGTATCCCAGTTGAGATCCTTGTTGACCGCGCAGGCCTGCGCCGCGAACGCCTCGTTGGCTTCAACCAGTTCTACATCACCGACCGACCAGCCAGCCTTTTCGAGCGCCTTTCGCGAGGCCGGGATGGGGCCGGTGCCCATCACCTGCGGATCGACGCCGGCGGTTGCCCAGGACACGATACGGGCGAGCGGCTGGATACCGCGCCTGGAAGCCTGCGCTTCGGTCATCAGCAAGGTGCCAGCGGCCCCGTCATTAAGGCCTGAGGCGTTGCCTGCGGTGACAGTGCCGTCCTTGTCAAAGGCGGGGCGCAGCTTGGTCATCGATTCCAGCGTCGCGCCATGGCGGATATATTCGTCCTGATCCACCGTAACGTCACCCTTGCGGCCTTTGACGACGAAGGGGACGATTTCGTCCGCGAAACGCCCAGCCTTCTGGGCGGCTTCCGCCTTGTTCTGCGAGGCAAGCGCAAACTGGTCCTGCTCGTCACGGGAGAGCTGCCACTTCTTGGCGATGTTTTCGGCGGTTGTGCCCATGTGATAGCCGTAGAAGGCATCGGTCAGGCCGTCCTTGATCATCGTGTCGATCATCTTGAAGTCGCCCATCTTCACGCCGCCGCGCAGGTGCGCGCAGTGCGGCGCCATCGACATTGATTCCATACCGCCGGCTACGATGATCTTCGCGTCGCCGGTGGCGATCTGCTGCATGCCGAGTGCGACGGCGCGCAGGCCGGAGCCGCAGAGCTGATTCATGCCCCAGGCGGTCGCTTCCTGCGGAATGCCGGCCTTCATGGCGGCCTGGCGGGCCGGGTTCTGGCCTTCGCCTGCCGAGAGAACCTGACCAAGGATGACTTCGTCCACTTCGCCGGCATCGACACCGGCGCGCTGCAGCACGCCCTTGATGACGGCCGCGCCAAGTTCATGCGCCGGCGTACTGGCAAACGAACCGTTGAACGAACCAACCGCAGTGCGGGCCGCGCTGGCAATCACGATCGATGGGGTGCTCATAGTGGTCTCCTCTATGGTTCTACGAAGCCGACCGAGAGCCGGCTCCAGCTTCTCGGCAAAAGCCGCTGGCGTTAGTTGACGATGGTCGCTTCGGTGGCGCTGCGGATCTCGCCGTCGGTGACGCCGTCGGCAAGCTCGACCAGCTTCAGTCCGCCATCGACGACGTCGAGCACACCAAGATTGGTGATGATCCGATCGACAACGCTCTTACCGGTCAGCGGCAGCGTGCAGGCCTTCAGTACCTTGGATTCGCCGGCCTTGTTGGTGTGATCCATGACGACCACGACCCGCTTGACGCCGGCAACCAGATCCATCGCGCCGCCCATGCCCTTGACGAGCTTGCCGGGGATCATCCAGTTGGCGAGGTCGCCGTTCTCGGCCACTTCCATGGCGCCGAGGATCGCCATGGCGATCTTGCCGCCACGGATCATCGCAAAGCTCTGCGCGGAATCGAAGAAGGCCGAATGCGGCAGCGCCGTCACTGTTTGCTTGCCGGCATTGATGAGATCGGCATCGATCTGGTCTTCGGTCGGGAACGGGCCGATGCCGAGCAGGCCGTTTTCCGACTGCAGCGTCACATGAACACCTTCGGGAATATAATTGGCGACCAGCGTCGGAATGCCGATGCCGAGATTGACATAGGTACCATCTTCAAGTTCGCGAGCCGCTCTCGCAGCCATCTGGTTTCGATCCCAAGCCATGTCTTCCCTCCCCTTACGCTGCTGCGCGCGTCGTGCGTTGCTCGATGCGCTTCTGGTGCTCGCCCTGGATGAGGCGATGCACATAAATTCCAGGCAACTGAATCTGGTCCGGATCGAGACTGCCGACCGGCACGATCTCCTCGACTTCGGCGACGCAGATTTTGCCACAAGTCGCCGCCGGCGGATTGAAGTTGCGGGCCGTCTTGCGAAAGACCAGGTTGCCTGTTGCGTCCGCCTTCCAGGCCTTGACGATCGACAGGTCCGCGATGATGCCAGTCTCAAGGACGTATGTCTCGCCGTTGAACACCTTATGCTCCTTGTCCTCGGCGACGACCGTGCCAACGCCTGTCTTGGTATAGAAGCCCGCGATACCGGCGCCGCCCGCTCTCATGCGTTCCGCAAGCGTTCCCTGCGGATTGAACTCGAGCTCCAGTTCGCCGCTCAGATATTGGCGCATGAACTCGGCGTTCTCCCCGACATAGGACGAGATCATCTTCTTGATCTGCTTCGTCTTCAGCAGCACGCCGAGACCGAAGTCGTCGACACCGCAATTGTTCGAGGCGATCGTCAGATCCCTGGTGCCAGCCTCGCGGATCGCATCGATCAACAGTTCCGGAATGCCGCAAAGGCCGAAGCCCCCTGCCGCAATGGACATACCTTCGAACAGCAAGCCATTCAGTGCAGAACCGGCGTCTTTAAAGACTTTAGTCAACTCACTCCTCCAACATTTCGGAACTCTGATACAGGTTTATGCTTCGCCGAGCGGTATCTGGACTTCGGTGAACATGCGGGCGCGCAAGCGATGGCCTTGGTAAGCAAAAAGACGTGACTCGTTCTGGTCAACGCAAGCATGTCGTGGACCTTATGGGACGCCCAGATCTGGCAAAGGCAAACGCTTCTTTTACTTACTGACGACTTGTAGCGCGGAGCTCGGCAAGTCGCATAAGGTGATAGTCTGCATCGCCTAAAAGCGTGTCGAGCATGGTCACATGCCGGAAGTAGTGGCCAATGCTGTAATCCATGGTCATTGCGATGCCACCGTGTAGCTGGATTGCCGCGTGTCCGATCGCTTTCGCTGACCGACCGATCTGAACCTTTGCCGCCGCGGTGGCCCGCTTACGCTCTGTTGCGTCGCTTTCGCCGACCATCATCGCGGCGTACATGGCCATGGAGCGCGATTGCTCCAACTCCACAAGCATGTCCACCGCCCGATGCTGCAGCACCTGGAAGCTGCCGATTTTCTTGCCGAACTGCTCCCGTGTCTTGAGATAGTCAAGCGTGATCGCCTGCATCTTGCCAAAGGCACCAACAGCTTCGGCGCACAGCGCCGCGATGGCCTCGCCAGCTACCCGCGTCATGATTGGGTATCCACCTGCCGGATCACCGATTACATTTGTCGCGTCGACCCGTACATCCTTGAGGGTTATGTCGGCCGCACGCAAGCCGCTATGTGTCGGATAACTGCGACGGCTCAGGCCCTCCGCATTAGCATCGAGCAAGAACAGACCAATTCCATCCTCCTGCCGCGGACCGCCTGCGGTTCTCGCCGTTACGATGATCTTGCGGGCTCTATCGCCGTGCAGCACGAGCCCTTTCATACCGTTCAGGATCCAGCCGTTCCCATCTCTCTTGGCTTCGGTTTCGACATTGAAAAGGTCATAGCGCGACTGGGATTCCAAATAGCCGAATGCGTAACTCGTTTCGCCTTGGGCGATGGCTGGAATGAGTTCTGCCTTTTGCGCGTCGCTCGCGCCATGCCGTAGTAGCCCACCGGCGAGCACCACTGTGGGAAAATAGGGTTCCAGCACTAGAGACCCACCGAAGGCCTCCATAACGATCATCGTCTCGACTGCACCTCCGCCGAACCCGCCATATTCCTCGGGAAACGGCAACGCCAAAAGTCCAAGTTCAGCATAGCTTGACCACATGGACTCGCTGTAGCCGGCGCCTTGCGTTTGGTACCCGCTGCGATCTGCGAGACTGTATTTGTCGAGCATCAGTCGTTCAACGCTGTTCTTCAACAGCCGCTGCTCTTCCGTGAGATCAAAGTTCACTATCAAATCTCCTATACAAAGGCAGTAGAGCTTGGGGCTCGGACTAGAGGCCGAGAATCGCCTTTGCGATGATGTTCTTTTGAATTTCACTCGACCCGGAGTAGATCGTCGCGGCGCGGCTGTAAAAATAGGTCGGCGCGGTCGTCTCCGCCCATTCCGGCCCAATCGCCGGCCCGTCCAGGTGTTCGGATTGCCCCTCCGGGATATCGGGAAGGGCGTATGGGCCGGCTGCATGCATCAAGAGCAATGCCGCCGCCTGCTCAATCTCCGAGCCCCTTAGCTTAAGGATGGAGCCGGCCGGATCCTGTGAACCGGCCTGTTGCGCCGAAGAATTAGTGACCGCCCGCAGCTGAGTGATTTCGAAAGCCTTCATCTCAACTTCCACCGCGGCTACCTTCTGGCGAAAGGCCGGTTGGTCAATGAGGCGCTCTCCCCGCACGAGGCACTGCGAAGCGAGAGTCTTAGCGCGCTGGACGCGTTCCTTCATGATGCCCAAGCCAGCATCGGCGAAGCGTTCATTGCCGAGCAGAAACTTGGCATAGGTCCAGCCTCTGTTCTCCTCGCCAACCAGATTCTCAACCGGGACACGCACGTCAGAGAAGAAGACTTCATTGACCTCGTAACTACCGTCGATCAGCTTGATCGGGCGCACAACGACGCCAGGCGTTTTCATGTCGATGAGGAGAAATGAGATGCCGTCCTGCTTCTTTACATCAGGATTGGTTCTGACCAAGCAGAAGATCCAGTCGGCATGGTGCGCCCATGTAGTCCATATTTTCTGGCCGTTCACAACATAATGATCGCCGTCGCGCACAGCGCGCGTTTTAAGCGAAGCTAGGTCCGACCCGGCGCCAGGCTCGGAGAAGCCTTGGCACCACCAATCTTCCGCGTTGATGATACGCGGTAGGAAATGCAGTTTTTGCGCTTCGTTGCCAAAGGTGTAGATGACGGGACCGACCAGATCAACGCCATATCCAAACGCCATCGGTGTCGCAAGCAGGGCCTGCCGCTCTTCTTCATAGATATACTGTTGAATGGGAGACCAGCCAGCGCCGCCATATTCCTTCGGCCAGCTTGGCACACCCATCTTGTGGAGGACACGGGTACCGACAGCAATTTCATCTTTTGAGAGGCGTTGACCCTCCCTTAGTTTGCGCTGAGTTTCCAGCGGTATGTTGTTACGGAAGAGTTCACGCACCTCTTCACGAAACCTTCGCTCTTCTTCTGTAAACGCGAGATCCATTGAGCCCTCCGTAAGCTTCAATAACATCGGACAAGGTGACGATTTCCACCATGTCAGTGGGAGCGACCTGTGCCGGCCGCATCCGGTGAGTTGCGATCGGTGCCGACTGCTAGATGCCCTTCCACTCGGGCTTGCGCTTCTCGACAAACGCGCGAGCGCCCTCCAACTGGTCTTCAGAATTGAAGCATTTTTGAACCGACGCCAGAGAGCGGCTGTAATCAAATGCAGCCTGCTCCGGGATGTCCTCGGTTCGACGAATGATGTCCTTGATCGCAGCAAACACGAGCGGCGGGCCGTCCGCCAGAAGAGCTGCCAGTTCCCGTGCTCTTGGCATCAAATCTTCGAGCGGCAGAACGTCATGAACCAGACCCCAGCGCTTCGCCTCGGGAGCGTCCATTCTGCGTCCGGTGAACATGAATTCCAGAGCGACGTTACGTGGAATTCGGCGCGGCAGACTAACGGCTGCAAGGTTCGGTACGACGCCGACGTTGATCTCTGGGAGCGCAAAATACGCGTGTTCCGCCGCCAGAATGATATCGGCTGCCAATGCGGCCTCCAGTCCACCGCCGATGCAAATGCCGTTAACCGCGCAAATAACCGGCTTGTTGAGGTTCGTGAGCTCGGTAAGTCCCGCCCAGCCCCCCACTCCCTGGTCCGCGTTCGGCGACTCGCCATTCGAAGCGGCTTTAAGGTCCCATCCGGCACAGAAAAATTTCTCTCCTGCGCCGGTGAGAATTGCAACCTTCAGATTGTCGCTGTCGCGGAACTCTCGAAACGTTTCTCCCATTAGACGCGAAGTAGGGGCGTCGATGGCGTTCGCTTTTGGTCGGTCCAACACGATCTCGAGGACCGCGCCACGTTGTTCGATCTTTAGTGGTCCTGACATGCTCACTCCTCGCCTTTCAGTCTGACAAGGCAGTCAACGGCAACTGCGCCGCGGCCTTGTGCTCGAATAATAATCGGATTGATCTCAAGCTCGAAAATATGAGCCGCCGGTTCTTGAACGAGCTTAGCGACTGACATAACCGCCGAAATCAGGGCGTCGACATCTCCCAATGGGCGACCGCGATATCCCGACAGCAGCCGGAAGGACCGCAAGGTCTTGAGAGCGCTCAGCACATTTTCCCTTGAAAAAGGTGGGAGCATAACGACCGAGTCTTCCAGGATTTCAGCAAGTACGCCGCCTGCCCCGACGACAATAACAGCGCCAAATTCTTCATCGACATTGATGCCGACGATGAACTCAGCAACTCCCTCGCGGATCATTTCCTCAACCAAAATCTTGTCGGTGATTGCACCAAGTCTGGAGGCTTCTTTGTCGGCTTTTTCCAAACTGTCGATGTTGAGCGCAACGCCATTGAGCTCAGTCTTGTGCAGGATAGACTGCGATGACACCTTCATCGCCACCGGGAAGCCGATAGCCGCCGCCGTCCGGGATGCTTCATTCGCAAACACCTCGGCGGATTTCGGCGTTTTGATCCCGACCGACGATAGCATCTGCTTAGCTTCGAACTCGTTCAAATTGCGGGTCTCCCCCGCCAGGTGACGCCGCTCGAGATGCGGTGGGTTAAGGTTCGCCCATGCCAATCCCATTGCCGCCGCGATTTCGAAGGCTCGGAACGTCTCGGACATGCCCTGCATCGCAGCAACGCCTGACTTCAACGCCATTTCCGCGATAAACGCCGGTGTCGATTCAGGCAGCGTGCTGGCAACGAAAGCCTTTCGTCCGGATTTTCGCGCGGCAGCTAAGAAAGCTCTTATGGGAAGCTCTTCCCTGTGGGCTTGCGCTTCCAGGTCAGGATGGTCCAAAAAGAAGCCATACAGGTCGGCGTCGCCATCTTGCAACGCAGTAAACATATTGCCTAGTTTCTTCTCGTCATGCCAAATGAGGGTTTGGAAATCCAACGGATTCCTAACTGGAACGTGATCCCCGAGGAGCCGGCCTAGTTCATTCCTCGTCTCATTTTTAACGGGCGGCAATTCCACGTCGAGCGTTTGAAGCAAATCAGAGGCGATGGCCATGTCGCCGCCTGATCCCCCACAAATGGCGAGGCGGTTTCCGGCAAACGGGCCGTGCACATGAAGCAGCTTCAACGTTTCAACGAACTCGGCGATGCTGTCACACCGTCCCACGCCAACCCTTTGGAGGAGCGCGTCCAAGTACCGTTCGGTACCAGCCATCGCACCTGTATGGCTAGAAGTGATGCTACGGGCGGACTCCGAGCGGCCAGGTTTTAGGACCAGAATCGGAACCTGCTTTGCCGCAGCGCACGCCAGATCTCTAAATGCAGCTGGATCACCCATAGATTCGAGGTACATCCCGATGGCCGTCACTCTTGGATCCTCGAGAGCCGCGTATGCGAGATCAACCGAACTTACTGACGACTGATTGCCGACCGAAAAGACTTTTCCAATCGGCAAATGCCGATTGGAAAAGAGCACGTCGCAAGCGACGGTACCGGATTGTGAAATCACGCAGACGCCTCGTTCCACAGACCGAGGGACCGCGGGATCGGGGAACAGCGAAATGCGATCGAAGAAGTTGACAAAACCAAGGCAGTTGGGGCCTAGGAAGGGGAAATCTTCAGCAGCCTCCAACAGCCTTCTATTGTAGTCGATACCATCTCCAGTAGAGCGCTCTGCGAAGCCGGATGCCAGGCAGACTGCGCCGCCGGCACCGAGTTCCCGCAATTGCCGAACCGCCTCGATAGTCGCTTCGCGGTTTATACCCAAAAACGCGCAGTCGGGGACGATGGGCAAAGCATCCAACGACGGCCAGAAGCCTTCTAGACCTGCGGCGGCTTTCTCCGGATGGATTCGAAACATCGGACCGTGGAAGCCGATTACCCGGCAATTTTCCGCGACGAAATCGGCCGCCCGCCCGCCCAGGATGGCAACAGACTTGGGCGACATAAGTCGTGTTAGATTCTTTCCCATTTGATCGTCCAACTGCCGGTGTGCCGCTAGGCGAGGCCCGGCTTCGCCTCGATTGACCGTCCCGCTGCTTCAGGCGTCGGCAGGGAAGAATGCGCTTCAAGAAGCGGCGTCAGCTTTTCGATAATGCTGGGCAGCGGCGCGAGTGCCCGTCTTTCTGTGAGGGAAACATGAAGCATCACGCTTTCGTAAGTAGACAAGAGCGTGTCGTCGGATGCTCTGAACAAGGACAGGAAGCTGTGAATCCTTTTACCATCGGATGGCAGCAGTTGAGCCGTGACGTACAACGCATCGCCCAGCTTTGCCTCGGCAAGAAGCCGAACATGACTTTCGACGGTGTAATAGCTATGGCCACCCTTGACGTAGTCTTCGTCGGCTCCGATTTGCTGAAGCAGTACTTCGGTAGCGTCAGCAAAGCACTGAGTGTACCGGTATTCGGTCATGTGCCCGTTGTAGTCTATCCAAGCAGCCGGGACTTTCACGTCGAGAAGCCTTATGGGCCCGTCGCCGGAAACGTTCGCCGCTTTCGGAGCGATCTTCCAAAGATGAGCTTCGAAGTCGGCCAGAAGCTTGCCGGCTCCCCAACCACGACCGTCATCCCCCACTTTCAGCGCATGCAGAATTCCGACCAGGTTCTGATCGCGGATTCGCTCAAGATCTCGAATGCCTCGCTGTCCTGACTGATGATCGGACTGGCTCGCGATCTTCTCGACAAGCTCAGCGTTGAGGTCAACGACGTTGGTTAGCTTCGTCCACGGCCATTGGAGGCACGGACCATACTTGGAAAGATAGTCGCGCATGCCCGCTTCGCCGCCGGCGACGCGGTAAGTCTCGAAAAGGCCCATTTGCGCCCAACGGAGGCCGAACGAGTAGCGAATGACATTGTCGAGCGTTTCGGTATCGCAGATGTCGTCCTTGATCAACCAAAGGGCTTCGCGCCACAAAGCCTCCATAAGACGGTCGGCGACGAATGCATCGATCTCTTTGTTGATTATCAGCCCCGTCATGCCGATGGTCGTCAACCGAGCTTTAGCATCTTCAAGAGCTGTGCGGTTCGTTTGTCTACCGCCAACGAGCTCTAACAGAGGCAGCAAATAAACAGGATTGAACGGATGTGCGACGAACATCCGCTCGGGATGTTTCATGTCTTTCTGGAGGTCAGTCGCCATGAGGCCAGAAGTAGAAGATCCGATGAGTGCCTTGGGATCGGCGGCCAAGTCTATCTGATTCAGTACGTTGCGTTTCAAGTCCAATCGCTCTGGCACGCTCTCCTGGATCCAGTCCGCCTCTTTAACCGCCTCTTCAAGAGTGGCGCAGAATGTCATAACTCCGCGTTTGGGAAGCGGCGCGTTGGTTAGCAGCGAGTAGGCGTATTCGGCATTGGCCATTACTTCCGAAACGAGCCGCTTGGCCTCGGGATGAGGATCGTAGACGTTGACGTCGATACCAGCCAAAACAAAGCGGGCGGTCCAGCCGCCGCCGATAACACCGCCGCCAATGGCGGCCGCCTTTCTAATATGAGACATAAGATTTCTTTCTCAGTTCGTTGCGTGATCGTTTCAGACAGTCACAACAGCAGAGCGCAGGGCCCTGCTGAAGCGGTTGGCCGTCCAAAAGACTTATCGCTTTGTGAGCTTGAGCTTACGACGAACTTCCTCTGGCCCGATGATCCTGGCGCCCATGTTTTCGACCACATTGGCGGCTTTCTCGACCAACTGAGCATTCGTTGCGAACTGACCCTTTCCAGCATAAAGGTTGTCTTCAAGACCGACGCGCACATTGCCACCCGCCAAAACAGCTGCCGCGGGGTAAGCCAATGCGTCGCGGCCGATAGAGAACGCGGAGAAAGTCCAGCTCGACGGGATCGTATTCACCATGGCCATCAAAGTGCTGAGGTCATCGGGGGCTCCCCACGGAATGCCCATGCAAAGCTGAACCAGAACCGGGTCCTCGATGAGCCCTTCCTCGACGAGCTGTTTCGCAAACCACAGGTGCCCTGTGTCAAAAACCTCAATTTCCGGCCGAACACCGAAGTCTGTCATCATTTTCGCCATCGCGCGCAGTGTCGATGGCGGATTTGTCATCACATAATCCCCAAGTTCGAAATTCATGGTGCCATTATCAAGGGTGCAAATCTCAGGAGTGCACTCGAGAATGTGAGCAAACCTTTCGGAGGCGCCAACGAAGTCACTGTGCGGAGCGACGGGAAACGGCTGCTCGACGCTACCGAAAATCAGGTCGCCACCCATGCCAGCGGTGATATTCAAGACAACGTCGGTGTCCGCCTGTCGTATCCGGTCGGTGACTTCCTTATAAAGGTCGTTTCGGCGAGAGGGCGCGCCCGTTTGCGGATCGCGAACATGAATGTGGACGACTGCAGCGCCCGCTTTGGCAGCTTCAATAGAGGCCTTCGCGATTTCTTCCGGCGAACGGGGCACGTGACGGGACTTGGAGGCAGTATCGGCTGCACCGGTTACAGCACACGTGATAAACACCTCGCGGTTCATAGACAGGGGCATCGATCTTTTCCTTATATGATCGTGGAATGGGGTTGGATATGATCGTGGAATGGGGTTGGACGATGCTTCGCACCGCCGCTCACCATTCTGGTTGGAGTTGGTTGGTTTGTTTAGAATTCGGTGGCGTTGGTTTGGCCGTCGATTACGACGGACTGCCCCGAGATTATTCGTCCATGAGGACTGCAGAGATATAAGATCATGCTGGCGATCTCCTGGACGCTGACCAGCTTCCGCATTGACGTTTGACTCAGGGCAGCCTGTCTAATCTCTTCGACCGGCACCCCACGCGCCTGTGCAGCCATCAGATTCACCCTTTCAGCTCGAGGAGAATCCACATTGCCGGGGCAGATCGCGTTCACATTGATGTTGTCCGGGCCCAGCTCTCTCGCCAAAACCTCGGTAAGTCCGATCACACCGTATTTCGCGGTGCAATAAGGCGATCGAAGGGGAAAAGGCAGAATGCCGGCTATCGAAGACATACTGATGATGGATCCTCCTCCGGCCTGCCTGATGAGTGGAATTGCTGTTCTCGCGCAGTAAAACGAACCATCCAAGTTTACCGCGAGCGTGCTCCTCCATTCCTCATCACGCATAGCCTCCACCGGCTTAGCCGGTCCGGAGATACCCGCATTGTTGATCAAGATATCAAGGCCACCCAGGAGCCGCTTAACCTCGTCGAAAAGCTTAGCCACCGCTTCGGAACTCGAGACGTCAGCGTTGAGCGCATGAATGCCCGTGCTTGCTTGAACGTTCTTTATCGCGTCGGTATCGACGTCGCAGACAAGCACCTTTGCTCCTTCGGCAGCAAACCGCTCCGCCACTGCCCTGCCAATACCACCTGCGCCGGCCGTGATCACAACGCGTTTATTGCTTAGCTCCAAATCCATGCAGCCATTCCTCCGCTTAAATTCTGCTCAGCGCCAAGATCCCTGCGGACAAGATTTGCACCAATTGCGTCTCGTCTCGACAGGCTTTCAGCGAAGCGCTTGACCCGCCCATGAGCATATTGTGCACGTTACATAATGGACGTTATATTTAGAATGGCGCGACGTCAAGGGCTTTCGACAGCGCGACGAATGCACTGGATCGAACTTCCCAGACCAAAAGTTGGGAACGAAATGACGTTCCGGCGAAGTCGGTATTTTGCCTCTTCTGAGCCTATTCAGCTTAGGCAGACGGCGGCCTTCTTCCAAATGCGGCCCTCGCTGCGCCGCTCATTAAGACAATCATGGCGGCCGCTCAGACCATACTCGATCTTCGCGGGCGGGCGGAGCAGGTCATCTTGTTTCAGAATGCCAATTCCATTAAGGCTTTAGCGTTGATTTGATTTAGCTCGTGGCCCAGCTATGCCCTGACAATTTCTGTGGAAAAGGTTCTGGTCATGTCTTCATATGGCCCTTCCAGGGCGATCTGCGCGCTCGTCCACGAGCATAGCGCCGGTTTTCCTGCCGAAAAGCGGATTTTGACACCTCCGAGCCACATGCGTCGCGTAGCGCTTCCAAGACGGTCGAAAGCGGACTAAGGACGTGTCGTTTGCAAGAAGAGATTGGATCGCCCCTAGTTTACGATTATATATTGACCATTATCTCGCCATGGCGGAGATTGGGGCATTCAGGCATGACGTTTCAACGTGCGGATGTGTACAGGACGTTGCAACAGAATGGATCGGTTCGGAGAGCTATGCCAAAAATTATCGATGTTGAGCAGACGAGACTTCGTATTGCGAAGGCTGCATGTAAGGCAATAGCCCAGAAAGGTATTTCCAGCGTAACGATGATAGACATCGCCAACGCCGCCAACGTGACGACGGGAATGATCACTCATTATTTTGACGGAAAGGCAGACATAATCGCAGCTGCTATGCGAGTTCCGTTCCTTAATATGGAACGGAAGTTCGCGCGATTGCTTGATAAAGGTGAGACGGATCTTGCGACCCTGCTTGATGTCGCCATTCCAGCATCAACTTCTCAATTTGAAGACAGCGTAATCTGGGTCAATTTCTGGGGAGTAATTGCCACCGCACCTGAATTCCGTAAGCTCAATGTTGCACTACATCGCGAGGGCGGGAACATATATGCGCAGGTAATCCGCGTCAGCTGGCCAGAGAGTAAAGAATGGCCAGCGAAGGTTTTCGACAGCGCTCTTCGATCGATTGTAACATTCATCTTCGGCCTAACAGCGGGCGGCGTAACAAATCGCGCGGTCTGGACAGCGGCCGTTCAGCGCTCCCAATTGGAGGCACATTTGCGGCTGGTTCGCGACGCGGCGCGACAGCAGGCCCTGCAGCCTTACGCCGACGGCCACGCCTCGAGACCTGCAGCTGCGCTTGCTGGAGGATAATAAGCCGAGAGGGCTCATCATGCCTGCAGAATCTTGCGGTAGGAAAACCGTGGTCAGTGGCTCTGGCGATCTTCCGCTAGCTTCTTTTATACGCGCAGCGCTAGCCGAAGATGATCCTCGATTGAATTCGCTTCCGGCAATGGCGCGGCCCAATTCGGCGTTCGGTGTCCGATCGTGACACGCCGGGCGGGCGGGCACCGGCCATCGATTTGCGCTCGGGTAGCATTGCTGCCGGATCATTGACCAGAGCGCGGCATGTGCCGCCGTTCGCCGCTCCACGCAAAATGAAGCAGAAGTAATGGACTGCTGGATCCCTCTGAGTGATCGCTCGCGATCGCACTATCGGCGACCGACCAAGGCCGCTTTTCCCGAAGCTCATGTTGACTCTCATTATCTAATATGCATTATATCATAGGCACTTGAAAAAAGGCATGTCGCGCCAGAGGGCTGAGACCTAGCGCCCATGATGCTGACCATAGGCAGCGACGCAACATAGTTACAATTGAAGGTGGTTACGAATCCGATGGAGCTCAGTTCCAAATCAGACGGCCAACCGATCCTAGAGGTACGCAATCTCCGAAAGTCATTCGGTCCGCTCGAAGTTCTGAAGGGCATCGACCTTTCAGCCTTCAAAGGTGACATCCTTACGCTGATCGGCAGTTCCGGGTCCGGTAAGAGCACTCTGATCCGCTGCATCAACTTCCTTGAAGAGCCATCAGAAGGCGAGATAGTGCTGGATGGCGCCAGCTTTCCGGCCATTCCGAGCCGGCGCAGGACCCGCAAACAGAACGCCGATCTCGTCCTGCTCAGGCGCAAGGTTGGCATGGTCTTTCAATCCTTCAATCTCTGGCCGCATCGTAGCGCCCTCCAGAACGTGATGGAGGGTCCGCTTCAGGTGCTTGGCGTGCCCAAGAAGGAAGCGCTCGAACGGGCCCGAGCTTATCTTGATAAGGTGGGGCTGAGCGACCGAGGCGGTCACTACCCATCTCAACTCTCAGGCGGACAGCAGCAGCGCGTGGCGATTGCCAGAGCACTCGCGATGGAGCCGGAAATTCTTCTTTTCGATGAACCCACGTCAGCGCTCGACCCCGAGCTGGTCGGCGAGGTCCTTCGCGTCATGCAAGGTCTCGCTGTCGAAGGCAGAACAATGGTGATCGTAACACACGAGATGCAGTTCGCGCTCGAGGTGTCATCTGAGGTTATCTATCTTCTAGGGGGAAACATCGAGGAAAGAGGAAAGCCAGACGACGTATTTAGACGTCCAAAGTCGCCGGCTCTCACCTCCTTCTTAAAAAGATATAGACCACAATAATCCATGGCAAAATAGGGAACTGGCTATCATGATCAGCAGAGTCTCAACAATTCTACTATCGACTGTTTTATCCGCAATGGCAATGTCGCAGGCGCACTCGCAAGATACTATTAAGATCGGTATCGACGCGTCCTACAAGCCAAATGCTTGGGTTGCGCCCGACGGGGAGCTCACAGGTTTTGAAGTTGATCTCGCTAAGGCGGTTTGTGCGGAGATCAAGGAGAATTGCGAGATTTCCAATGTGCCTTGGGATGGCATCTGGACGGCTCTCGACACCGATACGATCGACATGGTAGGCACCACAGTGACCGTATCCAAAGCGCGTCTGGAGAAGTATGACGCGACACGTGTTATTTACAAAGTTGGGTACGCATTCCTGGTACCCGCCGACACGGATGTCTCTGGCGGCATTCCGGCCTTGAAGGGTAAGTCGATCGGCACGATCACCGGGACCCAGCCTTACTACGAATACATCAAGGCAATGCTCGGGGACGATACTGACATCCGGGGCTATGACAGTCCTGATGCTGCAGTGCTCGACCTGGATGCCGGCCGCATTGCAGCTTTTATGAACGACGACCAGCAGCTTCAATATCAGTTTATCAGCACTGGAAAGTATAAGCTCGTTGATAAACCGACTTACGACTCAAAGTTCGTCGGCGCAGGCCGTGCCTGGTTCTTCCGCAAGGGTTCAAAGGTCCTCGTAGACAAGTTCAACAAGGGTCTTGATGCCGTCATTGCCTCTGGCAAGCTGGACGAAATCGGAATGAAATATCTCAACGCGAAGTTCACAACTCCATGATCAATCTCAACAAGGTGGCGACGTGCGATGATTGAACTCGTTGCCCCCTACTTCAACTTTTGGCTTAAAGGCGCTGTGCTCACCTTTGGGCTAGCTGCTGTGTCCTTCCCTATCTGCATCGTCATCGGGCTTGTGGTAGCGTTTGCCAGCTTCTCGTCGGCCCGCACGATTTCGACAGCGGCGGCCGCGTTCGTTAATGTATTCCGCGGCCTGCCGGAGATAATCGTAATCTTCATTGTCTTCTACGGCTCCACGATTGTGCTTGCCGCTATAGGTAAGAGCGTTGGTTATCAGGTTGGGGGAATGAACCCCGTAGTTGCGGCGACGTTTGCGATGTCAGTTCAGTCAGGATCCTATGCGGCTGTCATCTTCAGGGATTGGATGAGCACACTTCCTAAAGGCTACACAGAGGCGGGCTATGCGATCGGAATGACCCGCTTCCAGATTCGCCGACGCATAGTCGTGCCGCTCATATTGCGCTCGGCCACCCCTGCCCTGGGCAACCTGTTTCTGGTCATGCTGAAGATCTCCGCGCTCTCGTCGCTCATCGGAGTTCAGGAGCTCAGCCGTTCCACGAGCATAATTGCTGGATCGACCCGCGAACCATTGTTTTGCTACCTGATCGCCGCGGCGATGTATCTTGCTATCTCTGCGGTGTCGGGCCTTATTCAACATGGCTTTGAGGCGGCCGTTGAAAGGTCCCGGTGATGCTAAATCTAGCAATATTGGAAACATCTGCATTCTGGTGGACTGTTCTCAATGGGCTGGTGACGACCTGCGCTCTAACTGTGCTGAGTATGATCTTTGGGTTCCTCCTGGGCGGTGCACTGGCGACGTTACACGAATATGGCAGCGTGCCCGTGCGCGTCGCCGCGAAGACGTATGTCTTCGTCTTTCGCGGCGTGCCGCTGCTCATCCTGCTATTTTTGGTCTACTATGGTATGCCAAGAATTGCATGGTTGCGCGGTGGACTGTTTTGGGATCTCGTGCTGAGTTCGCCTTTTCGAACGGGCGCATTTGTCCTTAGCATCAACAATGCCGCCTATCTTGCTGAGATTATCCGTGGGGGCCTCAAAATGGTTCCACGCGGACTGCTCGAGGCGGCCGTTGCTCTCGGAATGACCAGAAAGCGGGCATTCTTTCGCGTCCACGCTCCGCTCGCACTCAGGTCTATCCTGGGAAACTTGGGCAATGAAACTGTCGCAGTAGTCAAGGCATCTGCTATCACAAGTGCGATCACGGTCCATGACCTGATGGGGGGGCCCACGGTCTTCGGCAAAGTATATTTGGATCCCCTCACGCCTTTGCTGGTCGTTGCTGTTGTTTACATCCTGATAGTTCAAGTTATTGATCAACTTGTGAAGCGATTCCAGGCTCATTTGACAGTCGCAGGCATCGGCCACGTGCGGACCATATAATAACCGGGACTAGCGCGTGACATGCTTTTGGAAGCCTTGCCAGCGAAGGACCGCTAAGCGTTAAGAGTAGCATGCACATTATATATAAGACCGTTACATTTCCATGACGGTGAACAGCCGCCTGTCGACCATACGTCTTTACTCGCCTCACGAGATTGCTTGGAAGATGTGTCCGCAAGCGAATTTTAAATGGAATTGCTAGTACATTGCAACGATAACCGATGTTGTTGCGATGCTGAAATCGGGTTTCGCCGGTCCGAACCGTTGCCAAAATTCAGCGCTCAGTCCCGATCTGGTGGATGAGGTGTTGCTCCCTCTCCAGAACTTGGCTCGGCGGAGAGAACGATGAGAATTGTCACCGAACGAGATGCAGTTTGAGCTTGAGGTGTCTTCCGAGGTGGTCTTCGTCTCGACTGGCATATCGCAGCGAGGGCCGCAGCCTCCGAAATCCTCGGATCCATGAAGTCGGAAGCGCTTGCTTATGTGCTTCAAAGGTCCCGGTCCCGTTCAGCGCGAAGAAGAGGTGAGCTTGAACATGACATGCGACATCACTGTTCCATGCCCGACCGCGCCAAAGGCGAGGGAACAGCGCTCCCTTGCCACTGCGCTGGTCGTCGCCTCGGCAGCTTTCTTCGCCATGGCCGGCATCTTCACCAAGTCGATCTCGAGCGACCCTTGGACGATCGCCTGCTGGCGTGGCCTTGTGGGCGGTCTGCTGATCACTACTTACGCACTATGGCGCTCCGGCCGGCGCGGAGTGAGCCTCGCGATCGGCTGGCGCGGTTTGGCGATGGTTGCCGTCGCGTCCCTGTGCGCTCTGGCTTTCGTCGCCGCCTTCAAATACACTTATGTCGCCAATGTCGCGATCATCTACGCGACGGTCCCGCTGATTGCCGCCGCGCTTGAATGGATGATACTGCGGGTTCGCCCGCAAGTGGGCACCATCGCGGTGGCCTTCCTTAGTCTCGTCGGCGTCGGCATCATCGTGTCAGGAGGGCTCGGCGGAGGACATCTGGGCGGCGATCTTTTCGCAGTCTGCATGACCGTCGGCACTGCGCTCTACATGGTGATGATCCGGGCATTCCGCGACACGCCGGTCGTCTGGGTAGGCGCAATCTCTGGATATGTCCTCTTTGCCGCTGGCTGGCTGATCGTCGATCCGCTAACTGTCTCGGCTGCGGATGCGTGGCGCATGGTGGGCTTCGGCTTCACTTTTGCATGCGCAATGATCCTGTGGACGGAGGGCACGCGTCTTATTCCGGCATCCGAAGCCGGCGTGCTCGGATCAGCCGAAGTGCCGTTCGCCGTCCTTTTCGCCTGGATTTTTCTCGCGGAGTTGCCGCCGTTCGCGAGCATCGCCGGAGGCGCGGTCGTGATGGCTGCGGCCATTGTCCATGCCGTCCGCTCGCGCAAGGCATCGCGGACGGGCGATTAAAAGGAGCCTAGGCTTAGGCTAGGGCTCTGCCATCGCTCGCGCATGTCCGAGATCAACCTCCATGGGCGGACGCGGCTGCACC
Source organism: Mesorhizobium sp. M0028 (assembly GCF_040323855.1). Classification (NCBI taxonomy): domain Bacteria; kingdom Pseudomonadati; phylum Pseudomonadota; class Alphaproteobacteria; order Hyphomicrobiales; family Phyllobacteriaceae; genus Mesorhizobium; species Mesorhizobium sp. M0028. Next base: position 20,266 of record NZ_JAMYVG010000028.1, read on the forward strand.
GGGTGTAGTCTGTACTTCGGCCCTGACTGAAAGGAAAACGTGGCCATCCGCGAAGGCAGCAGGTCAGGCAGCCTAATTTGCAAGGTGTTGCTGCGGGACGGTTCCAAACAATTGCCGGTCAGTAAAGGAACCTTCAGCTCGGCTGGGATGACATCCGATCACCTGCTCCCATAAACTCGCGCTCGCCCGAGGGTCGTCCCGCCTCGACCATAGCCGTCATCTGAATCTCAACGACAGCTCCACCCGGTAGCGAGATTACACTTATCGCCGCTCTCGTGCCTGCGCTGCCCGGGCCCAACTCTGCCGTCAGGTAGTCCGATGCAAAATGGCGTGAATGTCCGCTGAAGTCGCCGGTTGTTGCGATGAAGACGGTCAAAGCAAGTATGCCACTGATTTCCTCGTCACATGCAAGCAGACTGCGCGCGGCCGCGAGGGCGTTAGAGGCCGCAAGTTCGACGGCGTCTTTGAACTCCCCGATGGGACGTTCAGCCGTTATCGTGCCACTGTGGGCCATCACGCCCTGAGACCTCGGAGTCATTCCTGAGGTGAACACCAAATCACGATGGCGTTTCGCAACAAGGTAATTGCCATTCGCCACAAGCTTTTTGCAATTAGCTTCATTATCCATACGGGTGCTTCCTCGTACCAGGCATAAGTCGTCTACGGCGCTCGGAACCGATTCCGCTTCTAAAGCGCATTTTGCTCGAAGTTTTTCCGGCGGCTCGTGGGAGGCGATAATTGTATTCGCCATTAGCATCGCAATGGTCATCGGCCCCACGACGCCAGGCACAGGCGTTATCGTCGCTGCGACCTCGGCAACCTCTCTGAATGTGACGTCGCCGACCAGTCGTGTCTTGCCCTCGCCGCGCTCAGGTGCCGCGATGCGATTGCTGCCGACATCGATCACGGTTGCACCCTTCTTCACCCAGTTTGCCTTTGCCATTTCCGGCCGACCGACGTCCGCCACGAGAATATCGGCTTGGCGGCAGATTTCAGGAAGGTTTTTTGTACGCGAATGGGTGATCGTCACGGTCGCATTGGCATTCAGCAACAGCTGGGCCATCGGCTTGCCGAACAGGTGCGAGCGGCCGATGACGACGGCATTGAGACCAGACAGATCCTCGCCGTGAATGCGGCGGACGAAGGCCATGGCCCCAGCCGGCGTGCAGGGGACGAGGCCGGTCTTCAAGTCGCCGATCGCAAGCTTGCCGGCATTGACGGCGCTCAGGCCATCGACATCCTTTTCCGGCTGGATAGATTGGATGATCGCGTCGCTATCGAGATGCTTGGGCAGCGGCAATTGCACCAGGATGCCATGCAAGTCTGATCGGCATTCAACCTCCGCACCAGAGCAGCAAGATCCTCTTGTGTGGTCTCGGTCGGCAGCGTATGCTGCACCGACGTGAAACCGCACACCTTCGCAATGCGGCTCTTCGAGCCAACATAGGTGTGGCTCGCCGATCGTTGCCGACGATGATGACGGCCAAGCCGGTCTTGACGCCATTGTCCTTCTCCAGCGCCGCAGCCGCTACCTTCACCCAATCGATCACCGATGTCGCAACAGCTTTCCCGTCAATGATCACAGCGCTTGTCATCCCATGCGCTCCGAAGCGTAGCTGCCGGGGCTGGCGGGGAAAACGACTGTGCGATTGCCATTCAAGAAGACGCGATGGTGGATGTGCGCGTGGATTGAGCGCGCGAGCACCTGGCTCTCCACGTCGCGGCCGATCGAGACGTAGTCTTCTGCGCTTTGGGCGTGGTTGATGCGGACCGTGTCCTGTTCGATAATCGGGCCTTCGTCCAGATCAGTGGTGACGTAATGGGCGGTCGCCCCGATCAGTTTTACGCCGCGCTCATAGGCCTGCTTATATGGATTTGCGCCTTTGAAGCTCGGCAAGAACGAGTGATGGATATTGATGATCTTGCCGGACATCTTTCGGCACATGGCGTCGGACAGCACCTGCATGTAGCGTGCGAGTACCACGAGCTCGGTACCCGTCTGCTCCACAAGGTCCAAAAGCTGAGCCTCGGCTTGCGGCTTATTTACCTTCGTCACCTTGATATGGTGGAAGGGAATGTCGTGGTTCACCACGACCTTCTGGTAGTCAAAGTGGTTTGAGACGACCCCGACAATGTCGATCGGAAGCGCACCGATACGCCAACGGTAAAGGAGGTCGTTTAGGCAGTGCCCGAACCTAGATACCATCAAGAGCACTTTCATCCTTTGTGTATGAAGATGGAGCTCCGCCTCCATGCCAAGCTTCTCGGCAATTGGTTTGAAACCCTCGGTGAGCGCATCGGCTCCAATCCCCTCTTCTGAGACGAAAGAGACACGCATGAAAAAGCGCCCGGTACTAAGGTCATCGAACTGCGAGCTATCGACGATATTGCAGCCCATCTCGCATAGAAAACCCGAGATGGCTGCAACGATTCCTCTCGTAGACTGGCAGGTTGCGGTCAGGACGTACGTGGTCATAGGTAGCCTTTGCAAAGTTGAACGATATCGTCCGCTTTTTTGAAAAGCGGGCACACCAAAAGAGCAAGCTGATTATTGGGCTGACGCGAGCGGCCGTAAAAGACAGCAGAACTCAACTTGAGCCGCGTCAGCCGTTCATCAGATATGCGCGCCAGGTATCAAGATCGACATTCCCACCGGACACCACGGCCACCACCGTTTTGCCTTTCCACTTCTCTCGGTCCCGCAAAACCGCGGCAACGGCAGCAGCGCCGCCCGGTTCGGCAACAATTTTCAGGTCGTCTGCCAGGGTCCGCATCGCCGCAATCACGTCGGCCTCAGAGACCGCGTATCCCTCAGCAACCAGTTTCTTATTGATCGGGAAAGTCTTTTCACCAGGAATTTGGGTGACGATGGAGTCGCAAATCGAATCGTATCCCGGCTCGTTTCCAACGCGTTCGCCAGCGAGGAGGGATCGCCTGGTATCGTCGAAGTGTTCCGGTTCGGCAGTGCAGATCCTTGTGGCGGGAGAGAGGTCCGCCATCGCAGTCGCTATTCCCGCGATGAGCCCGCCGCCACCGACCGGGCATACGAGAGCGTCCGCGGATGTATTCAATTTTGCCAGTTGATGGGCGATCTCCAAACCAATCGTGCCTTGCCCTGACATCAACACGTAGTCGTCATATGGAGGGATCAGGGTTGCCCCCGTTTCGGCCGCTAGGTCTCGTGCGATCTTCGCCCGGTCTCCTGTCACGCGGTCGTAGGTAATGACTTTTGAGCCATACTCCGCTGTATTGCGCAACTTGACCGCCGGGGCATCCTCCGGCATGACGATTGTCGACGGAACGCCCATCTCGGTTGCCGCGGCCGCAACGCCTTGTGCATGGTTACCGGAGGAGAATGCTACAACACCAGCGGCTCGCTCCCCCTCGGTCAAGGACGCAATTTTTACGTAGGCTCCTCGTATCTTGAAAGAGCCCGTGCGCTGCAAACACTCGGCTTTGACAAGAAGACGGAACCCAATTTTTCGATTGAGGAGTTCGGATTCCAGCAAGGGCGTGACCCGGGCGACGCCAGCAAGCACTTGGGCAGCCTTGACGATCATGGAATATTCAAGCATGGTACTGCTTTCCTTAGAATTGCGTTGTAATTCGTCTTGGCACTTGCCGATCAGTTGGATCTGACGCCGACAGGAGTTGATCGCGTTCGGCCCGCCAAGTGGTGAGAACTGAGCTGCAGGCTTCCTCGAACAGCTGGATTTCGTCCGGGCTGTCACAATAGGACATCACCAAGCGAACCCCCTGACCGGCCCCTTTCAGGTTCCACGGCCGCAAGTGAATGCCCCTATCGCGGAGAGCCTCTGTGAGGCTCGTAGGCAGTATGGCAAACACTTCATTGATCTGCACGGGATGCACTACCTCGACATCCTCGAAATGTCTCAGGGCATTCACAATCCGGGCTGCATTCTGGTTCGCCTGCAACGCGTTCCGATGCCATAAATCCTCATCCAGGTAGCTCAGAAGCTGAGCCGACATGTAGCGCATCTTCGAGAACAGGTGGCCCGCTCGCTTATGCATGAACGCCAGCCTTGCAGCGATCTCAGGATCGAAGGTGATGATGGCCTCGGCGTTCATTGTTCCGTTCTTGGTGGTCCCGAAAGTCAGAATGTCGATGCCCGATTTCCAGGTTATCTTTGCAGGGCTCAGGCCGAGATGAACCATGGCATTTGCCAAGCGAGCGCCGTCGAGATGGACTTTCATCCCTGCCTTGTGAGCGATCGCGCTCAATTCCTGCACTTCGGCTGGCTCGTAGACGACTCCCGCCTCCGTCGCCTGAGTGAGACTGATCGCACTTGCGGCCATGTGGTGCACATTGCCGATCCCATGGTTTTGCAGGGCCTCCTTCAGAGTCTCTGCCGAAATCTTCTTATGTTCGCCGGGGAGCAAAGTCATTCGGCCACCCCCGCTGTAGAACTCGGGCGCGCCCGCCTCTGTCGTCACGATGTGTGCGGCCTCGTGGCAGAAGATGGTGCCGTAGGGGGGCGTTATGGCGCCAAGGGCAAGACCGTTTCCGGCGGTGCCCGTGGGCACCGCAAACACGAATGCCTCGCGCTCGAAGAAGTCGGAATAAGCGGGCTTTAATCTCGCGCTGAACTGGTCTGCGCCGTAGGCAGTCTCAACGCCGCTGTTACAGCTCAGCAGCGCCTTCATTACCTGTTCACAGACCGGAGCTCCGTTGTCCGAATTGAAGTGATACGTTGCTATTTTACTATCTCCCGGCTGCGACAAAGCCACCACCAAACTCGGCAGAGGCATCTTCCAGCACATCCCAGAGGTAATCGGCCGAGGCGAAATCCGTCAGCATGTGCAGCCCGTAGGGCCCCTCACCCATTTGACGGATCAAGACTGCACCGATCCGCGCAACAACCGTTTGCGCCACCTCTCCTGGTCCGAACGTGCCTTCACGCAGATCAACCCCGCAGATCTTCGCCATCATCTGAGAAACAGAGGTTCCCTCCAGATAGAGCCAGCTGTGGCTGTCAGCGCGAGGGAGCGGGTAGCCGATCCGCCCGGCTTCTAAGCTTTCCAAATTCCAGGCTGCCTCCAACTCGTCACAGACGCTTGAAGCACCACTTTTATCCAGGATGAGGTACTCCTCTTTCCCCAGGCGCGCGATCAACGTGCCGTCCGGAAGGACAACGGCCCTGTTGGGACGATCCGGGAGGATGCGGACCTTCGAAGTCAGCCACTCCGTCGTGCCTGCACCCTTGAAACCTGTCCGCCCGACCCCGGAAAGGTCACGGATGACGACGCCTTCATTATTTCGCACCGGGGCGGCGCCGTTAAACCGATGACCGAACGGGCTTTTTGCAACAGCGCCCATGTTCACATCTCCTGCCGCAGATTTTCGGAATCGTAGAAATGAGGAGAAACGACTTCGGCGTGGTGCTCGCTGCCGTCACTCGATCGCAGCGAAATCCGGCTTCCGAGGCTCGCATCGAGGCGGTCCGCATAGGCCAAACCGATGACCTTTTCGAGAGTGGGCGAATAAGCGATCGACGTAATGAACCCTACGATCGAACCTTTTTTCACCACGAGGTTGGATTCCTGAAGCCCGGAGGCCGGCATCCGATCAAGCGCAAAGCCGACGAGTTTTCGGCTCGACAATGTCTTGCTGCGAAGCTCGAGGCTGCGCTTTCCAATGAAGAAGGGCTTGGAGTTGGCGACGGCCCAACTCATGTCCAGCTCCTCAGGCGTCGTCATGCCGTCGGTGTCCTGACCGATGATGACGTGTCCCTTTTCGAGCCGCATCAGTCTCTGTGCTTCGAGACCGAAGGGCCGAATTCCAAGGGCTTGTCCCGCCCCCCATATCGCGCGCCAAAGGTCTGAGCCGAAGCGTGACGGAACGTGGATCTCGTAACCAAGTTCTCCGATGAAGCCGACGCGGAATACACGTGCGGGGATGCCCGCCACCCTTCCTTCCCGATAGGCAAGATACGGGAAGTCCTGGGACGACAGGGCAATGTCATCGGTCAGCTTTTCCAGAACGTTGCGGGCATTGGGGCCTGCCAGGTTAACGCCCGCATATGCGGCGGTGACGTTCGCGATATCCACGTCGAGGCGCCACTGGGCGTTCCACCACAACATGTTACGGTAAATGCGATCCACGCCCGTCGTGGTCGCCGTGACATAGAAGTATTGTTCTCCGCGACGGCATGCGACGCCGTCATCGATCACGGTGCCTGCTTCGTTCGTCATGAGGAGATAGCGTGTCTTGCCAACAGGAAGCTTCACGTAGGCAAAGGTGTACATCCGGTTCAGAAACTCTGCCGCATCAGGACCACGGATGTCCAGCCCGCCCAACGTCGACACGTCGATCATGCCGACATTGTTTCGGACATTCAGCGCCTCTTCGGCGATGAGCTTCTTGTCGTCCTGTCCGCGACCATAAAATGCTGGCCGCATCCAGTTGCCGGCCAGGAGCCACGATGCCCCCTTAGCCGCATGCTGCACATGCATCGGCGTTCGGCGCATCGGCGTGAACTTTCGTCCAGCCAAGGTCGCGATTTTCTCCGTGGTAACGGGAGGGCGAGCGGTCGTGACGCCAACCTCGCTGATGGTGCGCTTAGTCTCCTTCGCCACTATCATCGCTGTCGCCAAGGCGGCATGGCGGCCTTGGCTGGGACCCATACCCACCGTTGAAAAGCGCTTTACGAGTTCGAGTTCACGGTAACCGTCGGCAATGGCGTTTTTGATGTCTTTAACCTGAAGGTCTTCATCAAAGTCGATGAAGTCCATCCCCTTAGCATGCGGGAAGATCGGCCAGGGGTGATTTGGAGAACCTTGACCTTTTGTCGGAAGCGTGGGTCGAGCTTTGACGTCAAAACCGCAATCTAACGCAGCCATTGTGCCCTGCGCCGCACCATGAGCTATGCAATCTTCGAGGTCAAAAATTCCGTCGAGCGATCCGGCAAGCAGAACTCCTTGGCTCTGTCCGCCTATTGTGAAACGCGCAGCCGCGTCATCGTAAGCAAGCTTGCCACCCGCTTGCAGCGGCAACTGATAGGCGGGAACATACCCCACGGACATGCACACCAGGTCACAGTCGATCTTCCGACGCCTTTTGCCTGCAGCGCCGCTCGCATCAATCTCGGCAAGTTCCACGCCACGGACATGCACATGGCCCTTTTCCGGACGTGCCTCATAGATGCACCATCCGTCCAGCACCTCGACATTGCGATCCATCATCTGTGAACGCAGTGGTCCGCTGTGGCCAGTCCTACGGAGGTCACAGACCGCCGTCAGATCGACACCTGCATCAAGAAGATCAAGCGCGACACCGTAGGCGTCATCATTGGCGGCGAGTACTACCGCACGATTTCCCGGTTTTACGCCGAACAACCGAATGAGACGTTGAGCTGCCGTGCCCTGCATGATGCCCGGCAGATCATTGTTGCGAAACTGTGATGGCTGCTCGATCAGCCCAGTTGCGAAAATGACCTGTTTTGCGCGCAGCTTGTGGAGTCGATTTCCACGAATGACCGGCAGCCAGTTATCGGCATACCACGCATTGCAAATCGCGTCGGTCCAGATCTCGATGTTGCCGTTGCCGTTCGACTCGCCTACAAGATCGCGCTCGCTTGCCAATCGCGCATAGTTTAGCGCCCCACCTATCTGCGGGTTCTCGTCAACCAGCAATACAGATGCGCCTGCATCAGCCGCAGCGATCGCCGCCGCCATACCGGCAGGGCCTGCGCCGACGACGATCACGTCGTACCAGCCATAAGCCTTGTCGTAGTATCCTTCGGTGGGTTTCGTGACGTCGAGCTTACCCAGACCAGCTTTCGCCCGAAGGATGGGTTCCCAGACCCTTTCCCATATTCCTTTAGGTTTATAGAAGGTGCGATAGTAAAAGCCGACCGGCATAAAGCGCGAAAGCTTGTTCATGACGAACCCGCTATCCCTACGCGCCGAATTGCCAACATTCTGGGCCCGTACCCCCAGCCCGTCACAAATAGGGTGGCGATCCGCGAAGACGCTTACCTCGTTTCCAATTTGAACGAGTGTGTTTGCATCCTGAGCGGCCATTGTCAGGATACCCCGTGGCCGGTGATACTTGAAAGACCGCGACAATATCCATTCGTCGTTTGCGGCCAGTGCTGAGGCGATTGTATCCCCAGCGACGCCTTCAAACTCTCGTCCGTCGAACGTGAACTTGATTGTCGTCGATGCGTCGATAAGGAGCCCCTGTCGGCGTGTCCTGCTTTTCATGACGCTCCTCCAAAAGGTCCATCTGCCGGTACGGGGAATGTAGCCAGAATCTCGTCGGTGACTGTGTTGCGCTCCGCCAGGAACCAAAAGTTTGTCGGTGTATGGCACCACCACTCACGCACGACGCCCGCCGTGTTGTTGGACAGCCAGATGTAATCAGTCCACTCTTTGTCGTTCACGGCTGCTGGATCGGGTTGCCGATGCACCTCTCCGTGGCACTGGAATTCGGTTATGTTGCGTGGCCCGTTCAAAGGGCATGTCATCAACTTCACGTTCAGTTCCTCAATGGCTCGCGGCGGTAGCGCCCATTTCATTGACCAAATCGAAACGGTCGAACCGGTCCAGCTGAAATGGCCTGATCTCTTCAGGGATGCGGTTTTCCGAGATGGCCTTCGCCAAGAAGAATCCGCTAGCCGGCGTTGCCTTGAAGCCCCAGGTGCCCCAACCGGCGTCCAACCAGTAGTTGGAGAGCGGTCCTTGCCCCATGATCGGACTGTAGTCCGGTGTCATGTCGGTGATGCCCGCCCACTGTCGCAGGACCTTCAGTTCTCCAATGAACGGGAACATTTCCAAGGCCGAGGCAGCAAGAGCTTCTTTGATTTCAAGGGTCGAACGAGTGTTATAGAGTTCGTATGGGTCCGATCCGCCTCCGATGACAAGTTCGCCTCTGGCAGATTGCGAGATGTAGCAATGCAAGGCGGTTGAGGAGACCATCGGACCGAGGAACGGTTTGACAGGATGTGTCACCATTGCCTGAAGTGGATAGCTGCGGATCGGCAGCTTCAGCCCAGCCATTTTTGCGACGACGGAAGAGTAGCCTGCGACGCACTGCACCACGGTCCCTGCTGAAACATTGCCGCGATTAGTGCGAAGACGTGTCACCCTATTTCCGGCGACTTCCATCCCGAGGACTTCAGTGCTCTGATGAAGTTCGACTCCACGCTCACTCGCACGGATAGCGTAACCCCATACGACTGCGTCGTGACGCGCGATGGCTGCGTTCGGGTGCCAAAGACCGCAAAGAATCGGCATACCTTTGATATCGAGATTGAGTGAGGGCACCAAGCTTTTGATCTGCTGGCGATCGACAATCTCGTTTGCCTCGCCACAAAAGACGCCGGCGTCCGCGCGCAGACGAAGCGACCGCGAAACGCTATCCGAGTGGGACAACGTCAGCTGTCCCCGGCGGGAATACATCATGTTGTAATCCAGCTCGTTGGCGAGCGATTCATAAAGCCTTAGCGACTTCGCATAGAACCGGATCGACCGCTGATCCGTGTAGTTCGAGCGGATCACCGTGGTGTTGCGGGCCGTGTTGCCGCCTCCAAGATAACCCTTCTCGAGAATTGCTATCCTGGTGATCCCATTGTGCTTGGCCAAGTGGTAGGCCAATGAAGTTCCGTGGCCGCCACCTCCGATGATGACGACGTCGTAGTGCGATTGCAGATCGGGCGTGCGCGGTATCTCATCGCGTTCGGGATAGCGTCGTGAAAAGCCATATTTAAGAAGCGCAAACACCATGTCAAAGGTCTCTCTTGAGCAGCGCGGGCCGAAAATGGGCACTTTGCATGATCGCATCCGCAGTACGCGCGTACGGTCTTATGGTTAAGCGGGGCCACTAAGCCCGTGAGGATCGCTCACATCATGGCCGCGGTTTAGGGGCGGTTCGCCGCCCAGCAAGGTAGTGCTTCTTAACGCGGCGACATCGTCGTGACATCAGAACAGATAGTAGCAGCGGGCGCCCGCCCCGCCGCAGATCGCTACGTCACCCGCTTTTATTCAGCTCAAGAGTGGCCGGAATATCGACAAAAGGACAGGTGTAAGCGAAGTACATCTGAAACGAGGCATGCATAAATTTTCCTCTGCTTTGCGTGGGAGAATCCTCTCTGTTCCGACGTTTCGCAAGAAAGCGATTCTCAGGCTTTGACATGGCTTTCGTTATGAGCCAATAACGATTCATGATACCGCGCAGTTTGCCGCCCTTGATCTATCTGCAGGCGTTCGAGGCAGCTGGCCGCCATCTGAGCTTCACAGAAGCCGCCGTTGAACTGAATTGTACCCAGGCCGCAATTAGCCAGCGCATTCGCGCACTGGAACAATTTTTTGCGCGGCCTCTGTTTCACAGACTTCCAAGCGGGCTGAAGCTGACCGCCGTCGGCGAAGCGTATCTGCCCGGCGTAATCGAAGCGCTGGACCTGGCGGAAGCCGCGACGCAAGGTATTTACGGCCGCCCTGTGCCAAGGACAGTGACGCTGTCCGCACCGCTCAGCTTTGTCGTGCTTTGTCTATCCGCGCGATTGCCCCGCTTTAAAGCGCAAAATCCCGACACCGAACTTCGGCTCAATTCGACCATATGGACGGACCCAAACGTCGAACTTGCCGATCTCAACATCCAGGTCGTGGAGACGGTGCGGACCGACAAATCGATGCGGCGGCTGACGCGAGACCGGATGACAATGGTCTGCTCACCCTCACTGCTGCATGGCAAGACACCTGAGCAGGTCTTGGCCGAGGCGACCCCGCTGGTCATTCAAGGAAAGCATCAATTGTGGGATCGATGGGCCAAGGCCAAGAATTTCTGCGCCAGTTCGACTCAGCTCAAGGTTGACAACGCAGTGTGCGCACTTGAGCTAGCAGCACAGGGCGTGGGCATCACGGTAACCTTCACCGACTATTGTCAACCCTATCTGGATTCAGGTCGCCTGGTCGCGCCTTTCGGGCCTGCGGAAAAACTGTCGCTGTGCCATGTGTTGCGGGTTCAGTCGAGCAATCTGCGCTCCCCGGCCCAGCGTTTCCATGACTGGCTATTGCAGGAGTTCGCTGTCGAGAGTTCTTGAGCCAGATAGGGCAGCTCCGGTGTGAATCGGCGTGCAAAATTGACCCCATAAGCCGGGGAATCGGCGTCCAATTTTGACCCCCCTGATGCTTTGATTTGCGACCATCAGCTCGTCGTGGCGAGCGGATGGTGTGGGGATGAAGTCGGTGGATACGATTGCCCGGGTTCGGCGCGCCTTCCATGTGCAGGGATGGTCGCTCAAGCGGATTTGCCGCGAGCTGCATGTGTCGCGGAACACCGTCCGCAAGATTCTCAGATCCAATGAGACATCGTTCTCCTACGAACGCGAGCGGCAGCCCAAGCCGAAGATCGGTCCGTGGCAGGATCAGCTTGACGGGTTTTTGAATGGCAACCGTGGCAAGGCGGCGCGCGAGCAACTGACACTGATCCGGATTTACGAAGAGCTTTGCAGCCTCGGTTACGAGGGTGGCTATGACGCCGTCCGCCGCTACGCGAAGAGCTGGGCGAAGGCGCAGGGGTCGGCGATGGCGGACGCCTATGTGCCGCTGTTCTTCGCGCCGGGCGAGGCCTACCAGTTCGACTGGAGCCACGAGATCGTCCTGATCAACGGCGTGACGGTGACCGTGAAGGTCGCCCATGTCCGGCTCTGCCACAGCCGCATGATGTTCGTCAGGGCCTATCCGCGCGAGACGCAGGAGATGGTGTTCGACGCCCACGACCGGGCGTTCGCCTTCTTTGGGGGCGCCTGCATGCGCGGCATCTACGACAACATGAAGACGGCGGTGGAAACGATCTTCGTTGGCAAGGACCGCCAATACAATCGCCGCTTCCTGCAGATGTGCAGCCATTATCTTGTGCAGCCGGTCGCCTGCACGCCGGCCTCGGGCTGGGAGAAGGGTCAGGTCGAGAACCAGGTCGGGCTGGTGCGCGAGCGCTTCTTCACGCCGCGACTGCGCTTCAAGACCTATGAGGAATTGAACGCCTGGCTGCATGACAAGTGCGTCGCCTACGCCAAGGCGCATCGTCACGTCGAGCAACCGGAACGAACGATCTGGAATGTGTTCGAGGAGGAGCGTGGCAAGCTGGTTGAATACCGCGGTCCCTTCGACGGGTTCCATACGGTGCCGGCCTCGGTGTCGAAGACCTGCACGGTGCGCTTCGACAACAACAAATACTCGGTGCTGTCGACTGCGGTCGGCCGCCCGGTCGAGATCCATGCCTATGCCGGCAAGATCGTCATCCGCCAGGACGGCGTGGTCGTCGCCGAACATGCCCGCTCCTTCGGCCGCAATGAGACGATCTACGATCCCTGGCATTACATGCCGGTCCTTGCCCGCAAGCCCGGTGCACTGCGCAACGGTGCGCCCTTCCAGGGCTGGGTTCTGCCCTCGGCGATGGAGCGTATCCGACGCAAATTGAAGGCGGCGCATGACGGCGATCGTCAGATGGTGTCGATCCTGGCCACGGTGTTGACCGACGGCATTGATGCCGTGGAAGCCGCCTGCCAGGAGGCGCTCGATCAGAACGTCTGCTCCTGCGCCGTCATCATCAACATTCTGGCGCGGCGGCGCGACCCCGCGCCGGCCGTCACCATCCTCACCCCGGACGCGCTTCGCCTGCAGCATGAGCCGCAGGCCGACTGCGCCCGCTACGACGGCCTCAGGAGGGCAAGCTGATGGAACGCACGCAGGTTCTGGAACTGATGGGGACGCTGAAGCTCTATGGCATGCGCGGCGCCTATGACGAGGTCATGGCGACAGGCATCAAGCGCCAGCACGAGCCGCCGAGGATCGTCGGCGATCTGCTGTCGGCCGAGATCGCCGAGAAGCAGGCCCGCTCCATCAAATACCAGCTCACTGTCGCCAAGCTGCCGATCGCCAAGGACATCGATGAGTTCGACTTCGACGGCACGCCGGTCAACGAGGTGCTGGTCCGGGACCTTGCCAACGGCACCTTCGTCGCCGACCAGCGCAACGCCGTGCTCATCGGCGGCACCGGAACCGGCAAGTCGCATCTGGCAATCGCCATTGCCCGCGCCCTGATCCGCAACGGCTCACGTGGCCGCTTCTTCAACGTCGTCGATCTCGTCAACCGGCTCGAGACAGAGCACCGCGGCGGCAAGCAGGGCCGTATCGCCGATTACCTCACCCGGCTCGACTTCGTCGTGCTCGATGAACTCGGCTATCTCCCGTTCGCGCAAGCCGGCGGGCAATTGCTCTTCCACCTGATCAGCAGGCTCTACGAACGGACCTCGATCATCGTCACCACCAACCTGGCGTTCGGCGAATGGCCCGCCGTCTTCGGCGACGCCAAGATGACGACAGCGCTCCTCGACCGTCTCACCCATCATTGCGAGATCATCGAGACCGGAAACGAGTCCTGGCGCTTCAAGAACCGCGCCTGATCACCCCATCAGCTGCCAAGCGCAATCCGCGCTCGCCCGGGCTGCGCAACCCTGACCAGCTCCGCCCGGGCGAACGCTGACCGCCGCGCATTCCATAAGGGGGTCAAAATTGGACGCCGATCGGGGGTCAGTTTTGGAAGCCGTTTGACAGCTCCGGTGTCGCATCAGAGCTTTTGACACGCCGAATGGGACTTTCGAGGCGATTGCGGGTGAACTGATGCTGGAGATGGCCAGCCGGTCCGCCTCGTCCCGCGCCCCGATTGCCTGCGGCGAAGCAAACGTTATTCCATCAAAGCGCGGAGCGAGCAGCCGTAGTGCAAGAGGCAGACCTTCGCACATACCTACCCGGCTATCGCGTGACGCAGACCTCAAGCCGCCGCGTTCCTGGAAGGTGGGAAGCCAATCTCAAGAGCCCAGTTTCGGCAACGGGATGAAGAACCGATCGCTTTGCTCAACTGCGTATGCAGCCCGCAGGACAGTCTTCTCGTCAAAGTACCGACCAACCAATTGCATTGCGATCGGGACACCTTGTGTGTGCATCGCACATGGCATTGTCAGCGCCGGGTGGCCCGTCATGTTGAAGAATGTGGTGAACCGGGTTATCGCGTTCCCGATCGCCTCGTTGACGCCGTTTCGCGTGACTTTGACGGTGCCAACTTTCTGAGCAATTTCGGGTGTTGCGGGAGTGAGTATCAGATCGACTTCGCTGAAAAGACTATTTGTCTGCTGCCGGTAGATCTCGACGAACCGCTTTGCCCTAACGTAGTGCTCAGCCAAGATACACTGACCCAACGCCAACCCAGCCCGAAAATCTGCGCCATAAAGCTCGCCGCGCTCCTGCAAATAGGCCGAATGCGCACTCAGTGCCTCAGGCATCTGCACGGTGAGAGAGACTGTACGGCTATGTTCCATGTCCGGAAAAGTCACCGGCACCAGCTTTGCGCCGCAGGCCACCAAATGATCTTTCACGTGATCGAGAGCTTGGAGAATCTCCTCGTCGGTACGCTCGTAATAAAAGTTGCTCGGGATCCCAATGCGCAGGCCTGATATGTCCTGATCCAGCGCTTCAGCGTAGTTGTCGACGGGTCGATTGATTGAACTGGGGTCTCCAGGATCGTAGCCTGACACGATAGTCAGGAGATCAGCGCAATCAGCGATCGTCCGCGTCATCAACCCGACGTGATCCAGCGTCCAACAATAGGGCACCACTCCGTAAGTAGAGATCCGCCCGATCGTTGGCTTAAAACCGACAAGCCCGTTTAACGCGGCCGGCGCTCGGACGGAGCCCCCTGTGTCAGTTCCGAGTGCTGCCGGCACGAGACCAAATGCCACCGCAGCGGCTGAGCCACTTGATGAGCCGCCCGCAAGGCGCGTGGGGTCGTAGGCATTGACGGGTGTACCATACACCTCGTTTTCGCCAGTCGCGCCGTAGGCGAATTCATGCAGGTTCGTTTTACCGAGACTGATCGCGTGGGCTGACCGCAGCTTTGCAATGGCATGCGCGTCGGTCTTTGCAACGCGATCATGGAAGACCCGCGAGCCGGCGGACGTCAGGACACCTTTGACGTCGAACAAATCTTTGGAAGCATAAGGTATGCCAGCGAACGGGGAGCTGTCCAAATCATCGCGACAGATGCCCAACGCCTGTTCTCGTGCGGCATCGATCGTTGTCGTGATGAATGCTTTCGATCGCGCGTTATGCTGGTCGATCCTCTCTGCGAACGCATCTACAAGTTCGGCCGGAGTTATCTGGCCGCTGTGAAGCATTGACTTCAGACGCTTGACACTTTGAAAAGCGATGTTGTCAGTCATGCCTGTCTGCACCTTGAACGCTCATTGCGGGCGGCGTGGTTCCGAGGTCAATCCTCCTCAGCTGCTCAAGCTCATTCAGGAGATCTTGAAACCCGGTGATGATCCCCAGTCGGGGATCGACCAATTCGTTTATTTCCCCTTCTGACCAGCTGTGCGATGCCATTTGGGTGCATATGCCGGTTAGCGTAGCTTTCGTAAGTTTCTGCATGAGGCCCTCGGACAATGTTCGCTAAGTGCGTGCGCTTAACCATGGCCGTCAGCGCACGCCTACAGAAGTCAGCGCACGATCAGAGTTTCGGGCGTCTTATTTGTCAGGATCTCGCCGCCATCCTCAGTCACCATCACAGTGTTGGAAATGAAATAATCCACCACTTTGGTGTTGGTGAACCAGGAATGAGCATGAACGACCATTCCGACTTCGATCTTGCGGGTCGATTTGGGGAATAGGCTTGTCACCATTGAGCCGCCAGTCCAGCTCGGCGGGAAACCAATCCCTACCAGGTAGCCGCAATGGTGGCGATGGTAGTCGACCAGACCTGCACTCGCAGCCACTTCGTGCCAGGCATCGTAGGCATCCGCGGCTTTCGCGCCCGGGCGGAGCGCCTCGCAGATTGCCTTCATGCCGCGAATAGCAAGTTCCGCGGACTCTTCGACGCCTTTCGGCGCACTACCGACATAGACAAGCCTGCCCATGGGGGATTGGTATTTGCGGTAGGAAGCACAGGTTTCGAGGAACACGGCGTCGCCGTTGCGGAACACTTCTCCGCGCCAGGTCGTGTGCTCCTCACCTAGCCGGCTTGTCGGACGAATGAACGGGCCAAAACCAGGATACTCGCTGCCCTCAAGGATCATTTTGTTGTGGTAAGCCGCAGCTACCTCATAGTCCGATGCGCCGTCGCGCACCGCTTCGACAGCAGCCAAAGTGCCCAGATCGACCGCGTGGGCCGCTCTCCTTGTGTATTCCATCTCGAGCGGCGACTTAACCAGGCGGAGGTCGTCGAGAATTCCGGAGGCATCCACCCAGGTAACGCCGGTGCCGTCGTCTTGAATACGTTCGGCATGCCGGGGTGTGAGAAAAAGGCTGCGCTTCTCGATCCCGACGCGGGCGGCCGCAAGACCCAGATCCTTCATTGCCTGGTGGACATAGTCTGAAAGTTCTTCGTGATCCTTATGCCCGTAGAACCTCGCGTTCTCCACTTGATTCTCGACCGTTATTCGCTCCATGGCGCGACAGCTTAGCGCCATTTCCCCGCTTTGGTTCAGCACGAGCACATGCGCGGCGAAGAAGCCCCAATGATCGAGACCTGTCAGATAATAGATATTCTCGGGAACCGAAATGACGATTCCGTCGAGGTTGCTCTCCGCAAGCGCCTGACGCGCGTTCGCGACGCGGCGATTAAGCTCGTCCTTCGGAAAAGGAGATAGGTAGGTCATGGGCTTTCCCTGTTGCTGCAAACTGCTGCGTCACTGATAGGTATACCTTTCCTACCGCCGGGCCGCAAGTTTTGTAAGGAGATATTTTTGAGAATGCCAAAACGTGCGGCCTTTGCGAGGGCAAGCCGGGCCAGAACAAAGATTCCCTTGCCCCAATGAAGCGGCAGTGGTACACCATTAAGACGATTTTGCACTAACCTGAAAAGGGGAACCGATGAAAATGAAAAATCTCTTCGCTGCAATAGCCGCAACTGCCGCACTATTCGCTGGCGTGTCTCAAGCCTGCTCAGACGAGTTGACTGACCGTGCGGCCGCGGGGAAGCCAATCCGCGTTGGCTTTGCGCATGAAATCCCTTGGGCCTATCCGGGAGACAAGAACGAACCGCTTGGATTTGCAAACGCGCTAGCGCTCGGCGTGCTCAAATCTATGGGGTATACTAACATCGAGCCCGTCGTGACCGATTGGGGCGGTTTGATCCCAGGGCTCCAGGCAGGCCGCTTCGACATTATTACTGGTGGCATGTATATCACCGGCAACCGTTGCAAGAACGTCAGCTTTGCCGAGCCAATGGGCAAATTCGGAGACTCCTTCATTATCAAGAAAGGCAACCCGAAGGGAATCCAGACCTACCAGGACATCAAACAAAAGGATGCCGCTATGGTGACGGTTTCCGGCTTTGTGAACGTCGACGCTGCGCAGAAGGAGGGCGTTCCGGACAGCAAGATCATGCAGGTACCGAGCCTCACCGAAGTGCTGGCTGCCGTAAAAGCAGGCCGCGCGGACGCTGGAGCTGGTAACGATTTCGCAATGAAAGATCTCGCGGCCAGCGCGCCAGGCGAGATTGAGGTAACTAACTCAGCGGCCCTTCCTGCTTGGACGTTCAATTGGGTGGCGATTGCTTTCAAGAAAGAGGACAAGGATTTCCTGAAGGCATACAACGAGGCGCAAGCGAAGTATCTCGGTTCGCCGGAGATGTTTGAGGCAGTAGGAAAGTTTCAATACACAAAAGCTCAGCTCCCGGGTGACGTGAAAACCGAATGGGTATGTGCCAATCGGTAATTGCGAGACGTTGACGAGCTGCTTTGGGCGCAGCTCGTCAACATTGTTGAAGTGAGCTTCTATGACATATACCTCGTTCCTTGCCGATTATGGGAGCCGCTTCGTAGACGGTGCGCTGGTAACCGGCATTCAATTTATTTTCTCCTTGGCTCTTGCCACACTACTTGCACACCTCTTCGGTCTGATGTTGCTATCGTCGAATCAGGCCGTAAAGAGTGTCGCTGTGATCTACGTCGAATTTTTTCGCGGCACCTCTCTGCTGGTTCAGCTTTTTTGGCTCTTCTATGTGTTGCCCCTCTTTGGCATCAGTTTGGACAATTTTCTTACAGGGTTCCTGGCGGTCGGCCTCAATCTTGGCGCCTACGGCGCTGAACTCGTGAGGGGCGCCATACAGTCGGTCCCGCGTGGCCAGTGGGAAGGGTCTTATGCACTCTCAATGTCGCCGGCCAAACGCATGCGCAGAATCATCATCCCGCAGGCCGTCGCAACTATGCTGCCGGCCTGGGGGAATCTGGTGATCGAGCTGCTGAAAAGCACAGCGCTGGTCGCATTGATAGCCGTTCCTGATCTTATGTTCGAAGCGCGCCAGCTGAACAGCTCAACCTATCTCTCCACATGGACGTTCGGCACCGCGCTGGTCATCTACTATATCTTCGCGCGTTTTCTCATCACGCCTAGCATGCGCTGGCTCGAACGCATCATGGCGCGGCGGATGGGCAGGGCCTGAACGATGCAGTGGGATTGGGAATTTACAGCCGAGATCTTGCCCAAATTGCTTTGGGCAACCGTCAATACTCTTATGGCGGCCGGCATCGGCTACGCCATTGCAGCTGCCGTTGGCCTCTTGTTTGCGCTTGCCCAGCGCACGCCATCTCACTCTCTAACAATCATCGTCCGGGAGGTTGTGGAGTTCATCCGGTCCACTCCGCTCGTTCTGCAAATCTTCTTTGTATATTATGTTGGGCCCGAATATGGGGTCTCCCTGAGCCCTTGGGTAGCCGGCATGGTCGCTATCGGCTTGCACTACGCGGCGTACCTTTCCGAGGTGTACCGAGGTGGCATCGAGTCAATCCCGAAGGGCCAGTGGGAGGCGTGCACCGCGATCAACTTAACGACGATGCAAACTTACAGGCGCATTGTTTTGCCGCAGGCTCTCCCGCCCTCTATTGCGGGAATGGGAAACTATCTGGTTAGCATATTCAAAGATACGCCTATGCTGTCTGTAATCGGCGTCGGCGAATTGATGCAGGCGGCAAACGCTGTTGGCGGCCAGAATTATCGCTACCTTGAGCCTTACACGATCGTTGGCGTCGTTTTCTTAGTCATCTCACTGACGTCCGCTAGCTGCATTCGCGGGTTCGAGGCATGGATCCGCCGTAAGTTAGGTATGGAATGATGGAAGAACTCTCGTCGTATCCCCTCGAACTCGTCGGTCCAGACATACCGATGGTCCGGTTCATCAACGTTCGAAAAAGCTATGGTGAACTGACCGTTCTCGACAACCTGAACTTGGACGTCGCACCCGGTGAAATGGTTACCATCATAGGGCCGTCGGGATCCGGCAAAACGACCGTCCTGCGCATGCTCATGACCCTCGAGACGATCAACGGCGGCGTCATCTATGTGGATGGCAAGCCCCTTACGCATATGCCGAAAAACGGCGTGTTAGTACCGGCAGACGCAAAGTACTTTCGTAAAGCACGCTCTTCGATCGGCATGTGCTTTCAACATTTCAACCTGTTTCCGCATATGACGGCGCTAGAAAACTGCATGGAGGGTCCGGTTCAAGTCCTGGGACTTTCGCGTCTGGAAGCGCGCGAGCGCGCCGAAGAACTCCTGCACATGGTCGGCATGATCGATAAGAAAGACCAACACCCTTCCCGCCTCTCTGGTGGTCAGCAACAGCGTGTAGCGATCGCACGGGCCTTGGCAATGCGGCCAAAGGTGATGCTGTTTGACGAGGTAACGTCCGCACTCGATCCCGAAGTAATCGGCGAGGTTACCAACGTAATTAGGGACTTGGTGTTCAAGCACAGTCTGACGATGCTTATGGTCACTCATCAAATGGGATTTGCACGGGATATTTCCGATCGTGTTTGCTTCTTCTATGGGGGGAAGATCGAGGAACAGGATAATCCCGATGAGCTGTTTTCTAATCCTAAAAGCAAACGAACGCAGCAGTTCCTAAGCGCGGTCAAGGCGGCTGACTAACATCGGAGTTCATATGAGAATTGGAATTGCCGGGATTGGCGCTATCGGCTCGTCAGTTGCACGTGCGTTGGATCGAGGGGAGATTTCTGGGTGCGAATTGGTCGCTATTTCGGCGCGGAGCCAACACCGGGTGGCGGAGTTCAATGCGACTTTGAAAAGAGTTGTCCCCTGCGTTTCATTTGAGGAGCTAGCCACCAAATGTGACGCCGTTTTGGAGGCCCTCCCACCAGAGATCTTTAACGCCGTCGCGCTGCCCGTCCTCGAAGCGGGGAAGGCGCTGGTCGCCATGTCTGCCAGCCAACTGCTCGGTCGCGAAGATCTTGTGGAGTTGGCGCGCCGAACAGGAGGGCGAATTGTGATTCCATCCGGAGCCATGCTCGGGCTCGATGCCATCAAAGCGGTGGCTGTTGGTGAGCTCCATGAGGTGAAGATCCGCACCCGAAAGCCGCCAAGAAGCCTTGCAACCGCACCTTATGTTATTCGAAATGGATTGGATCTGAAGAACCTTACCGAAGCGGTTTGCGTCTTACGAGGAACGGTAACCGAAGTGGCTAAGGAATTCCCCGCCAATGTGAATGTCGCTGCCGCGCTGAGCTTAGCAGGGCTCGGACCGAACCGCACGGAGATGGAAATTTGGGCAGATCCAAGTTTGGTATTCAACACTCATACCGTAAATGTGAAATCTGACAGTTCCGATTTTTCTATGTCGATACAAAATCGGCCCAGCGAAGAGAACCCCGCTACGGGGCGTATAACCGCACAGAGCGTGATTGCGTTCTTACGGCAAACGCACGCAGTTTTGCTTATCGGAACCTAATGCGATCAGGCTCAACCCTGCTCCTGCCTTCTAAGAGAAAGTGACCGATGACACGCATCCCGTCCTTGTCACCCACTATGAATGGCGCCGCGACCGTTCCTGGACGTCGAGACGGGAACTCTGAAGCCGAGAGGCAGCTTGCTGGCAAAATGAGCAAGCAGGAGATCTACCTTGAGCTGCGGCGCCGGATATGTCTCCTCGACTACCAGCCAGGTAGCCGTCTGAATGAGAGGGAACTTGCGTCGGAATTTGGTGTAAGTCGGACGCCTCTTCGCACGGTCTTACAACGCTTGGAGTACGACGGCCTGATCGTTAGCCAGCATGGCAACGGTACTGAAGTTACATCGATCGACCTGAGTTCTATGCGCGATGTATACATCGTGCGCATGCGATTGATGGACGCAATGGCGGAGTCGTCACCGCTTCCGGTGACTGACGGAATCATCCGCGAGATTCAAGATTTGGAGCAAGTCTGCCGCCAACTCCTTACCAACAAGGATAAACGCCAGTTTGCCGAAATAATTATCAACTTACACAAGATACTGCACGGCTTGAGCAGCAATGGGCCACTCAGGGACTTTAACGATATCTTGTTTTTCCAATCCGCAAGATTCTGGTTCCTTCTTCTCGAAAAAATGGATTTCCGTCAGCAGGTAGAAGATCTTCTTGATGAGCTGCGCATGATACGAAGGAGCCTTGAGCTACGGGATGTTCGTTTGGTTGCCACCGTTCATAAATCGCATTTGGCGATGGTGCTATCCCGGCTGGACGCGATGGAGGCGGCTAGAGCAGATTCGACTTACTCCGGGTCATAGCCGGCTGCCCCGGCGCAGTGCGAAATTTGTCGACTCTCCATTTTTCAACCCAGCAGAGTATTGTCTCGAAGGGTGCAACCTAGTTATGAATTTGAAGCGATCCGCTTCCAACAAAAATTGATGTAGTTGCGCTTGATGTAGCCGATCGCCTCTATGTCATTCTCACGCGCCGCCGTCAGAAGGTCGGTTATCTCCATTTGTAACATCCCCACTGCATCTTGCCAGATGTGCCGAGATATATCATACCAGACCCTCGCGGCTCTGAAATAGAGATTATGCCACATCTCCAGAAAAGTTCTGTTTAGCACTAGGTTACTGATGGCGAAATGCAGTCGGTGGTTGATGATCCAGTGCTCATGGGTGTCGAAGTTATTCATGAGAGCTTGCGATCTGGTAAGCAGAGCCTCAAGGATAGCTACGTCATCCGCTGTCGCGTCGCGCGTATCGAGCCGACCAAATAGCCGCGCCATCTGGATCCTGAACTCGAAGACCTCTCGCAGTTGATCCGGATCCAAAGTGGTGACAAAAGTGCCGACGCCATTTCTGACCTCCACTAGTCCCTCGATTGAGAGTCGCTGTAACGCCTCGCGGACCGGCGTTCGACTGACATTGAATTCGATAGCAATGTCGTTCTCCCGGAGCATTGCGCCAGGCCGGTATTCCAGGAGACAAATGCGATCTCGGAGCAGATCGTGTATTTCAGTTGCAGCCGCCCTTCTTGCCTCTCCCTCGCTGCCCATTGTCACGCATTTCCCATCGTCATTACTTTCCCGAATTTTACCTTCTGCAGGTCACATCCCGCCGTCCGCCCGCAAGCATCAACTCTTTAAGGAGTGCAATCTTCTACAGACGATATCAAGCGCCTCTAGCCAAGGCAAAGCGGCCTGCCTTTTCACAAGATGGTCGAGGCCGGCTTTCGTGTAGGTACCTTGCGTTGCGATCCCGTCAGAAATGATCTCAAGAGAGACATCCTGCCGCGCGAGGGCGTCGCCGGTAGCGCCCGCAATATTGCCTGCAACAATCAGCCGCGCTTGAGCCGCTGGCAGTCCGTTCTGTATGAACCAGTCCTCGAGAACAGCGGTAAAGCGATACGTCCATCCGGCGAGGCAGGCGCCGACCATTGCAAGTTCGAATTGGTCCTCCGTATCGAAAGTCATGACCTTGCCCGCCGCAGCCAGCACGGCTTCGACTTCGCAAGATGCAGGATATATGGGAACAAGGCCTTCAGTGATGGTTTGAATGTAACTCGATGGCATGATGCGGACCACCGGTAAGTCGTGGCCCTTTGCCGCACGCAGCTCGGCAATAGTGACGCCGGCGACGGCCGAAACTAGAATCTGCCCTGGACGGAAACTTAGATTGGGCAGAGCGTTGGCAAGCTGTTCTGGCCGCACCGCAAGAAGAATCCAGTCGGCCTCGGTGAGCATGCTCAGGTTATCGGCAGCTAAGATGCAGCTATAGGTGGCGGCAAGCATTTGCGCCTTAGCGCGGCTGTACGGCGATAGGAGAATTCGACCGCGAAAGCCACCCCTTCGCAGGGCAGCAATTAGATAGGCAGCGAAGTCTCCAGTTCCAACAACCCCGATTGTGGGCATGTTCATGTGGCGACTCCCCTCTTAGATTTCATCCGTTTCTTTGCGTGCAATGAGATGCTTGTGCCTTCGTGAAAGGCAAATGCGGGTCGGCGATAATAAGAGTTCGCGGTTCTGTTTGCGATCGCAAACGCTCTGGTCAGCCTCTCGATCTTGCTCTGGCATAGCATGTTGAAAATGACGAGTTGCGACCCAGCGCCGAGCACGTCGATCGGAAAGGCTAAGGTCGAATCCGGCCTTGGCGCGGTTACGGCTGCCTAGCACGGCGTGCGCGAGCACGATGCTAACGTATGTCTTTGCGCGCCGCGAAAGGCGGTCCATAAACAAATTTCCGCCTATGTAGAAACCCCGCAACTTCGCAACACGCTTGCAATCAGCAAGATAAGGAAGCAGGGTCCGCGCCGCTTGCAGCGAAGCTAGAAGTTCCGCCTCAATCAACTCTTCGGCTGCTCCTGCTCGCGCTAGATCCTTCCCATGCGGATTGAGGATGCAACTTGCCCCGAGATAGGCAAGATCGTTCTCCTTAGCCGCGTGGTTGGCGTAGGCGAGATAAACACCGTTCTCAAAAGCCCTCGTCGTCACCACCTGATGGGGGACAATACTCCAGTTCTCAGTCAGCGCCGTCGGCATCACGATGAGATCGGCGCCCTGGTCCGGGATCTCCCGCGAGAATTCAACTTCGTAACAAACAATCAGAGCGATCTTCCAGCCGCCTAGCGAAAAAAATTTAACACTATCACCCGGCGTGAACCAAGTACGCTCATAGGCATTGGGTAGGATGGTCTTGCGATTGTTCGCAAGAAGCGCGCCGTCAGCTCCGATCGCAGCAGCCGAATTGTACACAGCTCTGCCAGCCGCCTGCGGGTAGCCGTACACAATGCAGGGGCCATGGTTTTGCGCCCGCGCCGCAAGGGCATTTGCAAAGGGCCCGCCGACGGGTTCGGCGAGTGCATGGTGCTGTTCGCCAGCACCATAGCCGGAGAGATAAAGTTCCGGGCACACACCGAGATCGAGGGACGAGGCGATGCTAGTGAGCGCCTTGTCGAGTTCCGCGAGCCGCATCTCAGGCGAACAATTCGCCTGGGCGCGACTCGGATGGACAGCCACTTTGAGGCTCTGCTTCATCATCATGTCCGGTCAGGAGTAGAGGATCTTCCGCGGATAGTCGGTCAGGTACTCGAAGCCGGTTTCAGTAACGACGATAGAATCTCCAATCCGCCCCCCAAGACGGCCGTCGAGGCTGATGCCGCCGTCGACCGCAAAGGTCATGCCCGGCCTGAGGATCGTTTTGTCGCCCACCTTCAGCTCGGGAGCTTCTAGATAGGCGACGCCGATCGAACGGCCAGTTCGATAGCCGGTGGTGTAGCCAGATGCCGCGTAGCAATCGTTGGCTGCCTGCGCGACACTTTCCGCAGTGACACCCGCGCGAATTGAGCGCAACGCCGCCTGTTGAGCGTCGATCGCTGCCTGCTGAACTTTGATCGCCTCGTCAGTCGCCTCCTTAACGAAGAACATCCGGTCGAATCCAAGCTTGTACTGCTTGAACTGGGCCATGTTACAGAAGCAGAAGTATACAGGGTCACCTTTCGCTAACAGTTTGGTGCTCGAACGGCGATGCACCATCGACGTATCGGCCCCCGACTGCATGATTTGCAGGTTATGGATGAGGGGCGAGACGAATGCCTCCCAACCTTTAGCGGTTAGGAACCCGGCCGCCTTGCGGGTGCCGGCGGCCATAACGGCAAGAGCGGATTCATACTCCGGCGCTCCGACCTCGAGTGACTGGTGGGCAGCTGCCATCATCGCACCTGCGATTTGGCCGGCCTGTCGCATCACTTCAATTTCCGCTGCCGATTTGACCATGCGCATCTCGCCGAGGATGCGGGAGATGTTCTTTAGCGGGAGCCCCTTGTATTCCTCGTAAAGGAAATTCTGGACGATCGCCGGAACGAAATTGGATTCGATCCAAAGGGACTTGGATGCCTTGCCGACAGCCTCACGAAGGACGTTTTCCCAGCGATTGACGCCGGAATCTTCCCAGCCGCGGACGTCTTGGACCCACGTCATCTTGGATACCATCTCGCGCTCCATGAGCGGCGTGATGACGGTAGGCTCCTCGTCCCGGCGGACGAGGAGGAAGGTGGGGCGGCCGAATTCGACGGCGAGGTAACCCCAGAACCCGGCAAGATAAGTAATTGAACTCTCGTCGGTAAAGATTGCAAGGTCAATTCCCTCGCTGCGCAGACGATCCTGCAGGGCGTGCACCCTCAAGCGCGCTTCTTCAAGCATCGTATACGACTCCAGATCGTTACAAATTCAGTCGGCGCACTTACTGGTTTTGCCTGCCCAGAAGACTTCCTCTGCAGACGCGGGCACGAATCCACCATTACAGCCGACCTTGATGCCGCTCCCCGGCTGCACGGGACAAGGGGTAGCCCGTCTCTTGATTTCGGCCCAATGGCCGGCCGAATGTGCTCCGATATGTCGTACCTTAATTGATGGAACCGCCTCATGCTATATACATCTATCCCGTGCTTGATGTGATATCAAGCTCAATTTCCCTTAGTTGCCGTCGAAAAGCGGCTGTTTCTGTGAAAGAGAAACGAGAGCTGTGTATAGCTTTCAGCGCTATCAACGCCATCCGGAAATGCGGCGCGGCCCGCCAGATCGCATGTCTGATGACTCGCTCGCGTTCCGCCCCGTCTTGTGGCGCTTCTGTGCTCCCCTCTCATGGTCCGCTTCGGTGCGTTTGGCGGATGCTGCCGATCGATTTCCGGGCCTGCTCGCCCATGTGGACGGGTCGCTGTTGATGATCAAACTCCGTGAGCTCAGCGCGATGTCGCAGTGGCTAGACGAGCATCGCGATCTGTTGAACATGGTAACGTGGGACCTACGCCGGCATGGGGTCAAGGGGACCGACCGCGACGGCCTGCCGGGGGAAGCGGTGCTGCGCTGCGCGCTGCTTAAGCAATACCGCCAGTTGAGTTATCAGGAGCTGGCCTTCGATCTGGAAGACTCCGCCTCGTTCCGGGCCTTTGCCCGGCTGCCGTGGGGTGGAGCCCGAAAAAGTCGGTGCTGCACAAGACGATCAGCGCCATACGGGCCGAAAACCTGGGAAGACATCAATCGCGTGCTGCTGGCGAGCGCCCGCCAGGACGGCGTCGAAACAGGCAGCGTCATGCGGCTCGACAGCACCGTCACCGCGGCGCTGATCCACGAGCGGAGCGACAGCAGCCTATTGTGGGATGCCGTGCGGGTGATGGTGGCGCTTGCTGCAGCGTGCGGTTTAAAGTCATGAACAAAGCCACCTATCCTCCCTTCGTGGTCAAGATCATCCGCGATCCGATGACCACAAGGGCTTCCAGACACCCCGCCGCTGGGTCGTCGGGCGTACCTTCGGCTCGATGACAGCCTGAACGTCCGCCGCTCCTAGAGAAACGAGGCTGAGCCTCCGGGGGACTTCCTTACGAACCCTGCGATTAGCTCAGAAGAGCTGTCGGCTTCCATTGCGTCTAACCGCGATATGACCATGGCCAGATGCGCCTTGTGAACGGTGGCGACCAACCGGACGTCCCGCAACTCTAGGCCGCGCAGCATGCGAAATTCGTCAAGTAGATCGTAGACCTGTTGCCGGAAATCCATCTGCTCGAGCAGAAGAAACCAGAACCGGATGGACTGAAAAAATAAGATGTCATTGAACTTTCTCAGGGGTCCATTGCTGATTATCCGTTGCAGGATGCTATGCAGATGGACATTGACCTCAGCGAAGCTGCGC
Organism: Mesorhizobium sp. M0028; assembly: GCF_040323855.1. Classification (NCBI taxonomy): domain Bacteria; kingdom Pseudomonadati; phylum Pseudomonadota; class Alphaproteobacteria; order Hyphomicrobiales; family Phyllobacteriaceae; genus Mesorhizobium; species Mesorhizobium sp. M0028. Next base: position 47,209 of record NZ_JAMYVG010000028.1, read on the forward strand.
TTGTCTTTATATTCGAGAAGCTGACTGCAGGATCGCTCCAGTTCCTGGATTTCGGAGACAATTTCCTCCGTTACCGGAACTGGCGCCGAATCTCCTACAGCATCCATCAGTCGCATGCGGACGAGATAAATGTCGCGAATCGAGCTGAGATCGATCAAGGTGACGGTGGTTCCGTTACCATGCTGGCTGACGATCAGCCCTTCATATTCGAGCCGTTGCAAGGCTGTGCGTAGAGGCGTGCGGCTAACACCAAATTCAGCCGCCAGTTTACGTTCGTTTAATCGGCTACCAGGCTGGTAGTCAAGGAGACAAATTCGCTGCCGTAATTCGAGATAAATCTCGTCGTTTCTCATTCTAATCCTATGCTGTGCTTGCTTGTCCAATTCTTGGACCTCTCACTTGTGAATCTTGGCAAAACGATACTGCGATTCGAAGCAATGCGCACCTTATCAACGACATACCTGTCGGGTGCATTGCGAGCTGGTGGCGCTAAACGGCGCGCAACTCTTCGCAAAACGCCTCTCAAGCCCCGGATTGTGCCTTTGACCGGCATGGGTCTTGGTACCAACCAATCATGCATGAGACCAGCAAGTCCGAACCGGCGTGCGGCTCGCAGGCGCCCTCGCCAAGCAGAGCAGAGCCTCTTGCACAACACGAGACGCACCTCGCTTGTTCCGCCGCTCGGTGCGCAACTGGCCAAATGCGTGGCGGCGCCGAGGTTCACCGACCGCCGGCGAGACGACGCACTAGACTGCTGACATGATGTCAAGGTCGCCGGCATCAGCGCCATCAGGCGTAGCTGGAAGATGCACGGCCTCGCGCACCGCTGGCGGCGGTTTAAAGCTCGCCGACAATCCCCAGTGTCGACCTGCTGCACGACGTGGTCGGCCTCCATGTCTGCCCGCCGGCTCACGCCATCGTGCTGTCCGTTGATGAAAAGACTAAATCCAAATGCGCGATCGCCTCCAATTGAGCTGCCGATGAAGAACGCAGGCTCAGGGTCGCCCCTTCTTTTCTCGGTAGCTGTCAAACGCCCACTGTTGGTCGAGGTCGTCGAGGCGCGAATCCAGATCAGTGACCCTACTCTTCAACAAGAGGGAGTCAGCCCTTCTTCGACGCAGACCAGGTAACTATTCCGGGCCGATTGGGGCAAGCGTAGTTCCCAGTTCCCTTACTGCAACTCTCGGGCACGTCCGACGCCATCCCCAGCTTCGAGCGACTTGAAGTTGCGTAGCATCACTTCTGCGACACTGAAGGCCTGCCGTCCCTGCCGCGAAGTCAGGCGGGCGTCAATGTTCGGAAAGACAAAAAAGGGCAGTGAAATCCGGTCGGTCGGACCACTGTGTGCCACCTGATGCGGCGTGCTCTTGAAGCGTTCATCACTCAAGACTTGAAGCATGTCGCCCAAATTGACGACGAGACTGTCGGGCAGGCTCGGTACCGGCGTCCAGCGCTCTTGAAACCACACCTGCAAGGAGCGCGTGGGGAGTTCCTCCTGCAGTAGAAGCGTGAAGAAGCCAGTGTCGGTATGCTTGCCGGCCGTGCCGCCGCTAGATGGATACCGGATCACGCGTTGCAGGACTGTCGGCGGGCTGAAATGGCGTTGGAACCAGCCCTGTTCCATATCGAGTAGCTCGGCAAGTGCGCTGCCGAGCTGCGGGACAACCCCATCGAGCACAGCAGCCTGCAAAGCAAGCAGGCTTCGCGCGAAGCCGGGAGCCTCGACATCATCCGGAAAGTTCGTCCGTCCGGTAAACGGACGCTGGTCGCCTTCGTTCTCGATTCCGAGGTCGAACATTTCCTTTGGATCGGGGCCGTCCTCGGGATGGAGCACCTCGCCGTGCAACGGGCTGTATCCACGGGCGGTGGCAGGGTACACGTCTTGGGCGGCGTGACCGTAACGCTCCTTTGTCGACTGCGGCAGCGCAAAGAAGTGCCGGGAAGCTCGGATGGCTTCTGTGATATGTTCTTTCGGTATGCCATGCTCAAGATAGAAAAACCCGTATTCCTCGCAGGCTAGGCGAAGGCGCGCGCGCTCTTCGTTGCTCGTTGTATCTGCTGCGAGTTTGGCCAGTGATATTTTCGGTAGCACGGTCATGCGTTGACTCCGATTCTTTCCGTTTCCTATAAACTATTAGGATAAATTCACACCGTCAGCCGTCATAATATATATTGTCGTTAAGAATGGCTGGACAGTACGTTCTTCCTCCGCACTACAATATGCGGCCCAGAGGTGTTTGTCTACAGGATGATCTTTAAGTTGTTGTTACATTACTATTAAAAGAAACTTCATATCGGAATCTGTCACAACTGAGCGGTCTCATCCAGAGCGCCTATGGAGCGCTCGGTTCGATCGTCCACCCACCTCGACAAGGCTGCGTCGCCCCGAGCGGGCCGGATCAACAAAGTCTGGCCACCTTCTGCGTCTTCGCAGCTGTGCGGCAAGGAACGGCTCGCAAACATTTTGCCCACGGCAGTCATTTTGGAGGGCCGCCGGGCGGCGTCTTCCTAGCCGTCGGCGATGCTGGGTCGACTGATTAAGCCTATCGGCAACATCCCACCGGCCGAAGCCGAGGAACGCTACTACGCCATGCTCGAAGACCCAGCTATGGCGGCGTGACTCAAACGAAACGGCCTCGGCAAACCCGGGGCGGTTGAGTAGAGCCGATACCTTCCACGAGTGCGCCACAGCGTCGGCGAATAGTGCAATCTCAAGCTGCGCCGCGGTTATTTGCGAGCCGATTGGAGGCCCGCAAATTCTTCACATCCAGAAATATGATAGCTCCAAGCCTGCTAAGTCGTTTCCGACATCGTCGTACATTGGGTATGGCACGCGGGGCAGGCGCATGAATTCCGGTTCCCCCGAGGAATCAGTCTCCTCCCGAGAAACCGACGCCTATTGTCGGATTTGGTCGAGTCCGCAACCGTTCTGTTCGGCTTTGTTTCGTGCTCACCTTTGATAAGCCTTTGATTACCCGGTGCAATGTCTCTCTGAGGCTCACTGGCTGCGTAGTTGGCACTATTTTTGAGCTTCCCTGGCCGCAGGGCCCGACAAGAGCGCCGGCAAGATCATGACTGCCCCCCGAGCCGGATATGGAGGAAGAAATGCTACGCGCCTACTTCAGGCAGACACCCGACACCCGACTGGGATCGGAGAGAGACCGGTTGGCCAAGGTCATCGCCGTGCGAGCCACACGTAGGGATCATCTCCTGGCAGGAATTGGTTTTTTCAGTCGGACGGAGCGCTTGCTTGCCACGCATCTTCGACGCTGGAGTTCGACAACACCAAACGCATGAATGGAAGAAGCGCTTTCACCCGCAATCTGCGAGGCAGTGAGGTGGACAATGGGACCGGCACGTGCAGTGCACAGCAGCATTCAGGGTGCGAAGTACGATTTCACGGTGGCCTATAATCGCAGGTGGCCGCACGCGTATTTTCGCGCGCATCTGGCCCTAGATTATATAATTCCAGATCGGGCGAAACCGGTTTTCGAAAAGATTTTCGCCGATTATCGACGCGTTCGAAACAAGACCAAGATAAAGATCATTGATATCGGTTGCTCCTATGGCATCAATGCTGCCTTGCTGCGCACCGATCTCAATCTCGACGATCTGTATGCTGCCTATCTAAGACCCGGAGGATCGCTCTCGCGCCGAGACGAGATCGAACATCGCGCCTTCTTTCACAATCACGGTCTCCGTGACGACATCCAGTTCGCTGGCGTGGACCCGTCGTTCCGGGCTGTCCGCTATGCGCGGGACTTGGGTCTGTTGGACGTCGGCATCACCGCTGATCTGGAAGCCCGTGACTTAACGGACAAGGAACGTTGCGCCCTCGCAGATGCGGATATCGTCATCAGTACCGGCTGCGTGGGTTACGCCACGGAGCGAACCTTTGCACATGTGTATAAGGCATCGGCGGCGTCACGCCCTTGGGTCGCAGCATTCGCGATGCATCCCTTCAGTTATGAGAACATTGCTGCTGCGCTTCGCGGTTTCGGTTTGGAAACCAGGCTGGTAAATCGGTTCAGACAACGCCAGCGACGCTTCTCCGCACCAACAGAACGGCAGGCGATCCTGACTACTATGAGCAAGCTCGGCATGGAGGATCGACTAGAGCGCACGACCGGCTATATCTACGCGTCCTGCTACATCTCCGCACCACCAGGCGAAATGCTCTGAGTCCCAATACTGACGTCCAGGCGAATCGAGCTGTTCGCGACGTGGCACCTGCACACCTGTCGTCGCAGCCGAATAGGGCAGCTTTCTGCAAGCAACGGAGATATTGCCGGTTCGCCAATTGGCCGGCGGCCGCTGCATCCGGGTCTTAAGATGCCGTCGGCGCACACCCTGCCTGTGCCATGCAAACCGCAGAGCGGATCAATTCAACCGCAGTTATTTGAACAGAGGGATTATTAGCAGCGGCCGAGGCGTCGCGGGTTTCTCGCTGTTTCGGCCTCAGTGAACTTGGCGCCTCCACTGACGCGCCGACGAACAAGGAGGCATCCGCCCGTACGCAGCGTAGCGCCCGCGGATTCTCGTACGCGAAAGCACAAGGTGACGCTGGCGTCAATTGGTACGCGCCTTGACTTGGTGAACTTGGTCCTGCGCGTCACGTGAGCCGGCAAGGTCGATGTCCCCGCATGATCGCGGTCGAGTAATTCAGCCATGCGGCCTCCGCCGTCGTGGATCAAAGATCGACATGCGTCATAACCAGACCTGCACCCAACTGCCAAAGATACGCGGAGTTGACAGGCGAAAGCGAGCTTGCTGGCGCCTGAAACTCCTACCGGCCCCGGTGTGCAGTGTCGGATTTCCCTCAAAGTCGGAAATGCGACACAGAGCCGTTTAGGCCGTGGGACGCCGTCGGCGCTTCCATCACTTCGGAATGCGCAAACTACTTCAAGGTTGCAGTATATGATCTGGATTAACCCAACGTACCCCAGGTCATCTGGTTGTTCTAAACTGGTCTCTCATTTGGCACCAAATGTGCAGTGCCATTCGCAAACAGGCCAAAGGACGTGCTGAGGAAAACAACCACATGGTCAGGATTGAACAGACGCATTGCCGCCGCGAAATCACAACGGCCAATCGAGGTGGCGAATCGCCTATCTAGCGCTAGCCTGAGCCAAACCATGTGTCTCATCCAAGGGTAAAAAGATCAAATTGGTGACTGACCAAGCTCAATCGATCTTGCCGCGAACGAAGCTCGCGCTGAGGCGCGACTTCCGGAGACGCCGAAAACCTCGGCCGGAAATCGTATTTGAAGGTAGGGAACGGACAGCCTGTTCTAAGCTTTTGTCAATCGAGAGGAACATAACCCGATACTGCTCGATTCCTTTCCTGCATTGGAGAGGTTGGCGTTCCGGCGTCGCTTTCGGCTTTTGGTCTGCCTTCAGTGGCTATTCTCTATTTGACCGGCCCAATCTCGGGCGCGCATCTCAAGCTGGCTCTGGGCCAGGATTTTGGTGTTTAGGGCGGCTTGGATCGGGCGACCTCGCCGGCGAAGTCATAGCCCGGAACTTCGCCGCGGTCGTTTTGGCGGTCGTGCTCTACGGGATTTTGGCAGGGGAGGCCCAGGATACGATATCTCCGCCGGTGGTTTCCGCCCAGAACGCCGTGGAGGCCATCCGGCAACGTGTGTTCCCCATTGTGACTGTGATCCACGACTGCACGACACGCACAGACGCAGCCACCGCGCTGGTGGTCGGTCTGACCCTGGTTGCAATCCATCATACCGGAATCAAGGTTCCTGACTTTTCTGCAAACTGGGTCCGCTCGCCAAGTCCTCCGCTCTTCGCAAGGGTACCCCCCTCTCTGAGCTTTGGCTCCATATCCCTGCAGCCATGTTCGGTGCGGCTGCGGTGCTTCCCGGAGTGAGTCAGGCGATCAAAGCATAGTCACAAAGCTCGTAACGGTAGCCTTCCAAACCGCCTTTCCTGATCGTGATGCCTGCATTTTCTGATGCATTGAAAAAGTCGCTTGGCTTGCGCAGGCAGTTTCGGGGAGATGGACGATGTAGCGTTGTGAAGGGCGGAATCAGAGTTGTTTATTGGGACTAGATCCAAACGTATGCCTAAAACAGTCGACCATGATCTACGACGTGAACAACTTGCTGCGAGGGCGTGCGAGGTTATAGCAGAGTTAGGTCTCGACAAAGTCAGCCTAGTCAAAATAGCACGTGCGGCCGGCGTGACCACCGGTGCGTTAACCCACTATTTTCCTGACAAAAATACCCTCCTGCTCGCTGCGTTGCGCTTTGCAATGAAGAGTATGAGCGCAAGGATTGAGCAGCGCTTGTCTATCTATCCTAAAGACTATTTCCTAGCGTTATGCGAGGCTCTACCTATCAATCCAATCGCCGCTCGCGAGAGCGTGGTGAGGTACCACTTCTGGGCGCGGTCCTTGAGAGATCCAACGGTACGCAAAGTGCAGGCTGCCGAGCATGCTGCTTGGCTGGATCAGGTAAAAACCTGCATCGCAGGTCTAAGCGGACAATCTTCTCATTTTAGCAAAGAGAAAATGGAGGCGGAGGATCTCATAGCGTTCATAAACGGCATCGCCCAGCGGGCGGTCCTAGAACCAAAGGCTTGGCCTGCCCGCCAACAAATTGCGAGCCTGAGGCGTCACATAATACGAGCTGGACTGGATGGAAAAGCAGGCCCGCAACCTTCCAAAAGACAAGCAACCCCACCATAGACCGTATCCGCAGACACTTCGGACATTGGTCCCCCGCTCCAACTTGCCAGCCGAAACGAGTATAACTAACTCGCCTGCATAGTGGGTATCAAAAAATAATACCGAGGACGCTTCAATCGCAAGTCTCAGCCACACCGCTTTTAGTCATCATTAAGTTGAAGCTAGTGTTCTGCTCCAGTTATATACGCCAACCCAATTAGGTTTTCAGAATTGTAAAGCTCAATGGAAAACCGACAATTTGCCTTTGGCACGTAACCTACTTTGGAATCGATATCAATCTCTACCTCTTGAAAATCAAGATTTTCATTGCTTAGCGGGAAGTATGCCTTGTAGACAGCCTCCTTAAGAACGAACAGGGTTCGCCTCCGGAGCAGATGCGAATCATAAATGGTTTTCTCTCTAGAAGTTGCGACTAAGTCAATCAACTCGTCCGGAAGAGCCTTATTAGGCTCGATGTCGATGCCAAGCGCTCGAATTGCTTTTTTCTCTGCAATGGCGGCGGCTGCCACTGTGTCGTGATGGGCCAAGGAGCCAACAATTCCGGGTGGCCAGATCGGAACACCAGATTGCGTCTTTAAGACAGGCATCAGTGGAAGTCCAAGTGTGCCAAGGAGTGTTCGGGCTACAATTCGTGCTGCACCGCTTTGGCGACGGACTTTTGCAACAGCGTGCTCCAGTGGAGCAACTTCGGAAGCGAACAAGGCAGCCTCGTCCACGCGTTCTATCCTACGAATGCCTACGAGGATGTTTTGCTGATCAAATCTTATAACATCCACCTAATTGGCCTTCCTAACTAACTGGCGATCAACTGCCGGCGTCGGCGAAGCGGAATCATCAGTTCCGAGTTATGCCGACGCGGACGACAAGGCGAGATGGCCATTTGTGGGTGGTCGAGCGCACGGGTTTGATGGTGCGCACACTAATGCGGTTAACAGAGCTAGTGCGAACATGCAGGGTCGATAATGCCCGCACTTTGGACGATATGCGCGCGCCGTAAGGATCAAAGACTTCTGATACTCCTACGGTCATGGCTCCTGTCGGGTTCTGCGCTTCTGCAGTTCGAAGCACAATCGAAAAAGTCATTTCACACCGACGCACGTTGGACGAAGCGCCCGACAAAGGTCGAGTATCTCGCCATAGCCATAGTACCGGTCGACGCTGAAGGCGCCCCGACAGGGTCGTCGGGGCTTTGCGCCTGGCTGGGTCGGCCTTTGCGGTCCGTATACGGGCATAAGCTTCGGCGCCCTGGGCGAAATAAAGCTCTGCTAACCACTTTCTGCTTTGGTTATTGCAACGGTGGTTTACGCATGCAAATTCGCTCATATAAATCTTCGAATGTTACCGCGTTGAATATCTCTTCCAATTGCGGCGACCTCCAGAGATTACTCCCCCTCAAACAGATCTGGATTTCGGTGGCGATAAGACTATCGCCGCCTAAATCAAAAAAGTTGTCGCCCAGACCTATTTCTTTGACGCCTAGAACCGGCTTGACTTTTCGTAGGAATAAGCTCCTCGGATCATCATCTCTCATTATGTTCGCATTGCTATTTACGATTTCTTCTGGCGGAGATATTTTCCTTTCGTAAGCTTGCTCGTCCGGCGTTATTGTCCGGGCCTGATCCACCCACTGTCTTATGCGCGAGGGCAAGGGTTGCGTCGCTACAATCACCTGGCCGTCCTCAACGGTCGCCAGGATGCGCTCGATAGCGTCGATCCCTTCGCCCGAACTGAGCGCCAGATCCCTGGCTTGAGATGTGCGGTAGGCGGCAGTCACCTGCTCATCGTAGGAGTAATCCCAGTCATCCCAGTTGGAATTGATCCACCGAACCCCAAGTCTGCCCAGCACCTGGCGCGCAAATGCGTCCATGAACCTGTTGGCAGCGGCATAAGCGGCCATAGCCGGCCCACCGAGAATGGACCCAAGGGACGAGAAAAGGAACACGAACTCCGGAGATTGCGAGTGGACGGACTGTACCCACTGGATCGCACCGTAAAGATTGCGTGTCCCTACGATTTTGGTGGCGAACTCATTGGCAGAGGTCGTGTCCGTCATCTCCGAAAGGAACTTCAAGTTGCCCAATCCGGCGGCGTGGAAGATCCCGTCAATCCTCCCGAATTCCCGAACCGTCGTATCGAGCACGACCGACAAGCTGTCGAAATTTGATACGTCCGCCTGGCGAAGGATCACCCGGCCGTTCGCATTCTCAAGCGCGGCCAGTCGTCGCATCCAGCCATCCTCATGGAAACCAACGCGCCCGGAACTCAAAGCGGCGGGTGCAGCACGGCGGGTTACCGCTACGACCGTCGCCCCAAGTTTTACCAGGTGTTCGGTCAAGGAAAGACCGATTCGCCCGAGAGCTCCAGTGATCAGATAGACTCCTTCGGGTCGGAAAATCTCCTCACCGGGAACTCGTGCGGTGAGGGTTACCTCGGGAAAATGTGGCACCCACCGTCGGTTCCTGCGGAGCGCAACTATCGCATCGGGACTGGGCACGTCACGTCCGATTTCAGCCTCTAGCTGATGGCCTACATCCGGGTCCTCAATATTCAGATCCACAACCCGGCAATCAACCATTGGGTTTTCCTGCGGTAACACGATGGCCGGGCCGAAGACGCACGCCTTTTCGGGATCTACAGGTTCATCACCGACCTGCACGATCCGGTCACCAATGATCCAGAGGTCAACCGGAGTCTGGAATGGCAATGTGGAAAGAACTCGCGCCAAGTCGAGTATGGCCTCGTAGCTCCGCAAAAGATGGGTCTGTACCGTGTTCGGATCCTCATTGGCTTCCGCAGCACCGTTGAGGTGCCAGAGGCAGAGAATGCGGTCAGCGGCACGCTCTGAAGCGATCTCGGCGTCGAAGAGCGCCTTTAGGCCTTCTCGGGTGGGATCAATAAAGATTGTAGACCCCTTGATTTTCACGGGCGAATTCGATGGTTTGGCCCGTCGGCAAACACGGACTACTTCGTGACCCGCATCCTCCAACTGCCGTGTGATGCTGTTTGCCAGCGCGTCCCCCGCGCGCTCCACCTCACCAAACGGCCGATCGGCGAGCACTAACCAACGTAGAGCCTTGGTTCTTCCGCCACCGGGGAGCGCGCGGGGAAGCATTTTCTCTGTCCAGGTCTGCGCATAGGTGAACACTTCCCCCCTGTGACGTTCTCGCTCCCCAGGCTGCCGTGGAAGCGTCGCGCCCGCATGCTGACCGTCCGGCCAGCAACGGTGGCCATCAAACGAGTACGTTGGAAGGGGGATGCGTCGGCGAGTTCCGAATGGCTCCAGTTGATCACTGGCCCGCTTCCAATCCACCGCAACACCTTTGGCCCAGAGTGCCCCAAGGCATTCCAAAAGGACATGCCGGTCGGTGGAGTCTTGATCGTTCTCGTCACGCGCGGCTGGGACAATCGCTGGGATACTCGTCTTCCGACCCTTAGAATTGATCGCCTCATGTGCGAAACGCGCCAAATGGCGCGAGGGGCCAAGGTCAACGAGTGCAGTTGCTCCGCCGGCGACCGTGGCTTCGAGGGAGCGATCGAATCGGCTGACCCCAGTTGCTTGCCTGCTCCAGTGGCTCTCCGGTAAGGGCATCTGCGCCCCATGCAGAGATCCTGAATTCAGAGCGATGGCGACATCCGGCAGACGCTTTTCAAGGATGCGGAAGTTCGCGTCGATGATATCATGCGCTGGCTTCATCAACGGAGAATGGCCGGGCACCCCAGCTGTATTAAGGAGGTGGTTGGGAATCTCTGCTTGTTCGAGCCTCTTCCGAAGCGTTTCGAGAAGTTCGCGCTTGCCAGTGAACACGACACCAGCTTTTGAGTTCACCACACCGACGCTGATCTCGCCAGCTTCAGTTCGATCACGCCAGTCGTCCTCTACAAGGATACATTCAGCCTCATCTGGACCGCATCTGGCCGCAAGCATAGCACCGTCGATACTAAGGTCAGCCATCGCACGGCTACGAACGGCCGTCAGCTTAACAGCATCTTCCAACTCTATAACTCTCGCCAAGGTGGCCACGACATAGTCGCTCATGCTATGTTCAACAAGATAATCGGGATGCACTCCAGATTGTTCTAGCAAATGTGCCATGGCGTATTGCACCGAGAAAGTCATGATACTTATTTCTTCGAAGGAAGTGGTCGCATATGCGTCGTCTTCCCCGAACATGACCGACTCCAGGTCACGATCCAGAACCGGGCGACTAGCGACGGCACAAGCCAGGAAAGCCTTGCGAAAGTCCGGCACGTGATCAAACAGGTCCTTGAACATTCGCGGGTGGTGCACTCCGCAGCCCGGCAGCATGAACGCTATCGACGGCGAGGAGAGGGCCCGATCTGCCGGACGATTCGCCTCTTCTTCTAACCTCCCGATGGCCGTGTCCAAGTTGCGCGCTACGACGACAGTTCGATAATTGAACTGGCATCTCGCCACGCGCAGCGTGTGTGCGACGTCACCGAGATTGATATCCCGGTTGCGGCGCAGGAACGCGGCTAGATTCCGGCAGGCCCGGCTTAGCGCCGACGGGGTCTTTGCAGATAGGCAAAGGGCGTGAGATCCCCGCGCTACCGATCCGGGCCAAGACCTAGCGTTATTGCTGTCCCATTCCTGCAGCACGACATGGCAGTTGGTTCCGCCGATACCGAGTCCGGTGACTCCGGCAGTTCGCGGGCGCCCCTGCGGACGAGGCCAGGGTCTAAGCTGCTCATTGACGAAGAAGGGCGTATCCTCCAGACCCAGGTCTTCGTTCAGCTGGTTGATGTTGATGGTCGGGGGGATTACACCGTGCTGAAGGGTGAGAACTGCCTTGATAAAGCTCGCGACCCCTGCGGCGAAGTTGGCATGGCCGATATTCGGCTTAATTGACCCGAGCGCACAGGCGTTTCCCGTGTCCTCTTGACCCGAGAACACCTCTGCCAGAGCGTGAACTTCGATCGGGTCGCCGACCTTGGTGCCGGTCCCGTGAGTTTCGATGTATTCCACGTCTTCAGCGCCGATTGCCGCAGAGGCAAGTGCTTGGCGCACAACTTCGGCCTGGCCTCGCGCGCTAGGCGCTGAGTAGGAGGATTTGGTGCGGCCATCGTTGTTAATGGCACATCCTTTTATCACTGCGTGGATTGGGTCTTCTGCCGCCAGAGCATCCTCGAGGCGCCTGAGAACGACGACCCCAACGCCGTCTCCGAGCACAGTGCCACTGGCATCGGCATCAAAAGCTCGGCAGACGCCGTCCGAAGAATTGATGAAGTTTTTGACATACTGGTATCCCGCTTGAGGGAAGGTGATGCTCGCCGCGCCTGCTAGCGCCATGTCGCAATACCCGGCCGCGAGTGACTGACTGGCGACCGCAATTGCCACCAGCCCAGTTGAGCATGCGGTTTGCACCGCAATGCTTGGGCCGTTGAGGTTCAGCATGTAGGACACCCGCGAGGCAAGATAGTCCTTGTCGTTGCCGAGCTCCGTCAGGAAAGCGAGCGGCGCGTTGGTTGGATCGATAAGGCCGCCACCCTTCAAATGGTGTAATAGATAGAGGGGGAGCGACGAACCTGCGAACACCCCCGTCCGGCCCTCATGCTGAGTTGGCGCATAGCCGGCCGACTCGAGTGCCTTCCAGCAGCATTCGAGAAAGAGGCGATGCTGCGGGTCCATTAACGTTGCCTCACGGCTCGAGAGGTTCCAGAAATCCGGATCGAAAAGGTCCACATCTTGGAGATGGGCGCCCACGCGGACATAATCGGAGCGCTTCAGGACAGACTCCGGAATGCCCCGGGCCTTGAGTTCCTGCGCGGAGAGCGGGGCGATCGAGCAGACCCCTTGGCAGAGGTTTTCCCAGAGTGCATCGACTGTTTCCGCGCCGGGGAAACGCGCGGCCATACCAATCACGGCAATGTCCATACCGGAGCCGCGTCGGCCGTCCAACACCTTAACATGCGGCCTGCCCGGCGAGACTGGCGGTGTTTTCGGGAGCTTCCGGTTTAGAGCAGGTCGCTGTTTGCCGCCGCGCTTGCGGAGAAGCGCCGCGAGTTCTTTAAAGGTTGGATTGAGGAAGATCTCCACGACGCGGAGATCTACCTTCAGGCTTGCGCGAAGCTGAGTGCAAAGACGGGCAGCCAGAAGGGAGTGTCCGCCGCAGTCGAAAAAGTTGTCGCCCGGATCAGCAGCCTTTCTCTGAAGAAGGTCGCGCCAGGCTGCGCGAAGTGCCGATTCGACCTCGTCAGCACATGTCGCTGGAGTGCACGCCTCTTTCGCGAGGTCGCGGAGGCGCGACCGATCAAGTTTTCCGTTGGCAGCAATGGGAAATTTCGTCAGAGCGACGAATTCCGACGGAATTGCGTAATGCGGTACCTCAGACTTCAAATGCGCCCGCAAAGAAGCCTCCCACCCCTCGCTCTCATTCCGCAAGACCACATAGGCGATCAGTCGAAAAGGCTGGCCGGTCGTCGGATCGAGCTCCGGCAGGACGGCAGCGGAGCTGACGCCGGAGTACCGAAGCAAGGCAGCCTCTACAGACCCGGGTACGACGCTGTACCCTCGGATCTTCACCAGGAAAGCGCATCGCCCGATAATCTCCAACTGGCCGCCGGGCAGCATGCGGCCAAGATCGCCAGTGCGGAACATCTTGCCATCAGCGCTAAACGGATCGGGAAAGAACCTTTCCCGTGTCATCTCTGGATCGTTGAGATATCCATCAGCCAATATATCGCCGCCGACGAAAACCTCGCCCAAGAAGCCTACTGGTAGGGGGTCGCGTTGCTCCCCGAGGACATAGACACTGGCATAGCACTGAGGCGGACCGACCGGAACGACCTTTTGTGTTGTCGCAGGATCAATCTCGCTCAAGTCGATATACGTGACATCGTTTGCCTCCGCAGCGCCATAGTAATTGATAATTTTGACGTGCGGGAGCGCATCCCTCACACGTGCAAGCAACGATGCTGTCACCACCTCGCCTGATAAGTAAATCAATTGGAGATCCGGAAGACGCGAGGGGATGTCGAGGAGGCCGCTGCTGAGAAGCACATCCAGCAGTGAAGGCGTCAGCAATGTTCTGGAAATTCGATTTCGTTCCAGGTAGTCGACCAGGTGGGGCGGATCGTAGATAACCTCGTCCGGTATCAGATATGCAGGCACCCCGGCGAGGATCGGCCGCATTATCTCCCAGACCAAGAAGATATTAACCGCCTCTCGCTCATCAGGCGCGTATGGCAGCGCGCGATAGCGCCACTGGTAAGAGCATACAGTGCTTCGGTGGGGGCAGACGATCCCTTTCGGTTCACCGGTGGTCCCAGACGAAAATACAATCTGAGCCGGCGCATCGAGGTCCACCGATTGGGGATTGACTGGAATGGCCTTGCCGGGTTGCTCCTCCCAACCCTGGTCGAGCGAGAGCGCAATACCCGACCAGTCAGGAGGAAGGTTAGCCGCGAAGCGGTTGTTGGTGACGACGACTTCAACAGACGCCTTTTCAAGTATCCGCTTGACCGCAGCAACGGGCTGAGCTTTGTCAAGCACGACGTAAGCCGCACCGGTTTTAAGGATTCCGAACAACGCGACGGCGTATTCAGATGAAGTATCCATTAGGAGACCCACGCGCGAACCTCGGCCTTGGCCATGTCCAAGCAGGTGACTGGATAGAATCTCGCTCAGGTCGTCGAGCTCACGGTAAGTTAGGATCCCAGTCCCTGAGACGACGGCAGGTGCCTTTGGCTTGAGGGCCGCTTGTTTGCGAAATTGGTCATGCAATGGTAGTTCGGGATAAGGTAGGGGCTCGGCAATTCGGATGGAAGCCGGGAGTTGTGCCTTTACTTCCTTAACTTCACGCAGGAGGGTAGACACCACTTCCGCCGTCATGGAATGGGGGTAGAAGTGATCGCTGTCAAAAATAATCCGGGCGAAGCGCGATGTCGTAAGCCGACGCCAACCGTCCAGATCATTGGGATTGATCATTTCGTCTTGAGCGCCCCCCATCGCGGTGATTGCGGCGTTGAGGGGTGTTGGTAGATTCCGGTCGTAGGTCTCCGCAATTTCGAAGTCAGCCCGCAGCGGCGGCAAGATGAAGTCATGTAGGAGTTCCTCATTTGCCAGCGCCTCCGTAGGGACCATACCAAGCATTCGGACCACATTGATTAACTTGTCATCCTCGTATCTATACATGGGCGGCTCATCCGCCGGCACTTCCGCCGACGGGTGAGCTGACACGACCAGATGGAAGGGAGATTGTCGACCCGCCTTCTCCAGGGAACGGGTAACCTCGTAGGCCATGAGAGCACCTACGCTATGACCGAAGAAAACAAAAGGCCGGTCACTGTACTCGCGGAGCGCCTCTGTCACCATGAATACCAACATATCCATGCTGCGGATGGCGGCCTCCGATGACCGCCTGGCGCGCCCGGGAAGGTTCAGACAAATAAGCTCAATGTCTTCGGGAAGATATTCAGACCAAGTATGGAACGACTGTACACTACCACCCCCATGCGGGAAGCAAATTATCCGATACGACGGCGAAGCTGAACTCTTTACGACGCTCAGCAATGCTTCTTCTTCACCAGGAAATTTTCCCATTTCTCCAACTCCTCCAATGACCACTTCGATTTAAATAACTGCATCTATCTTGACGTCATTAACTTTACACTGACTACCGATACAGCCGATCTTTCTTCCAGAGAATGGGAAAATCTAGCTATGACATCTTGCACAGCGATGGAACTCCCACCGTTTTAGCACCGCTACAATGATGCCCTCATTCTGCAGACGTCGCACCCTACCTCCGAAGAATGTGACGTCCGCGTAGCTCTTTCGAGGGCTTGTGATAACCAAGCCGTCAACGGGCCAAGCGAGTGGCGGCCCAGTCGAGGGCATGGGAAGCCTTGATGCGCTCTAGCGCGGCTTGCCCCGATGCGGCCTGTCGATCCGAGATGCCCATGACATTTCCTTCGGTCAGTCGCAAATTTGAGTAACTTTATCGAAAGATAAGATAACATCGACACAGCCTACAGCGAGTAAATATTTGTTATAATTACGTTAAGGTCGCCATTTGCGAAAACTTGATGAATGTAAACTTTTGTAAAATCGATTTTATTGGCCAAAGAGTTCAATTGGCGTCTCAAGGCATTTTCAAGATAGTTTTAGCTTCGCACCAGCCGCACGTAAGGCGACGCTGTTGGCAAAAGCGACCGCTGTTGCTTGAAGGACAGGCATGGTCATTGAGGTCCGGCAAAAAATAGAGTGCGCGAGCTGGGAGGTCTCACCAACCCAGCCGCCGACCACAGCGAGACGCGAGCAGCCGCACGCCGCTCAAAACCCGCCAGGCCTCGGGTGTTCTCCCTTAGGACCCTGCGTCGGCGGCTGCCGCTGGTAAATGCATCGACGGGACAAAATAAAACTGGTTGGAGGCTTTGATTGCTAGCCCTCGAAGTCGAGGGACCACAGCCATCGGCAGGCGTTTCATAGCCTCTGCTCCGCAGCAATTCGCGCCAGAATTGCCGCTGTTGGGCAGAGCGACCAGCTGTATGGCTGCGGGCTCTGTGTGCCACGCTCGGCGGGCCGGCAAAACTCTATCTCAACCCCGCAGAGCATAAAGTTATTCTTGCATCAAATGCAGGTTGCGCAATGCTTGGCGGCCGAAATCGGGCACGTCGACATCCTGCCCCGCCTCGATGATCGAGCGGCGGATGGCTCGCGTGCGGGTGAAGAGATCGAACAGCTTGTCGCCTTCGCCCCAGCGGATCGCCCGCTGCAGAGAGGCGAGATCCTCCGAAAAGCGCGCCAGCATTTCGAGGATCGCGTCACGGTTGTGCAGGCATACATCGCGCCACATTGTGGGGTCCGAGGCGGCGAGGCGAGTGAAATCGCGGAAGCCGGAGGCCGAATATTTGATAACCTTGCATTTTGTGACCGTCTCCAGATCGTCCGCCGTGCGGATCATGTTATAGGAGATGATGTGTGGCAAGTGCGAGACGATCGCCAGCGTCATGTGGTGGCGCTGCGGGTCCATCGTGTCGATATTGGAGCCGCAACGGCGCCAGAATTCGGAGAGCTTCTCCAGCGCGGCAGGGTCGGTGCCTTCCAGCGGTGTCAAGATGCACCTGCGGTTCTCGAACAGTTCGGCAAAACCCGCATCAGGGCCTGACTTCTCTGTGCCGGCCAGCGGATGGCCGGGGATGAAGTGTACGCCCTCCGGCACCAAGGGCTGCATCTGAGCGATCACGGAGGCCTTGGTGGAGCCGACATCGGTGAGGATAACACCCTTCTTAAGCGCCGGTGCGATCTCCTCAGCCGCGGCGCCGCAGGCACCGACGGGCACTGAGACGATGACTAGGTCGGCCCCGCGCACCGCCTCATTCGCGTCGGTCGTGTAGTGGTCTCCGAGCTTCAACTCCTGGGTTCGCTTCAGGGTCTCAGGGCTACGAGTTGCAATGGATATATGGCCGGCCAGCCCCTCGCGGCATATGACGCGCGCCAGCGAAGAGCCGATCAAGCCTATGCCGACCAAGGCGATCTTTTCAAACATGGGTTTAGACATGACTAGCTTTTCAGGGACTCTGCGGTGACTATGTCTCGATTGGCTTTTTCGGGTCTGACCCGTTATCCCAACGCATTGAGACAACCGTAGACTTCAACGCGCCGGAGAATATAGCCGCGCGCCGTGAGATAATCTTGGACTGCTTGCGGGCACGCGGCTTGAGATGTTGGCCGCGGGTGATTCAGTAAAAACAGTCTTCTCGTGCTCCTTAGATCAATGTTGAGCGAGATCACTTGCTTACCTGGTGCGCGGCGAGCCGCAGATTGTTCCTATTTAGCTCGCCGTCGGAAATGGGGTGATCGACCAATTGACTAAGTCGACGGCATGCTGAAGTATCGCCTCGGTTCCAGCAAGGCTGGGTGAAGTGACGATGACATGTCCGATCGACATGTCTCGCCAATCGCCTTTCCTGACGATCGGCGTCTTCGGTTTGACATACAATTTGGCCTCGACGACGCCACATACAGCAGCCGCCTGACTGTCCCCATCGATCCAGTCGAGGATGCCATCGCGATCAGGTTTTAGGTACCGCGCAGCCGCAGTGTGCGAACGCCTTGTCCGCAGATCGCTTTTGTCGCCGGTGACTAGCTTGATGTGCTCAGTGATGAGATCGATACCGTAAGCCAGCTGAATCTGTTGGAGGTCAATGCGAGTCGTGCTGCGGAGACGCCGCAAGGGGATGCTACCTCAGTGAAAGAGACGCAATGGCCCGCAATGTCTATGGCACTCGAATAGACGTGCCCGTACCGGACATTTTACGGATTGTAACCGGCGTGCCGGGGCGCCGGGTCGCTACCCACCACATGTCGGTATTTGCGTCTACCCCATTTGAATCGACACCATTCCTCCGATACCTTTTCTAGCGAAGAAATTTCTCTTGGCCCTCCCCAATCCCGAGCAAGATCTTCCTTCCAGTTATTCAACCATCCCGGATTAAACATCGTCTCTACGTAACGAATGCCGTGGTCTGGAAAAATGGTTAGAACGTGCTGCGAAGGCTCCTGAGCTGCACGCCACTCCGCAACGGCAAGAGCGGCACCGCTTGATGCTCCGACAAGCATTCCAGTTCGTCGATGGAGATCTTGGACCTTCTGAACCATTTTCGGAACGGGCACCCAGTGGACTTCGTCGCAGCTTTCAAAATTTACATTGCCCATGGGAATTCCCGCCCCCATTCCTAGTATCTGTTCGAATGTTTCCCTGCACATCTTGCTGATCCGCGGAGCCTGGGCACCAAAAATCACGCTTCTGTTGTGGTCGACAGCGATTACTTCTAAGTTAGGGTTCTCACGTTCCAAGACAGAGGCAATTCCAAAGAGAGATCCTCCACTACCGACTGTACCGACTATTGAATCAATTTTTGGCTGTGATAGAAGGACTCGCTCGGCAATGAATTTATAAGAGAGAGAATTTAGCGGATTTGTATATTGTTGCGGCCAAAAGCTGTTGGACATTGACGAACGTAACTCGGCCAGCACCTCCAAACGCGCCTGCTGTATCCCACCTTCGCAGTTTTTACTGGCCTGGACCGTATGCAGGATTGCGCCTAAATTCTCCAATCTCCAACGAACGATTTGCGACGTTGGACCCGTGACGAGCGTTAGGCGCAAGTCATATAAAGAACACAGGATCGATAGAGCTAAGGCGAACGTGGCAGAACTGCTTTCAATGACATGGCCGCCCGGCCGCAAATGTCCGCTTGCCAGCGCGTCATCGAGAATGTGCTTCGCTGGTGTAAATTTCATCAGCTCGAACTTCGCGGCGACGAGGTTGTGCGCTAATGGCACGAATCGGGGAAAGGATAGCGACTCGATGACGTTGGCGCTAAACTGTTTTCTAGCTAAATCCATAATCTGACTCCTCAATTCAGGACCCTGCAACTAGCGACACGGTAAAACTGCGGCCTTGCCGGCCGTCCTAATCGATTTTGTCTCGCCGGTTGACCAGCGACAGTGCCGGAGTGTGGAGAGTCATCGATGTCATCGGCGGTGTAGGTGAACCGGCGCGCGGTCTCGGATAGGTGAAAAAATGGCACAACGTGTTCCAGTTCGCCACCAGCCCTAAAAAGTGCCCTTGTCGTCGGCCCGGTTTCCAGGCGGCGGAAGAACCGCTCCCTTCGATTCTTCGCCCAGACCTAAAAGGGTGTGACCGACAAATCGATCAAGTTGACTGCATGCTGAAGTATCGCCTCGGTCCGAGCAAGGCTGGGCGAAGCGGCGATGACATGCCCGATCCAGTCTCGGTAATCACCCTTCCTGACGATAGGCGTCTTGGGTTCAACGTACAACTTGACCTCCGCAACACCTGATACGGCGGCAGCCTGACCGTCACCATTGACGCAATCGAGGATGCCATCGCGATCGGCCAGCAGGAACCGTGCCGCCGCCGTCTGCGACTGCAATCTGCGCAAGTTACATTCCTCGCCTATGGCAAGCTTCACGTGTTCGGCTATGAGATCGACACCGTAAGCCAGCTGAATCAGTTGAGGAGAGGGCGCACCAGCAAGGCGCGGGTTGGTTTCGATGACAATCGGGCCACGTTTCGTCCACCGGAATTCAATGCAGGCTGGCCCCCAACCCAGGCCAAGAGCCCGCAAACAGCTCAGCGAAATATCGGCGATACGCTTATGCTCGTCTTGAGTGAGATGCGCCGGAAAACTACTCTCACGGAATACGAAATGCGGTAGAGGGCCCGAGTCGCCAGCTTCAATCCCAATGATCTCATTTCCCATCATATGCGCAATATAGTACGGGCCTTGGGCGAATTCTTCGACTAGTATCCTCGGGGACCCCCTCCATTTATGCTTGCCGCTCAAAAGATAGGTCGTGTGATCGGCCAACTCATCGACATTGCAGCACAATCGAACGCCGCAGCTCCCGCTACCTACTGCAGGCTTAACAATCACTGGCAACCCGATCTCCGCCGCAGAGGTTTGTGCGTCGGTCGTGTTCGTTGCCAAGCGGTATGCAGGCATTGGGACCCCCACCGCCGCGAGGACCTGACGTTGAGTAAACTTGTCGGCGCATCGCTCAACAGATGCCGGATCGGGACCCGGCACGTTGAAGTGCCGGCACAGCTTCCCAACTGTTGCATAGACCGACTCGTCGACGCGCGCAAAGCCGCTAATCCCCACAATGTCATACGTCGCACTGAGCTGCGAACATTCACGAATGAGCGCATCGAGATCATTTGTATCGACACGGATCGCCTCGCTTCTGTCTGCCGCAAGATAGTCGTACTGAGCTGGATCAGCTGACAATGTAATTGGGTGGAGAGCAAGTCGCTTGGCCGCTTGGACATATCGCAACCCATTGCCCCTTTGATTTCCTTCAACTAGAATAAACGCTTTTCTTGTCATTGGTGTAAATCCCATCGTGAGTACTGTGGAGCAGTCTGGCCACCTTTATTTGTGTCCGGCTTCCGAGCTTGCAATTAGGGTACCACTGTCGGCGGTTTGCGGTTGCAAAGGTTCGGTGAATTTGATTAAAGGTCGTGTTGCGACGGCTGAATTCTGCTCGGGGTCCTCGGTGTCGCTGGTGTATCGAAGATCCATCTCGATGAACTTACTGGACCGAGTGGAATACGTTGAGCTGGCTGCCCTCCTTGGGACGCACGCCATCGTGTTCTGGAGTCGCAAGCTGGCGCGGTCTGACACTACGGGTTCAGCTTGATCGCGGCGAGCGATCATCCCGACCGTGACACCGTTGCCAGTTGCGGCCGCCGTTTCTTGCCGATATCGAAGCGGCCTTTGCCGATGCTGGAGATGGTTCGGCAGGTCGGCATACTCAAGGTGGGCACGGTTGCTCTGGACGGCACCAAGATGCATGCCAATGCCATGCGGAAGATGTGATGCATCGGCATCAGAGCACCCGAGGGTGGCAAGTTGCGAACAACGTCCATCGTCCATTGCGCATCTCATGGGGAGCCAGTGATGGTCATGTAGATTTTTGGTGAGTTGTCGAAAGACGATACATGGGCGAGCACGGAACGAAGCGTCCGCGGGAAGTCAGTCGCGCTTCGATCGAGGAGGATTCCAATCATTGTGCCGCTGTGCGCGACTACGACGCCGAGAGCGCCAGTGGCCTCGGATGCCTCTAGCATCGAATTCAGATGCCTCTTCGGAGCTTGCTCCTGATGAAGGAGCGCGCTGGCCGTCGCTATTCTGCCTATCGTGGCTGTGTCACCACGCGGAATTGCTATCCGTGCGCGGTCGAGTAGTTCTTGATACTCTGTTCTGCGACTGGTGGAGATTTCACCTCGCCGTTGATCATAGTCCACGGTTTCGACCGTCCCTCCTTCATCAATACCAACTATTGCAAGTGGCGGCATTTGCCCAAGGAAGAAGAGAAGACTACATGCTCGCTGTTGGTATGCGACGACGCCAGGATACATAACACCGTCGGATGGCTCGATTTCCGCCATTAGCTTCTCGATCAACGATGTCCGGACTCTACGCTTGAGGCAGCAGGCGATTGACCGTGCCGTCGCAACAAGGTCCGCAGACGAACTGGCCAGCCCTTTTCCTTCGGGTATTTCAGATTGCAAAAGGAGAATCCCTCCTGAGGTGCCGAGGGCAATCACGAGATTTTCAGCCAACCGTTTTGCCTTGACTTTATGTGGAGGATAAACGGTTACACGTCGTGCGCCGGGAATCGGTATGAAGTAGGCCCGCGTAAAGATCGCGATGGGCATCGTGATCAAAAAATGGCAATCACAGGGAAGGGAGCCCATCGGCAACTGGCCTTGCAGCAATTCGCCGAATGTGCCGCAACAAAGAGCCTCGGCCTCGGTAGAATGAATTGCTGGCTGCCCATCTTCGGCGATCAGCTCAGCCGTTTCTTCGAACGCCTGGTAGCACATGTATGGCCGCCAAATTTCATTGGTGGCCGCTTCAAGAAGTTTGGGACTCGGGATGTCTGCCATATACTTCCTCTATGACTGCGCTGCTATTCGTTAATAGGAGAATATCTAGATCGTCGCAGCACAATTACCTCATGCTACTTGCAAGTATTTAGCGTCTCGGCTGCCAGTTCTCCGGCTTCTTCACTACCATTGTCCTGGACTTTTGGACGCAAATATTTTGTGAAAATTACTTTTAGGATCTGTAACAACTTTTTGAGTATCGGCGGCGCCCTATGATGCCTCGGAAGAGACCGCCATCTGCGTTGTGGATGAGAGCCGCGAAAGGACGCCCAGCCTGCGTGATGTCGGGTCGAGCCACGCCGCGGCTTGTTGGCGCGCCGAAGAGGTGGTGGGCGCATG